>DASWXD010000018.1:0-9242 GCA_036405675.1 Sediminibacterium sp.
CCTGTTGGTTTTATGGGGTGGCTGGTATTTTCAACCCTTGTTCATCCGCAAATTCTCTGAGAATTCGCAACTGGTGGTGGATTATTATTTCTGGCTCTTCCCCTTTGCCATGGGCATGCTATTCTTTTCGGTGATCGAAAGTTTCTGCTGGGCGGTACATAAATCAGTGATCTCTAATTTTCTGAAAGAAACGGGCCTGCGTATTTTAACCAGTGTACTTATACTGCTTTTCTATTTCAAGCTGATCTCCTTTCAGTATTTTGTTTACCTGTTTGCTTTTCAATACCTCGTTGTGTTTCTGGTATTACTGGTCTATCTCTACCGCACAGGACATTTATACCTTACGTTTTCCATCAGCCGGGTAACGCGTAAATTCTGGAAAAAGATTGTAGGTATGCAGGCGTTGATCTTTGGCGGCACTTTTATTGCAGCCGTTGCAGCTACCATCGATAGCCTCATCATCGCCAGTTTAAAAGGACTCACGGCCACGGGCATTTTCGTGTTTGCGCAATATGCGGCTAACCTGATACAGGTGCCGCAACGCAGTATCCAGTCTATTTCGGCAGGCATTCTCTCCCGCGCCTGGAAAGACAAAGACTACAAAGAGATTTACCGCATTTACCAGCGCTCCTGTATCAACCTGTTGCTGATGTCGTTATTCATCTTCGGTAATATCTGGCTGAATGTGGTGGATGGGATGCAGGTACTCAATATCCAGAAAGATTATTCGGATGGATTGGGGGTACTGTTCATACTGGGTATGGTGCGCATCATTGATGCCGGAACGGGGTTGAATGCCATGGTCATCAATACCTCTACTTTCTGGCGCTTTGATTTTTACAGTGGTGTGATCTTACTCGCATTCCGTTTACCCCTTACCTATTTTCTGATCAAAAACTATGGTATTATCGGTTCCGCTTTTGCGGAATTAACGGCTTACACCGTATATAATTTTATCCGCTTCGAATTCCTGCGCAGAAAATTCAAAATGCAGCCCTTTACTATCAAAACCCTGTATTCCTTCCTGTTAGCGGCAGCTGCTTATGGTTTCTGTTATTTCCTGATGAAGGATATCCACGGCTGGCCCGGCCTGATCCTGCGCGGTATCAGTTTCTCCGGCATCATGATCGGCGGCATCTTCTACTTCCAACTAACCCCCGATGCGGGACAGCTTTTTGCAGTATTCCTTAAACGAGTAAACCGTTTTCGAAATAAATAGACGTCATTAATCAATTAAAAATTAACAATTAGCAATTAAAAATTAGTTACGCTATTTCTCTGTGTTAAAAATAGCAGCTTGAATGTGCTTTCAAGGATTTTTTTCAACACAGAGCAACAGAAAACACAGAGAAGCCTCTCGATTTTGAATTTTTAATTGCTAATTGTTAATTACTAATTACTTCGTCACTCTTCCTGCACCCCGAAACCTCGGCTGCCAGTACTTTTCATTCAGATCACTGATCATCACCCCGCCACTGGTGGCTGCGTGTACGAATTTGTTGTTGAGGAGGTAAACACCCACATGCGAAATATCCCTGCCGCTGGTGTTGAAGAAAACGAGGTCGCCCTCGCGAAGGTCTTCCAGTTCTATTTTTTCGGCAAAATTGTATTGTTCCTGCGAGGTTCTGGGTAGAGATAACTGGTACACATCGCGCATAATGACCTGGGTAAACGCGGAACAATCAATACAGTTATCGGTGCTGCCGCCCATACAGTATTTGGTGCCCCACCATTTATCAATCACTTCGAGCAAAGGAATATTGGTGAGTTTTTCTACAGAAGCATCGGTGGCAATGGCATATTTCAGTTGCAGCATATTGGCATTCTCGATACCGAACGACATCAGCCGGTTATCTGCTTTGCCATAGGTTACCGTTTGGTCTTTACCCATCTCTCCTTTCTTCGTACTACCCGTTCCCGTTTTCTGGGAGGAAGTAACCAGGTACCCCGGCGTTACTTCTATCCCGTTAATGAACTCCCTTTTGGCAGTTGATTTAATCTTTTTGGGAGCAGTGGCACTGGATGCACTGTCTTTGGTACTGATCTTACGCACCGAGCTACAGCCCGATAAAATCAGGATAGCCAGTAAAGGCAAGCATATATGCTGTATTTTTTTCAGATAACTCACATCCGCAAGTTAATTGCCCCAGCCGTAAAATGGAAAAGGGGGAATAACTTTTGCATTTTCTTTACCGCATTCCGCAGATGTGGATAAGTAAACCGGCTAACCCGCCAATTCCTGATCCTTCATTTGTGGAAAAATCGCCCTTCCTTCCAGCCATCTTATGAACGATATTTGCTCTCTGTCAGGTATCCCTAACAACCCCAGACTTTCAGCTACCAATTATTAACTACTAACTGTTAACTATTAACTATTAATTCCTAACTCCAGCCTCCCCCATGCCCCAATTCTCTCACCTGCACGTTCATACCCAATATTCGTTACTCGATGGTGCCGCTCCGATCGATAACCTGTATAAAAAAGCAATGAAAGATGGGATGCCCGCATTGGCCATCACTGATCACGGTAATATGTTCGGGGCCTTCAATTTTGTGAGCCAGGCATGGAAGAATACCAAAGTGGTGGGGAAAGATGCCAATGGGAAAGACATTCTTGAGCCAACGGTAAAACCCATTGTGGGCTGCGAGTTTTATGTGGTGAAAGACCGGCATATCAAAACCTTTACCAAAGAACTCAAAGACGAACGTTATCACCAGGTATTACTGGCCAAAAACAAGATCGGTTACCAAAATCTCGTAAAACTAACATCGCTGGGTTTTATTGAAGGGATGTATAGTAAATACCCGCGGATTGATAAGGAACTGATCGAGAAATACCACGAAGGACTGATTGCCACCACCTGCTGTATTGGTGCCTACGTGCCCCAAACCATTTTACACGATGGTGAAGCGGCTGCTGAAAAGGAATTCAAATGGTGGCTGGATATGTTTGGCGAGGATTATTATATTGAACTGCAGCGCCATAATATCAAAGAACAGGAACTGATCAATGATACCTTGATCCGGTTCTCGAAGAAATACAAAGTGCCGGTGATTGCTACCAATGATAGTCACTACGTAGACCGCGACGATTCCAATGCGCACGATATCCTGCTCTGCATCAATACCGGCGAAAAACAGAGTACACCGGGTTTTGACGATTTTGTGAATGATGAAGTGCAAATAAAGAATCGTCGTTTCAAATTCCCGAACGACCAGTTTTATTTCAAGACTACCGAAGAGATGTCGAAGCTGTTCAGTGATATTCCTGAATCGCTCGAAAATACGCAGGCGGTTGTAGATAAGGTGGAGATCCTGAACCTGAAAAAAGATATCCTGCTCCCCGCTTTCCCCATTCCCAAAGAGTTCCAGGTGCATGCAGATGCCAACCTGAACCAGTGGGAGTTTCTGCAACACCTCACCCGCGAGGGTGCTAAAATGCGGTACAATGACCTTACGCCTGCGATACAGGAGCGGATCGATTTTGAACTGTTCACCATCAAAACCATGGGTTTTGCGGGGTACTTCCTCATCGTAAGCGATTTTATCAAAGCCGGAAGAGATATGGGTGTGTTTGTGGGCCCGGGACGTGGATCGGCCGCGGGAAGTGTGGTGGCGTATTGTATCGGCATCACCAATATCGACCCTATTAAATACAATTTACTGTTTGAGCGTTTCCTTAATCCGGATCGTAAGAGCATGCCCGATATTGATACGGACTTCGATGATGAGGGCCGTCAGAAAGTGATCGATTATGTAGTTGATAAATACGGCAAAAACCAGGTGGCGCAGATCATTACCTATGGTACGATGGCCGCCAAAATGAGTATCAAAGATGTGGCCCGTGTACTGGATCTGCCACTGGCCGAAAGTAATATGCTGGCCAAACTGGTGCCCGATAAACCGGGTACAGAACTGCGCCGGGTATTACATGCCCCACTGACCATTAAAGAAGGCGAAAAATCACTCGAAGAAAAAGAAGCTTACCAGCAGGAAGATATTGACAATGTAAAAAAGATCCGTGAGATCTATAACGGCAACGATATCCGCGCACAGGTGTTGCACGAAGCGGAAAGACTGGAAGGATCGGTGCGTAATACCGGCATTCACGCAGCGGGTATCATCATCGCCCCCAAAGACCTGACAGACCTGTTGCCGGTGGCGGTTTCCAAAGACTCCGATCTCTGGGTAACACAGATCGAGGGAAGTGTGATCGAAGATGCCGGTGTTATCAAGATGGACTTTCTGGGGCTGAAAACCCTTTCCATTTTAAAGACTGCACTGGAGCTGATCAAACAGAACCATGGTGTGGAGATAGACCTGGACACGATTGCACTGGACGATGAAAAAACGTTTCAGTTATACCAGAAGGGCGAAACCAATGCCACGTTCCAGTTTGAAAGTGTGGGTATGCAGAAATACCTGCGCGAGCTGAAACCGGATAAGTTTGATGACCTGATTGCGATGAACGCCTTGTACCGTCCAGGCCCGATTGCCTATATCCCCAAATTCATCGACCGTAAACATGGTCGCGAAGCCATCAGTTACGATCTGGAGGATATGAAGGAATACCTGGAAGATACCTACGGTATCACGGTATACCAGGAGCAGGTGATGCTGCTGAGCCAGAGTATCGGCGGATTTACCAAGGGCGATGCGGATGTATTGCGGAAAGCCATGGGTAAAAAGCAGAAATCGGTACTGGATAAAATGAAGGCCCAGTTCATCAGCGGTGCCACGGCCAAAGGACATGCTGCCGATAAACTGGAAAAGATCTGGACCGACTGGGAAGCCTTTGCGCAATACGCGTTCAACAAATCGCACTCTACCTGTTATGCATTTGTGGCGTATCAGACGGCTTATCTGAAAGCACATTATCCGGGCGAGTATATGTCGGCTGTGCTGAACCATGCCGGTGCCATTGAGAAGATCACCTTCTTTATGGAAGAGTGTAAACGCATGGGCATTAAAGTACTGGGGCCGGATATCAATGAATCGCTGAAAGGTTTTGCGGTAAACCAGCGGGGCGAGATCCGTTTTGGTTTGGGTGGACTGAAAGGCGTGGGCGATGCAGCCGTAGATACCATTATTGCCGAGCGTGAAAAAAATGGCGAATACAAAGATATTTTTGATTTTATCAAACGGGTATTACAGAAAAACGTAAACAAGAAATCATTAGAGAGCCTGGCTTATTCCGGTGCTTTTGATTGTTTTACAGCTTATCATCGTGCACAGTATTTCTATACACCGGAGAACGAAAGGCAAAGCGGTCTGGAACGCATTATTGCTTACGGACAGGCACAGCAAAGTGTAACCGGCACTGCCAATACCCTGTTCGGCGATCTGTCGGATGCCATGAAAGTACAGGTGCCCAAAATTCCCCAGTGCGAACCCTGGACCTTAACCGAACTGCTGGATCATGAAAAAGACGTAACCGGCATGTTCATGAGCGGACACCCGCTGGATCATTTTAAATTTGAACTGAAATATTACGGCATTACCAAGATCAACGATTTTAATGAGATCAAGGATTCGCTGAGTGCGCAGTCGGGCCTGGGCAAGAGTTTGCGGGTGGCGGGTCTGGTGATCGACGTACAGCACCGCGTTACCAAAACCGGTAAAAACTTCGGTTCTTTTGTGATAGAGGATTTTACGGGTAAAACAGAGTTTGTATTGTGGAGTGAGGATTATATCAAGTTCCAGAATTATCTCGAAAAGGGACAGAATATTCTGCTTACCGGTTTTTTCCGTAACCGCTACAACCAACCCAATAATTTCGAATTCAAGATCAATGTGATGTCTTTGCTCGAAACCGTGAAGCAGAACCTGACACGCAGTATCGAAATCAATATGCACCCGGCATCGGTAACGGCAGATTTTGTGAGTTTTGTGGATAAGAACGTACGCAATCATCCCGGTAAATCATCTTTAAAATTCAATCTCTTTGAACCCAAAGACAACCTGAAAGTAACCCTTAGTTCTTTTGACCGCGGTTTTCAGATGAACGAAGAAATGGCCGATTTCCTCATGGCCAATCCGGATGTGGATATACAGGTGGGTTTGGTGGGATGAGTTGGCAATGGTCAGAATTGCTTTGCTTAAACTTTTTTTTACTGGATGATAACTACAATTTTGAACATAATTCATCCGGCGCCAAAACAGGTATTTCGCTTCCTTTAAAATCTTTTAGGTTCCGGGTTACTATACAATCCATCTTTTCAACACTGGTTGCACAATAAATCTGGATAGAATCCTCGAAATCTTTTTGATTTGAGCGCAATCCTTTCAATAACACTTCTTCGTCTACCGGAATGATGGTTATATAGTCGAACAGGCCTAACAGGATTTGTCTCAGCCCCTTCTCATCAACATATTTCTTCAATAAATAGTAGGTGGTGGCAATGGTATGCGAGGAAGTGAACAGTTTGATTTTTTTACTTTCCGCAGCATTGAAAATCGTGACTGCATATTTACTGAATGGCTTCCGGTCGGCTATCAGATCTACCAGGATATTGGTATCAAGGAAAATTCTTTTCATAGATGTTTTTTCTCCAGATAAGATTGCAGTTCTTTTTTCTCGTCAAATCCTTTAGGCAATTTTACGGACCCTATCAGTTTTTTTAATTTAGGAGAAATGGGCTGGTTGCTATTGTCCTGCGTGATGTTGTCGAGGTACTGTTCAATCAATTCTGAAAGGCTTCGGCCGGAATTTTTAGCATAAGACTTAGCCCGCTCGATAACCTCTTTTTCAACTGTCAATGTAAGCTTAGTAGTCATACACGTGTGTTTATTTCAAATATACGTATTATAATTTAGCTATCAAAATAACCTGATCATACTTGTAGATTTTTACGAGAACTTCTCTGCGAACTATCCAATAAACAGTCAGTTTTTTATGTTAATATTACATATTTTCGGATCAGCCTAATTTTTCAGCCACCTGTAACCGTTCGGCCACATTATCCCAGTTGAGGATATTCAGCATGGTATCTACAAAATCATTCCGTTTGTTCTTGTATTTGAGATAGTAAGCATGTTCCCATACATCTATCACTAATAAAGGAATCACCCCCCATTGGGTCAGCTTTTCATGGTTCTCACATTGCAGGATGGTTAACTTATCTGCATAAGGCTGGTATCCCAGTATACCCCATCCATTTCCATCCACATCTTTGGAAGTTTTGGAGAGATAGGTTTTCAGTTTTTCATAACTGCCAAAATCGGTCTCTATTCTTTTCAACAGTTTTCCAGAGGGTTCTGTTTTTTTATTGGTCAGGTTCGTCCAGAAAATGGTATGCAACACATGGGAGGAGAAATGATAGCTCAGTTTCCGTGTCCAGTAATCCACCGTTTCCAGATTGCCTTCATCCATGGCTTTGCGGATCATCTGTAAATCTTTATTGGCACCCTTTACCGCACCGCCATGGTGAAAGGTATGGTGCAGGTACACCGTTTCCTCATCCATATACGGCTCCAGGAAATTTCTATTATAAGGCAGGTTAAGCAGTTGAAACTCTCCTTTTTCATTGGTCAGTTTATCCAACCCGTTTTCCTGGTAGTTCTGTGCAAGTACGGAATTGTTGGGTAAAATGGCCGCTGCAGATAATACAGCGGAAGCAGACAGAAAGGATTTGCGGTTCATAGCAGCGGGGATTTAGGGATGAAAAGATAAGCAATCACTCTGACCTTACTGATGAAGAATGGTTTAAACAGTGAGTACTGAAGGTTTTTTATCACATATTCATGTGACTCACTGCTATTCAACCACCTATACAGCTGTTCATCCTTTTTTACCGCAGAACTGTAACTTTTTTCCGCTACTTACGTACTGAACAAAACCAAAACCTGCATGCAAACACCTATTGCTACCCCACGCATCATCACCGTTGATGTGCTTCGTGGATTTGCCTTATTCGGCATTCTGCTGGCGCATATGATCTTCTGGTACAGCGCCGGCCCCTTACCCGGTGAGCTCTTCAACAAATACAAAGACATTGGCTCGCAGGTAATGCCTGTGGTCAATGACATTTTCATTTCCGGTAAGTTCTTTGCTTTTTTCTCTTTTCTCTTCGGACTGAGTTTTTACCTGCAGATGCAAAGCATGGAAAAACGAAACGACAATTTTGTATTACGCTATGCCTGGCGCATTACCCTGCTGGGACTGATCGGTGTGGTTCACCATGCATTCTGGCGCGGCGATATCCTCTCCATTTATGCGCCGCTGGGTTTTCTTCTGTTACCCATGCGTAAATGGAATAACCGGATCATCCTGGTGTTGGGTATTCTGTTTGCCCTGAACGTACCCGGCAAACTGATCGAAGTGGTGAAATTCCTCTCAACTGCACCCACACCTCCCCCGCCGGGCAATGGTACCCCACCCGATTTTGAAGCTGTAGGCAAAGCCTATTTCACCTTAATGCAACAGCCTTATTGGTGGCCCTTATTTAAGGCCAACCTGATCAACTTCCCTGATAAATTCAAGTTTCAGCTGGATAGCGGCCGCATATTTGTCACATTTGGTTTTTTCCTGCTCGGTATGTACACCGGGCGTAAAAACTGGTTTGAAACCCCGGATAGCTCCCGGCCGGTATTTAAAAAAATCCTCCGAACCAGCAGCTGGCTGGGTTTGGGCTGTTTACTGGCAGGACTGAGCCTGATTGCCGCCAATACTTTCCTGAAACTGGGTTGGGAGCAGAACCCGGTGATGGGCTTCATTTTCAGCATCTTTTACGATACCCTGAGTGCTTCGCTGGTTTGTTTGTATGTATCCGGCATCAGTTTGCTGTTGTACAGACCCAAATGGCAGAAAAGACTCTATCCGCTGGCTTCGGTGGGTAAAATGGCCCTCAGCTGTTATCTCACCCAAACCCTGCTGGGATTGGGGCTGTATTACGGTGTAGGACTGGGCCTCGTAGGCCAAACCACCCCCTGGCTCAACTGGCTGATTGCCCTGGCTTTCTTTGTGGTACAGGTGGTTCTGTGCAAATGGTGGCTGAAAAGCTTCCGGTATGGCCCGTTTGAATGGCTCTGGCGCTCGGCCACTTTCTTTCAATGGTACCCGCTGAAACGGAAATAGCGGCTCCTCTCCTGTACAGCTTTTCCAGTGTCTCTTCCTGAAATCACTTTACATATTTCGAACTAAATATGTAAACTTGATTAATTATGAAGGTTCCCCAAAAGCAAAAAGGTCGTGAACATGTGTACGAACCTGCCCTAAAGATTGCCCTTGCGCAAGAGTATTT
>DASWXD010000019.1:0-47323 GCA_036405675.1 Sediminibacterium sp.
TTGACCAGGTCCTGGTTAATATATAATTATTAGGGCAATCACCTGCAGTTCTTACTTCTGTAAATACAGGAGCTGAAGTACTGCAATTGTCTGTAGCAGTTACATTGGCTACTGCAGGTACTGCATTACATGGTACGGTAACATTAGCAGGAACACCCGTTAATACTGGATAAATATTGTCTGCTACGGTAATCGTGAAAGTACAGACAGAAGATCCTACTGCATTGGTGGCTGTTGCCGTAACGGTATGCGTACCCACTGCAAAGAAACTGCCGGGTTGTATTGAATAGGTGATCGCTGAAGCCGGGATACCTGCAGTTTCTGTTGCTGCAAAATTGACATTTGCCCCACATTGACCTGCTGCACTGTTCACCACTATATTGGCAGGACAGCTAATCACCGGTAATGCACCGCTAACAGTAATCGTAAATGTTCCGGTTGCAGTTAATCCGGCTGCATCAGTAGCAATATAAGTTACTTCAGTGCTTCCCAGCGGGAAAACAGATCCGCTGGCCGGTGTAGCAACAACAGATACATTCGATCCGGAGCAATTATCAGCAGCAGCAGGCAGTGAATAGTTGACAATCGCTCCCTGCGCTGATGTAGCAGTAATACTTCCATCTGTATTTACTGCTGTTATAATCTGTGGCTGTCCTGTAAATACAGGAGGTGTGATATCAGCCACCGAAATGGCAATGGTATTTGAGGATGCAGAACAGTTAGCCGTATTGAATACAGTTACACTATACACACCCGTAACAGGTGCTGCATAAGTGCTACCGTTAGCACCATTAATAATAGTTCCGTCTTTGTACCACTGGTAATTGCTGATAGAACCTGTACCTGCCGTTGTAGTGGCATTTAAGGTTACCGTATTGCCGGGACAAACTGAGGTACCGCCCGCAGCTGCAATGGTTACGGTTGGTAAAGACTGAACAGTTACCACCGTAGCAGCAGAAGTTGTTTCGCAACCCGATGCATTGGTTACTTTAACCGTATATGAACCGGATGAGCTCACCGTAATTGACTGTGAAGTGGCACCGGTACTCCACAGGTAGCTGGTACCCGCAGAAGCCGTCAGTGTTACAGAACCACCACTACAGAAAGTAGTGGAACCACCAGCCGTTATGGTGGCAGTTGGTTTTGGATTAACAACAATAGAGAAACTGGTTGATGCACCTGTACAGGCTGCACCCGAACCTTGCTGAATAAAGTTGCCAATTCCATAGTAATTGGCCGATGAGGCATTAATCGTTGTTACTATAGAATTAGAGGATGTATTAATCACATAGGCAGTCGCACTAAGGCTTGGAATATATGCCATACTACCATCGGCACTAAAATCAATACCGGTAGGGCCAGATACCCCGTTGATAGTAGTCAGCAACGCATAGGTTACTGCATCGTAAACATACACCTGGCCAATTGATCTGCCAGTTACATATAATTTAGAACCATCCGGCGTAAATCGTGCATGCCATACGCCGGAATTAACAGGCGTTGAGATGGTTGATACAATCGTATTGGTAGAGGTATTAATTACCGAAAGTGTGTTCGAACTATAATTAACAACCACCAGTCTGGCCCCATCAGCACTGAGTGCACCCCCATTTGGAAAGGAACCTACTGTAATGGTAGCTATCACAGTATTGGTAGCAACTGAAATAACAGATATAGAACCAGCACTATAATTGAATGTGTATAGTTTCGTGCCGTCTGCACTTAATAAAATTGATCTTGGACCACTTCCAACCGAAATGGTATTCAGCAGTGTATTGGTAGCCGTATTAAACACCATTACATTAGACGCTCCTTCATTAGAAACATATAATTTGCTTCCATCAGCACTTACTGCTACACCAGTCGCTACTGATCCGGCTGTAATAGTGGCCGTAACCGTGTTAGAAGCGGTAGAAATCACAGATACATTCGATGATGATCTGTTTGCCACATACACTTTACTTCCATCTGGGCTAACGGCAACACCATAAGGGCTGGTTCCTACCGGAATGGTAGCTGTTATGGTATTGTCAGAAAGTTTAATGACTGATACATTGTTCAGACTAATACTTGGTATATAAGCATTCCCACCGCCGCCGGTAGAAGGCGTTACGGTGAAGTTGGCCGTTACAGGCGCATTGGTAGCATTGATAGCTGCAAAAGAAGCAATATTACCGGTACCCGTGGCTGCAATACCTATGGAAGGACTGGAATTAGTCCATTGATATACGGTACCCGGAACCGCTCCGGTAAAATTGATGGCAGCTGTATTAGTGGTAGCACATACTGCCTGGTCGGCGATTGTATTCACCGTAGGTAAAGGACTGATGGCGATAGCCACACTACCCGTCATAGCCGATGTACATCCACCGGCAGTAACTGTGGCTGATACGGTATACGTACCCGCTGCTGTCTGGTTGCCAAAACTGATGGCAGAACCCGTACCGGCTACCGGACTTCCTGTGGCAGATCCGTTTACCAATAACTGGTAAGTAACATTGAGTTGTGATGAGCTTAACCCAACCGGCATTCCGGCACTACCCGAGCAGTAAATACCGCCGCCGGTTATTGAATACAAGTTAGGATTTGCTGAAACAGTAACCACGGTAGGCGCAGAAGTAGCAGAACAGGTTCCGTTAGAAACAGTAACTGTATAAGAGCCACTATTGCTTACTGTGATACTTTGTGTAGTTGCATTATTACTCCACAAATAACTGCTGCCGGCAGAGGCAGTTAACACTACGTTGCCACCACCACAGAAACTGCTTGGGCCATTCGCGGATATTGTTACAGTGGGTAATGCATTTACAGTTATCGTAGTGGTTGAAACGCCACCACAGCTATTCGTATAAGTTATGGTAGAAGTACCTGGAGCAACAGCTGTTACCACACCTGCTGCACTGATTCCTGCAACAGATGGGTTGCCGCTTGTCCAGACACCACCCGTATTACTGTTGGTAAGGGTACTGGTAGCACCTACGCACAGAGTGGTTGTTCCGGTAATAGGCGCAACAGGTGCCACAAAAGGAGCCGCTGTTCCGGTTACTGTTCCGGCAATCCAGTTTGAGCTGGTACCGCTAAGGGTAAAGCCAACCAGTGTTCCGTTATTTCCATTACCACTGGCATCTGTTAAAGTAGTTACACCAGCATTATTCGCATTCACAAAACCCTGATTAAAATTATACAGGGCAACCAGTCCGCTTTGCGGACCGCTTATCGCTGCATTCATATTATTCAGGATCTCCTCCCTGCACAAAGCACGGTTCCAGAAACGTACTTCATCCATACCTACAGAAGAAGTACCTCCGCCGGTTGGGTGTTTTCCTAAGAAAAGAGTACCTCCTGTAAAGGCGGGAGCATTGGTATTGGTTGCTTTCAGTACCCCATTCACATACAGTTTTAAGGTAGTGGTTGGTTTATCATAGGTTACTGCCACATGTGTCCATGTGCTTACCGGGAATGGATCCGGATCAACTACACCACTGCTATTTCCCTGCGTTACATTCAGATAACCGCCAGGGATATAAACCGGATCGTTAAAGGTTGAGAAAATATTATTATTGGGGGAACCGGGATTGCCGTTAAAAACCCATGCTTCTCTGGTATAAGAAGCATTGGAAGCCAGCAGTGCCCCAAGATTTACATAGTCATCTACACCACCAAAATCCAAAGCACCTGCCGGGATTTGTGATGCTGTTGTAAAGACAATTTCATTACCATAAGAAGTACCCGTAGCATTAGTAGCATAGGCGCGCAGATAATAAGTAGTACTGGGTAATAAACCGCTGAGTGAACTTGAAAAGACACCTGTTCCGGAACCATCCACCGTTTTACTGTTGGCAATGGTCGGAGACGCAGAGGTATTCCAGCACACACCACGGGCTGTAATATTTTGTCCACCGGAATTCGTCACATTTCCACCCGATGCAGCCGTTACTGTTGTAACAGATGAAACAGCTGAAGTAGAAACCGTAGGAACCGTATAGGCCTGCGTAGTAAACGGCACCGATAGTATGGAAGAATAGGAAAGATCTGCGGCCTGTGATACAAAATGAACAATGTATTGGGTATTAGCAGATAATCCTGAAAGATTAAAAGTAGCATCCACATTGGCTGCCATAGCACCGGATCCACTAGAAACAACGGTTACCGCTCCGTAATTGGTACCGGTTTTTATTTGTGCAGGACTAGGTGTGGCAGATCCACTCGGAACAACCATCCAGTAACCGGTAGATGCTACCGGCGTTTTGGCAGTAAGGGTGGCAGAAGTATAGGTAATATTACTTACCGCACCGGCAACTGCTACCTGATTGATAATGGTATTCAGATTGGCCAGTTCTCCTGCTGCATAATACCAGGTAAATTCATCTACATCACCAACAGCCAGGTCATTCATCCTTACATAAAAAGCATAAGATCCGTCATTGCTGATATCTACCGAACTGGTTGAAGGATCCTGATTGGTTACATTCGTGAAACTGCAGCAACTATTCACAACCGTATTGCCTCTGGTAGAATTGGTATAAAACAGTACTCCTTCTGATCCGGATGTGATCTGAATAGCCGCCGCTCTGGTGGCTGAACTAGACACCTGGGCAAAAGCACCATTCACCAGATTCCCTTTCTGCTTTCTTGGGCCATCTGTATCTCCCACCCAGTCATCTCTGGTACCAATCCAGATACGTACATTCTCCATCAGAGCAGAACTGATATTTCTTAACCGGGTAGTTACAGTGATATAAGCATTGTTCTGCGGAAGGGTATAGGTATTTCTGATCTCCACCGCCAGCCCACCTATAACGGTGGTGCCGGTTGACACTATGGTTCCATATCCGGTACCTACACCGGTAGCTACATAACCAGACAGGTCAATCGTTTGATTGGATAAGACGGGATTCTGCACCATGGTACCATTCAGGTTCCATTCGTTCGTCTTAACCCCGCCAATGGCAAAAGCATTGTCTAATGAATAGGAAGAAAACGTCAGTTTTCTCCATAAAGAGAGTACTCCGTTATAATAAAACGGCTGTTGCAGGTTACCCGTATTATTCACAGAAGCTTCGGTTCCTGTTCCAAACCTCAGTTTGCTATTATTCAGTACCGCCTGAGAGCTAACACTGCTTTGAAAAAAGAAGATAAAACCAACTACCAGAAGAAGTTTGGCCGAAAGTTTCGCGGTTGTTTGCAGCATATTTTTCATAATTATCTTCCCTCCATTTTAGTATTAATAATCGTCCAGTCGGCTCCGGTCTTTCTTAAATCCAGGTGAATCAACTGTATTTTGGGGCTGGGTGCAGACTGATCGTAGTTGTATGCATAGTCTACATAAGCGTTGTCGCCATCAATTTTGAACTCATGGAAATAGAAATAGGAAATGGCAGGATCACTTTTTACCTCTGACTTGGTAACCTGCCGGATAGCAGTACCATGATGTGTTACAGAACCATCTGCGGGAAATGGAATGGAATGTATTAAAACATTTATCTGTTTATAAGTGCCGTCTGCATTCTTCTCCAGAAACGCCTGCAGACCAGACAGGTTCAGACATTGCTGAAAAATAGCAACAGAATCAGGTTCTGTGAATGATTGGTTTATGAAAAACGGGGAGGTCCGTATCACCGGACTTGCTTTCCGGGCGGCTATTTCACCGGCATCAGACCGGTAAAGAGGCATGGCTTCCAGGGTTTTGATACCCAAACAAAAAAAGCCGGTAAGGCATAGAAATAGTGCAATCTGTTGTGTAAAGATTTTCTTCATAAACGCAGGTTTTGGTAGGTATGCATAAACAGGATACCACAGACAGCATACTATGCCTGCAGCATGGTTAATAGGACAACTGGATGGATAGGTGGATTTATTAGGAAAGTGAATCTATCTGTATTTTACAGAACAGAGAAACCAAGTCGTTCAAATACGGTTTAGCGTAGATCAAGACACTGTTAAAATAGACAGTGGTGTAACAATGTGAAGAATCAATGGTATGAAATGCAAAAGAAAAGGTATCAAATGCAAAATCAGCTGCTCATTTTACTGCGCAGGTTACTGTTAGTAAACCGCAGGGTGAAAGTGGTTCCCGAACCGGAAGTATATTGATATTGCCCGCGAAGCTGGCGGGTGAGTTCTTTAATGATACGAAAACCTAAGGAGCCGGATTGCGCTGTATCAAAACCAGCCGGCAATCCCACACCGTTATCATGTACGATGATCGTATACCCTTTTTCGATTTCATCAGACACCTGAATAGACAATATGCCGGCCTGCCCATCGGGAAAAGCATATTTGAGCGCATTGGTGATCACTTCATTCAGGATCAGCCCCACCGGAACCGCAGATTCTATATCAAGGTATAATTCCCGGGGCCGGGTAGTACAGATCAATTCTACATCGGTAGCCGCATACACTGTTTTCAGATCGGCACAAAGTGAACTGATATATTCTTCCAGCGGAATAGCGGCCATTGTCTCAAAACCATACAGCTTCTGGTGTATCAGCGAAATCGCTTTTACCCGCTTATGGCTATCGCGAAGTGCCTCTATCGCTTCCGGATCGGTTAAGGAATAAGCCTGCAGGTTCAGCAGACTCGAGATCACCTGCAGATTGTTTTTCACCCGGTGATTGATCTCCCTGATCAGGGTATCTTTTTCGGCAGATTGCTGCTCAATGATTTTTTTCTGTATTTCCAGTTGCCGGTTTTTCCTTGTTTTAGCCCGGTTGGTCATTACCAGCACTACTCCCAGCACCAGCAATAAAAAGGCAATAATGATGGCGGCAATGGTCCTGTACTGCAAACCGAGATTAGATAATTTCAGTGCCTCATTCTCTTTTGCTTTCTTTTCGGATTCATATTTTACCTCCAGCTCTTTCTGAATCAGCTTTACCCTGTTTTCTGCCTCAGCAATGGTTTTTTCCCTGGTTTCATTAAATAAACTATCATTAAAGAGCTTGTATAATTCATAATATTGTAAAGCAAGCGCAGGATGACCCGTTTTCTTTGCTACGGATGAGAGCACTTCATAACTGTCGCGCTGGTACCGCTTACTCTTATAGGCAGTAGAAAGTGCGAGTAAACGCCGGGCATATATATTGGCTTTACCGGCTTCATTTGTTTTTTCATATAATTTGGAAAGCGCCCCAAGGGGTATCAGTACATTATCTTTGGTGCCCAGACTATCCAGTATATGTAAACTTTTCAGCAAATACCCTTCCGCCTCCCTGTATTTACCAATACCCAGGTACATTTCCCCAATATCTGTTGTAACCGTAGCATATACATAGGCCCTGTCTGCCTTCCGGTTGATATACATGATAGCCTGTTCTGCCGCTTTTTCCGCTTCTCTTCTATTACCTGACAGCATATTGTCTTTGGCTATATTGGACCAGATCATACCAACATACTGCCAGTTTTGTATCCTGGTTTCTATTTCCAGTGCGCGCTTATAGTAAGGTAAGCTTATCGAAATGGGTCTGCCGGCATCAGAATACGCTTCTCCGATACAGTTAGAGAGAAATGCAATCATTTCATCTACCCGGTATCGTTCTGCAATCTGTAACCCTTCCAGAAAATACTGTATCATCCGGTCAAAATCGCCCTTGTCCTGGTACATACCGGCAATCAAACCTGTTACATGGGCAAGGGTATACCCGTCATTCGCCAGTGTTGCCTGCTCGATAGAAAGCTTATACATCGCCAGACATTCCTCGATTTTCTGCTCCAGCACACGAAGAAATCCTTTTATCTTATAAGCCTGGGCAAGCGAGCGGTGGTCTTTCCCCCGCGAAGCTATCCGGATCATTTCATCGGCCAGTTGCTCCGCTTCTTCAGGGTCTGCAAACCGAAGTTCCCAGCCCAGGATACCATACAGGCGGCTTTTAGCAGTGTCCGTTTTCGTCCGGGCGATAGATTGCCTCAACGCCGGAATATCTACAGGCTGGTATTGGGCTTTGACAGAATTGAAAGGGTAAAAAAACAAGACAGCCAACAGGACAAAACAAACACCTGCGCGGATAGGTAGCCGGTATCCGCCGCTGAAAGAACCCGATACAGGGTGTATAAAAACAGATACTATCCGCATGTCAGGATACCAAATATCGGGAAATAGGACTGCTACCTGAATAATAGGTACCAAATGCTAAAAAACAGGTACGTAATGTGTAGAAACAGGCAAAAACTATACTACCCGGTTGATTTTGGCAAAAAAAGCATCTTTGAAATTACGGCTAAGCGGAAGTTCTTTCCCGTTAATCAACAGATCTGTATGTGAAAAGGAATCTACTTTCTGCATATTCACCACATAGGATTTATGGATCTGCAGAAAATTTTCACTGCGGATCGTATCCAGAAAATCACGGAAACTGGTTCGTACAATGAACTTGCCTTTTTCAGACACAATGAACATATAATTATGCTCCGCTTCCAGCCAGAGTATATCCTGCACTTTCACTCTTACAAAATTCTTATCGGTTTTTACAAACACACTGTCTTCTACCAGTAACCCGCTCTCCGGGTTGCGGGTAGTGGCAGCAAAATTTACCAGTGCCACTTCTATAGCGGTATACAGGTCTTCTGCATCAAAGGGTTTTACGAGATAACCACTGGGGTGTGTGGCGGCGGCATGGCTGACTGTAAGTTTATCTGTATGCGAAGTGATAAAAATAAAGGGAGTCTTGTATTTCTCTGATAACTGCTGCGCCAGTTCTATGCCGGTTCTGGTTCCACTGAGATTGATATCTACCAATACCAGATCGGGTTTTTCCGTGTCAAGTATATTTACTGCATCGGTATATCCCATAGCAGTGGGCAGTACCCGGTAGCCCATCCTTGTTAACATATCTACCATATCCATCGCCACCAGCGACTCATCTTCTACAATCAGTATTTTACAACCCTCCATGCAGTTAGGGAGCAACGGCCACTCCAGGCTTTAATAAACAGTGTGTTTTACTTCGACACTATATTAGAACTTATTTCCCGAAGAGAGAGGGTGTACAACTGTCAAATACCAGATTTTTAATTGATTATTAAGGTGATGTGAGATGTTTTACTCAAAGGGTAACACCCAGTATTTTAGCAAATCTCATGAGTTCTGCGGTCTCTTCGGCATTGAGCGTTTCATTATTATCGTATTTGGCCCGGAGAAACAATACTCTTTTATGTTGCGGATATGTGGCGAGTATGGCAGCAATATATTTTCCCGCGTTTTCATCTTTCTGGTAGATAGGGGTAGCCACCACCGGCTCCACCGGTTTATAGCGCGTGGGCATTTTCAGGATGATGGCTTCCAGGGTTCCTAACCAGCTGTCGGGGATCTCTTTTACCTTCTGCGCTTTTGATAATAAACCCTGCAACTGTTTTTTACTCAGGCTGCCCCTTTCTTCGTATTGATGCATCAGGCTCATCACAAATAAAGCATCCGGATTATGCGCATACAACGCATCCAGCACTTTGGCAATGATATCGATTCCGGGTTTGGGTTTGTACATACCTGCTACTAAATAAGTCAGCCATCCACTGTTTCATGTGTTGGGCTTTCAAAGATACTGGTTTCATTGTGCGCAAAAGAGAAGGGCATACAGCAACAGCCATATGCCCTTTCAGAAACAGGACCAACCCGATCCGCTGTTACCGGCAGCAGACCCGGAAAATTACCAGATCGTTTTTACCGCTACAAAACTGCCATTGGCATCAAATGCCACACAGTAGCGGGTATTATTGGCATCGATCACGGCTATATACCCTTTGATAGTGCCTGATACAGATACACTGAACGCTTTATCCAATACATAATTAGGATACGTGGTGGCGAGGTAGCCAAGTGCTGCCGATGGTAAAGTAGCATCTGCAATAGCTGCTTTCTCACCGGGGGCCGGCAAACTAATACGGCTCACGAACACACCGGTGCTGCTGAACAGTGTAGCATATACACCGCCATTCTTAGACAATATCAGGTAACCGGCATCTGCTTTCTGAAAGGCTTTTACCAGTGTATCCGTAGCATAGTTGGTTGCCAAATAAGTGGTAATGGCAGCCGGCAGGGCTGATAAAGCAATGGTATCTTTATGTGGCAGGCCACGTTTTTCAAAACGGCCACCTTTGTGCCAGCCCGCGCCCTGGATATCTCCTTTCTCCCGCTGTTCCAGCACTTTTACAAAACTGCCATCTGCCGTAAACTGCAGAGCCACCGGTTTGCTGTTATAATTGATGATCACCACATATCCCTTAACGGCACCCAGTGTATCTTTTACAGCGAATGCTTTGGTGAATGCATACCCACTGTAATTAGTGCTGAGATAGGATGAGAGGGTAGCAGGCAGCGCACTGGCAGCAACCGAATCGCGGCGCTGGCCTTTGTCGCAGATATGCACTACATACACAGAATCAGTGGTGCTTCCACCGGTGGTAGCGGTGCCGCCATTGGTGGCCACGGCAATGGTAGAAGAAGTGGCTGTTGTAACAATCACCGCGTTCTGGTCTGCCCGGTTACCCGAAATTTCTTTCTGGCAGGAACTAACACCGGCCATCAGTAATACAGTTGCTGCGAGATAGGTATAGGTTGTTTTCAATTGCAATTGCATTTTCATATTGGTTGTTTTTTGATCTGTTATCTGTTAGGTTGTTTTTATATCTATGTTCTTTTGTTTGTCCGGCCCGGTTAGCCACCAATTTTTAACCGGCAGAACATCAGGTATAATTTATCTGTGGTTATCACTCTTCCCCGGGAAAGAGTGGTGAAGGGGGCTGTCAGCAATAAGCCGGCTGCTGGTAAAGCAGGTGAAAGAATCCATCTGTTACGATCGTTCCCAGCAGCCGAATGGCGGGTATGATATTCTGTAACAGTAACCGGCACCAACGCTACCTTGTCAGTTATTTCTGCAGTTGTAGTAACAGCTGGCCTGGACTGCTTTATCCATATCCCAGACAGATCGGGCAGATAATCCGACTGACTAAGGATGAGAAGCAGTTGTATAAAACCGGCCAATGAATACATAATACAGTTGATGATGGAGAAAGAAATTCCTGCTGATGATTGTATCAGGCAGTAAATCCCAACTGGTTTTTAATGATGGATGGATTTTGTGAGCCCGGTTAGAGGCAGATCAATGATCAGCGGCAGGTGATGTATGGGCAATAAGCGGCAGCCGCTGAAAGACTGTAAACAAACCGGCACCGGTAAGGGCAGGTAAACACGGGGTAAACAATTCATAACAATGGTTTTGTCTGTAATACGATTGTGTAGAATTGTGAATAGGCGTTGTTTTAGTATTAGGTTTTTTAGCTGTTACCAAATGTTAGATGCGAAAAAAATGGCCTATGTTATCAAGAAAATGTTAAAGCCTGTTTTTAATTGCAACGAGGAGCAACAGCAACTTTTTACCATCATATCCACCAATACAAAACCCCGTTACCACTGCTTTCACAGGGTTACGGGGCTTGCGCTATGTTTACTTACAAATTGGTTCGAAAGAACCCCCTCGTTTTTACTGATCGATCAGGGCTTCCACAAACGTTCCAGCACTTTCATAAAATAACCTCCCACCACACTTCTTGCCTGAAAACCTACCTGTTTGCCATTCGTGGTTTCATGCCAGTCGGAAAGCGGCACACGGGATGGGGTTTCATTGGCATATTTATACAGGGGATTTATCAACGCTTCAAAATCTTTCTGCGAATTGGCCAGGGTGGCTGTCCAGATAATCCAGTCAGACTTGGTATAGGTTTTCCGGCTATCCAGCGGTAAACCAAATGGTTCTTGCTTGGTGAGATAATACGCCACTTCTTTCTGATACACCGACGAAGGGAACAGTTCCAGGCCAAGCAGTTTATCCCACACCAGGTTGTATTTCTGGCTCCAGCTATTCTTCTTATCGAATGTAAGCGCATAATGATCTCCGGCATCTGCCATCTCCATCCAGCGCAATGCCATGCTTTTGGCCATCGTACGATAAGTAGAAGCCATCTCTCTTTTACCGAGCATATCTGCCAGCATCGCATAACCGCCCAAACCCACAATCGCTTTTACAGAAAGATTGGCATTCCTGGCCAGATGACCTGCAAAATCATCCGTGCATAACTGGTTGGCCGGATCAAATCCTTCTCTGGAAAGATAGTCGGCCCAGGTAGTTAAAGTAGCCCAATGTTTTGCTGCATAATCGGCATTACCTTCTGCTTTGGCAATGGCAGCTGTCAGTAGCAGCATATTACCACACTCTTCTACAGGCATATCTTCTCCATAGGTTTGTCCGTTAGCCAGGGGGTAGGTACCCAGATCATGTGCCGCAAAAGGTTTTTTCCATTTACCGCTTTCACTGTAATAAAAAATCCCATTCAGCATACCTTTTAACAGATCCGGATTGTAAGCGAGAAACAGTGGTGCGGAAGGATAGGTTACATCTACCGTATTAATAGAGCCATTGCTGAAATTTTCTTTCGACAGAAACAGGATCTCTCCTTGCGGACTTTGTACCAGTTTGTGCGCCGCAATCGCCTGTCGGTAGCCCAATACACACAATTTTGCATAGGCTTCGCCTCCGGCGCGTAAAGCATCCTGGTAAATCCGGTTATTCACTGAATCGCATTGCTGCATAATGCTGCGGTAACCATCTCTTGCTTTATAAAACAGGTCTCCGAGCTTGGTAGTGCCGGTTTTATTCCACCAGGGTTTCAGGTTGGTGTTAAAATACTGCACCGACTGCAGATCATCATACCCGATCATCAGGTAAGCTTCTTTTTGCTGCGTACCGGTTTTTCCCAGGTTCAATACTGTATTCAACACCAGTTGTTTGCCGGTACTGGTAGCAGTAGATCCCTTTCCTGAAAAAGACTGCAGGTACTCACCCGCGGCAGTAATATTTTGTGTCGTTCCAAGCCCATCGGGTGCGGCCACATAGAGATGGCCCCAATCTATCCGCAGGTTATCACCCTTTTTCTGCAGAACGGGTTGTTCTTTTGTTCCTGCCCGCAGTATTTTAATATCCTTCAGATCATAGTTTTCGGCCACTACTGTTTGCCAGGAATCGTTTACGGCCAGGTTGGTAGAAACACCGAGATAACATTGCACATCATGCGTTTTACCATCGTTGGATTTTACAGAAAAACTGATATAGGAGATCGGACGCGAGAGAAGGTCCAGATCATGTAATAACAAAGGAGAAGTGAAGCTGAGGGAGAGATCAACTCCGCCGCAGACAAATGCATAGTTGGTTTGCGTTGCTTTCAGTTCCACTGAACGCTGCACGGCCGTAAATACCGGTGCCTGGTTTTTCCGTAGCGGTTCATTCACCAGGCCTGCATCCAGGTAAGCGCCGCCGGCTGTATTGGCCACATGTATGGCGAGTACATTTTCGCCTTTCACCAGTTTGGCTTTCACTGCATCGCTGAGTAGAAATAATTCAGACCGGCTGTTCCAGCCTATGCGCGAAAAAGCAGGTTCTCCGTTGATATATACTTCCACATTATCATCATGCTGCATTTTCAGGTAGAGCTGATGGAGGTTCAGGTCCTTCAGCATAAATACCCTTCTCATCCAGAGATCAGTACTGTTCCATACTGTTTTGGCCTGCCTGCGGTTTTTAGAAAAAGGCGCTTCACCCGTTTTCCAGGAAGCATCATCAAAACCATTGTTCATCCAGTTGGCAGCAGGTGCTGTTTCGGTGTAACGGCAGGTATACGGCTGTTCCTCTGCCAGAGGCAGTATGGTTTCATATACTTTCTCTTCGGTGCCGAGAAAACGATATAGTTGACCATCTACTTTCAATATGCCCTGCAAAGACTGTTCAACACCCGTCCAGTGTTTGGTGGGCGAGGCGGTCAGCGTATCGGTAGTAGACCAGATACTGAAATAAGGATCATGGGTGATCAACGGATAAGCGGGAGCCTTGGTAACCTGCGCGTTGGTACCCAAACATATCAACAGCAGTAAGCAGAGGGAAGCCATTCTCATAAACCTGTTTTAAGTGAAAACAAGTTACGATATGCGGCCGAATTTTATAAACTCATCGCTTCCCGTTTCTCCAGCCATCTGGCCGTAGCGGTTTTAATGGCTTCGCCGATCTTTTGCTGATTCACCGGATCGCGCAGAAAATCATAACTGGCACCATTATCACCGATTTCAAGCAGTACGCGGATGGGAGCTGTGTTCACGTGTTCATCCAGACTGTAAAAAGATAATTTACCCGTGCTGGCGCAACGGTAATCATTACGTCCGGTAGTGCTGTCAAGCAGTACGCCGCGGTTTTCTAAAGTAGTAGCGGAGGCGATAGCTGCAATCAACTCTGCAGCCAGCTCGCGGTTAGCAGCTTCCTGCGCATCACCATAATGGATATAACCCCATACCGCATGCCGCCTGGTGCCGCCGTTATTATGGATAGCGATGAATACATCGGGTTTGCGTTTATTTGACTGCTGTAGTTCCCAGGCATACCCAGACAATTTCCCATCCACTACGGCAGATGTGTGAGCAATCATGGTATTGCTGCCGCTGTCTGCATTGTGCAGGTCTTTTCTGCCAAGGCTCCATACTTTGTATTCTTTGAAATGAGGTTGGGTAGCCATGGCCGCATCAGCAATGGCATTACACACGGCCGCCTCGCTGAAGTTTTTACCCGTATTGGTCTGGTGCGAGGGCTGCCATACAATCACTGTTTTCTTTTTTGGTGGGACAGAAGCGATACAAACCAGCAGCAGGAAAAGCGATAGCAGTTGTTTCATGGGAGTTATTTGAAGTCACAAAATACAATTCCTGCCAGAGAAAAAACAAGATTCATATATATACAAATTCAGCAATAGTCAGCTTTGATCCTGGTTCTTTCTCTGACCCAAAAACGGTTTACCTAATAGCGGGTTAGCTTTTGCTGTACCCGTTGAAAACACCTGCTATACAACCATGGGCAGCAGTATACCAGCTCATCACATAAGTTATTCAAATGTATCTGTCCATATCCGGAAAAACATACAACTCCGCTTGATCAGCAAGTAAGCGATGGTGAATTACGTGGTTGCTGAACAATAAAACGGTTGCTACTTCCAGGGACAGGGTATCGGATTAGCCCTTTTTTGGGGTGAACGGAAGATCAGCGAAAATTCGAAAGTCTGTAATGGCCCGAGACTGCTTTTAGAAGAAGAAGCATTTACATCGTAGCTCAATCCCCCCTGCATGTTTTTATAAGAAAGGCCGAGGTAAGGAATAACGGCATCTGTTTGACGGTACCACAAACCAAAATTCAAAATAGTAGGTTGTTCTTCTTCGCCTGCACTACCCAGAATCTTCCCGAAGTTAACACCGGCCGAATAAATATCGTTATGGTTCTCTACCACATATAAAGCGTTGGCATTAAATACAAGACCAGCATTAATAAAAGCCTGGTAGTTTGCATGAATGTTATATCGTGGTGGATTCTGCTGGTTTTTATCCTGCAAAGCTGTTTGTGATGAACTGATAAAACGATAGCCGGCCAGACCGATATCAAAACTGGATGTTTCTGTGCGATAGGTATAGGTAACACCTGCAAAAGCCGAATAATATGGTTTTACATCAGAAATATACATTTCATTGGTGGGTAATACCCGGTTAAATCCTGAAGAAGATAATTGCTGTCCAAAACTCAGTTGCGAATAATCAATGAGTGTATTGCTGTAAGTGCCGCCCAGACCAGCAGATAAACCATGTCTGTCATCTTCATCTAAACTGACATGAGAGCTGATGGCAAAGTTGAAAGAATTACAGTTGTAAGCGCCGCCGAGTCCCTTATCCTGCAGAAACAAAACACCCGCACCAATATAGTTCTGCTCATTATTTTTTTGGCGGTATATCTTGCCGTCCAACGAAAGAGAGGTTGTGTTTAAAGGGTCTACACCTGCGCCTATCCATTGACTTCTTCTGATACCCATGATCCGCCAGTCGGCATCACCATTACCGGCAAAAGCGGGATTAATGCTCAGGGGCGAAGCATAAAATTGTGAGAATACCGGGTTCTGCCCAAGGGTTTGCTGTGCCGTTAAACAACAGCAGATCAAAACCATGAATATATATATGAACTTACCGCCTCTCATGTATAACAGTTAATTTGTCATCTTAATAATAATGTCTGCCCTGTTTTCTGTAATAAAGATCCATCCTCTTTTACACCTACAGCCACCCAGATATAAATACCCATTGGCTGAGGCACTCCGTTCAGTGTGCCATTCCATCCCTCATCATAATTTTTACTTTCAAACAGCAACTGGTTAAAACGATTGAAGATCCTGTAATAGCGAAATTCTTTTATTCCGGCGAGATACGGGAACAACTTATCATTTATCCCATCGTTATTGGGCGTAAAAGACTTAGGCAGGAAAATATCTACCAGCTTATCATCAAATACCCTGATTAATAAAGAATCGTTGGTTACACAACCGGCTTTTGAGATGAGGTTAACTACATATTGTTGTGTGGTGGTATGGTTAAATATAACATTGGCACTGTCGGGCAGATTAATTCCTTTGGAAGGAGTCCACCGGTACCGGTATCCCGGTATTGAACGAACACTGGCAGGTAAGGGAACTGTTTTATAGGCACTCAGCGATGGCATGGTAACACCCGGGATCGGGATTTGGAGGTCAATGGTCGTATCCAGTGTGGTAGGTGTGGCCGGGCAATATACCTGTGTTGCCATCAGCCTGACATGGTGATTACCCCCCGTGGTATATACATTCACACCATGAAAGCCATTTTGTGAATTACCATCTCCGAAATCCCATTGCCAGTTGATGGGGCCTGTTGTATTGGTATCTGTAATATTGGTAAAATTCAACGGTATATTAACACAATATGTGTCGTACAATAACCTTGGTACAACCGGGTTCACTTTATAGAGCGTTATGGGGTTGGACACTGTGTCTGTGCAACCAAATTTATTAGTGATAGCTGCATTATACCTTCCGGGAACACCGGTAACCAGCGAATCATCTGTAAAGCCGGTAAGCGGTGTGCCGTTGAGCTGCCAGCGATAGCCCAATGAATCGGGCGATGTGATGAATAGTGTATCCGGAATATTATTACACAGGTAAATACCCCGTTGCGTATGTAAAGTGCCAACAGGCAGTGGGTTGATCAACTGGGAGAAATAAGTGGTGTCTGCTGTGTTTAAACAGCTACCAAAAGCAATATTGGTAAAAGAAAAACGGCGGGTTGATTGTGAAGATGCAGGCACTACCAGTTGGTACGGCGTATTACCGATACCGGTAACCGTTTGTGGCGCAAGGTTATCCTCGGCATAGCTAAAACTCCATGATGGGGTACCGGAAACAAAATGTACGGTAAGTGTATCGTATGGATAACGGCAGATGACAGGGTTTCCTGTTACTGTTATTTTGGGTATTGGCAGCACAGTAACGGTTGCCTTAAAGGTATTACTGATACAGCCCGTGTTTTTTGCAGTTACCGAATACGTTGCTACAGCATTAGCAAAAGTTCCGTTTTTCAACAGCTGACTTACCGCTGTTTCGGGGAACGGAGCATTACTGATTCCGGAAACACTGCCCGCAGGAGTAACTACAGGAAGCTGCCAGGTATAAGTAGTACCCGCAGGCGCATTTACCGGCGTGGCATTAAAAGTGCTACCGCTGCAGATTTGTGCAGACTGATCAGCCAGAAAAGGAAGATTGGCCCCAACATTAACCACCAGCGAAAACGGAGCACCCGAACAATTACCCGCTATCGGCGTGATCGTATACAGCACTCTGGCCGAAGAATTGGTAGTATTGATAAGTGTCTGGGAAATATTCCCTGTCGGTGTCGATTGCGCACTATACCCTGCGAGCGCTCCAAATGGTTGAACCGTTGGGGTGGCCCAGGTATATCTGGTATTGATCGGTGTTGATGTAGGCGCTACCATAAAAGCAGACCCGGTACAGATGGTGTCTTTGATATCTGCTATCACCGGCGTAGGATTTACGGGCACTGTTAGGGTAAAATTATTTCCGATGCATCCGTTAAACGAGGGCGTAATCGTGTATACCGCTGTATTTACTACATTATTGGTGCTGCTGAGTGTTTGACCGATTGACAAAAGCCCTGTTGATTGCGCACTACCTCCACTTAACGAATTGGCGGGTGTTACCAGTGGATTATCCCATATATAAGTAGTTCCGGCAGGCACACCAGAAGGAGTTAGTCCAAACGCAACACCACTACATACCTGGGCAAGTAACTGGTTAGAAACCACGGGAACCGGTTTAACTGTAACCGCCAACGTAAACGGAACACTGCTGCAACCACCCGCTGATGCAGTTACCGTATAGGTTGCTACTGCTGAAGCCAGGGTTTGACTGGTCAACTGTTGACTGACAACTGTTTGCCCTACCAGTTGCGAAGTACCGCCAGTTAAAGAAACGGCGGGAGTATATACAGGAGCAGACCAGGTATAGGTGGTACCAGTTGGCACCGCTCCCGAAGAAAAGCTGAATGCAGTATTACTACAGGTGCTGGCTGTTTGGTTGGAAAGATTCGGCGTTGGTTTAACCGGGATGGTAATGGTTTGCTGACTGGAACATCCATTGGCCGATATGGTATATGTGTAATCCACAGGAACCGTATTGACAGAAGTATTCACCAGTATCTCGGCAGGGTCATTGATCCCCGTTGCAGCAACATTACTGATAAAAGCCTGTGCAATTCTTGACCAGCTGAAAGAAGCCCCGCTTACATTGGAGGTAGGTTGATAACTTAACGGAGTTCCACTGCAAACCGCCGGAGCAAGGGTTACACTGTTAAGCAGGGGTTGTGGTTTTACACTTACTGTTACAGTCTGGGTATTGGTACAACCCGGTGCTGTGCTGAGATGATAAATATAAGATACCGTAATAGGCTGGTTGGTAATATTAATCAGTGTTTCATTCGGATTATTGATTCCGGTTGCCGCAATATTACTGATACCTGTTACCAGCGCACGGGTCCATTGAATGGTGGTGCCCGACGTGTTACTTGCCGCGTTGTAGCTGAACTGGGTATTACTGCAAATGGCAGCGGCATTCAAAGGCAATGTTAACTGGGTAGAGGGGTTAACCGTTACGTTTACAGTAAAATTACTCCCCGCACAAGTTCCTGTTATCGGCGTTACCGTGTATATGGTTTGTGCTGTATTGGTAGTGGTATTACTCAATAACTGGGATATGGACAAAACCGGCGTATTCTGCGCCACCGCAGCCGACACTGCTCCTGAGGGAGTAGTAACCGGCGTGGTCCAGGTATAGTTGGTACTTGCGGGAACAGAAGTAGGTGTAACCGTAAAACTGTTATCAGAACAAATACTCGCTGATTGCGTGCTTACAGACGGAACCGGGTTAACAGGAACAGTAACCGTAAAGTTATTGCCCGTACATCCATTGGCTACCGGTGTTACTGTATAAGTCACTGTTGAAAGAGACGTGTTCTGGTTAGTTAAGGTTTGACCAATAGATGTTTGTGCTGTTTGGGCACTTGCTCCTGTTATGGAAAATACCGGCGACAATACAGGGCTGTTCCATGAATAAGTAGTACCAGTGGCAATACCGGTTGGATTATAATTAAACGCCGTACCGCTACATATAGCAGTTAGTACCTGATTCGTTGTTACCGGTATGGGATTCACCGTAACGGCTACCGTAAAATCCAATCCGCTGCAGCCATTGGCAACAGGCGTTACGGTATAATACAGGATACCCTGATCAAGCGTACTGTTATTGAGAAGTTGGCTGATAGTATTCTGCAGCACACCCGCCGACCCGCCAACAACGGCTCCCGCCGGAACACTGGTGGGCAACGCCCAGGTATATTGGGTGCCGGAAGGAACACCGGTAGGTGCCGTGGTAAAACTGGTACCACTGCAAATAACAGCTGTTTTATTGGCAACTACCGGAATGGGTTTTACCAGAACAGTAACCGTTTGTGTATTGGAACAGGTGTTTGCAGTAAGTGTATAATTATATGCCACTGTGATCTCTGAAAGACTGGTGTTCATCAATACCTCACCGGGGTTATCAACACCGGTTTGAGACAGGTTACTGATGCCGGCCACCACGGCTCTTGACCAGGTATAAACCGTACCGGTAGTGGAAGAAGTGGGTATATAATTAACGGTTCCCCCGCTGCAGATGGCTGTTGCAGAAAGTGCACTGGTGAATGTGGGCGTTGGGTTTACAATCACACTAACCGTTTGTGTATTGGAACAACTGCCCGATGTGTTGAGCGTGTACACATAATTTACTGTAATCGGATTTGCGGTAGTATTCAGAAGCACTTCATTCGGACTGTTACTGCCCGATGCAGCTGCATTACTGATACCGGCTTTAACAGATCTCGTCCACAAATAAGAAATAGTAGAAGGGGTGTTGCTGGTAGGTGTATAACTGAACAGTGTATTACTGCAAACAGGAGTTGGTGTTAACGTACTGCTCAGGCTGGTGGCCGGATTTACCTGCACCTGCACAATCTGCGTACTGGAACAACCACCGGAACTTACCGTAAACCCGTAAGAAACTGTTACAGGCAATGTGGTAGTATTGGTAAGTGTCTCGTTCGGATCATTGGTTCCTGAATTAATGGGGTTACTGATACCTGCCGCATACAATCGCTGCCAGCTGAAAGTAGGTGAGGGCGCCTCACTGGTTGGTATATAATTAAATTTTGTGCCACTGCAGATAGCAGGCGGTGATAAAGAACTGCTTAACGAAATGGAGGGAGCAACACCTGTATTCACTGTTACAACAACAGAAAAGGTGCTGCCTATACAACCAAATGTATTGGGTGTAACTGTATAAGTAATGGTTGCCGGAGAACCAGTATTGTTACTGAGTGACTGCCCAACATAACCCAATCCTGTTGACTGCGCCGAGCCACCGGTTACTGCACCAAAAGGTGTAACAACCGGTGTGGGCCAGGTATAGGTAGTACCCACAGGTGCTCCTGATGGGTAGGTGATAAATCCCTGCGAATTACAGGTACTCACATTAATAGGTGAAGAAATAGCCGGAATCGGGTTTACGTTGAAACTTACATTCTGCGTATTCACACAACCCGTAACGGTATTCGTTAGCTTGTACGAATAGATGACCCCTACAGATAACAAAGTGGTATTGGTAAGCGTCTCATTAGGATTACCGGTTCCCGTTGCGGCAGTATTGCTGATACCGGCCACCGCCGCCCTGCTCCAGTCGAATGTAATATTTGACTGAGCCGAACTGGGATTATACGTAAAAGGATTACCACTACAGATATTGTTCGTAACCAATGCACTGGTTAGTGCAGGAGATGGGTTTACGGTAACCGAAAAACTCTGTGTACGTGTACAGCCGAGTTTACTCAGCGTAAATTCATATACAGCTGTTACGGCTGCCGTATTACTGTTATTCACCAGCACTTCACTGATGTTTCCGTTGCCCAACCCTGAAGCAGGACTGATACCTACTACCGATGCCCTTGACCAGGTTATACTGGCTCCTGCCAATGCCGAACTGGGGCTATAATTAAATGTGGTGCCACTGCATAGAATAACATTGCTGGTACTGCTGCTAAGCGCAGGCTGAGGGTTTACATTTACCGTAACGGTCTGTGTACTGCTGCAAGCTGTAGCAGTACTCTTCAGGGTATACAGGTAAATAACTGGTACGGGAGCCAACGTGGTGTTTACAAGTATTTCTTCCGGACTACCAGTACCTGTGGCAGCGCCGTTACTGATACCTGCCACGGCCGACCTGCTCCAGGAGAAAGTAATATCGGATTGACTGGAACTGGGCGAATAGGAAAAAACGGATCCGCTACACACATCTGCCGGGGTTAGGGTACTGTTTAAACTGGGGTTGGGATTTACCTGAACGGAAAGATTCTGCACATTACTACAGCCATTTGCCGTCAGACTTAACAGGTAAGTAGCCGTTACCGGATTATCAGTAGTATTGGTAAGTGCCTCGCTGATATTACCCGTGCCGTTATTGGTTGCAGGCGTAATCCCGGTAGAGGCAGCCCTGGTCCATGTGATGGTGGTACCGGTAGTAGCGCTGGCAGCAGTATAGGCAAAAGTAGCCCCGCTGCAGATAGAGGAAGTAGCAGTACTATTGCTTAACACCGGTTTGGGGTTTACTGTAACCACCAATGTAAACGTACTGGCATCTGAAGCCCGTACCGAATAAGTAGCAGTGGCAGCTGCCGTGGTATTATTGATAAGCGTTTGTATAACAGCCGTTTGTGGTGTTGCCTGCGGCGTTGCATTGAGTGCACCTGCCGGGCTTACTACCGGTACTCCCCATGTATACGTTAACGAACTGGGATTGCCTGCCGGTGCAAAACTGATCGAACTGCCACTACAGATGGTTTGCGAATGTTGTGCCGATACCTTACCCAACCCGCTCAATAAAAAAAAGAAAAACGTTGCAATAAATACATATAAATATTTCCTGCAATACTTAAATTTTGGATGATTGAATTTTTTCTGCATTCTCACTGCCAGTTATAAATAGGTCGAAAATCTGTATTCCCGCTGTGGGATATATTTATATGATGAACAGTCGTAACTAATTCCTGGTTTACGACTATGTGCAAAGTAAGGGGGGCAACTTGCTACAACAACAAATGACTTTCTAAATTAGGATTATTTTCTATACAAAACATAATTTTACCTTGCTTGACAAACATTAGATACCCTCAAATGCAGTTTTGTTGCACCGGTACTGATTTATTTGAAAGGGGGGGTATACAGTGGTTTTTACATGTTACTGTGCCGTGCCACTCTCAGCTTCTTTAATCCCTTTTAAAAAAGGATGATTTTCTATGACTGAACAGTCGGGGAATTTTCCAAGGCAGCGTGTATGGAGAAACAGAGAGGCCAGAGATTATTGCAGCAAGCCGCCGGCCCAGCGAAGTTGGTAACTGGTAGTGAGATATTTGATGCGTACAGCGGTTTGTTTCTGCAGTATTTCCAGCAGTTTGGTTTCGCGGGCATTCACCAGAAACAGGCTACTCTCGCCCTGCGAAAATTTCAGTTCTTCGTTGCGGAGCAGTTGGCGGTAGTTTTCCTGCAGTCGGTTACCCATTTGCCATTGCTGCAACAGCTGGGTACTTTCATTCTGGTAATAACGGATCTTGTTTTCCAGCTGCCAGCGTTTGCCGGTCAGTTCCAGTTGCGATTCTTTTAATTTGATCTGTGCTTTCTTATACTCACCTCTTCCCTGCCGCAGAAAAAGTGGCAATTGCACACCGAGGCCCCATTTATAATTGTTCTGCAGATAAGCCGCATCCCAGCTTTTTACAAAACTGTAGTCTTTACTCAACACATTTGCCTTCAGACTCACATAAGGTAACAGCCCCTGGAACTTGAGTTTTTTCTCCGTTTCCATACTGTTCACTTTAAATTGAGCCGATCTCAGCAAAGGATGTTGTTCCAGTAAACTGCTGATATTTTCTTCCAGAACCGGGACCTCCTGCTGCGTCATAAAGCGGGTGGTATCGGGCAGTAGATCAGCAGGCAGGTTATAGGGTGTGGTATCGTTCTGCCATAAAAAATAAGACAGGGAGATAGCGGCATTGTTCAGTTTCTGTAAAGCTTCGGTTTGCTGCAGACGGTATAACTGCAGTTGTGTATAAGACTCTACTGTATCCATTACCGACCTGTCTCCATTCACAAAAGCATTGCGTACCAGGTTTTGCCTTCTTTCGGCATTCTCCACAAAACCCGAATAGATCTGGTACAATTGGTAAGCACCGGCCCATTGCCAGTAATCGGTATAGGCATCGAGCAGCAGGTTATTGAGTACATTTTTCCGATCCTGTTCGCTCTGGTTAATCAGAATTTTTGCCTGTTGCAATGCGGCCCTTCGTTTATCGATGAGCAAACCATTCCCCAGCGGCAACTCAATACCGAGGTAACTGGATCTGCCACGGGTAGTTTCGTTGGCCAGCAGATCGCCCCCATTGTTTTCCGTACCTGCACGCAGGGTAAAAGCGGCAGCGGTAGGTAACTGTATTTCTGGATTGGTATAATAGTAATAATTCTTTCCGTCGAAAGTTTTGCGGCTGGCTTCCAGTGCCAGTGCCGGATCAAATGCGCCACGGGCCGATTGTAATTCGGCCGCTGCCCTGTTTACCAGTAAAGCTGCCTGTTTGGCTACGGGATGGTTGTTGCGCACGAGCTCCATCACCGCTTCGGGCGTAAGCACTGCTTTTTTTTCCTGGGCCAACAGGTTGATTCCCGTCAGCAGCCATAACAGCACATACAGGAATTTATTTGCTTGCATCGGCTTCTTTGTTTTTAGTATCCGGTTGATAATACTCCGGTGGGAAACCGTTGATGTTCCGCCATAATTCATAATAGATCCGCACATCTTTCAACAGGGCAATCCCGTTGGCACCTCCACCCATCCGCAACTGTTTGGGCCAGGGTTTATCGCTGCTATCTTCGGTAACCAATACCCTGAATTTTCCATTCTTACTCACTTCCGTTTCTACCGCTGCTACTTTACCACCAAACGTTCCGTAACTGCTCTGTGGCCAGCCGCTGAACACAATGGCCGGAAAGCCATCAAACACAAAGCGCACTTTCTGTCCAATAGCCACCAATGGCAGGTCCATGGGTTCTACATACATTTCTACCGCATACTGTACCTGGTCGGGTACGATCTGCACAATCATTTCTCCTTCTTTCACCATTTCGCCTATACCGGCTTTTTTAGCCTGTATTACCTGGCCCCGTTGCGGTGCCCGGATATAATAGAGCTGGTTTCTTGCATCATAATTGGCATAGAGATTCTGCAGCTTAGACAGTTCGGCCTCCGTACCGGCAGCATTGGAGAGAGAAGCAAATTTTTCTCCTTCTGCTTTGGAGATCTTATCGCGGTAGTCCTGCTCTACGCTGTTTTTTTCGATCAGCAGGTTCATCAATTCCTGTTTGGACTGCAGAAATTTATTCTGGGCACTGATTCTTTTAGCCTGACCGTTTTGAAAGTTCAGTTTCCTTTTTTCAAATTCTGTGAGTGAGATAGATCCGCTGTCGAGCATTAGTTTAGCTGCATCTATCTGGCGTTTGTATACGGCCAGTTCATTGTTTACCGCTATCAGATCGGTACTGTCGCTGATGATTTTCAGTTGCTGCTGTCCCAGTTTATTATCGATGGAGCGGAGCTTCAGTTCCTTACCCTCCATCAAAGCCCTCACCTGCGATTCAGCTGTGACCGCTTTGTTACGGTAGTTTTCCATGCTGTTCTGCTTGGCATTGATCTGCTCCTGTGTACGGTTCAGCAATTGCGGATCCAGGTATTCGATCTTTACTTCTCCCAGTTGCAACAGGGTATCGCCTTCTTTCACATAATCTCCTTCTTTTACATACCATTTAAGTACCCGGCCGGCAATAATGGTATTCAGCTCCTGTGGTCTTTGTTCCTGGCGCAAAGTGGTAACCGATCCTTTGGCACGGATATTCTGTGTCCAGGGCAACCAGAGCACCACCAATACCAGTAACAGAATACCCCATAACCATTTTTTTACCTGGCTGGTTTTTTGCACATGGTACACTTTGCCAAAAGAAGTCAGACGACCCTCGGCCGCCTGCTCCTCCACATCTATTTTATAGTAACGATCCATGGGTATGCTTTAGCTGGTCACCTGCCCGTTTTGTATTTTCAATACTTTATCATATGCCGATAATTGTTCTTCCCGCTCAGAAATAATGAGCACAGTGCATTGTTTCTCTTTTTTCAGGTATTCCATCACTGCCTGCTTCTGTCCGGCACTCAGGTGCAGAAAGGGTTCTTCCAGCAGCAGCAAACGACTCTTACCTAACAAAGCCCGGGTAAGCAGGATATGCTGTCTGATACCCTGTGGTAACCGTTTACCCAGCGGATCCAGCATGGTATCAAAGCCCTGTTTATTCGATCGGATAAAATCGGCCAGCCCTGTTTTTTCTGCCAGGTGCAAGATTTCCGATGCAGCAATCGTGGTATCCCCCATCGTAATATTATCAATCAGTGTACCCCGGAAAATATCCTGCTGGTTCAGCAATACACCCGTTTGTGAGCGAAGCGAATCCAACTGGTAATTTCCGATCGGCAAACCATCAATCAATACATTACCTTCAAAATGCTGGTAAGCACCCGTCAGTAAACGCAACAGACTCGACTTACCCGAACCGGAAGCACCGCTAACCAGGACTACCTGTCCGGCGGATACATAAAAACTGGCATTAGCCAATACTTTTTCGGAACCAGGATAACCAAAACTGACTTCTTCAAAACCAATACTGACACCTCTTGCTGAAGCGGGTAATAATAAATGCCCTTCTTTTTCCGTATCCGCTTCTGTGATAATGCTCATCTTTTCAATAGACGTAAAACTATCATAGATCTTATCCAGGTTACCGATCAGTTTTTCTATGGAGGCGATGATGGAAAGAATCACGATATCAGCCGCAATGAACTGTCCGATATTGATCTGCTGATCTACAAGTAAAGTAGCACCCACCACCAGCATGGCCGCAGTGATCAGGGTTTTGAACCCGATAAAACTCCATGCCTGCACCAGCAACAATTTAAAATAACGGGTTCGTGCTTCGAGGTAACCGGCTGTCAGTTCATCCGTGTTTTGCACGGGGATGGTACTGTTGCGGGCGTACTTGAAAGATTTGATCATACGAGCCATCTCTTCCAGCCAAGCCGCTACCCGGTATTTATAATCGCTGGCTTCGAGTGAAGCACTGAACCCCGGTTGCGCAGTAAAACGCAGGATCAGAATAATGATCACCAGCAGCACAGCACCAAAACCGATAAATACGGGATGGTAAAAAGACAGGAGCAAAAGACCCAGTAAAATCTGGATAATCGCCGTCGGAATATCGAGTAAAATTTTCTCAATCCCTTTTTGCAGAGAAGGAATCTCAAAAAAACGGTTCACCAGCTCCGGCAAATGATAACTGTCTAACTTTTCTACATTCACCCGGGGAAGTTTTGCCGCAAACGCCAGCGAGTAACGCAGAAAGATTTTCTGTTTCAGTTTTTCGATCAGCTGCAGCTGGCGAACCTGTAACAATCCATTCAGAAAAGTACCCACTACTACCAATACAATCAATACCACAATAGAAGTAGACAGCGAACCCGCCATCACAAAACTGATAATGGTCTGGATGCCGAGCGGCAGCGACAATTGCACCAGTCCGGCAAGGATGGCAAATATATAAATCGCACTGATGTCCTTCCTGTCCAGGTGCAACATGGACAGGAAGGAACGGAATACTTCACCGGCAGTCCGGTATCGGGAAGAGGCCATAATCTGGTTATTTTCCTTTCACGGTTTTTCGGGCAGAAAAGCCGTTAAGTGCAATAATAACAGAGCGTTTGAAAAAATGTTTGTTAAAACGGCACTTTATTAAACATTTATTGGGTCAGAGGGGCGGCGAGACTTAATTCTACATGGGCATGTACGTCTATCATCTCTTTTCCGCTCTCCCGGATCCGTCGTAAAATATTGCGCAGCGTTTCTTCCAGTGCTACTATCCTTTTTTCTGCGTGCTGGATATTCTCTTCAGACATATAATGCATATTGATTTTCCGGTGGTGGTAATCAATCTTTACATGAAAAATATCCGTCAGTATCTGTTCGGCATCTTTTAGAGGAAAGCGGCCGCTGATTAATTCCAGTTCCATAGGTTTTGTTTAGTGGTTAATTGATAAATTAAGCTATGCTGATACCGGTGTTATTGTCCCTGTGCAGCTGTATAACCCGCTACCCCATCAAATGTGTAGAGGTTTTCGGTTTTAATGATATCCAGTCCTTTACCATTCACCGCCTGCAAAGTATCCAGTACCGCTGCATACTCCAGGGTTTCGCCGTTAACGGGTTTAAAGCGGCAGCGCCAATGGTCGGTACAGAAGGTTTCCGGAAAACCATCGGGCCATACTTTGGTACCCCGGTTGGTGATCATCGATAATTGCAGCTGACCTTTTGCCGCCTCCTGCAGTTTGGCAGCCAGCAGGTTGGCATTGCGCTCGCTGAACTGGAGAAAAATATCTACCCCCACCAGTTCTTTTTTAGCAGGCGCTTTGGGTGTATAGCTGATCTTGAATTGCGCCGCTTCACGGGTAAAAGCAACGGGCTGTAAGGTGGAAGGTTTTTGCCCCAGTCTTTCAATCACCGCATCTGCAAACTCGCGGGTGCCGGTTTTGATCTTCGATACCCCTTCTTTATAGATATCCGCCGTATGTACACCATCTTCCAGTGTTTTCAGCCAGGCGTTCTGAACGGTTTCGGCCACATCCTGCTGACCAATATGCACCAGCATCTGGATGGCCCCCAGCAAAAGTCCGGATGGATTGGCCTGGTTCATCCCTGCCAGCCGTGGTGCCGAACCATGAATGGCTTCGAACATGGCAAAACCTTCGCCGATATTGGCACTGCCCGCCAAACCCACCGAACCTGTGATCTGTGCCGCTACATCGCTGAGAATATCTCCATACAGATTGGGCATCACGATCACATCAAAATTCTCCGGCGTATCGGCCAGCTTGGCTGCACCGATATCCACGATCCAGTGCTCTTTTTCGATATCGGGATATTCCTGTCCCACTTCTTCAAACACTTTGTGAAAAAGACCATCGGTCATTTTCATGATATTATCCTTGGTAAAACAGGTTACCTTTTTCCGGTTATAGGCTTTGGCATACTCAAAAGCGTAACGGATAATTTTTTCTGTACCCGGACGGGAGATCAACTTCAGACACTGCACTACTTCATCCGTTTGCTGGTGTTCGATGCCTGCATACAGGTCTTCTTCGTTTTCCCGGATGATCACTACATCCATTTTGGGATGTTTGGTTTTAACAAACGGATGGTAAGACACACAGGGACGGATATTGGCAAACAGGCCCAGTACTTTCCGGGTGGTTACATTCAGGCTTTTAAAACCACCTCCCTGCGGTGTTGTAATAGGCGCTTTCAGGAATACCCTGGTACGGCGAAGCGATTCCCAGGCCTGGGGCTGGATACCGGCCGAATTACCCTGCAGGTATACTTTTTCCCCGATTTCAATTTCTTCAATGTTCAGTTGCGCACCGGCAGCTTCTATTATCCGGAGGGTGGCATCCATGATCTCCGGGCCAATACCATCACCTCTGGCAATGGTAACAGCGGTTGTCTGATTTGTTTTCATGCTGCAAAAATGAGGGGGTTCATCTATATTCTTTTATTTATATTTACTATCCTAATCATAAACATTTCTTATGAACTATACCCTGCACCAGCTACGTGTTTTTACCGTGATCGCAGAAAAGCTGAGTATTACCAAAGCCGCAGAAGAACTGAACATGACACAACCGGCCGCTTCGATACAGTTAAAAAAACTGCAGGACCAATTTGACATTCCTTTAACAGAAACCATCGGACGCAAGATCTACATCACCGATTTTGGAATGGAGTTATACCGCATTGCACAGCGGGTATTATCAGAGATAGAAACCATTCACTATCACTCGCAGAATTACAAAGGAGTATTGTCTGGTAAACTGCGCATCTCCGTAGTCTCTACCGGTAAATATGTGATGCCTTATTTTTTGCGCGATTTTCTGAAAGAGAACCCGGGCATTGATCTGGAAATGGATGTGGCCAATAAACGAAAAGTGATCGGCAGCCTGGAACAGAACGAAGTGGATTTTTCGCTGGTATCTGTGATCCCTACCCATCTCGCTATTCATGAAGAGATCCTGATGCAGAACAAACTGTATTTATTCGGACCGGGCAAAGACAGTCTTGCAATCAAAGGAAAAAAAGATTCGAGTCTGTTTAAGGAACTGCCACTGATTTTCCGTGAGGAAGGATCGGGCACCCGCTTTGTTATGCAGCAGTATTTTCACCAAGCACATATCCGTCCCAAGATCAGCCTCTCGCTCACTTCTACCGAAGCGGTGAAACAGGCAGTGGTTGCCGGACTGGGTTATTCCGTTTTATCCATACTCAGTCTGAAGAACGAACTGAAACAGAAAGATGTGAAAGTAATTCCCGTAAAAGGATTCCCGCTTCACTCGCAATGGCGGATCATCTGGCTGCAGAAAAAGCAGCTGTCGGCAGTGGCCCATGCGTATCTGCAATACCTGCAAAAGCATAAGACAGCTATCATCAGGGAACATTTTTCCTGGACAGGTGCTTATTGAGAAAACACTATCACCCGTAAAACATCTCTGTGAATCTCTGTTCCTCTGAGAGCTCTGTGTTAAAAAAGATATACGTCATTCCGTAAAGTAGCATAGTTTTTTTCAACACAGAGAGCACAGAGAGGAGGAGTTACACAGAGTAACGTAGCTGTTTTCACGAGACAACAATGAGTGAGAAGTTTTACATCTTACTCATATCATGTCCAGCCATGGCATCCGTTCCTCTTTTAAAAATGTATTCGCTGTTAATGAGGTAGGCCCCGGAGATCACTACCACATCGCCCGAATGTAAACCGGTCTTGATCTCGATCCTGTCGTCGGTTTCTACACCGGTCTCCACCATCATGGGTTTAAAGGTTTTCTTCCCGGTCTGTACCCATACCCTTGCGCCATTACCATCCCTGATCACAGCATCCATAGGCAGCGTTAATGTTTTGTGCGGGGCACTTTTCAGTACCACATAAGCAGACATACCCGGTTGTAACCGTTGACCGTTATTGGGTATGGCCACCCGTATCAGGTTTATGCGTGTATCGGGGTTGATCTCGGGATTCACAAAACTGATGGTGCCTTTGATTTCGAGTCCGTCAAAATCCGGTAACTGTACCGAAGCCACACTATTCCTGTCTATCGAAGCCATCTGCGAAGTATATACCTGTGCTTCGGCCCAGAGGCTGGAGAGATCGGCCAGTTTCAGCATGGCGGTTCCCTCCATCACATAATCGCCCTCGCGGATCTCAAGACTGGTAATGGTTCCCGATGCCGGACTATAAAACGTAGTGCGCGGCGTGGCTTTCCCGGCACGCGCCAGTTCCTGGATCTGTTTGTCAGACATCCCCCATAACAATAGTTTGTTACGGGCACTCTGCAGCAACTGATCAAAATTCATGATGGTTTCGTTGGCAAAAACTTTTTTACGTTCAAGGGCCAGCAGGTATTCCTGTTTGGCATTATTCAGTTCCTCACTGTACAGCTCGTACAAAGGCGCACCTTTGGGCACCTGATCGCCCACGTTTTTATAGAACAGTTTTTCTACCCTGCCCATGATCCTGGCACTTATGGAACTCGTTTTTAACTGATCAAAATTCAACGTGGCGGTCAGTACCAGTTTGTCGCCAATGGTTCCGTTGCGGATGGTATCTGCATGAATATTACCCAACTGCACTTGCTGTTCGCTCAACTCAATTTCCTCCGTTGCGTTGTTCATTTTTTTTACGGGCGTGAGTTCCATTTTACAGATCGGGCACTTGCCTGGTTTGTGCTCCTTTACCTGGGGATCCATCGAACAGGTATAGTAGATATCAGGGTCAGCCGCAGCGCTAGTGGTTTTGCTTTTACACCCCGCAGCAATCAGTAATACCAGCAGGAAGAACAGTAACTTTTGCATACTTAGTTTTTTATTTTGATAAAGCTTTCGCTATCCATTAAATATTGTGCATTGGCCGCTACAGAATCACGGGTAGTTAATCCACTCAGCACCTGTATATGTTCGTTATGTACGATACCGATACTGATCTTATGCGCTTTGAAACCACCCTTTACTTTTTCAAATACCACCCTGTCCAGTCCCAATGAAAGCACGGCCTCCTTCGGCAACCAATACGCCTGACGGGTATTGCTATAGATGGTGGCCGTTACCTGGCTGCCCACCGGAATTTTTCTGTCGGCATTATTCAAATACACGCGTGCCGATAAGGTTTTACTGCCTTTGCGGAAAAATGGTTCCAGGTAATCTACCCTTGCACTGATCATTTTTCCCGGCTGTGTTTCGGGAACAAGGGTAACGGATGAGCCTGTTTTTACCAATCCCTGGTTTTCTCCATAAATATTCAACAGTGCCCAAACACGCGAGGGATCGTAAACTGTGAACATGGATTTCCCTTTCTGTACATACATCCCCTCTTTCAAAGAGAGTTCTTCTGTGATCAGGGAAATATCTTTCATGGCACCCGGCTCAGGCACCATATTACCGGCATTACCTGCTTCGTGTATATGACCACTGTACTGGCTGTACACGGCTATGGTAAGCGCGGCCTGTCCCTTTTGTATCACCTGTTCCAGTTGCCTCGCATCCATGCCCAGCAACAGCAGTTTTTCTTTCGCGGCTGCAATAAAATTTTTATTGGCAGGATCATTTTTAAGGAGGAACAACAGGTTCTGCTGGGCCGTTAACAGTTCCGGACTATAAATATCCATGATGCGTTCGCCTTTCCTGATCTTCTGAAAACGGTAACGCACATAGAGTTTTTCTATGCGGCCGCTGACGCGGGAGGAAATCGTTCCTACCATCCGGGTATCATAGGCAATGGTGCCCAATGCTTTTATTTCGATCTGCTCCTGCTTTTGCCGCATAACCGTTACCGGAAGAGAGGATACCACAAATTCGTTCGTAGGTTTTAATAGTGCATCCAGCTCAACTACTTCCTGTTTATTACCCGTTGCTTCTTTTTTCACCAGGTTCATACCACAGATCGGGCAGGAGCCGGGTTTATCTGATTTCACATCCGGATGCATGGGGCAGGTATATACATCTCCTGTATGTTCGTGGTCATGAGCGGTTGCTACTGTTTCCGTTTTCACCAATGCCATCCCGCATTTCGGACAATCACCCGGTTTGTCGCTGAACACAGAATCCTGGGGCATGGGACAGGTATACATGGGTTTTGTTTCTTTGGCATGTGCATGATCGGTTTCCTTTACCTGCACCAGCTCCATTCCGCATTTCGGACAAACACCCGGTTTATCGCTGAACACAGAATCCTGGGGCATGGGGCAGGTGTATTGTTTGGCAGTATCCTGCATCATATGTCCTGTATGGGTATCGCTGTTGTTTTTACAGGCAACAAAACCCATCGTCACAAATAATAAAATATATAAACAGATTCGCTTCATATTGTCGGTTTCTTATGTCAATTGATATTGTAACATCATTCCATCATCTTCATGTTCCAGGTTATGGCAGTGAAATACAAACCTGCCCGTAACAGCACCAAAGGGCACAATGATATGAACCACTTCGCCCGGCATCACCAACACCGTGTCTTTCCATCCCTTTTCTGAAGGCAGCACACCGCTTCTTCCACCTGTGCGTTTCAGTACCTGGAAAAAAACACCGTGCAGGTGCATGGGGTGTGGTTCATCTCCTTTACTGTTATCAAAAACCCATACTTCCTGTGTATTCCTGGCAACCGATATATCAATCCTGTTACCATCGTAGAGGTTACCATTGATGCGATGCCGCATACGCATACCATTGTTCATAGGTACCCCGTGGTGTTCCATTGCATTGGAAATTTCGAATACCCGTACAGGCATAGCAGCCGAAGCCTGTAGATCCGGTATCACAGATAAAACGGCCGGAACCGTGAATGCATCGGTAGCGGGTGTTGTGATTTTGAACTGCATGATCTGAAACGCCTGTTTGCCCTGGGCATCTCCTGCATTGCTGAATTCTTTACTGATCAGGTTAACCGTTGTACCAACCGCTGCATTTTTGAAATTCACCAGCACATCCAGTCTTTCGCCCGGTGCCAGCAGGATCTCTTTTACCAGAGCCGGTGCTTTTAATAAGCCTCCGTCATTACCGATGATTATGAGATCTTCATTATTACTCAGTGCCAGGTTATAGATCCTTGCATTGGATCCGTTCAGGATACGTAAACGGTAATAACGGGTAGCCACTTCTGCAAAAGGCGCGTGCACACCATTCACCAAAACAGATTCTCCCATATAACCGGCCATTACTTCCTTCATCGATGGATCATAAGGAATACCTGTTGTTGTAATCCGTTTGTCCTGCAGCACCAATGGTAATTCATATTGCCCCGAAGGCAGGTTCAACGCCGCTTCTTCCGCATCATGGATGATAAAGACACCCGCCAGTCCCTGGAACACCTGTTTACCCGTCATACCATGCGGATGCGGGTGGTACCAGCTCATACCTGCACGCTGATTGATAGTGAACTGGTAGGAAAAACTGCCACCTGCTTCGGCCAGTTGATCCGGGTGACCATCCATCAGGGGAGGTACCACCAATCCATGCCAGTGAATATTGGTATGTTCGGCCAGCCTGTTCTGTAGTTGAATCGATACATTGTCGCCCCTGTTTACCCGGAAAGTGGGACCCAGCATGCGGTTGGGCTGGTAACCCAGTACAGGGATCGTATTCCCTTTTACATTGGCCGTTGTTGCCTGTGCCGTAAGCGTTTGGGTTGCTCCGGCCTGTGCAGGATAAACGAGCGGATTGGTAAAAGCGGCTTCTGTAACCGGTACAGGTCTGGTTTGCAAACCCATCCGATAGTCTTTTTTACAGCCCGCCAGGAATGCCGTTGCGGCTCCGCCCGTTAACAGGGCACCCGAACCCAATGAAGTTAATTTTATAAAATGTCTTCTATGCATTGAATAAGTTGTTTATCGCTTTTCCAGGATCCGGTCTAGGGTTACCTGCAGTTTAAGCACCTGGTTCAGCAGCTCTGTGTATTCCAGTTCTTTCATGTATAATGATTCCCAGGCATCGAACAGCATGAACAGTTCCTCGGTATTCTGCTCGTATGCCAGTTGAATGGTTTTAAAATTATTCCTGAGCGCCGGCATGATCTTTTCCTCATATAATGCCAGTTGCTCTTTGCGGGTATCCAATTCATTCCGCATACCATAGGCCATGCCACTGTATTCGTTCACCAGCATTTCTTTTTGTGCCTGCATCGCATTGGCTTTCCATTTCAGACTTTCTATATTGGCCCGGTTCATTTTCGAAGACCATTTGGCCATCGGGATCTTAACCATGCCCATCAGGGTATATTGCATGGGCTGGCCGCCAAAGCCGATCATATTATCGAAACGAACGCCGAACTGCGGACGAAGACTCTGTTTTTCTGTTTCCTGTTTCAGGTAGGAAAGGTTAATATCCTTATCGATGGCTTTCAGATCGCTGCGCTGGTTATAAAAAAGGGTGCTGTCAAATACGATCGTATGGTAATCGGCCAGCCGGATCGTTGTATCCACCTCAAAGGCAACCATGGCATTCCTTCCCATCAGCGCATTGATCCTGATCCGTTTTTCACGGATATCACTTTCGTACATCAGCTGCATATTCTGAATAGTTCCGATGGCGGCTTTGGCCTTGTAATAGGCATTGATTTTTTCCAATCCGTTCTTATACCTGATCTCGGCGTTCTTGATAATAAAATTCAACAGCTTTTCATTCTGCGTAAGAATGCTGATTTTCTTTTTCAGTACCACCCATTCATAATACAATTGTTTGGCATCATTTACGAGTTCGTTGAGCGTAGCATTTTTCTTCTCTTTCTCAACAGAAGACATTGCTTTCATGTAACGTTCGTCCGCGTCCAGTTTTTTCTTATTCGAGATCATCTGTTCGCCCGAAAGCATCACAAATCCCATTCCCGGTATATCGCCGTCTCTATGCCATAAACGTGCATCGTAGGGCGTCATAAACTGTCCAAAGCCCAGCTGTGGTGCCATCCAGCTTCTGGCACCTTTGGCGGCTTCGTCCATGGAACGGATCTCATGATCGTACATTTTTATAACCGGGTGCGAAGCGGTGATACTGTCAATAACAGCATCCAGCTTCATCGTTTGCGCCTGGCTGTTCAGTGCCAGCAGCAGTGCAAACGCTGCGAGTATGGATTTATTCTGTAACATCGATCAATTCAATTTTGCCTTTACGTTTTAATTCTCTTTCTTTTATCATTTCAAAGATCACGGGTGTGATCAGCAGTACATAAATCGTAGAGCTGATGGTTCCACCGATCAGGGGTATGGTAATGGGTCGCATAATATCGCTGCCCACACCGTTTGCCCAGAGAATGGGGATCAGTCCGAACAGACCCACCGATACTGTCATCAGTTTGGGCCGTAATCTTTTAGCAGATCCCTCAATCACAAATTCGCGGATGATGGCCGGTGTGAGGGTGGTACGGTCGTTGCCATGTTTGGCCACCATGTTCTGCATGGCTTCGTTCAGATAGATCGTCATCAGCATGGCTGTTTCGATGGCCATCCCAAACAAGGCAATAAAACCCACTGCTACCGCTACCGATAAATTCACGCCATAGTAATACACCATGAATACACCACCGATCAGGGCAAAGGGTACCGTGATCATGGTAACCATGGCTTCTTTGAAAGAACGGTAAGTGGCATACAATACCAGGAAGATGATCAGGATCACGATGGGCATGATCAGCGTAAGTGTTCTGTTGGCGCGGATCTGGTTCTCCCACTGGCCACTCCATTCGAGGAAATAACCCTTGGGTAATTTGATCATCAGTTGGTCTAATTTTTTCTGTGCTTCGGTAACCGTACTACCCAGGTCTCTTTCGCGTACATTGAACAACACGGTTCCGCGCAGCAACGCGTTCTCAGAATTGATCATCGGCGGACCATCACTGAACCCGATCTGCGCCACGGCTTCCAATGGCACCGGACCAAAACTCATGGTCTGTACCGGCAACCGTTTCAATGCCTGCAGGTTATTCCGGAAATCCTGTCCGTAGCGGGCATTTACCGAAAAGCGTTGCCGGCCCTCAATGGTAGTGGTCAGCTTCATACCACCCAATGCGCTTTCTACAACGGTGTTCACATCATCCACACTCAACCCATAGCGGCCGATTTCTTCGCGCTTCACCGTTACATCAATGTATTTACCACCGGTAATGGGTTCTACATAGAGGTCTTTGATGCCATCGATTCCTTCCAGTTGTTTTTTGATGGTTTGTGCAAAAGCGTAGATACTATCTAACTGCTGACCATATACTTTCAGGCCCACATCGGTACGGATCCCGGTAGAGAGCATGTTGATGCGGTTAATGATGGGCTGTGTCCATCCATTGGTAACTCCCGGGATCTGCATTTTGGCATTCAGCTCGTTGATGATATCATCTTTGGTGATTCCTTTGCGCCATTCCTGTTTGGGTTTCAGCAGGATGATGGTTTCGATCATGCTCACCGGTGAATTATCTGTAGCCGTATTGGCCCGGCCTGCTTTACCCAACACATGCGATACCTCGGGAACAGTGGTGATTAATTTATCCTGCACCTGCAAGAGGCGTTTGGCTTCTGAGTTAGATACATCGGGTAAGGTTACCGGCATGAAGAGCAATGAGCCTTCATCCAGCGGCGGCATAAACTCAGAACCCATGCGGGTCATCATCACCACCCCTACTGCCAATGCCACCAGGTTGGCGAACAACAGGGTTTTACGCCAGCGCAAACACCAGGCGAGAATGGGGGTATAGATCTTCTCGAGTGTTCTGGTGATCGGATTGGCCGATTCGGGTTTCAGGTTTCCTTTCAGAAAAAAAGAAATCAATACCGGCGTAAGCGTAATGGCGAGAAAAGCATCTACCAGCAGGATAAAGGTTTTCGTCCATGCCAGCGGATGAAACAGTTTTCCTTCCATGCCCGTTAACAAAAACACCGGAAGAAAAGAAGCGATCACAATGATCGTTGAGTAGAATACACCCGGACCCACCTGTTTGGAAGATCTGGCAATGATGGCCATCCTTTCTTCAGAACTGAGCGGATCTTTATTTCGTTTGAACCAGTTTGTCATGAGTTTACATTATTTGATGACTGCCTTTTTGCTGCCTGCGCTTCGCTGATATGGCGGTAAGCATTTTCTACCATCACGATCCCATCATCTACCACTACTCCGATCGCCAGTGCGATACCGGTGAGCGACATGATATTGGAACTGATACCAAATGCCTGCAACAGGATAAAACCCAATGCTACAGAAATCGGTAGCTGGATCAGAATGATAAGTGCACTGCGCCAGTGAAAGAGAAAGATGATCACAATCAGTGATACGGCGATCATTTCTTCGATCAGGGTTCCTTTTACGGATGCAACGGCTTCTTCGATCAGCGTGCTTCTGTCGTAAGAGGTTTTAAAACTTACTCCCTCCGGTAAACCCTTTTCTACTTCTTTCATTTTGGCTTTTACCGCTTTAATCACTTTGTCGGCATTCTCGTTGTAACGCATCACTACAATGCCACCCACCACTTCGCCTTTGCCATCCATATCAAAAATGCCCAGGCGCAGATCGCCGCCCATTTGTACAGAGCCGATATCGCGCACCCTTACCGGTATACCATTGTAATTACCCAGCGCTATGTTCTCTATATCTTCCTTGTTTTTGATATAACCGAGGCCACGGATGATATAAGCCATATCGGCCAGTTCAAACTTGCGGCCACCCACATCATTGTTATTGGCTTTTACTTTGTTCATCACATCCATCAGGGAGATATTGTAGTACTGCAGCTTTACCGGATCAATCACCAGCTGGTACTGCTTTTCAAATCCGCCGAAAGAAGCCACTTCTGCTACACCCGGTACGGTTTGCAGGGCAAACTTTACGTACCAGTCCTGCAAAGCCCGCTGTTCGCCCTGATCCATCTTGGGTGCATCCAGGTGATACCAGTAGATATGACCCACGCCCGTACCATCCGGACCCAACGAAGGTGTTACCCCCTGCGGCAGCAAACGCTGCGCAAAATTCAGTCGTTCCAGTACCCTTGTGCGGGCCCAGTAGATATCTACATTGTCTTCGAAGATCACATACACAAAACTCATCCCGAACATGGAAGAGCCCCGTATATTTTTGATCTTGGGTATGCCCTGCAGGTTACTCACCAGGGGGTAAGTAACCTGGTCTTCGATCACCTGCGGACTGCGGCCCATCCACTCAGTAAAAACGATCACCTGGTTTTCGCTGAGGTCGGGAATAGCATCGATAGGATTCTGTCTGACGGAATAGATCCCCCAGCCAAACAGACCCGCTGCTGCCAGCAGCACGATCAGCCTGTTGCGTAGGGCCAGTCCGATTAATTGTTGAACCATGACGGTAATTTTCCGGTTAGTATAAATGCTGCTTTATCCTTTTTTCTCTTTTAATGCCATACCGCATTTAGAACATTTACCGGGTTTATCGCTGGTAACATCTGCGTGCATGGGGCATACATAAGAAGCAGCCACTGCTTTTTTATTCTCTTTCAGGTTCATACCGCATTTGGAGCATTTACCGGGTTTATCGCTGGTAACATCGGCATGCATGGGGCATACATAGGCTGCTTCTTTTTTGGTTTCTTTCAGGTTCATACCGCATTTGGAACATTTGGCGGGTTTATCGCTGGTAACATCGGCATGCATGGGGCATACATAGTGTTTATTGTCCTGTGCAGATACAGTTACGGCTACGATGGTGAAAGCTGCCATCAACAGCATTTTGATCTTTTTCATGGTGGTGGTTTTATAGATGATAGATAAATACGGGAACGGGGCCGTGATAGAAACGCCCAAAGCCCGGCAATGATTGCCCGGCGCATCAAACAGGAAAGAAATTAAATACGGATAACGCGGTTACGCAGGTAAACCGCCAGGCCCCTGTCTGGAGGAGCATTACTGGTAGGATTTTCTTCTGTTACAGAAGAAAGATTGATCACAGATGTCTGGAATACAGATACCGGAAGCGCATCAGCTTCCAGCTGGGTAAGCTGGTAGGCTGGCGTAGCGGCTTTCTCATCAATGGTGTTCTTGACAAATTTCTGCTCGTCTTTGCAGCAGCCCTTCCCTTTTTTACTGGTTTTGGCCATACCGCATTTATCGCAGGTCTTGTCTTTTTTACTGGTGAAACCCCAGCCCGCCGCCTTGCCCATACAGTAGTGCAGATGCATGGTAACGCCTGCAGAGGCGCTCAGATGCACAAGGGCTAATATGATGACGAGAAGCTTTTTCATGTACTAAGACCCGACAAAAGTAATAGTAATATCCCGCAAATTTTGCTAAAATTCCGGACGAACGGCTGAAAACCGCTTGTTCTGAGCAGGCCATTACCTGATAAACGAAGGGTTTGACTGGTTATGCAACAACGATTCAGCCGGATCAACTATCTCCAGATAAACCTGCCGGCATAGTCGTTTCCTCCATTTTAACAACCTGATCAAAATCATCTTTTGTGAAAAAGGCTTATTCTAATTTGCCTGCCGTATACCGTTTTATTTATCCTGTAAGCTAACCGCATGCCTGATCCTTTTGTAACCATCCCGAAGGCGAACCTGTTTTCTGCCCGTACTATTTTTTTCTGGCGACTTGCCCAATCAGGGGTATGGCTGGTGGGTGCGGGTATTTTGCTGAGTCTGTTCCTCTTCCCAAAAATAGGTTTGCTCCTGTTCTGGCATATCCTGATCCCGGTGGCACCGGCCTTATTTGTATTTGCCGCGGGTGTATGGCGTAATGTTTGTCCACTGGCCACCACCAATTTACTACCCTGCCATTGGGGACTTTCACAAAGGAAAAAACTAACTGCTACACAATCAGGGAAACTGAATCTGCTGAGCGTGCTGCTGCTCTATACCATTGTTCCCTTGCGCCATGCGGTGTTTAATACAGATGGTGTTGCCACAGGTTTGCTCATTGTAACACTTAGCACCGTAGGTATTACCCTCGGTTTTTTCTACGAATGGAAAAGTGCCTGGTGCTCCGGGCTTTGTCCCGTGCATCCTGTTGAAAAACTATATGGCAGTAATGTGGCCTTCACTGTCCCCAATGCACATTGCGATAAATGCATGAACTGTGTGGTGCCCTGTCCGGATTCAACACCCAATATCCATCCTTCCGCTTCTGTGAAAACCATCTACCATAAACTGAGTGGCTGGCTCATTGTTGGCGGACTACCCGGTTTTATCTGGGGATGGTTTCATGTGCCGGACCATGCGTATACAGCAGGCATCAACGCTTTCCCCGGTGTATACCAAATGCCGCTGATGGGTATGTTGCTCACTTTATCTATCTATGCCATTTTTGCGGAGCTGGTAGTTCCCGGCAGCGAAAAAAAACTGAGTAGTTTGTTTGCGGCAGCGGGTGTATCCTGTTATTATTGGTACCGTTTACCGGCTTTGTTTGGTATGGGCGATTTTAAAGAGGATGGTTTTCTGGTAGACCTCAGCGCTTCCCTTCCTTTCTGGGTGATCAGAGCTTTCACGATTGCACTTGCCCTGCTCTTCTTTTACTGGCTGGTGATCCGTTCTTCCAATAAACAGAGCTGGGCCATACGCCCGCCTTACGGTGATAAATACCAAAAATAAAAACTGTGCCTTTGTGCCCTGGTGTGAGAAAAAATTTGCACACAAAGGCACAGATAGAACAGTTCACAAAAACAGGGAGCCGGAAATCATCCCGGCTCCCTTTTTGCTACCCGGCGAATCTCACTTACGCCTTTACTTTTCCATACGTAACGGCTGCCTGTGCCGCTGCCAACCGTGCAATAGGCACACGGAAAGGAGAACAGCTCACATAGTTCATACCAATACGATGGCAGAATTTTACGCTCTCCGGATCACCGCCATGTTCACCACAGATACCCACTTTTAATTTAGGTTTGGTTTTACGACCCCGCTCTGTTCCGTCTTTGATCAGTTCGCCCACCCCTTCCTGGTCAATGGTCTGGAAAGGATCGTCGTGTAAAATTTTCTGGTCCATATAATTGGGCAAAAATCCACCCACATCATCCCGGCTAAAACCGAAACTCATCTGGGTAAGGTCATTGGTACCAAAGCTGAAGAAATCCGCTTCAATCGCCATCTTATCGGCCATCAGGGCAGCTCTCGGAATTTCGATCATGGTACCATAGAGATACGGAATGCTTTTCACTTTCATTTTGGCACATACTTCTTTGTACACCCTGTCAACGATCAGTTTCTGGTGCGTTAATTCATTCACGGTACAGGTAACCGGTACCATAATTTCAGGTAAGGCTTTTTTGCCTGATTTGATCAGCTCGGCAGTAGCTTCCAGGATAGCGCGGATCTGCATTTCGGTGATCTCAGGATAACTCACACCCAAACGAACACCGCGGTGACCCAGCATCGGGTTGTTCTCGTGCAGTGCCAGTACCCTTCTGCGCAACACGCTCATGCTGATACCGAGTTCTTTGCTCAGCTGCTGCAGTTTCTCTACATCATGCGGTACAAACTCGTGCAGTGGCGGATCCAGCAGGCGGATGGTTACAGGATTGCCTTTCATCACTTTCATGGTGTCTTTGATATCTTTTTTCACAAACACAAAGAGTTCATTCAGTGCTTTTCTTCTTTCGGGTTCTGTTTTACTCATGATCATTTTACGCAGCAGGAACAGTGGTTGCTCACTGCCTTCGCCATAAAACATGTGTTCTGTTCTGAACAATCCGATACCTTCTGCACCAAAAGCCATGGCCTGGGCCGCATCCTCTGGTGTTTCGGCATTGGTACGTACGCCCATCAGTTTGGTTTTATCCACCAGGGTCATCAGGTTTTTGTAAGAAACGTTTTTGTTGAGGTCTATCGCTACCAACGGAATATCTCCCTGGTATACCAATCCTTTGGTACCATTCAGCGTAATCACATCGCCTTCTTTGATGATCTCCCCGTTTTTTGCTTTGAAGGTTTTGGTTTCGCTGTGAATTTCTATATCTGTGCAACCTACAATACAGCATTTACCCCAACCGCGCGCTACCAATGCCGCGTGAGAAGTCATACCACCCTTGGTGGTTAAAATGGCTTGCGATTTGTGCATGCCATCCACATCTTCGGGCGAAGTTTCTTCGCGCACCAGGATCACTTTCTCTCCTTTCTGCGCCCACTCTACCGCTTCTGCTGAGGAGAATACCACACGGCCCTTGGCACCACCCGGACCGGCTGGCAAGCCTTTGGCAATGGGTCTGGTAACGGCTTCCACTTTGGGATCGAGCATGGGCAGTAACAGTTCTACCAGCTGATTGGGTGCTACCCGCATGATCGCTGTTTTAATATCAATCAGTTTGGAGGCATACATTTCAGTGGCCATGCGAACGGCGGCTACGCCATTGCGTTTACCTACGCGGCACTGCAGCATGTAGAGTTTTCCTTTTTCAATGGTGAACTCGATATCCTGCATATCCTTATAGTGTTTCTCCAGGCGCTGCTGGTACTGATCCAGTTCTTTGTACAGTTTGGGCATCAGTTTCTCGAGGGTATCCAGGTTACGGCTATGATCGTTTTTAGAATAGGCGTTAATGGGGGCGGGTGTTCTGATACCGGCCACCACATCTTCTCCCTGTGCATTTACGAGGTACTCTCCATAAAATTTATTTTCGCCGGTACCGGGGTTACGGGTAAACGCCACACCGGTGGCACTGGTGGTACCCATATTACCAAATACCATGGCCTGCACATTTACAGCGGTACCCCACTCATCAGGGATCTTTTCAATGCGGCGGTATTCAATGGCCCGTTTACCGTTCCAGCTGCCAAACACGCCGCCAATACCACCCCATAATTGCTCCAGAGGTTCTTCGGGGAATGGTTTACCGAGCACTTTTTTCACAGTTAGTTTAAAATCTTTCACCAGCTCTTTCAGTTCGGGAACCGTCAGTTCTGTATCAGAAGTATAGCCTTGTTTGTGTTTGATGGCTTCCAGTTTTTCATCCAGCACTTTGCGGATGCCTTTCCCGTTTTTAGGTTCAATGCCACTGGCTTTTTCCATCACCACATCGGCATACATCATCACCAGTCTTCTGTAGGCATCATAGGCAAAACGCGCATCGCCCGATTGTTTGATCAGGCCTTCGATGGTGATATCATTCAAACCAATATCCAGTACCGTATCCATCATACCCGGCATACTGCGGCGGGCACCGGAGCGTACAGATAAGAGCAGCGGATTCTGCGGATCGCCGAATTTTTTTCCGGTAATTTTTTCGATAGATGCCAGTGCCGTATTCACCTGCGTTTTCAGGATAGCGGGATACGTGTGTTTATGATCATAATAATAGGTACACACATCAGTAGAAATGGTAAAACCGGGAGGCACAGGTAATCTGAGTTTGGGATGACCCGCCATTTCGGCCAGGTTAGCTCCTTTACCACCTAACAGGTTCTTCATGGATTCGTTTCCGTCGGCCTTGCCGGCGCCAAAGAAATAGACATATTTCTTTGCAGGACTCTTTTTTGTCATATCGGTCATTTTTATAGTTTAAAATTAGACAGGTATCCGGCAGCAGCTTATGACAATTGTCATGCTCACAACTGTATTTTATCAGTTGAATTCAGGTAAATCAAATGCTGTGCAGCATCCTACGGCCCCATTCAGGATACACCCGGTAGAAAGCCAGTGGTGTTTCAGCTAAACCAGCAGCACCTGTTCTGCAGTAAAAGCGAACAACAGTTTGTTTATACTTGCCGGAACTATCAGTAGCCCTGCTATCCTATACATAAAAAGTATATCTGCATAAATTGACAGATTTATTCCGCCAAGCCTCTTTAATTTAGCCACATGACAGCAGAGGAGCAAAGACTGAAGGCCAACAGCACCAAAAAAATTCCTTTAGAACAATGGGGACCGTATTTATCCGAAAGACAATGGGGCACTGTTCGCGAAGACTACAGCGAGAACGGTGATGCCTGGAACTATGTACCCTTCAGCCATGCACATGCCCGCGCTTACCGCTGGGGCGAAGATGGACTGGGTGGCATTTCCGATTTTTTCGGCAACCTCTGTTTCTGCGTATCGTTGTGGAACGGGAAAGATACCATCCTGAAAGAAAGATTATTTGGTCTCGGCAATAACGAGGGCAATCACGGCGAAGATGTAAAGGAACTCTACTATTACCTCGAAAACCTGCCCACGCATTATTATATGCAGATGCTGTACAAGTATCCGCAGCAGGCTTTCCCTTACCAGGAGCTGATCAATAAAAACAAACAGCGCAGCAAACTGGAGCCGGAATATGAAATTCTGGACACAGGCATTTTTCAGGACAATGAATATTTTGATGTACTCATCACTTACGCCAAAGTAAACAAGAAAGATATCGGCATCCGCATCGAGATCACCAACCGCGCCAATGTGGCTGCACCCATTACGGTATTGCCTACGCTCTGGTTCTTTAACCGCTGGCAATCGCGCGGACTGGATAAAAAACCGGTGATCAAAGCCACCGACCAGGCTAATATGGTAAAAGCCAAACACGAACGCCTGGGCTCTTATTATTTTTACTATCCCAAAACCAACAACGCTTTTTTTACCGAGAATGAAACCAATACCGAAAAACTCTTTGGCAAAAAGAATGCCTCCATTTTTGTAAAAGATGCTTTTCACGATGCCATCATTCACGGTAAAAACATAGAATCGCTCAATGAGAAAAAAACGGGTACCAAGTTTGCACCGGTTTACAACTACCAGATTGCTGCAGGCGCTACCGAAACCCTGTACCTGCGTTTAAGCGATGTGCAGATGGAATCGCCTTTTACAAATGCATTCACGGATATTTTTCAGCAACGCAAAACAGAAACCGACGATTATTACCAGCGAATTTTATCGCCGCATTTACCCGCCGATCTGCACAATATCCAGCGCCAGTCATTGGCCGGTTTGCTCTGGAGCAAACAATATTATTATTACGATGTAGAGCGCTGGCTCTCCGAACCTGATGGTATTGCCCATGTGAGCGATGAACGGGGCAGGGGCCGCAACCACGACTGGCAACACCTGAAAAACCAGGACATCATTCTCATGCCCGATAAATGGGAATATCCCTGGTATGCCGCCTGGGACCTCGCTTTTCATTGCGTACCCATGGCCATGGTAGATCCGGTATTTGCCAAACACCAGATCCTGCTGGTGATGCGCGAATGGTACATGAAACCCGACGGACAGTTACCCGCCTACGAATGGAACTTCAGCGATGTGAACCCACCAGTGCAGGCATGGTCGGCGCTGCAGGTGTACCAGATCGAGAAGAACAAGACCGGTACAGGCGATATCAATTTCCTGAAAAAAGTATTTCACAAACTGATGATCAATTTTACCTGGTGGATCAACCGGAAAGATCCCAATGGTAATAATATGTTTGAAGGAGGGTTCCTTGGCCTGGATAATATTGGTGTATTTAACCGCAGCCTGCAGTTACACAGCGAAGCACGGCTGGAGCAGGCCGATGGTACCAGCTGGATGGGCATGTATGCGCTGAACCTGATGGATATGGCGCTGGAGATAGCCATGGAAGATGAGGCTTTTGAAGACAGCGCCACTAAATTCTTTGAACACTTTGTACTGATTGCCGAGGCATTGAACCAGCTGGGTTTATGGAACGAGGAAGACCAGTTCTTTTACGATACCCTCGGATTGCCCAATAACACTACCATACAGTTACGCATCCAATCCATCGTGGGATTAACTTCTCTGTTTGCCGTATCGGTGATCGAGAAAAAAATGCTGACCAAACTGGAAGATTTTACCAAACGCATTACCTGGTTTGAGCAGTACCGCAAACGAAACAAAAAATTCTGGCCCAACGAAGAGATTGCTGATGAAGATAAAATGCTGATCTCCCTCATTCCCAAAAACAAACTCACTGCGCTGTTAAAACGCGTACTGAGCGAAACAGAGTTTTTATCCGAAGGCGGTATCCGTGCCTTATCCAAATACCACGAGAAACATCCTTACTCGGTTACCATTGAAGGGCATGTGTATTCCATCCAGTACGATCCGGGTGATTCTACTTCCGATTTTTTTGGCGGTAACAGTAACTGGCGCGGGCCGGTGTGGATGCCGATCAACTACCTCATTATACAGAGCATTAAAAAGTTCGGGGAGTTTTACGATGCATCGCTGAGTATTGAATACCCTACGGGCTCGGGTGTGTACATGGACCTGAAACAGATCGCCAATGAATTATCCAAACGGGTAACCAGCCTGTTTGAACTGGATGCCAACAACCAACGCAAGCTGCACGGTAACCAGAACTGGTTTTACAGCAGGCCCGAGAACAAGGACCTGGTTTTATTCTACGAATATTTTCATGGCGATAGTGGCACGGGCCTCGGCGCCAGCCACCAAAGCGGTTGGACCAGCCTCATTGCCCAACTTATTGCCGACAGGGCAGAGAGCGAACAGGAATAATCTCTTTTAAACTCTTTTTCTCTTATCCACTCTTAGTGAAACATCCCGTACCATCAGCCATTACGCTACTGTGCGGGATGTTTTGTTTCACTAAGAGCTAAAGAGAAAAAGAGGGGACAAGAGAGCTGCTTTCTTACCGCGCCTTTGCGCCTTGGCGGGAAAATTTGCTCGCCAAGGCGCAAAGGCGCGGTTGGATTTGGTTTTCTATACAAATACATAATCTACCCAACTACTTTCCCCTCTTTTTCT
>DASWXD010000020.1:0-35164 GCA_036405675.1 Sediminibacterium sp.
AATTGCGCACCGATAACCAAACGGGCAGACTTACCCAGGTTAACAGCACCAGCAGCGAGATCAGCATACCGGTACTAGTACCAAAAAAATCTTTAAAGATAGCACCTGTATACCCCATCATCGCAGATACATCCAGTTGCAGCAGAATGAGGATCCGGGACAGATCAATGGGATTTAAGGCACTCACTCCCACCATCGCTTTCTCCAGCGGATAATCGGCAAACTGGAACAGGAGAAATAATACCAACCCATCAAACAGAATTGAAAAATACACCCACAACAGAATGGCCACTCCAATTCCTTTGGCTTTGTCGCGGGTTTTTACTGCGGCCAGCATGGCAATGGCCACAAAAATGATACTCAGCAGAATACCCACCCCGATCATCAGAAACCCGACCATATTGGCCTCATACAGCAACACGGGAATACCCACCCCAATAAAAAAAGCGATGGACAATGAACCCGCCAAACCAATAAAAAGACTGATCCAGATGCTTTTTCGTTTCAGTGGCTGGCTTACAAGCAGTTCGATGAACTCTGCGCTGTTATATACATAGATGGTAGAGAAAATGATACTGATCAGTGGTACAATCAGCAGGATAATATTCAACAGGCTCAGCAAACCTTTACTGCTGTTATCTTCCAGACTGAACACGCTGAAGGATGCCACCAATAAAAAGAGCAGGTACACCAGTACAATCCGGTTCCGGAGTATATCAGCCATTACATATTTGATGATCTTTTTCATAAAGTGGATGCATTTAACATGACATGCGCAATGGCTTTGGATAATTTTTCCTGACCGGTATCTTCACGCAGCGCTTCAATGGTTTTGTGGAAGCGGAGTTCTCCATCCTGCATATAAATAACCTGTGTTACCAGGTCGTCCAGCTCGCTCAGCACGTGCGAGGTAACGAGCACCAGTTTGCCTTTCTGTTTTTCCCGGATAATTTTTTCTTTCAGGATCTCCGACGAAACCGGGTCTAGTCCGGCCGTAGGTTCATCCAAGATCAATACCTGCGGATCAAACAGAAATGCCAGGCAGGCACTTACTTTCTGGCGGGTACCACCCGAGAGGGTGCGCATCCGTTTCTGCTTCAGTTCCTCCAGTCCAAAAGCGGCAATCAGCTCTTCATCAATAGCACCTTTGTGCTGGCGGATATCTTTCATCATATTCAATACATCCACGATCCGCATATTATCAGGGTATCGGCCGATCTGGGGCATATATCCGATTTCGCTCCTGTACTGCCAGTGATGCAGGATATTGTTACCATTAAAAGTGATAAAGCCACTATCAGGCACCACCATACCCAGAATACTTTTAATCAGCGTGGTTTTACCGCTGCCGTTGGGGCCGATCAATGCAATACATTCGCCCTTGTTACAGGTAACCGATACATTCTGCAGTGCCTGCAGTTTGCCGAATTGTTTAGAAACATTATTGGCTATGATCATATCAGGTTCTTTAATCAGTTGGTTGATCAGAATAATCTTTTCATCTGTGGACGGCTATCCTTCAATCCCTCCGGTGTTAAGCTGGGCAATACTTTTTCGGTTTTGTCTAACAGGGTAGTAATAAAACTCCGGAACAGCAACATAGCCGGCGGATTCTTCTCCACGATCATTGAATACATACTTACAGGACGATAGGGCACATCGCCCACTTTATCTCTGTTCAGATCATACCCGTCGTATTTATCCCAGTAATTACTGTTGAAAGTGTTCAGCACCAATGAGCCGTTGGTACCCACATCAAATGTATTACCAATGAAATTATTTTTGGTTACTTCTATATCCATACAACTGGCCTGTATTTTCATACCCCAGCCATTGTTCTGAAACTGGTTTTTCTGCATATGAATCCGGCTGGCACCTTCCATATAAATACCGCTGGTGTTTTTGATAAAAGTGTTACCATCAATATAACTGTCTGATATCTCTTTCAACAACAAACCATAAGCGGCATCACCCCAGTTTTCTTCAAACACATTACTGTACATTTTAACACCATGCGAATACATAACCGCCACACCGGCCCCATTGTGTGTAAAGTGATTGGAGATATAAGCGTCGTTATGCGAAAACATAAAGTGTAAACCATAACGGATATTGCGGAAAGAACTATTGCGCCAGATTACCGAGTTGGTCACAAATTCAAAATAAATCCCATCCCTCTGGCCGCTTATCGTATTACCGATGATCTGCAGGCTGTCGCTTTTCCAGCAATGAATACCGTTACCACTCTGCTGCTCTTCCTGTGCATAAGCGGTGATGCGGTTATTCTCAATAATGCAATGTTTGCCGTATTGTACATAAATCCCAAAGAAAGTATCTTCCAGGATATTATTCTTTATCACTACATCGCGGCTATCGTAGATCTTAATGCCGCCCATATCTTCAATACTGGATACACCGGAGTGTATAACACGGAATCCCTCCACCACTACCCCATCGGCTTTGATGGAGATCACTTCATATTTTTTTTCACCGTCAAGCACCGGGTATCCGGTTCCTTTCAGTACAATTTTTTTGGCGATGACAAGGTTCTTTTCGCGGTACAGGCCCGCAAACACCAGCACCGTATCGCCTGTATCAGCCGCTTTGATAGCAGCTGTAACGGTTGCATATTCCTTGTTTTTGCCAACCTGCCGGGTAGTTGCCTGCAGATTGGTTACAAGAACACATAAAGAGAATATAAAAAGAAGGTATTTCATTTGTTGAGTTGATCCCAGTTAATCCGGGCAGCCGTATATTGGATCTCCATTTTTTTCATACTGTCTTCCACACGAAAAGCAGCCAGATTTCCATTCATGGGACTCTGGAACAGTTCGCTTTGCAGGAAAAAAGCTTCCGTAGCATTTACGAGTTGATGGTCGCCGGTAAAATCGGTGAAATAAACGGCTGCAATCTCTTTTTTATCTACTGCATCTGCGTGCAGGAAGGATAAGATACAATGCGCATCATCAAACTTATAGGTCTTTCCCTTTTTGGTTACCAGCTCGGCACCAAAACGGTTATCAGTAATGGTCATTTTGCAGGAATAGCAATTGTCTTTCCCGTAACGGATCGCTTCGGTTGCGGTACTGCAACCTGTGAGGCTTGTCATAGAAACAACCAGTACTAACATGCCTGCAACTCCGGTAAGGTTCCGGGAAAGTTTGGCGCGTCGTGTTTCCAGGATCACCAGCAACAGCAGAATGGCTCCTACGCCAACAAAGATCCATCCGCCGATATCGGGTATGGAATAAGCGCCAAAATTCAGTAGCTGTTTAAATCCGATCAATGGAGGCTGGTAAGCCATACCGGGAATACGGATGGCTGCATCAGGATTGAGGTCATGACCATATTGGTACTCCCATCTCCAGAAATCGATCATCGCAATCACACCAAATAAAATGAATAATGTCAGTAACAGGTTCAGCCATTTTCTTTTGCCTGCAACGGCTACGATAAAGGACAGTAAACTGAAAAATACAATGATGCCGGGTAGGATCCTGAACTCGGGGAAATCATCTGCATGCAGTGTTTTCATACCGATATAATGGTTCAGTCCATTGATGATATCCACGTTACCCGCCAGTTTATGGGCATATATCTGTAACATCAACCCTTCCGGGTATTGCGGTGCATCGAGGTCTATCCGCCACATGGGTACAAACAATACAACCAGCAAAGCCAGCCCGCACAGGATCAACAATGAGCGGGATGATGTTTTTAACTTGTTCATGGCAATAATTTGTGAGATTCAACTATCACATAAAAACAGCCCGGAAACAGCATCTGCTATTTTCCGCAATGGGTTTCCGGGCTGGTAAAATATCCGTAACAGATAATATACCTGTTACGGATATGTATGATTTATTTCTTAGGCGCCGGAGCAGGTTCCGCTTTGGGCTGGTTGGTTCCCAGACTAAATGTAAGCGGCACATTACTTCCTGCAGGCGATACCCGTACATAACCCTGCATTTCCTGGTGTAAAGCACTACAGAAATCGGTACAGTAAACCGGGTACATACCTGGTTTTTCAGGAGCCCAGCGTAATGTCTGTGTTTCGCCCGGCATGATCAGCAGTTCCGCATTGGAAGCACCTTTTACGGCAAAGCCGTGTGGCACGTCCCAATCCTGTTCCAGGTTGGTTACATGGAAGAACACTTCATCTCCCACCCTGATGCCTTCAATATTATCCGGGGAGAAGTGTGAACGGATGGCTGTCATATACACATGTACTTTGTTTCCTTCACGCACCACTTTAGACTCACTTTCTCCTTTGGATACATAAGGATGTTTGTTCTCATCGATCTTAAAGAACTTAACAGAATTTTTCCGGATAAGGTCTGCCGGAGCTGATTGTGCATAGTGTGGTTCACCAATGGTCGGGAAATCCAGGATCAGCTGCATCTTATCACCACTGATATCATAGAGCTGTGCACTTTGTGCCAGTTCCGGTCCGGTAGGCAGGAAACGGTCTTTGGTGATCTTGTTATAGGCAACCAGGTATTTAGCAGATGGTTTTTTGGTATCGCCACCGGGAATTGACAGGTGACCCACAGAGTAATAAGTAGGTACACGATCCAGCACTTTCAGGTCCTTGATATTCCATTTCACCACTTCGCTCGATACAAAGAAAGAAGTGTAGGCATTACCCTTACCATCAAACTCGGTATGCAAAGGTCCGAGGCCTGGTTTTTTCACTTCACCGTATAAAGCAGATTCGTATTTGATCACCGGAATACCATCGTATTCGCCGGCATAATCTTTGGCAGCAATGGCTTTGATCATTTTATCGAAACTGAATACAGGAATCAACGCAGCCAGTTTACCACTACCTACAATATATTCACCGGTTGGATCTACGTCGCAGCCGTGTGGAGATTTAGGACAGGGGATCATGTAACAGATATCTTTCAGTTCTTTCGAATCCAGTACAATCACTTCAGTTTTGATGGTAGAAGTGGCTGAATGTGTTTTTTCATCCCAGCGGTTGCTGGCATATCTCACAGACTGTTTTCTGCCTTTACCGGCTTTGAGGTACTCTTCTGCTTTTTTCCAGTTAACGGCCATGATAAAGTCTTTATCACGCTGCGAAGCATTTACTTCCAGTAGGGTATTGGCCTGTTCGGTATTATAACAGCTGAAGAAAAACCAGCCATGTGATTTGCCTTTACCGGCATGGCTCAGGTCGAAGTTCACACCCGGACACTGAATCTGGAAAGCGATGTCCATCTTACCATCTTCTTTCGCCACACTGATAAAACTGAGGGTACCTTTAAAATTCTGTTTGTAGGTATTAATCGGAATATCACCGTTTACATTATCCGGTGGCACACTGAAACGGGTACCGGCCACTACGTATTCGGTATTTTCGGTGATGAAGGGAGAAGAGTGGTTACCGGCACTATTGGGTAACTCAATGATCTCTGCCGTACGGAAGGTAGTCAAATCGATACGGGCCACGCGGGGAGTATTATTGGCGTTACCGAATACCCAGCGACCATCGATCTCTCCATTGGTCTGAGACAGTTCGGGGTGGTGAAAATCATCCCATGGAACAAAACCGTGAGAAGTGTTCAGCATAGGTTTGGTTTCTTCGCTGTAACCCCATCCTTTTTCCGGATCAACCGAAAAAGCAGGGATCACGCGTAACAAGCGGCCACTGGGCAATCCGTAAACAGCCATCTGTCCGCTGAAACCACCAGAAACAAAATTATAATACTCATCATATTTGCCGGGTGCCACATATGTTTTGGTAGCGGCATCGGCACTTACGGCATTTCCGGCGTTCTTGGGTTTGCAGGAAAGCATCCCCAGCAATAATGCGAAGGACGCCATGGCGATCGCATTATAATTTGTCTTTTTCATGCTGATATGTTTAAAGGTTTGTTGATACACAACAGTGGTTGTAACAGGTAACGATATTTTATTTCACGCCATCATTCTTACGCATAAACTCATACAGGCTGCGTGCATCATCATCACTCAGGTTCTGGTTAGGCATACGTACCAGACAGATCTCCAGCTGTGCCTGTGCTTTGGGATCCTTGGTCAGCATCTCGTCGGTATTGGTGATGAAGTTCATGATCCATGGAGCGGTAAAACGGGTGGTTACCCCTTTCCAGCCGGGACCAACCAGTTTCTCTTCGGTTAACTTATGACAGCTGCTGCACTTTACGCCATATACTTTGTTTCCTTTCTCTGCCAGGGCCGCATCCAGGGTTGCAGGAACTTCTACGGTTTTGAACTTACCTTCTCCTCGTTCAGGATCATAGGAAGGATTGGTAGAGGCTTCTTTCTTTTCTTCCCCCGCTGCCGCATTATCCGCAGGAGCTGTTCCATTCTGGTTTCCGCATGCGTACATAGCCGCTACAACAATAATGGCTGTAATCGTTTTTTTCATGGTCGTAGTTTTTTGATTGAATAATTGCATATACAAGATTACCCATGCTTTTACCGCCATTTTATGCGTTGAATCATACCGGATAAAAAAGATCAAACTCATCAAAACAAACACTGACAATCAACCAGTTAGAAATCACTCTTGTAAAAACCTGATTAAAATCATATATTCAGATGATACTGGTCATCTACAAAGGCATTGGGGAAGGATAGTTTTGATGGTAACTACACAAACCACCACTTATGATGATTGATATTGATCTTTTGCTTGCCTGTGGGGCTGCTTATAAAAAAGTAACCGCCGGTGAGATTATTTTTCAGGAAGGATCTCCCTGCCATTTCTATTATCAGCTGGTCAGTGGAACTGTGCGGTGGGTGAATGTGGATGAAGAAGGCAATGAATATATTCAGACCCTGATAGACCCCGGCGAATGTTTCGGGGAAATCCCTTTATTTGATGAAGGCCCTTATGCCGCCACTGCCATTGCAGAAGAAAATTCCGTACTGATACGCCTGCATCGCAGTTCGTTTACACAATTATTGAAAGAGAGCCCGGAAATTCATTTTTCCTTTACCCGTTTACTCGCCAAAAGAGTTCGTTTTAAATTCCTGCTCATTAAATCACTGGCATTATATGCACCGGAAGCCCGGATTGCGGCACTGATCAATTACCTGAAAACAGAAAACAAAAATTTCTGCCCCGAATGTAACCAACTGAAGTTGACCCGCCAGCAGATCGCTGATATGACGGGTTTACGCGTTGAAACGGTAATCCGTGCCATGCGCCATATGCACGACAGAGGTGAGCTGGTGATCGAAAAGGGAAAAGTGTTCTGCTGAGTATGATTACAATCATACCCCTTTACCCTTGTTTGCAGTTCCTTTGCCGGTAAACGAACAGGTATGCGTTCTTCTTTATCCAGGTGGTTACAGGTTTCCCTGATCAATTTATTACTGGTCTCTATCATCGGCGTAATACTTCGGTATAAGATTGCTTTCTCTCTCCCTTTTATAGACCAGAAACACCTGCTGCATGGCCATTCCCACTTTGCATTCACCGGATGGGTTACCCATACCCTCATGGTCTTTCTCATACAGTACCTATCCCACCAAAGCGGGGTAGACATGTTCCGCAAATACCGCGGTTTAGTATGGGCCAACCTGCTTACGGCGTACGGTATGCTGCTCTGGTTTCCGATACAGGGGTATGGAGGATGGAGTATCAGCTTCTCTACTTTATCCATTATTGTCTCTTATATCTTCACCATTGTTTACTGGAAAGACCTGAACCGCCTCAGAGAAAACCGGATCAGTCACCAGTGGTTCAAAGCCGCACTGCTGTTAAATGTGCTTTCTTCCCTGGGCGCTTTCGCACTTGCCTTTATGATGGCCACGCATACTGTTCACCAGAACTGGTACCTGGCCGCCGTGTATTTTTTTCTGCATTTTCAGTATAATGGCTGGTTCTTTTTTGCGGCCATGGGTTTGCTGACAGCCCGGATAGAACATCTCAATGCACTCAGGCCCACATTACAAACCATTTTCCGCTTGTTTGCCTTTGCCAGTATCCCCGCCTATCTCTTGTCGGCCCTTTGGTTGCCGATGCATATATCTGTTTATGTACTGGTCATTATGGCTGCACTGGCACAAACAGCAGGCTGGTGGATATTTATCCGGCTTTGTTACCTGAACAGAACAACTTTGCAGGAAATCTTCCCCAAAAACATCAGCTGGTTACTGATACTGGCAGCACTGGCTACCACGATCAAGATTTTGTTACAACTGGGTTCTACCATTCCGTCTCTTAGTCAGCTGGCTTTTGGGTTCCGGCCAATTGTGATCGGTTATCTGCACCTGGTATTGCTCGGCATGTTCAGTATTTTCCTTATCGCCTATACCGTTGCCCTGCAGCAACTACCTGTCAATAAAATGCTGGTAAATGGCATCCGCTGGTTTGTGGCGGGTGTGATCATCAACGAATGTGCATTAATGTTACAGGGAACCGCTGCACTCAGCTACCAGAGTATCCCATACATTAACGAATCGCTTTTGCTAATAGCCTGTTTGCTCTTTGCCGGTATCCTGACCATGAACATCGGTTTCCGTAAAATAAAACCGGAATCAATCCCATAGATTTCTATTAATTGCCATTCCGAATAGTTCAGCAAACTGATAAATTATTTGCGGATCAGCTATTCTGTGTTCTATGTTCTGTGTTCTTTGTTCTATGTTCTATGTTTTGCGTTCATCTGTTCCTTGTTCATCGGTTCATCTGTTCGTCTGTTCGTCTGTTCATCTGTTCGTCTATTCAGCCATCTGTTCGTGAAATTCTACCCAAATCTTAGCAAACATTCACAGGAAGAAATATCTTTAACCTATTACGCAACACTTCAATTCATTGTATGAAACCAGTCTCTTACAAGCTGCTGCTATTGATTTTATTGTCATGCTTTTTGTTCTCTTCCCGGGTCAGCGCACAAAATTTTGTAGTGGGCACTTATAATATCCGCTATGCCAATACCGGCGATAGTGTTAACGGCAATGGCTGGGCACAACGTTATCCTGTGATCGTATCCCTGATCCGTTTCCACAACATGGAGATTTTTGGTATACAGGAAGGACTGCACCACCAGTTAGAAACCCTGCAACAAAACCTGCCCGGTTATGCCTATACCGGTGTGGGCAGGGATGATGGAGAACAGAAAGGAGAATACGCAGCTATCTTTTATGACACCAACAAATTTGACCTGCTGGAAAAAGGCAATTTCTGGCTCTCTCCCATTACCGACCGGCCTAACAAGGGATGGGATGCTGCTTTGCCAAGGATCTGCTCCTGGGGTAAATTCCGGGAGAAAAAAACCGGATTTGTTTTTTATTTCTATAACCTGCACATGGACCATATCGGCGTACAGGCCCGTGCCGAAAGCGCCAAACTGGTGATGCAGAAAATGCGGGAACTCCCTGCTAATATGCCGCTGATACTTACCGGAGATTTTAATGTAGATCAATTCAATGAAAGTTATACCTTGATCAACCATTCCGGTTTATTACGCGATGCCTATGAACTGGCTCCCATCCGCCTGGCCACCAACGGTACTTTCAATAATTTTAATGCCGATGCACAAACTGACAGCCGCATCGATCATATTTTTGTCAATCAATACTTTCAGGTAAAAAGATACGGTATTCTCACAGACACCTATCGTGGTAAAAGAACCGAGAAAGAATTAATAAGTAATAAAGCCCCTTCTATAGCGAGGGTGCCTTCAGATCATTTTCCGGTAGTGGTGGAACTCTCTTATCAAAAAAAATAACCCACGCAGACAGTTTTCTGCTTCCGAATACAACATCATCCAACTACATATGAACGAAACACAAAAAACAGAAGGCCTGACAACTGTAGGGAAGCCGATACTGTTTATGTTCGTTTTTACAGGACTACTATTTCTTTGCGGTAATGCCCGTTCCCTTTTTCCTTCTGCTTACAGCTTCCTTGCTTATGGCATACTGGGCTCGCTGGCCGGACTGGTAACAGCCAGGATCTTTCAAAGGAACAGACAGCCCTCTTTTGCCTCCATGGGACTGGGCTGGGAAAAGAAAACCTTGTTCAGATTTGTATTGGGTTCACTGACAGGGTTGGTAATTTTTGTTCTCATCCTTTTTGTGTTACTGCAATTCAGTGAGTTAACCATACGATATCATCCACAGTCATCTGCCACGGATTATCTTTTCCTCTATCTGCCTATACTGCCATTGGCTTTGATGGAAGAGATCGGATTCAGGTCTTATCCCCAACAAAAACTATATCAGGCTTATGGACCATGGATCAGCCAGTTGGTCATCGCAGTTGCTTTCGGACTGTATCATGTATTAAATGGCTGGAGCCTGCTCAGTTCTTTTGCAGGACCTTTTGTATGGGCTTTCGTATTCGGTTTGGCCGCCATCTGGTCGCGCGGTATTGCCGTACCTACCGGTATTCACTTTACATTGAATGTACTACAGTCGATAACAGGTATGAAAGGAAGTAAAGGTGCTGTCTGGATCCTGGATTATCCACCGGGTACCAACCCTGTATTAATGGAAAGAACAGATAAGATCGGATTATTTATACAGGTGGCAGTACTGGTAGTTGCCTTACTAGCCACTTACTGGTATACACGCAGAAACAGGGAACGATCCATTCAATAAAAACAAGCAGAACTTATCAAAAAACAGGATCCAGCCGGATATATTGAATCTGCTTTCGCTGATGGGTATAAGTGATATGAACAGCTCCTTCCCCATCCTGAATGATGGCAGGATAACTGTATTCGCCGCTCGCATGGTCTTCCAGTGTACAAACCTCTTTCCAATTGCGTCCGTCTGAAGAAACAGCCACTTTTAAAACCGATCTTCCCTCCCACCATTCCTTACCGGCGCTGAGGGGATTATATACCAATAACTGCCTCCCATCCCGTAAACTAACCGCATCAATCCCCGAATTAGGATTGGGCAAAGCAATGGGCTGCATGGCCTCCCATGTTTTACCGCCATCTTCCGACCAACTCTCTGTAATTACATTCTCGCGGCTACGGCAGAGGATCTGCAGTTTTCCTTCCGGGTGTTGCAGGAGGGTGGGTTGTATCACACCGTACTTATCTCCTGAAACAGGATACGTTTTCCAGTTGGTCAATGATTCATCAGAAATCTCCATATGCACTTCCCATTTACCATCCTGGCTTTCTGTGCTGGAGGGATACAATATTTCACCAGATGGCAGTTGCAAAGGTTTATTGCGGATCGGCCCCAGCATGCCCTGCGGCAATCGAATGGGTTCCGACCATGTTCTGCCATTATCGGCCGATTGGATATACAAAGCCCACCATTCGCGCGGATTGGGGCCCACTTTGTAATGCAGATACAACACCCCGTTGCGGGCTTTAAACAGAACAGGGTTCCAGCAGGGAAACTGTTTGCCATCGGCCTGTTTGCCGGTAACCAGCAATTGTGGCCGGCTCCATTTTCCTTGCTGTAAAAAAGCACCCCAGATGCAGACATCATTCTTACCCTCGGCACTGCCACCAAACCAGGCACTCATCAATACACCCTTCTCCAGCGAAACCAAAGTGGATGCGTGACAGGATGCAAACAAGTCTGTTGAATCAAAAACGGCACTACGCTGTGTAATCCGGAAACTACCGGGCTGCGCTATTACCTGTATTGTATTACAGCAAAGCAGAAGAACCAACAAGGAGATGGATCGTATCATACAAGATCAGCTGTTTACCAACTATTGTTTCAAACTGGCCATATCAATTACAAAACGGTAACGCACATCACTTTTCAGCATTCTTTCATAGGCTTCATTGATATCCTGCATGTTGATGATCTCTATATCCGAAACAATATTGTGCTCACCACAAAAATCCAGCATCTCCTGTGTTTCTGCAATACCACCGATCAGAGAACCGGCTACGGCTTTTCTTCCGAGAATCATAGGTACTGTATTCAGTATTGGCTCCAGTCCGCCTAAATACCCCACCAATACCAATGTGCCGCTGATATTCAAAGTAGCTACATAAGGATTTACATCGTGTACATAAGGAACTGTATCAATGATGAGATCGAACTTACCTTTTACCTTACTCATCTGGTCTGCCTCTGTAGATATCACCACCGCATCTGCACCCAGTTGAATCGCATCTTTTTCTTTACCCGGTGTTCTGGAAAACAGGGTTACTTCTGCCCCCAGACCTTTGGCAAGTTTAATGGCCATATGTCCCAATCCGCCCAAACCTACCACGGCCACTTTACTGCCCTTACCCACTTTCCAGTGGCGCAATGGCGACCAGGTAGTGATACCCGCACATAACAAAGGCGCCGTAGCAGCCAGATCCAGATTAGCGGGCACTTTCAGTACAAAATGCTCATCAACCACAATACGCTCAGAATACCCGCCAAAAGTTTGTGTGCCGGAATGTTTGTCCTTGCCATTATACGTGCCTACAAAGCCGTTTAAACAATATTGTTCCAGATCCTGCCGGCAGCTATCGCAGGTGCCACAGGAGCCTACCAGACAGCCTACTGCCGCCAGATCGCCTACTTTCAGTTTGGTTACTTCAGATCCTACATGGGTTACTTTACCTACGATTTCATGGCCTGGCACTGCCGGATAAATGGTTCCACCCCAATCGTTGCGGGCGGTGTGCAGGTCTGAGTGACAAACCCCGCAAAACAGGATCTCGATTTCAATATCTTTTGGCGTAACCCCTCTACGCTCAATCTGCATTTGTTGTAATGAAGCTTCGGGTGCTGTTGTTCCGAAGGCTTTGGTGTTAGGTGTTCCCATTTGTATAGTTTTATAAGGATGATGTATAAAAAAGAAACGATGCACTACCTTTTGCACCGCACAGATACCGATGATTTATTTCAAGTTACACTATTCTTCTCTCCCACATTTTCTTTACAGAGTTTAAAGGTATTACAGTCCTTTCCGATAGATTAATGAAATACAAGCAGATTCTTACATTTTTCAAACATCCGCCCCCCGCCAGCTACAGGGCAAGCACCAGGATCCGGATCTCCACAGGCTGGCTGTTTTCCACCACGGTTTGCAGAACGGATTCCTTGATATAAGGCTGGATGGCTTCTGCAAACGGCGTAATAGTGATCCGTTGCGGGGTTGCCAGAACAATAGTCGTACCCTGCACCAGCATTTTCCGGATCATTGCCAGCAGCGGATCAAACTGTTCAGGAGCATAATTGATATCACTCAACAACAAAGTATCGGCGCTGGTTTCCTCCGGAAGATTGTTCCAGTCAAGGCAAAATGCTTTTACATGCAACAAACCCAGGTATTGTATATTTTTCTGCAACAAAGCCACAGCTTCTGCAGCGTGGTCACTGACAATGATTCCCGCAGCATGTTTGGCTATGCGCAAAGACGGCAAGCCGATACCCGCTCCTAATTCAAGCACCTGTTTGTCTTTGATCCAATGCGGATGCTGTTGCAGAAAATCAGTCAAAGCCAGCGCAGATGGCCAGATTTTGACCCAGAAAGGGAACGGCGTTCCCTGGTCTTTTGTACGCAACTGCTCATATACCCGTTTTACCTGTTCCGGATCGGGTACATACAGATAAAAGCCCTGCTGTATTTCCTGTAATATATTGGGATAAGGCATTGAGACGCAAGATAAACCCGAACGGAGTAAAAAATCAATAGAAAGAAGGAATTCAGAACAGCTAACCAGCCAACTATCAGCCGGCAAGCAAAGATCTTGTGTCACCTGTCTGCCAATTAATGATAATGGGATCTTCAAAAATGTAGACAACAGCATCAATACCGTCATCCTGATACCATCTTCCCCTTCTATTTTCAGGAAAACTGCTACGCAAGCTTACTTATTTCTTTATCGCTGAAGGAATAGTGTAGGATTGTAGTTTTTTCTCATTCAGGATTTTGATTTCTTTTCCCTTTACTGCGATAGATTTTTCCCTGACCAGTTCGTTGATGATTTTGAATACAGTTTCATAAGTAGTTCCCACAAAAGAAGAAAGATCCTGCCTGGTGAGTTTCATCTCAATATTACCTTCCTTATCACAACCAAAATGAGTTTTCATCATTAATAAGGCATCGGATATTTTTCCTTTGGTATCCATGTGAACAAGATCACGCATACGCTGTTCTGCATTTTCCAGTTCCGCTGAATAAAATAACAGGAGATGATACGTTAACTCATGATTCATTTTCAGTGTGGCAAGAAAAAAATCAGATGGTATGAAGCAAACAGTAGTTGACTCCAGGGCTGTGGCAGAAACAGGATAAATATTACTAAGGCCAAATCCACGATGTCCCAATACATCCCCTTCTTTTACAAATCTGATAATTAATTGTTTTTCTTCATTCCATTGCTTGTGCACTTTCACTTTGCCACTATTAAGGAAATAAATGCCCTCTACCTTTTCGCCCTCCAGGAAAATCGTTTCTCCTTTCTTAAAGTGAATCGTTTTTTTGTTACCCTCAACAAACGGAACCCACTCCGGTGCACAGTTTTTGCACAAAAAACAACGTTTCGAAGTACAGCTCTTACGGTCTTTTTCCATGCCTAATAATACTGATTATTTTAAAACCCTGAAATGTTAATTAATATTGCATAATTAATATTTTTCATCGTTTATTAAAAATTTATATGCCTAATATATTATTTATGCAATATTTTTGTGTTTTCTCAGTTTCTAAATTGCTGATGGCAGATGAATCATTCACAAGAAAGTATCCCGGTTTCACCCTCTCTGAACAGTACTTTTAACGACACGGCAGGTTTTACCGAAGAAACCTCTCCTATATCTATACGTATCCTGCCGCTGAGTTTACAGGCCATTCTGAATGCCATATTGATAGGGATCATAGCTAAATCCCTGGTATTATTAATAGACGCAATAACCAATCTAGCCTTTTACCATCAGTTTTCATTTCATCCCGCTTCTCCGGAGGGCAACACATTGGGCTGGTGGGTGATATTAGTACCGGTTGTCGGCAGCGTTTTGGTGGGATTGATAGCCAGATATGGGTCTCCTGCCATACGTGGACACGGCATTCCGGAAGCGATGGAGAAAATTATTTTACATGAAAGTAAAATCCCGCCCAGACTCACTTTCCTGAAACCACTCTCTTCCGCCATTTCGATCGGAACCGGGGGGCCTTTTGGTGCAGAAGGACCTATTATCGCTACCGGTGGAGCTTTTGGCTCCTTAACCGGACAAATCATGCGGATATCAGCATCCGAACGAAAAATCATACTGACAGCAGGTGCCTGTGCCGGTATGGCGGCTATTTTTGGAACACCTGTTGCCGCTGTTATGCTCGCTATAGAATTGCTCTTGTTTGAGTATTCCCCAAAATCACTCATACCCGTTGCACTTGCCTGCACAACAGGGGCTGCCATGCACTTTCTTCTTTTCGACAGTAAGCCTGTATTCGCGATGGCGGCCATTGCACCGTCTTCCGGCAATGCCCTGCTTAGCTATATCCTGATGGGAGCATTCATAGGTGTGATAGCTTCGCTGATATCCAAATCCGTTTATTGGGTTGAGGACCAGTTTGAAAAAATCCCGATTCACTGGATGTGGTGGCCCGCAATAGGGGCACTTGCGGTCGGCATCACCGGATATTATGCACCCAATACAATGGGAGTCGGATATGGAAATATAGTTAACCTGTTAAAAGGTAACCTGACGGTTTCTGCGTTATGTGTTTTATGCTTTCTCAAATACATATCCTGGGTCATTTCCCTGGGCAGTGGCACTTCCGGAGGTACCCTGGCACCTCTCTTTACCATCGGTGGCGCATTAGGGGCACTTTTGGGGATGGGCATACTACACTTTTTTCCGGGAAGCCAGATCACCATCGCCTCAGCTGCTTTGATAGGGATGGCATCCATGTTTGCAGGTGCTTCAAGAGCGATTCTGACCTCTATTCTGTTTGCACTGGAAACTACCGGACAGGTAGAGGGATTACTTCCATTACTGGGTGCTTGTACCGCAGCCTATTTGGTGGGCATCCTGCTTTCGAAAGGAAGTATTATGACTGAAAAAATCCAGCGCAGAGGTGTTCGTACCCCGCACTCCTATGAGCCGGATGTTTTACAGGCAATCAGCGCAGGCGACCTCGTAAAAAAAGTGTCGATTTTAGTAAGTATTGAAAATACAGTGGGTGAACTCAGAAGCTGGCTTTCGGACAATATGAGCCGTTGCCCTCATAATTTCCTGATCGTAACAGATGAGGAAGAAAATTTCATGGGTTATGTGGAAAGAAAAAAACTATTCAGCAGCCATATCCATGCGTCCGTACCGGTAAAAGAGATTCTCTCCACAAATATTGTATTTGTGTATGAGGAACAGGATGCAGGATCCGTTTCCGAAATAATGGGATCAACAAAAATGGATGTGATTGCTGTACTGTCTGATAAAATAAGGAATAAGGTAACCGGCATGATCACCACCACAGAGATTATCACAGCTTACAGCGATAAACGCAGCAGGGAAAAGAAATACCAGCGTCATCTCTCTGTAACCCGGCGAACACTCCGCTTCATCATAAAAGGCAAAACACTGATCAAATCCAATACGGAAAAAAGCAAACTGATTTAATCACCTAAAACAATCAACCATGAAAAGTCATACCTCAGACAAACACTACCTATCTAAAACTATCCTTGCGGGCGTTTTTGCAGGCATCGCAGCAACCCTCGGAAATCTGTTTTATGATCTTTTTTTCAGAAGCTTTACGCAATTCGTACCGTCGCAGATCATTAATGTAGCTACCATCATTTTTTCAACCATGCTTTTGTTTGTCGTGGCCGGATTACTCTACTTTTTTTTAAGTAAATTTGTAAAACAGGGGATCCTGTTTTATATAATTGTACTGGCGATTCTTTTTATACTGTGTTTTTCCTGGGGGCTTCATATCAATCGCTCAGCTGACCCTGCTGTTACTGCGGATTTCAGGGTATTATTTCTGGGCATTGTTTCCATTTCAGGATTGTTTGCAACATTTTTTGTCCCCTATTTAATGCAGCACCCTTCCATTTTTATGGATGAGTACGATTATTAACGGCAGACACCGTTTCATTATTACAAAACAGATATTTATGAAAGATTTTACTGAATTATCCGATAAAGACAGGGAGCTGCTTTTACAGTTCCCTGCTTATATTACTTTGCTGGCAGCAAATATGGATGAGAAAATAGATGAGGAAGAGAAAAAAGCAGCTGTATGGCTGACGCATATAAAAACTTTTTCTACAGAACCCGAATTGCACCCATTTTACAAGCTGGCAGAAATTTCCCTGGAGAAAAACATTCAGTTACTCGACGAGGCCCTGCCAAAAGCAAGAACTGAAAGAACCGAAGCAATTAAGCAAGCACTGGTGAAAATCGACCATGTTTTACAGCAAATGAGGATTGACTATGTAAATACTTTAAGAAGAAGCATGCGCTCATACAAAGACCATGTTTCAAAAGCACACAGGAATATCCTGGAATATTTCATCTTCCCCATACCCATCGACGGCATTTCTGATTAACAGACCGGATAGGCTGATGCTTATCTTCCTGCAACCACCCTTACCGTTCCCGCTCGCTCCCAATAATGCAGCTTTCCGGCGTATAGAGTAGTACAAGGCAGCGTATCCGATAGGCAGGTTGAAAAGGATATCCCATCTGGAGAAACAGCAGAATATCGAACAGGGAATATCGAATATCGAACCGAAAACATAGAACTTAGAACGCAGAACATAGAACTTAGAACATAGAACTTAGAATACAGAACCAAAACTGAAAATACTACCAGAGTAAGCCTGTTCAGCCCTTCCCTATCCTTCTCACCTGTTCTATTATTCCAATTACAGCGCACTGCAAAAAAATATTTCTACAGAATATACCAATTGGTATTATTTATCCTATATTTGATTCGCATGAGCAAAGATTCCCTGTCAAAGGCAGAACGTACCCGCCGGTTTATCATTGAAAAAACGGCCCCGGTTTTCAATACCAAGGGGTATGCGGGCACTTCGTTGGGTGATCTTACAGAGGCTACCGGTTTAACCAAAGGCAGTATCTATGGCAATTTTACCAATAAGGATGAAGTAGCACTGGCCGCTTTTGATTACAACTTTGAGAAAGTAACTTCCTACCTGAAAAACAAGATCCTGTCGAAAGAAAACGCTATCGACAGACTGCTCGCTTACCCGCTGGTGTATCGCGATTTTTTAAAGATCCCGTTTCTGCAACCCGGCTGCCCGATCCTGAATACGTCTACTGAGGCGGATGATACGCATCCGGAACTGCGTGCGAAAGCAGCAGACGCCCTTGCCTTCTGGAAACGGTCGGTGGAAAACCAGGTAAAAAGAGGCATTGAAAGAAAAGAAATCAAAGCGGATGTGCATCCAGCCGGGTTTGCCGTCATCTTATGTTCCCTCATCGAAGGCGCCGTGATGCAGGCAAAAGTAACCGGCAAATCAGGCGACCTGCGGATAGCTATGAACTTTCTGGAAAAATTAATCAGGGATATGGCGTATTGATTTTTTTTGCTTAATAATATACCAATCGGTATATTTTATATAACGAAACAGATTGTATGAACACACTTAAGAAAACCCTTGTAAGCAAAATGAAAGTCCGCTTTCATGATTGCGACCCGTTTAACCATCTGAACAATTCGCGGTATATCGATTATATGCTGACGGCCCGCGGAGATCAGTTACTGGAAAATTATGATTTCGATATTTACCGGATCGCACGCGAGCAATCGGTGGGTTGGGTATCGGCCCAAACGCAGATCAGTTATCTCTCTCCAGCTTTGCTGGCAGAGGAAATACTGATCCAGACCCAGCTCATTGCCTACAGCGGCAGCAGCCTGCTGTTTGAAGCCCTGATGTGGAACAGCGGGCAGACAGTTGTCAAATCTGTTTTATGGGGACGCCTTGTGCATGTTCACCTGCAAACACAAAAAAGTCACCAGCACTCAGAGCCATTGCTGCAGTTCTTTGAACAGGTGGTAAATCCACTTCCGCCAGCTATGGGTTTTGAAGAAAGAGTAAAAAACCTTCGGAAAATCAATTAACAAGTATATGCAGCCCTATTCTGTCAATACAGCGTTACAGTTATTGGATCGTACGCCAACAACCCTTTCTGCCTTACTCGATGGATTACCCGATGATTGGGTGATGCGGAATGAAGGGCCGGGTACCTGGAGCCCATTGCAGGTAGTGGGTCATTTAATCTTTTGCGAAAAGAATAATTTTTTTGGGCGGATCCAAACCATCCGTTCCGATGTGGACCAGAAACGTCTCTCACCATTTGATATGAGCAGCCAGTTTGAATGGACAAAAGGCAAAAACTTGAGCACCCTATTAACTGAGTTCACAGACCTGAGAAAACAGAACCTCGCAGCACTCCGCTCCTATCCACTTTCAGAAGCCGACCTTCACAAAACGGGGTTACATCCGAAAATGGGTACGGTAACCTTACAACATGTATTATCCACCTGGGTAACCCATGACCTCTCGCATACTGCACAAATCTTACGGGTACTGGCTAAGCAGTACAAAGAAGACGTAGGTCCTTTTATCGAATTTTTACGGATCCTTAACTGAAGCAACATGAAAAAAATCGGTCTTGTAGGCGGCATCAGCTGGAGCTCCACCATCGACTATTACCGCATCATCAACGAAGAAACCAACCGGCTTAACGGCGGTTTGCATTTTGCAGAGTGTATGATCTATTCCGTCAACTTCCACCGCTTCCATGCATGCAATGCAGCCCATGACTGGGACGGCAGTTTTGCGTTACTCCTGGATGCGGCCCTGCAACTTGAAAAAGCCGGCGCAGAGTTGATTTTACTTTGCGCAAATACGGCGCATATCGTTGCAGAACGGGTTGCGGAAAAAATGCATAGTCCGCTGATTGATATCCGGGTGGTTACCGCAGCTGCCGTTGCACAAAAAAACTTAAAAAAAGTGGGACTGCTTGGCACCACCTATACCATGGAACTGGATTTTTATCGGCAAAAACTTCAAGAAAACGGCATCGAGACGATGATTCCGGCCAGCAAAGCTGAACGTGATTTTATCGAGTTTACCTTACTGCACGAGTTGGGTAAAGGCATCCTGTCTGCGCAAACCAAAAAAGTCTATCTCAGGATTGCAGAAACACTGATCGAACGGGGCGCCGAAGGCATCATACTCGGTTGCACCGAAATTCCGTTGCTGATCAGCCAGGAAGATTTTTCTATTCCTGTTTTTAATACTACTGAGATCCACGCCAGGGCTGCCGTTGCTTATGCTATATCATCTTTTACCAACCAAACAACTGATTATGTCCTTTAAAAAGTATGTACGCATCAAACCCATCAGCGCTTACAACAGCGATATCAAATCAAGTGAACTCAACCGAACCCTTGGCAAATGGGAACTGACTGCTATTGGTGTGGGTGCAGTGATAGGGGGCGGTATTTTTGTGTTGACCGGTGTGGCAGCTAACCTGTATGCAGGTCCCGCGCTGGCCCTCTCTTTTATTCTCGCCGGTATCGGTTGTTTGTTTGCAGCTTTATGTTACGCCGAATTTGCTTCCATACTACCGGTATCAGGTTCTGCCTATGCCTATTCCTACGGAACTGTGGGCGAATTATTTGCCTGGTTCATAGGGTGGAACCTGATCCTGGAATACATGATGGGTGCCACCACCGTTGCTGTGAGCTGGTCGAAATATTTCGTAAAACTATTACATCTCGCGGGTATCAGCGAGATCCCGCTGTGGTTAGTCAACGACCCGTTTACAGCAAATGAAGAAGCCGCGAAACTGGGCATGGCTCCTTTACCATTTGCCATTAACCTGCCTGCCGGTTTGATCGTGTGGCTGGTAACCTGGATCCTCTACCGGGGCATCAAAGAATCGGCGAAAGTGAATAATGCGATTGTTACTTTAAAAGTGGCAGCCGTACTGTTTGTGATTGGCGTAGGTGCATTTTATATCGATCCTGCCAACTGGCATCCCTTCATTCCCGAACGGGTTACAGATACTGCCGGCGGGCATCATTATGGATGGAGTGGTGTACTGACCGCTGCCGGTATTGTATTTTTTGCTTTCATTGGTTTTGATGCCGTATCCACGCAATCACAGGAAGCCATCAATCCCACCAAACATATTCCTTTCGCCATTATCGCTTCGCTGATCATTTGTACCAGTTTGTATATACTCGTATCAATGGTATTGACAGGTATGGTGAACTACAAACAGATAGACCTGGGGGCACCGGTGGCATCGGCATTTGATGCTGCGGGATTGAGCTGGGCCTCGCTACTGATCACTATTGCGGCAGTGATTGGATTGATCTCGGTGATGCTGGTCATGTTACTGTCGCAGACCCGAATCTTCTTCAATATGGCGAAAGATGGTTTACTCCCGCCCAAACTTTTTGCAGCCATCCACCCTGTTCATAAAACACCCTGGAAAAGCACCATCCTGCTGGGCGCTGTGGCATCTGTAGTAGCGGCAGTAACACCGATTGAGAAAGCCACCAAAATGACAAGTATCGGCACCCTCTTCGCATTTGCCATGATCTGTGGCGCGGTGCTGATTCTGCGAAAGAAAGAACCAGGCCTTCATCGACCCTACAAAGTAAAAAACATTCAGCTGGTGGCACCCTTGGGCATCGCTTTTAATCTGTTGCTGATGTGCAGTCTCGATAGCGCCACCTGGGTCCGCTTTGTAGTCTGGAGTGGTATCGGCTTACTACTGTATTTCATGTACAGCGCCCGCCACAGCAACCTGAATAATCCAACAAAAACCCAACTACCATGATCATCCCAGCCACATTGAACGATCTGCCTGTTATTTATAACCTGTTTGAAGAAGCCATTGATTACCAGCTAAAGAACAACTTTACGGGATGGAAGAATTATGACAAAGCATTCCTGCAGCGTGATGTTGAAAGCGGACAATTATACAAGATCATCAGCAACGAACAGATCTGCGGCATTTTCAGTGTCTGCTACACCGATCCATTTATCTGGCGCGAAAAAGAAAAAGGCGATGCCCTATACCTGCACCGCATTGTTGCCAACCGCCATGTTAACGAAGGTCCCGTATTCGGCATGGTACTGAACTGGGCAAAAAACATCGCCAACGAAAAACGATTACGCTTTATCCGGATGGATACCTGGGCAGAAAACAATAAGATTATCGGGTATTACAGAACCTATGGCTTTTCCATAGTAGAAACCTATACAACCCCAGATACACCGGACCTTCCGTTGCAACATAGGAATCTGAATATTGTTTTGCTGGAACTGGCCAAAATATAAGTCTCTTGAAAATCGGACAATTAAAAGCTATTAGTAAGCCTTGGTTGATTCAACTAAGGCTTACTAATCGTAAGAGCTTAACTACTGTAAATACCTCTATATACCAGTATGCATACATGGTACTGTATTCCAAACTTTGCAATAGGAGTAACAAAAACATCTGCGACCAAAAGTACAAAGCCTGCCGAATAAAATATTCAGCAGGCCCAATACCTACTTTCAAATAATGTAAAATGATTCTTACAAATTCATTATTCGGCTGTAGTAGGATCAATAATTGTACTGATTCTGTTAATGGCAGTTGCGGGAAAGCCTCCTAATTTAGCATGTTCCCTTACCAATTCTTCGTTAGGAGCAATATAAACACAATAGAGCTTATCAGCAGTTACGAAACTGTTCAGCCATTGAACTGAATTCAACTTATTTAAAACAGCACAGGAAGTTTGTGAAGCTTTTTTAAGCTCTTCAGGAGTTAATTTACCTAACCCCGGCATCTCTCTTTCGATTAAAAATTTTGGCATATACTATTTATCCTACTCATTTGGCTTTTCGGTAACGCCCCGTTTTTACAATGGTTGCTGGTCTCCATCTGTTTTTTCGCTGAAATTTCAGCAGTTATTATGCTATTTTCTCCTTTGAAACCCTGATTGCTGCGAAAACAAAAATTGAGCTGCATGTTGACAGACTGATCGGATAACCTAGAATACTCCACTTTCTGTCATCAATCTAACAGCTTATAGCTGATTCTCCGGATAGCTACTATTGACCCTGTTTTACCGTTTGCACAGTATTCGGTAATAACCCATGGGCTTCTTTATGTGTGTTGATTAAAGCAGCACTATCAGCAGCTTGTGCAAGACAAAAGATTACACCTTTTTTCTCATCAAGCCAGTAGTTAATCAGGTTCACGCCATACTTGCGCTGAACACTCAGATCTTTTTCATGCGCCCCCGCAACTGCCTGTTCAGTAACCTGACCAGGGCCTACATAATGGAAATCCATAAAATATTGTTTACCAGGCACTTCCGGATCAACCATGCTGCTTTTTACTTCATACACATCCTTGGGCAATAATCCATGCGCATGTTTATGCGCCGTAGTAAGGTCACTTGCCTTACCGGCGGATGCAAGACAGTATATCAATCCTTTTTTTTCATCTACCCAGAATTTCATGAAATCTACACCGTATTCAGGCCCTGTCTTAAGATCTTTCTGATGAGCTTCCATTACGGCATCAAAAGTTACTTTTCCAGGCTCCATCTGATGAACATCCATAAAAAACTTCTTAGTTGCGCTTTTTTGTGCAAATGCCCCTGACATTGCTACAAGGAAAACTGTTGTCCAAATACTTCTTTTCATTACGTAAATTTAATTATGAATATTTTTTTACGATGCAAAGCAACCATTGTTACATCTAAACAGTATAGGTAATATTCCCTATATTTCAAGGCCAGCACCCCATATTTCATATATGCAGTTAATCGAAAGAGAGAACGATCTATTAACACTAACCAGTGGCATAAAAAAGATCCCTGCAGAAGGAGGACATAACTATATCATTACCGGGGAGGCAGGTATCGGAAAAACCATGCTGCTAAACCAGTTTCTGAATACCCTCGCAACAGGAGTGAAATTCTATATTGGAACCTGCGATTCATTATTTACGCCAAGACCCCTTTCGCCCATAATCGATCTGGCTATGCAGCTAAAAATAGACTGGAGTGAACCATTTGTGAATAGCCTCTCAAGGGGTGACCTATTTAACCATTTTGCACAGGATCTTATCAATAAAAGAGAAACCGTAGTAATTGCTTTTGAAGATATACACTGGGCTGATGAAGGAACAATAGATTACATAAAATTTCTGGCGAGAAGAATCAGTAAAACCAGATGTATGTTCATTATAACATGCAGAGACACAGATTTTGAAGGTGACAGAATCCTTAGTTCCATACTAAGCGGATTGCCCAATGATACATATACAAGGGTACCATTGAAACCACTATCTCAAACAGCTGTATCCCGGCTGGCAGAGCAGAAAGGTTATGATGGAGAAAACCTCTATCTTTTAACCAATGGAAACCCATTCTTCCTCCATGAAATTATGGCCAATTATAGTCCCGGGGTTCCTGCCAATGTAAAGGATGCGGTTCTTACAGTATTTCGCCATCAAAATGATGCTACCAAAAAGTTTTGGGAAATTATTTCAGTAATCCCAGATGGCCTTAAAACTAAATTATTTTCAAAAATTGACCCAAAATGGCATGAAGCAATTGAGACATGCCTTAATGCTAAAATCCTTGTCATAAACAATGATAAGATACAATTCAAGCATGAATTATACAGAAGAACGATAGAAGAATCATTCTCTCCTATCAAAAAAATAAATTTGCATAAATATATACTTGAATCATTCTTCGAACTATTCAAAGAAACAGGTGAGATAGAAAAAATAATTCATCATGCCAAAAATGCTAACCTGAATTCAATTGTATATGAATTTGCTCCGATAGCTGCCCAACAGGCCAGTATTGCGGGTGCACACCTCGAAGCTTCAAAATTATACCTGACGGCAATTAAATATGCTGAAAAGAGACAGGAAACTGAACTTATAGAATTGTATAAATCTTATGCGTATGAATGTTATCTGACTAATCAAATTACCGAAGCTATTCTATATCAAACCAGCGTATTTGAATTGAACAGATTGCAAAATGATATGGAAGAAATTGCGGGTGATCTTCTGTTTTTATCCAGGCTATGGAGGCTTGAAGGGAATTCTGTAAAGACAGAAAAATGTGCGATACAAGCCATTGAAATAATGAAAAATCTACCTGCCTCAAAGGTTAAAGGAATGGCATTCAGCAACATTTCTGAGATTAAAATGTATGCTGCCAACACGATCGAATGTATTGAATGGGGAGAAAAAGCATTGGCTATCGGTCAACAGATCAATGATAATGCAATTATCAGTCACGCTTTAAATAATATGGGATCAGCTTTATGGAGGCAAACAAAAGATATCGCCAGAGGGGAACAACTTCTATACAAAAGCTTATCGATAGCATGCGAACATAACTTGGAAGAAGATGTAAACAGGGCCCAAATCAATATTGTATTTAGTTTAATAATAGTAAAACAATACAACAAGGCCCGGAGCCTGCTTACTGAAAACAACCTGTATTGCGAACAAAGAAATCTAAACACTTCAAGACCTTTTACATCATATTTAGAAGCCAGGATATTATTCGAAACAGGTAATTGGAGCGAAGCAAATTCAATAGTCGATAATCTTATAAAATATCAGGTTCATCCGGAAGCAGTAAGAATCGGAGCACTTACAATATCTGCGGTTCTCAAATTACGAAAAGGGGATCCTGAAGCAGAGAATTGCCTTGTTACAGTTAAAGAAATGGCATTCAAAACAAAAGAATACCAATTAATTATGCCCGTTATTACGGCTATCCTTGAATACGAATGGCTCTCCGGGAAAACACTACTTTCAGCCAAAGAATTAGAAACCTGTTTTAACCTGATTGCATGTACAGATTGTGGTACTGCCAATAGTGAATTTGCATTTTGGTTTTATAAATCCAGAAAAACAAGGCTGGAAATGAAAGAGCTATATACTCCCTATAAATATATTGTCGAAAGCAAGATCACAAATGCAGTTGTTTACTGGGATGAACTGGGCTGCCCCTATGAAAAAGCTATTACATTATTAGAAGGGGATGAAGAAAATAAAAAAATGGGATTGATGGAACTACAAAAGTTGGGAGCAATCGTCATCTTTGAAAAGGCAAAAAAGATATTACGGGCTGCAGGTATAAGGAAAATTCCAAGAGGCAAAAGGGCTAGTACAATAAACAACCCTGCTCATCTTACTAATAGAGAGATTGAAGTTCTGGGATTGTTACAAACAGGGGAGCAAAATAAAGAGATCGCTTCATCCTTATTCATATCAGCTAAAACAGTTGATCACCACATTTCTTCAATCTTATTAAAGCTGGACGTTAACTCACGAAACAAAGCTGTAGCCGAAGCGGTTAAACTTGGCATTATAAAACAGGTCAATTAGTTAAATATACAAGAGGTGCAAGGCCATCCAGCTTGCATACCAAACAGCTCTGAATATTCAAAACCAACACTTTCTTATTACTATAACTTCATTCTTACTAAAATGAAAGCTAACGTAATGAGTGAAGACCTTCGGAATTCTATCGGAAATTAAATTCCAGATATTTAAGTTTTGCACTGATACCAAATGTATCTAAATGATTGGAATTACCAACATTCTCCAGTATATATATAAACCCTACTTTTAATACTGAAGTGTCATTATCAGGCACTTCTTTTTCGATGCTGATGGGATTGAATTTAGAAGGCACATCTTTGACACGCATTGCCGGCAATGTGGAATCCCAGAGAATACGGTTTTGCCTGTTTGACATGTGCAGCGTGAATGTAACCATGCTGCTATCTGATCCTAAAACAGACTGGTCGCCGTAAAGAATATACCGCACTTTTCTATTTGCCTGCGTTTTAGCAGATATGTAGCCGGACTGATCATTATAGCAAACCTGCTTCTTACATGCTACCATGCATTGGAATACTATTGCAACAACTCCTATCCGGAAAATCACCCGATTTCTCATCAGCCTATTTTTTTAATGAATGACACACTTATCACAAACAATCCGCACGAAATACCTAACGCTACCATCAATTACGTAACGTAAGGCTAAACGTTACCATATAATACACATTAAAATATGGAACCTGATCGCTTATACTCTTATTGCAAAAAGAAGAACTTTTTCAGTGAAAGAAATAGGGAATTTACCCTATTTTACAAGTTCCTGAAGACACACCCCTTAAAAAGAATCTTGGAAGAAAAAATAAAAGGGCTGAAAATAGTACCTTGTAAAGCCTGCTGACTGGCTATTTGCAACTGTTGTGCCAGTATCCTGTTTCTCCCTAATCATATTCTCCGTAGTGCTTTTTTAATCTTCGTTCGAACATCACGGGTAATATTTATTGCAAAATCAAAGGTTTGTAAACAATTCCTCAGCATGCCCTCGCTCGGCAGTTCTTAGTTGCTGACCAATATAATCTGCTGTAAACACCAATGCCGGTCAGGCAACCGGCATTGGTAAATTAGTGGAGATAAGGGGATTCGTTTCGAATCCCTTGTTCCATTACTGATATCCTCTATTTGTCATTACTGATTCAATACTTCCTATGTTTCACTAAAGCGATGCTTACCTTTTGTATCAGAAATTACTGCTTTGTATACGGTTCAAGCGCAACCAACTCACCCCGCGTTTTTGGCCCACCAGTAAATGCCCCACCATCAGTAACCACATAAAGCGTATTCCGGTCCTGGGCTGTCTTCCCAAATACAGCATCCGTAGCACCAACTATATGTTGCTCCTGTTGGGCAATAATCGACCGATTGCCATCAGACGAGATATGCACAAGCGTGTTATAAGGATGGGTAGTGATAAAAAGTGAACCGTCCTGGCCGATAGCGAAATCGTCACCCGGTATGCCGGATGCTATAATGGAACCAGGACCAAAATTGTTATGATCATCCATCAAATACCTGAGAACTGTGACTCGATCTGATACCGTCACCAGCATTTCGCGGCCCTTGAAATGTAATCCATTGGCTCCGGGAGCAAGTGATATAAATGGTCGGGCCCGAAGAGCAGGGTCACGAAACGCCACAGCTACTTTCCCACTTTCAGGATCTATTCTCCATGTAAGTCCGAGATTGCTATCGGGTGAATAAAGCATGCCATCAGGTCCGAAATCTATACCATTGAGCCAGGAACCGTTCGGAAGCTGCGCAAGTTGCGTAGCATTCCCACTGGTGTCGATATGCCAGATAAAAGAAGTAGCACCATGACTGGTCAGATAAACAGAGTTATCCGATGCTACTACCGGCACACCTGCGGTAAGTCCTTCAGGTGTCTTAAAAACTACCTGTTCGGTACCATCAGACTTGCGGGCAATTAATTCGCCATGTGCATTATGATAATAATCACCTCTCGAAAAATCTATTCCACGGTTGCCAGACAAATAAAGAGTCCCGTCTTCTCCCGCAGCAATTCCTTCAAACCATAGACCTTCATCATACGTTTTGATAACCCGCCACGGAACTGGCTTGAATGACAATACATCCGCCTTAGGCAAAGCCATCACCTTAAGTCCTAAAGGCTGCACAATGGCCAACAACACAGATGTGATAGGCAATAGTAATGCCAAAAACCAGGTACGGACAACGTTTACATGTGCTGCGTTCAGCACTAACGGAATTGATGTAACAAAAGCAATACAGGCAGCAAAGAAAGACAGGAAAGGAACGGCAATTCCGGCAATTGTTGCGATAAATGCTATCCAATGTCCCGTTGCCTGTGCAATCCGTTTCAGGCCTGAACGGGAAAATAGGGATACCAACGACTCAAGCGGTTTTGGGCGGAAACTGGCAATGGTTGCGGCAAGCACTGAAGAGAGGCTAACCAGTAGCTGAAATGAGAGGATAGTAAGTTTCATAACTGAACCCTCCTTTCAGTCATACCGACTATCTGATTATGTTTAGATAACCCGTGGATGCTAGCACTGTCAGCCTTTTGGTATCTTACTGAAATGATTTGCATAATTCATATTTTATTTATGCAAAGCTAGCAGCCGGTATATCGGAATTTCTTATCAAATGATAAGAATTCGCCAGCGTATACCCGATAAAAATTCAGGAATCGGCTTTATGCGAAGAGGCTGTTGAAGTAAGTATCTTTTTTCGAATACGTGAAAGCGATACAGGCGTAATACCAATAAACTGTGCAATATATTGTACAGGAATACGATTGACAATGTCGTTACCCGATTCCAGAAGATCCCGGTATCTTTCTTCTGCTGTTTTTATTACAAACGATTTTAAACGGTCTTCAAAAAGTATATTAAACCTTTCCGACAATAACCTCCCGAATCTTTCGATCTTACAGGACAACAAGGGAATCTTTAACATAGCCTGCATGTTTTTCCTCGAAATAGTAACAAAATAGCTATCCTCTAATGTTTTGATATTGTACAAACAAGGCTCTTCAGTAAGATAACTCTTAATAGCAGTCACAAAATTATTCTCGAAACTGAAATACCCGGTAATTTCTTTCCCTTTTACAATATTGCAATAACGCACAGCTCCCTTCATAATAAAACCGATCTCTCTACATGTTTTACCCTCTTCTGCAAAACAATCATTCTTTTTAATTCTTTTGATTTTCAAAAAATCTATAAACACATCCCATTCGTCATCATTCAGATCAATCAGATTTTTGATTTTTTCCCTGAATATGGGTAACATGAGGGCTCTGTCCATTTCCTTCGCTTTTAATTAAAATGAAATAAAGTTCAATTAATCATACAAAAAAGACCCTGATTTGTTGTAATCCACTATTTATTAAATAGCGGAAACATGTTTAAAAGTATTCTTGGAGTATTTTCAATCTATTACCCCTTTTACTCAAATGGCAATAAAAGTAGATATTCCATACAAACTCTCCTATCGCCACTGTTGGTCGCCCGGCCAATAATATTGGCATAAAACAAAAATGCCGGTCAGGCAACCGGCATTGGTAAATCAGTATAGATAAGGGGATTAGTTGTGAACACCTTATTTCCTTTCTATTGATTAACGTGTTGTGCTATTAACAATCAAACATCCGGTAATTCGAAAACCATTGTCGCTCGCGGCCGCTGGGCCCCGTCCCTGTTACCGGGCTGCTTTTTCTTCTGCCAAAATGTGCTTCGCATCATTTTGTCTGCCTTCGCCTTCGCTCGGCACCGAACAAAAAGAGGCCCGTCCACAGGGACTGATTAGAAAATTTTTCATCGAATACCCTGATGTGGCAGTTTTTATTCTGCTGATCAAACAAATTTTGAATTATCAAATAGCACAAGACGTTATTAATTATATATCTCTTAAAATTAGCTAATAGCGAATCAACTTTAGCCTGTTTACCTGCAAAGTCTGGAAACGCCATTGCCGGTCAGGATGGTCTGTGAATCCGGTTTTACAAGTTTATCGGGCAACAGATGGATAAACACAGCAGTCTGACAAATGGCATTATTGGTTACCCGCTGAACATAAGTCATCTTCGATCCGTATCTGTTTACGCAGGATATACCTGAAATAAAAAGCAACAACGAATGCCGCGGGAATACTGATGGATATCCAGGTGGCAAAATCTTTTGAGATACCCTGGAAGTTTTTGTAAAACCGGAGATAAGCGCCCAGGCCGATCAAAATGCCAGCAACAGCCGCCAGTAAATAACCAAGTATACATTGCCATATCCATTTTGCGGGAGATGTAACAAAAGGTCTCAGTTGCAGTGCGTTGATGATGCTGATAGAGAGAAACATAAAAAGAATATCGAACGGCACGAACAAGGTATAGTAACCCAGCCAGAACACCCATGGCGTAAAAAAAAGAAATGGCCAGATATCTGACAGGGTTTTCTTTTTCCCGATTATTTCAAATGTTTTGTTCCTCGAAACTGCAAGAAAAAAAACAAAAACAAATATGGAAATGGTATGCATGATAAACTGGGGCGTCGTCAATAGTTTATCATGATCACCGGTAAACCCGTGTGCGATCAGCGGGTGCAAAAAGCCTAATAATCCCGGGTAAACAACCAGGTTGACGGTTACCCATTTTTTTAAAAACATACTTTTAGTCGTGCTCACTTTATTTGTAATTTAGTATGCAAAAAGAAATCATTTTGCATACGGGAAAAGGCATCTTTTATTCTTAAAATGATATATTTTGTGCCATGGGTTTACAAGGAACTGTTATACGCACCATCTTTCAAACTGCTACTTCATTCGGGGCGGCATTTGATGAACTTTGCAGGGTGTCGCATATCAATCCTGATGAAGTGGGCGACTCAGAGAAAATGGTTGAATGGGAAAAAGCGGCGTTGATATGGGTACCACTTTTAAAGCTCACCGGCGATCCCTTAATCGGATTGCATATTGGTATTGGCACACCAAAAATACTTCATGGCATGGTTGGTTTTTTGATCCAGAGTTGTAAAGATCTTAACCAGGCATTGCAAATGTTAAGCAGGTATGGCCACATGGTATCGCCGATGGTTTCATATAAATACACAATCAATGATGTGGCCGTTCTTGAAATAGAACAGAATAAAATGTGGCTGCTAAAGCATCCTGAACCGGCAAGGCAGGCTAACGATTTTCTTTTTGCATCAACCCTCAACACATCCGCAGCGCTTACAGGTAAACGCATCGTTCCTTTAAGGATAGAACTGGCCTTCCCAAAACGGGAAATTTCAGAATATCAAAACTTTTTTGGCTGTGACATACTCTTTAACCAGGAGGTGAACCGGATTGTTTTGGATAAAAAAGATATAACCATACCCATACTCACCAGCGATCAATCTATGTTTGAGCGGTTCAACGCAATGGTAGCTGAAAAGCAGGCGCTGCTGGCAACCAACACAACCTCGGAAAATTTGAAACAGGTATTGTTTATGCAGTTCAGGGGGAGGATACCTTCGATTAATGAAGCTGCATCAGCATTGGACATGACACCCCGCAGCCTGCAACGAAAACTGATGCAGGAGCGTACTACCTTCCGCGATATTGCCGGGGAAATCAGAAAAGACATTGCTTTTCAATTAATGCAAAACCCCACCATCAAAATATCGGAAGTTTCAGATATCCTTGGATACTCTGACCCAACCGCATTCAGAAAAGCCTTTAAATCGTGGACGAACCTGGCACCGCGTGAGGTTAAAAAGGCGGGAGTATATAATTACGACCAGCTTTAAATGTAAACCATGTGGCATTTAATCCTGATCTGGTTGGGCAGACGGAACACAGGAAATAGGATTGCGCAACTTGCCTTAGAAACAATTTTTTATTTTCAGAGAAGTTGATGCTCCTCACAAACTGTAAGCTGTAGCCGTATAAGACATTGCCTGTACTCCCGTATTGACTTAACGCAACGAAGTATAGTAAAAGGGGACGGTTTGTACAATCCGATTTCGTTGATCACTTCAGCACGATTTTGATGAACCACCTTTATCCGACTCCAGCAGAAGAACGAACACAAATAGATTCTTTATATTTAGTATATGCTTTTACACCCTTCAAACAACAACAACATGAAAAAGTTATTGGCCGGAGCAGTGGCGCTGCTCTTTTTCGGAATTTCGATAGCGGTTATTCAATCCGGTTGTTCAAAGACGGTTGCCCAGGAATCGCCTGTTGTCAGACAGCTAAATAAACTCATTTTTACAGCCGGTAACCGTAAATTCTACAGCTGTAATTATGATGGCTCTAATATTTCAGAATTCAAGTTTACATTGCCTAGTAACTACCAGATACAGCTGAATATACCAAGCTTTACTTTTATCATGTCGCCGGATGGCCAGAAATTATTTTTCACAGCCGGAGATACGAACGCCGGCGGTACCACTGTGATCTGTTCAACAAACGCTTCCGGTACGGGTTTTACAGCGGTTGTTCCATCGAGTGCTCAAATATCCAACCCGATCGTTCTGGGGGCGTATTAGACAAATCAATAACGCCTGCAAACCTATAAGGTTGATGCTCCTTTTAATATAAAAAAAAGGAAACGCTTTCACGTTTCCTTTAATTGTGGAGTCGAGGGGATTGAAATTGAACCCTTGATGCCGCTGCTACTTTTCATTATCAACAATTCAAAATGTTATTAGTCACCAAATTAACGGCTCTCTACTTAATCACTACAACCACTACAAAAAGGGTTCGACTATCCATAAAGATTTGTTAAGGGAAAGGCAAACAAATCGGTGGCAAACGATCAGGCCAATTTCAATTCAACGTATAACTCAAAACCCTGTCCGGGTGAAGAACGGATTATGGTTTCACCCTTAAAAAGAGAGGCTCTTGTTTTGATATTCATCAGCCCGATTCCTGATGTTTTTTTTGACAGGTCAACACCTACTCCATTATCCTGCATGATCAGTGAAAGTTTTGCATGGTTCTGGAAAATTTTCAGCGATACTAAAGAGGCTTTTGAATATTTAAGGACATTGCTGAACTGTTCCTGGATAATCCGGTAAACCGTCAGCTTAAGTTTTTCGGAAAGCTTTTCCTCATCCAAACTGGTAGATTCCAAACTGATTTTTATTCCGCTGGTACTTTCTATGTTAAGTATCATTTTTTCGATCGCCTCCTTCATGGTTGTTTCTTCCATAAACGGGGTAATCATAGAATGAGATAAATTTCTAATCTCCGCAATGGCAGACATAATTGTCTTCGTTCCTTGTTGGAGGTAAGAATAACCGGACGCTGAAATGTCTTTTTCTTTGATCATAGAAAGAAACATCTGGCTTCCGACCAGGATCTGTTGAATATTATCGTGCAATTCGCGGCCAATTTCCTGGCGTTCATTTTCTTCAGCTGTTATAACAGCATTGGTAATCTCCAATTGCTTTTCCATCCTCTCTCTTTCGAGCTGGTTTTCTAATAATTTCCTTTCAGTGATATCGGTTAATGCAAGCACCAGTCCAAAAATACCAGTACCCTCTTTCGGAATAGGAAATAGTCTCAGATGATACCAAAAGGAAGACCCATCTTTCAGTACATAATTGGTTTCATAGCTGATTTGTTCTCCTTTGACGGCTCGCTGCACCCTGTCTATAAAAACATGTCTGTCAGCCGTAAGAAAATCATGAATATTATCTCCTGTTTTCAGCTTCCAATCAAAAGCCTTTCGTACTAAATCTGCCGCCCGATTGTTAAAAATAAGAACTGACAAATCGCCTTCCAATAATACGTAAGCAGTATCCGTAGCATCAAATACAGTGAGAAGTTTGGCTTCTGTTGTCAGCAGCGAATACTGGGTGGTTTTGTGTTGTTCAATCTCGCGTTGCAATTTTGCATTGGTAACGGTAAGTTCTTTCGTACGTTCTGCTACTTTACCTTCCAACTCCTTTTTCTCCGTGGCCAGCTGTGATTTTGTTTGTTTAATGGCTGGCACTTCGACAATCTCCCAATTGCCTTTTCTTTTTGCCACGGCTATATCGTGTACCTGCGATACATCAAATACTGCCTGCGCATCACATTTGGCAAGCGGGTAGGTACAAAGTACAATCATGCGCTGACCTTTCAGACTGTTATTCAGGCTCCGTTCATAATCTAAAAAATTCTTCCAGATATCCCGTTCCAGCCATGCTTCATTACCGCTTACGCGCATTCCATCAAATCCGTTATGCAATGACTCAGTGAGTTTTTGATACCATCCATTGATAACAATGTCTGGTACGAATGTTTTATCTTTTAAATACCAATCTGTATGGGAAAGGATGCTAACCTGTTCCTTTTTTTCATACTTATCAAAATCAGCAATTTCATTTCGCAATGCCTGGTATGCGGCGTCAACCGTAATAGGATCGGCGGTAATCCAGAGGCAAAACTCATTATTCATCAGTCCGGCCTTGAAATAGGGAACAAGTATTTCCAGCAGGTCTTCTTTGGAGTCAAAAAAATTACAAAAATGAGAACCCCATTGTAGTTCCCCAATAACGTCCATTCCAGAATTTCTAGGATCAGTTTGAGTGCTCTGACCGGCTGAATCGTTGGGCATAAAGGGCGTATTTCTTTAAATCTACTCTTTCTTTCGCTGCCCGGGATCATTTAATTTACCAGGCCGATCAATCTATTATCAGGAGCCATTCTAAATAAAAAAAGGAAATGCATTACGCATTTCCTTAATCTGTGGAGATGAGGGGACCACTATCGAACACCTTTTACCTTTTTTAGCTTTTATACGTGACCTAAAAGTTGCTTAATTATACTTATTTGGAAATTGATTTTCAATCATTTAGTTACAAAAATGTCATTAGAGGTAACA
>DASWXD010000021.1:0-36822 GCA_036405675.1 Sediminibacterium sp.
GTTTATATTTGGGTAGAAAGTCCGACCAACGAATCTGTACCGTATTGGTTGCTGTAGATGCCAACGGACAGGATATTCTTCCCCCCACCGGACTGGTAACTCTTTCTGAAGATGAAGGCATTATACTGGAAGATGCAATTCAATGCCCCCCAATCTGTCCACCGCCTTCGCCCTTAAATGAACTGCATGAGTGATTTCGGTATTTTGCTGGTATCTGCCTGCTCCATTCTGGTTCCTTTTACGGTGGCTGTTGTCAGGTACCGGCATTTCTCTTACCGCTTTGCGCCTTTTTGGTTTTTGTTATTGGCCGGCACTTTGAACGAGCTTGTCAGTTATGCCACTGCACACTGGTTACACAGCAACCAGGTAAATGCCAACTGTTATACCCTGATCGAGTTTCTGTTGCTTTTATGGTTGTTTCAAAGAATAGGTACCCAAAGAACGGATACCCTTGTATTAGCCGTTGCTGCAGGGCTACTGATCTGGTTTACGGATAATATTTGGTTACATGGCATCAGTCATAGCAATGTACTGTTCCGGATTAGTTCTTCTGTGCTCATTGTGTACTTCAGTATAGATGAGGCTACCCGTTTATTACTGGCTGGTTCCGCCAATGCCTGCCAGAAAACCGACCTCACCATTTGTCTTTCCTTTTTTGTGTACCATACCTATCGTAGTTTTATTCTATTGTTCAGTTATTTTGCAGCACATCCCTTTTCGATTTTCAGCCGCCAGTTATGGCTCACGCTCGCCGGTATTAATATCCTGATTCACCTCACTTATACATTGGCTATTTTATGGATCCCCAAACAACCGTTGACATCCGTCAGATATTCCTGACCAGTCTGGGATTTATGAGTCTATTACTACTCATCGTGTTGATCGTCCTCATCCGTCGGTTCCGGTTACGCCTGGAGCAATACCAGTTGGAACTGGCCCGTGAGGTAGAACTCATTGATGCGGAAAGAAGAAGAATACATACCGATCTACACGATGAACTTGGTTCGGGCCTGGCATCCATCAGTTTACTGGCACAACAGGTACAAACCGCTTATCCGCTACCAGCCATCGAGAAAATTTACCAGCATACCCTTTCCCTGCGTAACAAAATCAGAGAAATTGCCTATAATTTCGTGCCCCCTATTCTCGAAACAAGAGGCCTTGCTATTGCTATTCAGGACTATGCCGAAGACCTTAACAGCAGCCATCCTGTAACCATCACCTGCCAGATCAATATGGCAGATCAGCATTATGCACATTCCAAGAGCATTCACATTTACCGACTGATCCGCGAGCTACTTACCAATGCACTGAAACATGCCAGTTGCAGTCATATTCAATTAACGGCATTAGAAAACAATAGAACCTTAACAGTTACCATAACGGATAATGGTATCGGCTTTCAGTCCAGCCATCCGGATACCTGGCTGATGGGTAGCGGTTTATCACATATACAGTCGAGAGTAAATATTTTGAAAGCCCGGATATCCATACGGTCAACACCCGGTTATGGCACACAAACAGAGATTACCATACCCCTGCAAATATTAAGGCTATGAATCGAACCCGGATACGGATCATAATAGCAGACGACCACGAACTATATCTGGATGGTCTGAAAAGCCTGCTGCAAACACAGGATATTTATGAAGTGGTGGCCGAGGCCAGCAACGGAATAGAACTGGTAAAAACTGCAACACTATACCAACCACAGATCATCCTTACCGATCTGCGCATGCCGCTGCTTAGTGGAGCCAGTGCCATTAGTGAGATCTGTAAAATATTACCTGATTGTAAATGTTTGGTATTAACCAATTATGAAAATGACCTCGCCATCATTGAAGCACTGGAAGCGGGTGCCCGGGGATATATCACCAAAAACATGCCCCGGTTAGAACTCTTTACAGCATTGGACCATATCAGCCGGGGATATCCTTATTTCTGTCAGGCCACCAGTGCCAAGATGGTGAGGTTAATCGGCAAAAGCCTATACAACCCATTCAAAGAAAAAATGGCTGCTGCCTTCTCAGAACAGGATACAAAAATTATCCGGATGATCTGTCTTGAAAGAACCAACCAGGAGATTGCCGAAACTCTTTTCCTTAGCATCCGTACCATCGAAAATATCCGTGCCCGGATCTATAAAAAAATGGAAGTAAGAACTTCAGCCGGCGTGGCGGTATACGCATTAAAACATGCACTACTATCGCTGGATGATTTGGACACCCCTACTACCTTCATTACCTGACAGTCAGGTAAATGTCAACATCACAGCAGCAAAGCCTCCTGCTTGATGTAGAGATGACAAGGGATGAATAATCAGGGGTGAATGGGCAATAGGCAATCTCAAATTACCCAATGCGCTGAGCTATGAGCCGCTAGCTGTGAGTTGCGAGGCGTGAGTTGTAAGTAGTCAATGGGCAATCCTTCCTATTTACTTTATTTACCTATTTACTTTATTCCCCCCCAATCTATCATTCTATCATACTATCATTCTATCATTAAACACCTTCCACCAAACAACACGCATGCGCCACCAACCCTTCCTTCCTTCCTACAAAACCCATTTTCTCAGTAGTGGTGGCTTTGATTGAGATATCCTTAATAGAAATATGCAGAATCCGGGCAATGGTTTCCTGCATGGCTGGTACATAGGGTTTGATCTTGGGGGCTTCCAGGCAAAGGGAAGAATCGATATTTACGATTTTATAGCCTTCTTTCGTAATCAGCTCATAGGTTTTGGCCAACAGGATTTTACTGTCAATATCCTTGAATTCGCCGGAGGTATCAGGGAAATGAACGCCGATATCACCCAGACAGGCCGCACCAAGCAAGGCATCACAAATGGCATGTAGCAATACGTCTGCATCACTATGTCCTAATGCCCCTTTATCGTGTGGTATCTGAACACCTCCAATAAACAAATCCCTGCCGCTGACCAGCTGGTGAAAATCTATCCCGTAACCTATTCTGAAACCCATAGTAGTTCGATTATTATAAAAATGAAATATGAAAAATGTGATACCTCATAAAATCTTATTCAACAGCGTCTTTGCGCCTTTGCGAGAAAAAAATTGCTCGCGAAGGCGCGGATTTGCTCTAGCGATTATTCATTACTGTTCTGGTTATATACTATCCAAAACCTTTATACGAATCGTTTACTCCTGACTACTGCTCAAACCGTGCCTTGGTGCCTTTGTGTGGTATTATTCACACAAAGGCACCAAGGCACGGTGGAATTCGATGTTGGATACAAAACTAAGACTTCTTTTTTACCAGGATTTTTGGCAGCTAATTAGCTTTATTATCCTAACCATTGCTTGGCGAGAAAAAATTGCTCGCAAAGGCGCAAAGGCGCGGGTTTGTTCTAGCAATTATTCATTACTGTTCAGGTTAAACACAATGCCAAAACGAAGGGTATTCGATAAGGGATTACGTGTAACACCGCTACCCGAAGGCACGAGATAAGAAAAGTTGACCTGCATCTGGTCGAGGGAAAAACCGGCCCCTACTGAAAAAAACTTGCGGTTGCCGCGGTTCTTGTTTTCATAAAAATAGCCGGCACGGAAAAAGAATTGCTCATTGTACGCATATTCCGCACCCAAAGAAGCCTGTAATGATTTCAGCTGACTGCTGCCATCGCTGAAAGATTTCATCCAGCTGGATACCACACTGGTAGAACGGTAATCGGCCAGCTTTGCAGAATCAACTGAATAATTACCTGTGGCAGCAGGGGCAGCAGGCACCAGCAGTTTGTTAATATCCAATCCGAAACTGATCTTATTACTTTCATTGATCACTTTGGTGTAGGATACACCCAGGCCAAGATTGGCAGGGATATAATCTTTGTTTCTTGAATCATTCGTATACCCCACTTTGCTTCCCAGATTGGATAATACCACACCCCAGTTCAGTCCTTCGCCCTCTTCATTGGCACCGCGATAATAGAGTGACACATCCCCCGCCACTGCGTTTCCGGCCTTATACACCACACCGGTTCCCACATCTCCCACCACTAGTCTGGAATTGATATAACGCAGCGCCACACCAATACTGAGTTTTTCATTCAATACACGCGAATAACCGGCATCGATCGAAAACTCACTGGGTTTTACTGTGTTCAGGATATTACCGGAATAATCGGTGAGCTGGATATTTCCCAGGCTGAAATAACGGATAGAAGTAGAGATCGCCTGCTGCTCATCCAACTGGTGGTAAGCCGCCAGGCTGGCGAGGTAGACATCCGTCAGACCCAGGTCTTTTAACCAGGGTGTATAGTTAACGGCGATGGCCGATTTTTTCTTTGCAAAAGGCACTTTGGCCAGGTTCCAGAAAGGCGAATTGGCATCGGGAGAAGTGGCTATGGCCAGATCGCCCATACCACCCGCCCGCGCATCGGGTGAAATACGCAGAAAAGGGACTGCTGTAGACACGATATTTATCGAATCGGCCTGCGCAAAAACGCTGCCAGTTATACCTACCAGCGCAGCTATGCCGGCAACCATCTTACGAACGATCGGACTCATCAAAATGCATTTGATTAATGAATAATTACCTAATAGAGCATCAAATTACCTCCTGTGCTTCCCGGTACAAAAAAGATTACCCTGCCCTGAAGGCGGTTTGCTTTTCTACCCTGGTTACCAATGCTTTCGCATATACAGGCGTAATACAATACTATTACATTAAAAACAGAAACGTAAAGAACCCAAAAAAAGTGTAGACATCAAACCATTCAGACAGTTTTAGAACAGAATCAGTTGACGGGCAGTTTCTGTTTGACTACCGGCGGCAACTACTTTAACGCTGTAAATATAAATACCTTTTGTGAGTTTTGCACCCGATTGGTTATCCCCAGCCCAATTAATCGTGCAATTCCGGGTGCCCCCGGTATTAACGATCCGATGAATCTCTTTTACCAATCCCCCGGCCATGTTGAATATCCGGATGGTTACATCAAGATCCGTGTTCGGCTGGTTATGCTCAAAACTAAAAGTGGTGGATCCCTGGAAGGGATTGGGGAAATTGCGGAGTTCCGTAACCTGCAGCTTTTCCTTCTTTACCACCACAAAATCCAGTACGGCTTCGTTGGAATGATTGGCCACATCCCAGGCTTTGATACGGATACTGTGCCTGCCTTCGGTAAGCGTGGGCAACTGAAACAATACCTGTCCGCGCTGGTAGCTATCCAGTTCAGCCGTATAAAAATCATTCAGTACCAGTATATTCCTTTCCACCCCGTCTATCACAGCTGTAATATCATGCCCGATCCCCGTTCCGGAAGTACTGATCCCGGATGAATCATAGAGTTTTACCAGCAACACCGGATTCTCATGTGTTAGTCCCCCATTAATAAATGTAGAATCATTAAGATAAGGCAGAATTTGTGGTCCTGTGTTATCAGTAATAACAGTAGCAGCAGCCCCGCCAATAGACAGTTCTGCCTGCACACCATTGGCATCGCGCAAGCCATCTGCTGCATACAGGCTGATCCGCGCTTTACCGGGCTGGTAGGTAATGTCTTTGGGAACGATAAACGAAAAACTAAACCGGCCATTGGTAACCGTTGCCATTCCTTTGTAAAGAATATTGGTCTGCTGGTTATAGGAAGTTATTTTACTCGCTGGATCGTTACCCCTTGTTTTTACAGTCTGTTCCTTATCATACACCGTTGGCAAAACCCTTCCGTTAAAACCAGACAGGAGATTTCCCTGCCCATCAGTAACCTCGCCCGTAAACGTATATTGCTGCAAGGCCCGCAAAGTATCCGCACCTGAGATAGGCGCTCCATTCATCGTGGTTAAACGCACCCGCCCTTCGGGGAAAGCCAGCCGCATGGCGGGATCTCCGAGTAAGGTAAACTTGCGGTTATTCAACAAATCGCCGGTGGTGAGCGATGTGTAATTTTTGGCCTCTTGTACGGATTCGCCCAAAGTCAGGTATTGCCCATTTGATAAAGGTTTCATCGCTATCCGCAGGTAATTCTCATTCATCTGCCGGTTGCTGTACGCAAATACCAGCCGGGTAGTGGTCAGCAAAGCAATGGCCCCATTCTCACTACCGGTAAGAACGCCCATCCCCAATGAATTTTTGGAAGGATCATCGTGCGGGGCAAAGTCGCAACTGGCGGTAATAAACAGCGGTAATTTATACGGATTAGTAAAACGGTTCAGTTCCTCCTGCGTCAGCACCGCTTCATCGGCCAACCGCTGGTAACTGCCATGCCCGCTGTAGTTAACGATGAGCGCCCCATTAAACACCTGGCTCACTATAGCATCATTCACGGCCGGATACCTGGCACCACTGCTGCTGCTTACCACAGGAAAAGCGTCCAGATAAATTTTACTCTGGTTCTGCAAAGGATTGGATGCGGCTGCTGTTGCAGCTATCGCTTCTGCATCTTCCAGGTGCAGGTTCAGATCCTTATCATCCGCCACAAAAACCGTCTGGTTACGCCATGGACCCATACTGGTTGCGGCATGATAGCGGATGATCTTGTCTACCATAATCCGGGCCTCGGCCACCGTACGCGCCGGAATTCTTCCTATCCCCAGCGCAAGCGTGGTTTTGGGATCATTGCGGTTGATATCGTCCCCATCTTTCAGCATCCCAAAAAAATCATCGGAGGTATGTGTGAACAAGGGATCCAGTGAATTAACGGATTCATAACCCGGTACCAGGTTACTGTTGCCGGGTACACGGTTACGGTAATCGTAGGAAGCACTGCCGAATAATAAAAGGTAACGCGGTCTTTTAGTTAGGTCCGTACCTGCCCTATCATAAAACATCTTTACAAAATCCCGCAAAGCCGTAGGATCTGGCTGACCGCCCGAAAATTCCTGGTATACCTGTTCCGTGGTGGCTATCACGGTTCGATACCCGTTTTTCTGCTGGTGAAATGCCGCCAGTCGCTGGGCTTCTACCAGTAAGGAACTATGCGTAATGATGATATAATCTATCGTGCCGGTTCCATGCAGGTCCTGGTTGGGCTGTTTGCCGAGGGCGATGGGCTGAAGCAGGTTGGTGGCAGTAAAAGCCACATACTCCCGCAGGCGGGAAACATCGCTGTTAAAAATAGTTTGTGTGGCCGTGCTGCTTACCGTTATAGCTTGCGGCTGCAGCGGATCGGTTACTTCCCATACCATCAGATTTGAACCCGTATGGGCAATGGTAAAACTGGCCACGGCTCCAGGTTGAACTGAGGCCCAGTCGCGGAAAAAAAGCTGGTTAGCAGCCGTAGTGGCGAGCGCTCTCCGCCCATGCAATTCAAACCAGTTCAGCCAGCCCTGACTACCGGCGGTTAATGGTGTATAATCAAAAGTGACAGCAAGGTTATTGGATGAAACTGATACCTGGCTTTTCTGCAAAGAAGCGGTGGCAGTGGGATCCAGAAAATTACCGCTAACCCCCGGCAGGTTCACAGATTGGGCGTTTTGACCGTTCAGTTTCACCGAAAAGTTACTGGCAGCACCCACTGACCGGGCTGCCAGATCGGTAACAAGGGTTACCGGTTGCGTTTGTAGCAGACCTGGCCAGTCAACAGTGAATGTTCGGCTGCTGCTGCCACCCAGATTGGTCGTAAACGCTTCTCCATACCATTCCTTACCGCTGTTCAGGAGGTTCACCAGGTCATTCTCATAAAAATAGCGGTCCTGGTAACTGTTTACAGCCACTGTGGGGTTATTGGGTGGTGGCGGGTTTGAGATTCTTTTTCCATTGCCGCCGATCGTAATAAAATAATAGGCCGTATCTGTGTACAGGTTTTTCTGGTGACGGAACCCCTGACCCGTACTATCTTTCAGCCAGCGGTGCGGACCGGGGGCATAAAAAAGAAAATAATCATTGCCATTGAAAATTCCATCGCCGCCATCATGCATGTCAATCGGGTTTTCAACAAGATCATCCGGACGGGTTGTAGCATTATTTTCGTCAACCATGGCACCGCCATTACCATAGAGGCGTATAGCGGCGGAAGATATATTTTCTGTAGTGATACCCAAAGAAGTCAGTAGCGTAATATCTACTTTATAAACTGCTTCCTGCCTGATACCGATACGATACCAGTTACCGCTTGCCAGCACAGAATGAAGGGCTTGTGCCCGTTGGGCAAGAGCGCTGGGGCATCCCAGCAATAGAAAAACACTACATCCCCCCAAAAATACCCGCAGGTTCATAGAAACGGAAGATCGTACAATTAAGTAGGCAACGATGAGCCCGTGTAACGAATCAGGTTTAAAATTAGGCTTTTGCTAACATCAAAGCAGGGGTTCTGACAAACCGATTAACCAAAATCTTATATATTCGCATACACGTATCTTAGAGAAACCTATATTCCAAATTCAATCTATTGACATGCAGTTATTGAAAACAACCAGAAATGCAGTGTTACTTCTGGCAGTGGCAGGTTCTGTGGCCTCCTGTAGTATGCTGAAGAAAAAGAAGGAGAAGTCAACAGCAACCGGTTGGAATTACAACGATAAAGACCAGGGTAACTTTGCCGTTGCCAAACCCCAGGATGTGAAAACCGCTCCCGGTCTGGTATTTGTGCAGGGTGGTACTTTTACCATGGGTGCCGCACAGGAAGACGTGATGGGCGACTGGAACAATATCCCCCGCCGTATCACTGTTAACTCCTTTTTTATTGATAAGACCGAAGTGGCCAACGTACACTACCGCGAGTACCTGTACTGGCTGGAGAATGTATTTGGACAGGCGGGTATGGACTCTGTAGTAGACCAGGCCAAACCTGATACCCTGGTATGGAGAAGTGAGCTCGCTTTTAATGAGCCTTATGTTGAGTATTATTTCCGCCACCCTTCTTATAACTATTACCCCGTAGTAGGTGTAAGCTGGAAACAGGCCAACGAATATTGTATCTGGCGTACAGACCGTGTAAACGAACTGACGCTGATGAACAAAGGCTTCCTGGACAAACGTAGCCAGATCAAAAAAGAGCTGAATGGTGCCGGACAGGATAACTTTAACAGCAAAGCCTATATCATGGGCGAGTATCAGGCTACGCCTGGTAAAGAAGCCACTTCTAAAAGCAACCCGCTGAAAGATGCGCAAGGCAGACCACGTACTACCGTAAAATTTGAAGATGGGATCCTTTTCGGAGACTACCGTTTACCAACAGAAGCCGAGTGGGAATATGCCGCTTATGGATTTATCATGCAGAACCCGCAGCGGAAGCAGAAAGGCAATTCACGCGGAGAGGAAGTAATCTCCAACAAACAGATCTATGCCTGGAAAAATGATGGCTTCGATAATATCCGTTACACCAAAAAAAGTGCCTTCCAGGGTGCTTTCCTCGCCAACTTTAAACGTGGCGCGGGTGATAATATGGGTGTGGCCGGTGGTTTGAATGATAATGCCGCCATTCCCGCAGAAGTAACTTCCTTCATGCCCAACGGATTTGGCTTATACAATATGAGCGGAAACGTAAATGAGTGGGTGATGGATGTATACCGCCCTATTACCAACGATGGAGAAGATGATTTCAATCCATTCCGTGGTAACGTTTTCAAAAAAGTAGACATGAGCGGTGGTGCTGGTAACCTGCGCGATGACAAGGGCCGCATTAAAATGGTTCCTGAAGAAGATTCTGCCCTGCGCAGCCGCAGAAACTACCAGAAATCATACGCCACCAACTTCCTGGATGGAGACTCTACCAGTAATGTACTGTACAATTACGGTATCACTACCCTGGTATCTGATAAATCAAGGGTGTACAAAGGTGGTAGCTGGAACGACAGAGCATACTGGCTCAGTCCCGGCGCACGCCGCTTCCTCGAAGAAGACCTGAGTACCAACACACTGGGCTTCCGTTGTGCCATGAACCACTACGGTGCACCAGAATCTACTTCCAAAAAATCACAGACCGGTACGTTCTTCCCGAACCGCCGCAATAAACGCTGATCTCTGATTACGCTGATCACTGATTTCACAGATTAGGATATGATACCGCAGTTCAGAGAAAATCATACCTTAATCAGTGAAATCAACGATAAGGAAAAGGTAGAAATACAGCAAAAGCCATCTCTGAAAAGAGGTGGCTTTTTAGTTAATGAGTGAATGATAGGATGAGTGAATGAGTGAATGTTTTGAAGGGAGTAAACATGTCTGATACGTCATTTCGACTGAGGAGGAACGACGAGGGAAAAATCTCATGTCAATTAGCAGCCTTCTTCCTTTGCAGGATGTTTACCATAAGCGAATGATAGCATGAATGAATGTTTTTTCACAAGTATTGAATAAGTTTGATAAAAATAATACCGTGAGTATCGCTGACCTATACCATATTTTCAAGCAGCATCCATCTGTAGAAACAGATACGCGAAAACTGAAAAAAGGGGATTTGTTCTTTGCATTGAAGGGCCCCAACTTTAATGGCAATCTCTTTGCCAAACAGGCGCTGGAAGCAGGGGCTGCTTATGCAGTAGTGGATGAAGACATAGATCCTGCAGATAAGCGATTCATCAGGGTAGCGGACACTTTGCAAGCCTTGCAGGACCTGGCCCATTACCACCGCAAACAGTTTACCATCCCTTTTATCGGTATTACCGGCAGCAATGGGAAAACCACCAGCAAGGAACTGATTTATGCCGTACTGGCTTCGCACTACAAAACCTATACTACACAAGGTAACCTGAACAACCATATCGGTGTACCACTTACGCTATTGCGCGTTCAGCCTGATGCACAGATAGCCGTGATAGAAATGGGGGCCAATCACCAGAAAGAAATTGAAAGCTATTGTGTTTACACCGAACCTACCCATGGTGTGATCACCAATTGCGGCAAAGCGCACCTGGAAGGGTTTGGCGGAGTGGAAGGGGTAAGAAAAGGAAAAGGCGAACTGTACGATTTCCTGGCAGCTCATGACGGCACCGCTTTTGTGTATGCCGATTATGATTACCTGAAGCCCATGAGCAGGGCGGTAAAAGATATTGTACAATACGGACAGCAGGACGGGCTGGTGCAGGGAACCGTCTACGCCAATGAACCCTTTCTGGAAGTGATGATACAGGTGGGTTTTGAAAAGCCCGGCATCATCAAAACACAATTAGTGGGCGATTATAATCTACCCAATATTCTTTGTGCCGTGGTGATCGGAAAATATTTTTCTGTGCCGGAAGAAAAGATCAAAACGGCCATAGAACAGTATACGCCTTCTAACAGCCGTTCGCAATTGGTGCAAAGAGGAACCAACAGTATTGTACTGGATGCCTATAATGCCAACCCTACGAGCATGAGAGCAGCCATCGAAAACTTTGCCAAAATACAGGCTGCCAACAAAGTGTTGATGCTGGGCGGCATGATGGAACTGGGCGAAGATAGCGTGGCCGAACATGAAGCCATTGTAGCCCTCATCAAACAATACCCATGGACAAATGTGGTGCTGGTAGGCGGTGATTTTGTCAAAATTGCTCATGGTTTTACCTTTTTCCCGGATGCAACTGCAGCGGGTAACTGGTTCAGGGAACAGGGTTTTGAACATACACATTTCCTCATTAAAGGCTCCAGGAGCATGCAGATGGAGAAGATATTGTCTGAATAAACTATTGCAATTACTTATTACAAATTTTTATTTCTTATTCCTCCACCGTGCCTTTGTGTGAGATAATTTTTCACACCAAGGCACAAAGGCACGGTTTTTCTCACAGGTATTTATATCACCACATTTTCTCCTTTTCGGGTTCCCCGAATCAATTTAGTACCTTTGCCGCTGAATCAACAGAAAGTATATGCCGGAGAATAAGAAAAGAAGGTTTTACCTTACCAGTGTGCTCGGTAACCGTTGCCCCAGGTGCCGCGAAGGAAAAGTATTTGACAAAGACAGTGCCTATCAGAAAAACAGCAGTCACATGCATGAGAGCTGCCCTGTTTGCGGACAACCTACAGAAATAGAAGTGGGTTTTTATTACGGAACCGGTTATGTGAGTTATGCTTTGAGTATTGCGGTGCTGACGGCCAGTTTTGTAGCCTGGAAAGTATTGATCGGTGTTACTTTTTCTATCGATGACAACCGTATTTTTTACTGGATGGGATTTGCGTTCCTGCTCCTGTTTATCCTGCAACCAGTATTAATGCGTTTATCGCGGGTATTATGGCTAAGCTGGTTCGTAAAATACGATCCGGAATGGGAAAAACATCCTATCGTAAAACCTGAAAGAATTGTACCTGAGCAAATGAATAACTGGTAACACTTAATAGCGACATTAAAAAAGCGGGAAGAAATCTTCCCGCTTTTTTGTATCAACTATGTGATCTATACTTATAAGTTTACGAATCTTGTCCAGCCTCTCCACCAGTTGGCATCCACCCCCGCTGCATCGCAGGCACCACGGAATTTAACCACCGTAAGGCCGGCCAGTTTAGGATCGGTGAAACTGGCACCTACCAGGATTGGCTGGTATCCGCTGCTTCCGCCAAATGGCAGAAAATCCGGTACAGCGTAACTGAATGGCGCAATCATTTTAGCATCAGACACATTGGTCAGAACGGTATTACCCATGAAGCTTTCAGAAAAGCGGTTCTGTAATGAATCCCTGTTCCAAAGACTGGTATTGGTTGTAGAAGCAATGAAGGCATAAGAACTGATATCAGTTCCGGAAACTGGTCCGCAACCTGCAATAGTATTGTTTCTGAAACGTACCGTACTATCCTGGATATTCAGCTCCATTGCGCGACCATTTCTTGAATCAACCAGAATACCCTGTGGCCAACCCAGGAAAACAGAATTGAAAATAGAGATCCCTGTATTCCGTCTGATATGCGCACCAGCCAGGTATAAACTGTTACCGCTGTTGGCCAGTGTAGCTCTTGGTCCGATCACTGTCATATTGCTGAATACGGCCCTTGTTTGTGGGGTATTCAGTGAACCACTTGGATCGTTATCACTTTCAAACGCTTCACTTCTTGAGATATCGGCAATCGTAGAATCACGTAGTGCGATACCGAACTGTACTTTACCACTGTAACCATTATCCGTATCAAAATCATCATCCTGTGTTTTGTACGTAATCAGGTGTTTACAGTTAACTGTTCCGCCAAACCACTCAAACGCATCATCTTTTGCATAAGTAACCTGTACATAATCGATCACTGTTTTTCTTCCCACAGCACCCATGGTCAGACTGTTGATCTCTTTATCGGGCTGGTAGGCATAACCGGCATATTCAATGCGTACATAACGCAATACACCTGAGCTATCGTCATCGTTAGGGGTAGCACCACCGCCACAAACACCATCACCAAAAGAATTGTCAATACCACCTTCGATCTGCAGTGTACCTGCACCACCACCGGTTCCGGTATAGGTTGCGTTTACACTGGCTTTACCGAGTAATACAATACCGCCCCAGTCGCCTGAACGTGGTACCGGTGAATTGGAAGTAAATACGATCGGATTATCCTGTGTTGCATCAGCTACCAGCTTTGCACCACGGGTAATCACCAATGCTGCTACGTTGGCACCCTGGTAGTCGCCTTTTACGGTAACACCTGGCTCTACCTTCATGGTAGCGTTATTGACCATGTAAACAATCCCACTCAAAATGTAATTGTTACCTGCACGGAGAACAGTGTCTTTATCAATTCTTCCTTTCAGGGTAATGGTTTGTCCGCCGGTTGTAGGTGGATTGGTAATAACGGTAGTGGTACCGCCATCCATTTCAACTTTCCGACAACTGGTAATGAATAAACCTGCCAGCGCAGTTACCAGAACGATTGACTTTTTCATGATGTATTTGTTTATACTTTTTTAATGGTTGTGTTTCTTATAAAGAATAGCCGAATGTGATACCGATATTGGTTCCTGACCTGCGACTGAGCCTGAAAGGATCTGTTGCTTTGTTCAGGCTGGTATTGCCATCCGGATTCTGGTAGAAGTAAAGTGTGTTGTTCAGGATGTCCTGGATATTCAGCTTCAGCTCTGCTTTGTTCTTAGCCAGTTTTTTGGTTAACTGGAAATCAAATACAGGTCTGGATGACTCATAAATATCCGGTTGATCGAGGCTACCCACAAAGGTTACTCGACGGCCGATCTGGTTGTACAATACTGTAGCTGTTAAACCTGATTTCTCCAGGTCATACATCAGTGATACGTTTACGAGGTATGGCGACTGACCCTGTAATGGTCTGTCGAGGAACAACTGCGTATCTTTTACCCGGCTATAGATATAAGATCCATTGGCCTGGAAAGTGAAATTTTTGAACGCTTCGGAGAAGTCTAATTTCTTACGGAACTCCAGTTCAAAACCATAGGCATCTGCCGCATCCGGATTTGCGAAGTTGAATACACTGGATCCACCCTGACCGAAGTTGTAGATCATCTCGATAGGTTTATCGAAATGTTTGTAGAAGAGGCCGGCGGTAAATACTTCACCAGACTTAGGATACAATTCATACCGCAGATCAAAGTTGGAGATCTTGGTTCGCTGAATAGTGGGTAATCCCTGTACAGCGGCATTCAATTCAAAATCGTAGTACTGGAAAGTAGCCAGTTCCCGGAACTCGGGTCTTACCACTGTTTGAGAAGCAGAGAAACGGAGATTGGTCTGGTTATTCAGTTTATACGTAGCATTCAAACCTGGCAGGTAATCTCTTACCACACCGCGGTTGTATCTTGGATCAGACACTTTGGTACTACCTACCAGTTGATCATAGTCTTCCATTCTCACACCCCAGATCACCCGTAATTTGGGTCCGAACTGGTTATCGAACTGCAGGTAAGCGGCATTCAGGATCGTATTACCGATATAACGGTACAGGTTTCCTTTAATGGCATCAAAGGCGAGCTGATTGCTGGTAACAGAACCATCTCCAAAATTGCTGGCTGCAAAAATGGCTTCGGGTCCCTGTAAACGGATGGCAGCATTATCTCTGGGCAGGTAAATAGAGAAAGGTTTTGCATCAAACAAACGGTCTTTCACCTGCAGCATATAACCTGCTTTCAGGGTTTGTTTGGCACCCAAGGCATTAAAAGTATAAGCCAGATCTACACCACCGGAATAAATATAATCGCTCAGGTTCTGGTAAAAACGGTTACCACTTTTCTGAGACAGTACGTTGGATAATACGGCTGTGTAAGGATTGGAAGCGGCTGAATTATTTTTCAAATAATAAAGTCTGCGCTGGTCAGGAATATAACCATCCAGTAAGGTGAAGGATCCATTCCATTTCAGCTTCAGCACATTCGGTTTCAGGTTATGCTCGCCGCTGATCTGTGAGTTCCAGAAAGTATTCTGTTTGAATCCGAACTCGTAACCACGGGCACTGTCGAGTAAAGCATTGTAGTTATTTTCCAGACCTGTTCTGAGTGTAGTATAATCGGTGGCATTGATATTGAACAGAGTTTTGGCAGAGATCTTATTGTTATTATCGAACTGGTATGCCAGGTTACCGATCGCACCCCATAATACATCGGTGCTGTATTTATCATCTACGAAACTGAAATCCGGTGTAAAAGTACCGTTGCCGATAAAGTTGAACCCACTGTTGGTTCCCTTCTGGTAACGGGCCGAGCGGTTGTAGGTTAATCCGAAGATACCACCCAGTTTACTGCTGCCTTTGGTATTGGCGGTAAATCCACCACTTACCTGGATCTGTCCGTTAAAACGGTTCAGGCCATTGGTTTTGTTGGCGGTCCAGTTGTTTTCGAACTGACTTCCGATAGCGGTTTTCTCTGCACTGCTCAATGCATCAAAAACGGATTTGGTAGTGTAGCTGCCCGGCAGACTGCGGGTACCATCATCGATACCGAGATAGTCTGTTTTACCACCTTTGTATTCGTAAAAATCATGGCCCATTACCTGGCTGTTAAAACCGGTACCAACTGAGATATTGAAGAAGTTCTTAGAAGGGATATCGCGTGTATTCACCTGGATCAGACCACCCGCCCATTCGCCCGGCAGTTCCGGCACAAACGCTTTGTTGATCACGATATTATCGATCATGTTGGAAGGGATCAGATCGAAGGAGAAAGCTTTTCTATCTGGCTCTGTGCTACCCAGCTGTACGCCGTTTAACATGGCCAGGTTATAACGCTCGGCCAAACCGCGAACGATCAGGAATTTACCATCCTGGATACTGGCACCCGGTGTTCTTTTCAGTACTTCACCGGTATTTTTATCAGGAGAACGTCTGATGGCTTCTGCAGAAATCACAGAAGCAACGGTATTGGTATTTTTCTGGTAGGCGATCAGGGCGTTTACGGTTTCTCCCTTGGCACTGGCTGATCTGGCGCTGGCGGTAACGGTAACTGCCTGTAAAACTTTACCTGCTTCTTCCAGTAACACATTCAGAAACTCTTCGCCATCGGCTTTGGCTACGCTGATATCTTCAATGGTTTTGTCTTTGTAACCGATATAAGAAAGAACGATGGTATATTTTTTACCGGCTTCTACCGCTACTGTAAATCTGCCTTCTACATCAGATCTGGTCATTCCGCTGGCGGCTCCTGAAATTTTGATGGTTACACCGGCCAAACCTTCGTTTCGCGCGTTGGTAACCTTTCCGGTAACCCTTGCTTTTTGGGCAGTGGCCTGGAAGGCGATACAAATCAGTAAAAAGAGGGGTAATAATTTCTTCACAACAAGGTCAATTTTATTGTTGCAAAGGTGGTTGGGGTATGTTACGTAATTGTTAAGGGAAGGTTACCTGCGTGTTAACAAAGGGAGGAGGGGGGGGTGGTAGTATAAGGGTGTAAAATAAATGATTCCCAAAAATAGAGATAGCTAAAAAACCTAATTAGATGGTCAGCTTATCGGTCACATCCTGTTTGAATTCATGGTCTTGGGTTCTTGCCAGTTTGCTGAATGGGAAAGTATTTTTCAATACAGATATATAGAGAACATGATTAGCCACCCCTATTGTTAGGGGTTTTATCCACGGTCCGTAAAAATTCCCGGCTGCTCACAGAAGCCACCACCGTCCGATTGAACATTATCCGGAAAACTGTATCCTTCAACTTCTTTAATGAGGTATTCGTGCCAATAAACTGCATGGTCGAATATATTTAACCTCCTACCAAAAAAAGCCCGCCATAAAGGCGGGCAGTACTAATGTGATACATAAGAGCATCGCGTCAAGCGTTCGATGGTTGGTGGTCTTACTGAGCGCCAGGTCGATAGCGTATCGGACGAAATCGTTTAGTGACATGTTTTTGCCAGCGGATACCAGGGCTGCCTGTCTGTGGAGCTCGGAAGGGATACGGACGTTAAAGCTTCCCTTATACATTTTTTCAGGCTCCTTTTCTAATTCTTTACAGGTTTCCAAGTAATCTTCGATAGCCTCTTTAAAAGCATCCTTAAGTTCCTTAACGGTAGTTCCTTCAAAACTCACCAGATCATTGATGCCTAAAATTTTGCCAAAAAAAACTTCGTCTTCGGCACTAAACTGAACACTTGCAAAATATCCCTTGTATTGTAAGATGTCATTCATTTTTAATCTTTCCTTTTTCTTTTAGTGCTCCTACCACCTGTTCCAACTGGTAGCGCTTCATAATCTGTGCAGGGTGGGGTTTGTGAAGAGTGATGATGTGTTTTTGTTCATTAGCGAACTTCCTCCTCGAACCGCCTGTTTTCCCTTTCTTTAACTCTGTGTATCCGAAATGGGCGAGTACTTTTATCAATTCATCCCATGTAAAGTCCTTTGGTCCGGATAGCAATCTGTCTATAAGCTTTTGATTTTGTGACATTGACTTTTGTTAAAACGGTGACCGGCCGAACATAATAAGCCGTGATTCAAAATGTTCTTCTGTGTTTTCATACTTTTCGTTTTAATCTGTTTGCTAATTTGTCTTTGTTAGTCGTTTTTCTTGGTCGCTGTTTTTAGTCTTTGTTATTTGTCGTTTTTGTCTCTTATTAGATATTAATTACTTTTTGTCGTTGTTGCTTGACTTTGTTTGATAGACTTTTTTTGACTTTTCTCTTTTTGACGTGTTTGACTGTTTTACTTGACTTTTGTTTTCGTTTTAAGGGTTGATTTGTTTATTTTAATTCTAGTTGTCAGGACAACTTGCAACTATAATTCAGTTGCAAGTTACTATCAAACTGTATTTGTACAAAATATTTTTTCACTACCTGATAACTAATTGATTATTAATACAAAAAACCCCAGGGTTACCTAAAAAGACAGACTGTACGACGTGACAGTAGCATCGAGTGTTTTCAGGTTAATCCATAATTTAAAAAGTACCCTGAATTGTGATTCCATGACTTTTGCCGAATTAAATGATAAAATTAGGTTTATCACCAAGGCAGGTCAAGATGTCCATCTGCTGAACCCCTTTACTGGTAAGGGTTTCAGACGATTCGGTGACACCAACTAAGAAATTAGTTACGCGTCACCGAATGTGTCACCGGAAATATGCTAGATTTTGTAAGTTTTTGAAAGCCCTAAAATTAAAAAGCTCACAAAATCAATGATTTGCAAGCTTCTGTAACTTTTTGAAAACCAATTTAGCAGAGAGGAAGGGATTCGAACCCTCGATACGGTTTCCCGTATACACACTTTCCAGGCGTGCTCCTTCAACCACTCGGACACCTCTCTGTTTAGGTCGGGATCAACGGCCCTTGGACCAGGCCCCCCGTTTTAAGGACTGCAAAAATAGCTTTTCAGCGTTAGCAACCGAATATTTTTTGGGCATTGGCTGTTGTGATGGCCGCCATCTCGGCCGGAGAAAGGTTTTTTACCTCGGCCAAACGGTTCAGAATGAGCTCCAGATAGCTGCTCTCATTGCGTTTGCCGCGGTAGGGTACCGGACTGAGGTAAGGGGCATCTGTTTCGAGCACCAGGTATTCGGAGTCAATTCCGGCCAGCGCATCAGGTAACCCAGCGTTTTTATAGGTTACTACACCACCGATACCCAGGTAAAAACCCATTTTCACTATCTGTGTGGCATCCTGTGCCGAACCACTGAAACAGTGAAAAATGCCTCTTAGCCCTTTGGCAGCAAAGGGTTTTACAGCAGCCAGGGTTTCCGACATGGCTTTGCGTGTATGGATCACAATGGGCAGGTTCCGGTTCAGCGCCCACTGCATTTGCAGGTTGAAAGCTTCGAGTTGTTCGGAGGCAAAAGTTCTGTCCCAGTAAAAATCCAGACCAATCTCTCCCACCGCTACAAAAGGCCTTTTTGCCAGCCATTCTTCCACAATGGCCAGTTCTTCCCTGTAATTGGCTTTTACATAACAGGGATGTAATCCCATCATGGCTATACAAACCCCGGGATATCGTGCTTCGAGGTCCAGCATACCAGGAATGGCATCGCTATCAATGGCAGGCAGGTAAAACCGCGACACCCCTTTATCAAGGGCCCGCTGTATCATGGCGTCCCGGTCGGCATCAAATTCTTCGGAATAAAGGTGGCAATGGGTATCTATCAGGTTCATGAGGCAAAATTCCTCCTAAAAACGATACAAACCCAATCAGTGGGCTGGCCATTGGTTTTTTGCGGGATAAAATACTAAAATCCAATGGGTTGTCGTTTAGATAGCTGGTGGCTATCCTACTCAGATAGCGCATCAGCCAACCAATACCAAACACTGTTTTTATAGGGTACGGATTAAAAAAAGTGCCGGTGTTTCCACACCGGCACAGTCGTTTATAATCAGTTAGGTTAATGTGCTGTGGGAATCGTCTTGAATACATACCCTTCTTTACTGAAATGCGCCAACACCCGCGGCAGTGCATATTGCATCCTGTTCCAGGCTTTGGTGCTATCATGAAAAACGATGATGGAGCCGGGTTTACTATGGTACACCACATATCCCAGGCAGGCTTCGCCGGTGAGTTGTTCATCAAAATCGGCACTGAGTACATCCCACATAATGGTTTGGAGTTGCGGATACTTGTTTTTTAGTTTTTGCTGCTGGCTGCGTTTGATACGCCCATACGGTGGACGGAACAGATCAGAATGGATGAGCGTAGCGGCCTGTTTCACTTCATTCAGGTACACTTCATCGCTCACTTTCCATCCGTTTACATGGTGCTGGGTATGGTTACCAACCGCATGCCCTTCGGCAAGGATCCGCTGGTAGATATCGGGATAAGCAGCTACATTTTTACCAATGCAAAAAAAAGTGGCTTTGGCACCAAAGCGCTGCAGCTGATCTAATACATAGGGCGTAGCCGTTTCGTGCGGACCATCATCAAATGTGAGATACAGTATTTTCTCCCGCCCCGGGATCCGCCAGGTCAAACCAGGATACAACCGGCGCAACCACCAGGGTGTTTTGATGAGATACATGGCGCAAAGATAAGGGAGGGGATGGCGAACAGACGAATATCGAACAGAGGAACAGATGAACAGACGAAGGAAGGCGGAAATGAGTAAAAGATCTTCCCTTCGACATTCGATATTCCCTGTTCGATATTCGACATTCCCTTTTCCTCCGTTCCTTGTTCATCTGTTCATCTGTTCGTCTGTTCATTTCCTATCTTTGCCCCATGAGTAAGAAAGTACGCGTACGTTTTGCCCCCTCGCCTACCGGGGGACTGCATTTGGGTGGGGTGAGAACGGTGTTATTTAACTACCTGTTTGCCAAACAGCGGGGAGGCGATTTTATTTTACGTATTGAAGATACCGACCAGGGACGTTTTGTGCCCGGGGCAGAAGAATATATTCTGAACACTTTACGCTGGTGTGGATTGGAACCCGACGAGAGTCCGGTGCATGGCGGTCCTTACGCCCCTTATAGACAGAGCGAACGCAAACCCAGCTATCGCCAGTATGCCGAGCAACTGGTAAAAGATGGGTATGCCTATTATGCTTTTGATACACCGGCCGAACTGGAAGAGATGCGGGTGCGTTTTAAAACGGCTGACAATCCTTCTCCCCAATACAACCAGCAGATCCGTGAGCAGATGCGCAACTCATTAACCCTGGATGCTGCTGAGACGCAGCGTTTATTGGCAGAAGGAACACCGTATGTGATCCGTATTAAAATGCCTGATAATGAAACCATCCGTTTCACAGATATGATCCGCGGGGAGGTTTCCTTCCATACTTCACAGGTAGATGACAAGGTTTTATTGAAGGCCGATGGTATGCCCACATATCATCTCGCTGTGGTAGTGGATGATTATGCGATGAAGATCACCCATGCTTTTCGTGGCGAAGAATGGCTGCCCTCGGCACCCGTTCACTTACTGGTATGGAAATATCTGGGATGGGAATCTGAGATGCCGGAATGGGCACATTTACCCCTGATCTTAAAACCTGATGGCAATGGCAAGCTGAGCAAACGCGATGGCGACAGACTGGGGTTCCCGGTATTTGCTATGGACTGGACCGATCCCAAAACCGGCGAAACTACTATTGGATTTAAAGAAAGAGGATTTTTACCCGAAGCTTTTGTGAACCTGCTGGCCATGCTGGGTTGGAACGATGGTACGGATAATGAGATCTTTTCTTTACCTGAACTGATAGAGAAGTTTTCGATTGAGCGTGTACACAAAGGTGGCGCCAAGTTCGATTATGAAAAAGCCAAATGGTATAACCATGAATGGATAAGGAAGTTAGGAGTTGAGAGTCTGGAGTTGGGAGTTAGGGCGGAATTTGAGAAGAAAGGAATCCGTATTGCCGATGAGGATCCATTGTTATCGAAAGTGATAGAACTGGTGAAAGACCGTTGTACACTGTTGCCTGATTTTGTGCAGCAGGGTAGTTTCTTTTTTCAGGCACCGGCTACTGTTGAAGTAGACGCCATCAAACCCAAATGGGACGATAAGAAAAACCTGTTTTTTACCGAACTGATCAGGGCCTACGAATTAAGCAGTACCTGGGAAGCACAGGGGCTGGAAAATGAATTCAAGGAACTGGCCGCTGCCAATCAGTTGAAACCGGGCGAGCTGATGTTACCTTTCCGCATCATGCTGGTGGGGGGTAAATTCGGGCCGGGCGTATTTGATATAGCGGCGTTGATAGGGATGCATGAAACGGTTAACCGCATTAAACATACCCTGGGTTTGTTGCAATAATTGTAAATTCTTTTTTTACTGCGCCTCAGCACTTTAGCAGGTAAATATTACCGCAAAGTTGCTGAGGCGTCTTTTTTTTCTATCTTGTTGCAAATCTTTCCTGATGAAGGCCTTGTCCAGACCGGTATACATCATTGGCATTTTTGCGTTGATCAAATTACTGATTCCCTTTGTACTCATCCACCCCGGGTTTGAATTGCATAGAGACGAGCTACTCTACCTTGCCGATGCAGATCATATGGCATGGGGTTATATTGAAATGCCGCCTTTACTGGCCGCACTGGGCTGGTTAAGCAAACTGGCCGGTGGTTCGGTTTACACGGTTTATTTCTGGAGTGGTTTATCCGGTGCTTTAACGATGATAGTAGTGGGCAAAATAGTGTTAGCCTTAAAAGGAAACAGTACAGCGCTGTTCTTTGCCTGCCTCGGTTTTCTTTGTGCAGGTTTTCTGCGGATGCATATCCTCTTTCAGCCTAATTTTCTGGATGTGTTTTTCTGGACACTGAGCAGCTACTATATTATCTGCCTGATCAACTCTCCGCACAAAAAATATTTCTACTACCTGGGAATCTGTTTTGGATTGGGAATACTCGGCAAATATTCTACTGCTTTTTATATACTCGCATTTACTGCAGCCCTTTTACTTACGCAACAGCGTAAATGGTTATTGAACCCTCATTTTTACTGGGCGATGTTGTTGGGCGTACTGGTGTGCTTGCCTAACCTGTATTGGCAATACATCCATCATTTTCCCGTGTTGCACCACATGAACCTGCTTACCAAACAGCAGTTGCAATTTAACAGCCGAACAGATTTTATGGTGGATCAATTACTCATGCTCCTGCCCGGCTTTTCTATCTGGATAGGCGGACTGTGGTATATACTGATGAAACAAGAAGGAAGGAAATACATGCTGATTGCATTTATCTATATGGGCATCATCGGCCTCTTATTATACTTTAATGGAAAAGGATATTATGCCGCGGCCATTTATCCAACCCTGGTAGCGTTTGGCGGCATCTGGCTTTCAGGATGGATGCGCGGAAAATATGCCGTCTGGATCGGTGGCACCATGGCAACCCTTATGCTGGCATTTACGCTGTTGATACTTCCCATCCTGATTCCTTACAAGTCGCCCGAGAAACTGGCAGCCACTTATCAGAGAATGGGCATCGGAAAAAGTCCGATGCTACGCTGGGAGGATCATCAGCAACATCCATTACCACAGGATTTTGCCGACATGATTGGCTGGAAAGAAATGGCCGATAAAACAGCGAAGATTTACCACAGTTTGCCCGATTCTGTAAAAAAGCAAACCATGATCTATGGCGACAGTTATTCGCACGCAGCCTGTCTGAGTTTTTACAGAAAGCCCTTAGGACTGCCGGAGATCTATAGCGATGATGCCAGTTTTCTGTTCTGGTTACCCGATCAATTCAACTACCGGTATTTTTTATTCGTAACAGATGAGCTACCTGATGCCGATGATAGCTTTTTCAATCACTGGGGAAAAAGAGAGATCCTGGACTCTGTTACCAACCCACTATCCAGGCAGTACAGAGACAAGATCATCCTCTACAGCGCCCCCGACGATTCCGTAAAAGTGATCGCCGAACGCAATATCAAAGTAGGCAGGAAACAATTCAATCTTCCCTGAAATCAACTAAAAGGACCGGGTAGTATAACAAGTAACCCCCACTCCTAACTCCTAACTTTTAACTATTAACTATTAACTTTTAACTCCCACCTCCTCCCTACCCCTGTTTCTCCATCATCTCCATCACCGGCGGCCAGTGTGATGCATAGAGATCCTGCAGGTGTTGTTTATCTGCTGCTTCCAGGGTAACTAAGTGATCGGTGTTGAGTGATACATGTTCCGGTGTTCTGATGCCAGGAATTACCGTAGAGATCTCGGGATAACTGAGGATATAACTCAGGGCCAGTCCGGATGCGGTGGTATTGTATTTTTCACAGAGTGGCCAAACATGCTCTTTCAGGATCTGTAAAGTGGCTTCTGTAATGGGTGGCACTACCCGGTAACTCCGGTGATCATCGGCCGTAAAAACCGTATCGGGCTGGATCTTTCCGGACAGGAGTCCAAACTGCAAAGGCATACGGGCAATGATTCCATAACCACTGGCAGCCGCTTTGGTTAAGATGGGTAAGGCTTTCTGGTTAATCAGATTGAATACGAGTTGAAAGCCCTGTCCCAGGTGATGTTCAAAAAAGAAATCCGCTTCCGGGAAAGGGTTAAACGTGATAAGCGAAATACCCCAATACCGGATCTTGCCCTGCTGCTGCAACTGTTGCATGGCTTCAATACATTCACCGTTCTCGAGATGATGCATGCGCGCCACGTGCAGGTGATGAAAATCGATATGATCGCGTTTCAGTCTTTGCAGGCTGGCATCGCAGGCTTTGATCACATAGTCTTGGGTGTAATTGAGTTCAATGGTATTGTTGGCACCGATGGTCTGTCCCACTTTGGAAGCGATGAGTACATCTTTACGGTTACCGATGACTTTACCCAGCAGTTCTTCTGAATGACCCAAACCATAAAAATCGGCGGTATCAAAAAAGTTGATGCCGGCATCCAGGGCCTTGTGCAAGGCGGCAATGGAAACCGTATCGTCTGATGGTCCCCAGCCAATGGGTGTATTACCTACAAAAGCGGCACCGCCAATGGCCCAGGTACCAAATCCGATCTCACTTACAGTAAGGTCGGTGTTTCCAAATTTCCGGTAGTTCATTGATTCGTCTGTTAGTAGTGTAAACCTAAGTACAATTGAACTATTTTTACAGCATTATTCCTGTTTAATTGAGCGATATGCAAAGACCGATCCGTGTTTTAGTTGCCAAAGTTGGACTGGATGGCCACGACCGTGGCGCCAAAGTAATTGCCACCGCTTTGCGGGATGCGGGCATGGAAGTGATCTATACCGGCTTACGGCAAACCCCGGAAATGGTGGTAAATGCCGCCCTGCAGGAAGATGTGGATGCCATTGGCATCAGTATATTGAGTGGCGCCCATATGACCGTGTTTCCGAAAGTCATGGCTTTCATGAAAGAAAAGGGAATGAATGATGTGTTGGTTACCGGCGGCGGTATTATTCCTGAAGAGGATATGAAAGAATTACATGCGATGGGCGTGGGCAAACTCTTTGCCCCCGGGGCCGCTACCGCAGATATTGCTGCTTATATTACTGACTGGGTAAAAGTTAACCGGAATTTTTAGAACGCTGCTGTTACAAAATATAGCTTGCAGCTAATCGCAGCTCCACCCTGCTATACGCTATCTGTCGAACCATTTTTTAAAGGCTGGCGCTTTTTCCCGGCTGATATCCACTTCCATTTTCAGCGGTGCTTTCAGGAATACAGATAGTTTCTGGTTCTCGTGCGGTTTTACACTCTGTATGGCATTGATATGGATAATACTTTGCCGGTTAGCACGGTAAAAGAGTTTGGGATCCAGCAGTTCTTCTATGTCTTCGAGAGTGGTATAATCCAGGATATATTTATCACCGGCAAACGTATACAGGTAATTCAGGTTATCGCGCATAAAACAGGCAATATCCCTTGTATCTACCGGAATCCAGTTATTGCGCACATTCACTATAAATTTTTCTTTATACAATGATGCCTGTGGTGCTGCAAGGTTAGCCATCAGCTGTTGCATATCTACCGGAAACTTAGCATTTCCACTCAGCAGGTTACGGTATTTTTCAATGGCATTCTTCAGATCTGTTGCATCAACCGGTTTTAACAGGTAATCGATTCCGTTCACCTTAAAAGCACGGATCGCGTATTCATCATACGCTGTGGTAAAGATGACCGGACATTTCAATGTAAAATGATCAAAGAGTTCAAAACTCACCCCATCACTCAGCTGTATATCCATAAAGAGCAGATCGGGTTCGGCGTTCTGCATAAACCATTTTCTGGCGGTTTTTAAACTGGGAAGCATCTCCACAATGGTAATATCATCTGCCACATCGGCAATCTTGTTAGCCAGCTCTTTGGCAATCAGTTGTTCATCTTCAATGATCACAGCCTTTATCATATCAGCGGAATTTTAACGGTGAAATAGTGTTCGTCCTCTTCAATCAGCATGGGACGGTCTGAAAGATATTTATATAATGACAGGAGATTATCAAGTCCCTGTTTGTTACTGGTGTCAACAAAAGATTTTTTCTGCAGATTATTCTTCACGAGCAGATAGCCATCTTCCACAAACAACTCAATCACCAACGGAGTTTCCTCATCCACAATATTGTGCTTGATGGCATTCTCGATCAGGTTCTGTAACGTAACCGGCACGATCTTCTGGTGCATATATTCTTCCTCGATCTGCAAATTCACTTGTAGCCCTTCATTAAATCTTGTTTTCTGCAAACTGATAAATGTCTGGATAAAGCGGATCTCATCTTTCAACGGAACCAACTCACTGTCTTTACTCTGCAGGATATAGCGGTAGATCCGGCTCATCCCATCCAGGAACTCACCTGCCAGTTTCTGGTTAATACGGATCAGGCTGCTTAAAGAAGTGAGGGAGTTAAACAGGAAATGCGGATTCAGGTGCTGTTTCAGGTTCTCGTACTGCACTTGTGTTTTTTCCTTTTCCAGTGTCTGGGCCTTGGTCTGTAATTGCAGGATCTCTCTTTCTTTCTCTATCCTGAAACGGTAGAACACATATAAGAGTGATGTTATTACCACAGCAACGATCAGTATAAACCACCAGGCTTTGTAAAAAGGCGCATTCACATGTAAGGGAATACTCACCACAGAACTGTTCACATCCCCATAGGTATCCAGCGATTTTACCTTGAACACATAATTGCCGCCGGGAATATTGGTATAACTGGCATAGCGCCTGCTACCGGCATTTACCCAATCCTTATCAAACCCTTCCAGCATATAGGCGTACTGGCGGTTATCTGACTGGCTGAAATCCAATACCGTAAACTCAAAAGTGAACATGTTTTCGGTAGCACCCAAACGGACCCTGCCTTTTTCTTTCAGCTCCTGCTGGTAATAATATTCTTTGTCTTTGACACGGAAAGAAGTGATGGTAATAATAGAGTCTTTTTCTTTTTCGCGCAGCGATACGGGATCAAATGAGTAGTAGCCGCCATAGGTAAGCACCTGCAGTTTGTTGCCATTGACGGTCAGATAAATACCATCTGCCACCGTTTTCATCACATCATTACTCAACAGCAGACTGTTCACACGTTGTGTGCGTTGGTTGACCATGCAGAGAGAAGAATTGGTGGTGAACCAGATCGTACCATTCCAATCCTGCCGGATCGCATACACCACATCTCCCCTCAAACCATCCTGCAAACTATATACTTTGACCACGGCGGGTTGCGGTTTGGTGATATTGATCTGTATCAACCCATCGTCCGATCCTGCCCATACCATACCGTTTCTGTCGGCCAGCAGCGCTGTGATCGTATTGCCAGCCTCTACATTTTGAGAGGCGTAAAAAGCATACCCGCTGAACTTTTCCGTTTGCGGATCATAAAAAGCAAGCATACCCGCTGGACCACCAATCCATACACGTCCATAACTATCTGCTGTAATCGCAATGATGGTATTAGACGTAAGCGATTGTTTATTTTTTGGGTCATGATAAAAATGCGCATACTTCCGGGTTATCGGATCGTAGCGAAACACGCCATTACGCGTACTGGTTATCCAGATATTGCCTTTTGCATCTTCCGTAATATTATTGTAGTGGTTAGACCCTTTGGGCAGTTGCGAACCGGCCGGCTGATCCATCAGCACCAGCTTCTCCTGTTGTGTATCATACTGATAGATATAATCCCTCGATACTACCCAAACCTTTCCCTTACTATCTTTCAGTATTTTAAAAACGGAAAGAAAAGGCTCTTCGCCCGGCATCAGTTTTACCGGAAAATGACGATCAACCCCTGTTTTTTTGTTTTTTACGTGAAATCCATCCGCCAGCAAAGTTGCTACATAGATATGCTCTTCATCTTCTACCAGATCGCGGATATAATAGAACTGTTTGTTGTCTGTTTTACTAACCGGCACTTCTGTAAAACGGAACTTACTCTCCCGGGGCTGTATACGGGTCAATCCCCACTCGTGCATTAACCAGATATTATTGTGTTTATCGGTGGCAACATCATAACAAAGAATGGTGGGTATATCGTTCTGATGCACCGGATCATCTGCATAAAAACTGAACTGTTCTGTCTGTTTGTTAAAAATGCCCAGTCCGCGGTCGTTACTGCTGATCCATAATTCTTTGGCCGAACGCACCCTGATACCGGAAATGATATTGGTTGTATATTTTTTCGGTTCAGCATAATTGATCTTATAATTCTTCCACTGGCCCGTTTGTATATCATACCGACTCAGTCCACCGGCCCAGGAACCTAACCAAAGCTGGTCCCCATCCAGTGCCACCGAAATAAAATCATCGTCCCTGAAAACAGTTGTCTGCAAAGGCTGGCTGCGAATGGGTACGAGTTCTTTGGTAGCCTTAGTAAAACGAAACAAACCATAATACGTTCCCAGCCACAACACACCGTGATCGCCCTCAACGGCAGTACTGATGGTAGTGGCGGAGAAGATTTTACTATCCGGCATCAGCCGCTTAGGATCCGTTAATTTGTCATAAGCCGTGTAGGTTCCGCTAAGGGTATTCAATTGCCAGAGCCCTTTTTGTTTGAGGCCCACCCATACCTCGTTAGCATGATCTACCAGCAACATCGAAATAACTGCCGGTACCGTTTTACCATTGATGCGTACGGGATAGTTGCGGAAATTGCCGGTAGCAGGATCAAAACAGCTGACACCCCCTTTTTCCAGGCCGATCCAGATCTTACCATCTTTACCTGCAGCCAGCTGTAATATATTGTTATCGGGTAAGCTATTGGTATCGTTGGGTTGTTTATGGTAATTGCGGAAAGTATACCCATCATAGCGGTACAAACCATCTGCCGTACCGATCCAGATAAACCCCTGATCATCTTTCAGAAAACAGCGCACCATGCGGCTGTAAAAACCGGTAGAACCATCAAAGTTGGTAATCTTCAGATCGCGCGGAAGCTGGGCATGGGCAGTTGCACACAATAGCAGGCTTACGAATAACCAGTAAAAAATATCAGGAAGTCTACCCTTTTGTTTCTGCATGTACATCCGGTTTGTGCCTGTTCTACAGGATTAGACAAACAAAATACATAAAACCGCAGGCTTAGAAAAGAACGATACACGAAACAGGGTAAAATTAAAAGGAAGCGTAGCAAAAACACATCGAAGTGTTGGCCATTAGCCCTTGCCGATACCGGCAGCTGCTTTGATCATGGTATCGGATAACATGGCATAACAGGTAATCCAGGCTTCAGCCGTTTCATCGGTCCAGTCGGTACCCAAACCCTTTTGCATGGTCCATAACAGGGCATCTCCTACCAGCTTATAATGGCCGGGACGCACACCATATTCCACATGGCGGATGGCCAGCTGTTTGATCTCTTCAGTTACCGTTTCCGGTTTATCCAGCCGGGAAATGACCAGGCTGAGCATATCCACCAGTTTGCCATATTGCGCAGACATGTCACCTTTGAACATGGCACGGAGCGAGGGCAACTGCTGAAACAGTCTTCCATAAAAAACCTCCCCGATAAATTTCGGATCAATTTTCCGGAACAGTTTCCAGCTATTCTTTACCAGTATCATTTGCCGCTCAGTCATTGGGGGTGTTTTGCGTTAGCAGAAATCAGGTGTAAAGAAACTAAATGATCCTGTATAAAAACCGTTTGCAAAAATTTCTTTTCGGCCGGCACCCAACAGCAAGTTATCCCGCTCTAAGAACGGGATAACAGGATTTTCACAGGATGGATCGCATTAAGCAGCTTCCTGCATCTCTTCTGCAGCAGCGATCATGGCGTTGGCCAGGGTGGTGTAACAAAGTACCCAGGCTTCTTTTACTTCTTCGGTCCAGTGTTCTGCCAGTCCTTTCTCAAGTGTCCAGAGCAGCGCTTCTCCCACAATAGAATAATGTTCCGCTTTTACGCCGTACTGCACATGTCCTTTGGCCAGTTTGGCTACTTCGTCAATGATATCTTCCAGCTTATCCAGCTTATTGATCACATACCCGATCATCGTAAGCAGTTTTTTAGATTGTTCCGCTACGGGTGTACGGAACATGGCACGGATCGGCGGGGCGATCTCGAATAAGCGGTTATAAAATAAGCCTCCTACGGTTACCGGGTCGAGCGATGCTACCATGCCCCAGGTATTTTTTACAAGTGTGATCTGATGGTTGGTCATTGTGTGGATTTATAATGATGAAAAATTATTGTATGAAATGAACATAGATGCCCTGCTCTTTCGCGATAGCCGTATTCAGGTCAATCAAAGATTGGCTCTGCGTAGCCACTGGTGATGCCGGCAGGAACCAATGATTGATATAATAGGAACTGGCAGCAATACCGAGGGTAACATATACGGCCGTTATGTACTGCGCAAATGGGGTAAGGGGATTTTTTGTCATCGTTGTTTTGTTTTGACAGGACAAATCTGCTGCGATAAAGTGGCGGGTAAAAATGTAAGTGGGTGAAGGATGGTGGAATTGTAATGAAGCGGGGAATTTGGGCAATGAAGCGGGGACCTGAGGCGGGAGTTGTGAGTAGTGAGTGGTCAGCAGTGAGTTTGCTTGTGTGTATAATAGATGACTTTGGGTGCATTAGTTAAAAATATAAGCATATAGTATCAGCATTCCCGGGATTGGGTATGTAGATATACGGTTCGTTGGGGTTTGGGCTCACTTCATTAAAAACTTACTGCGTGTGGGTGTAGTATGTTTTGTACATGGATTTGCAAAATCAAATTTTGCATCCGAAATATTCAAACATGCAAATAAAAAAACACACAATGAACCTGATCAAAAAAATCGGATGGAAAAAAATGCTGCTGGCGGGTGCGATTAAATTAACGATTAGCCTGCTGCTTTTCTCCTGTACCAAAACGGTTACCAACACAGAGGCTGCCGGTAATGCAGCACCCACTCCTATCCAGGTAGGTACAACAGGCGCCAATCCTGAAACTACTCAAATTGTTTACCTGCCCAATCCAACCGGTGGCAATCAGCTGAAAGCAGTATTATATATTCCTTCCACAGCGGTTCCCGTACCGGCGGTAGTGGTAATGCACGGTAGCGGCGGCTTATGGAGCAGCACTGATAGTACCAATACAAAAATGGCTTCGCAGTTCAAGGGCTGGATCGACTCGTTCAGGGTGCATAAGATCGCTGCCCTCTTTGTAGACAGTTATACGGCCCGTGGCACCAAGACCTTTCATAATATGGTGCCGCCCAACAGTTTGCCGATTGCGGCAGAATTTGTCAGGCCCAGAGATGCCTATGCCGGGCTTGCCTATCTGCGCACACTTACGGTAAAAATCATCCCCAACAAAATCGGTCTCTTAGGTTTTTCGCACGGTGGAACCACCGTTTTAGGTACGATGGTAGATGCGGATGCAGTAGCTAAAAATACTGCCTGGTCGCAGATCAGTGCCGGTACTACGTATACCAATAATGTATTGGCTCCTGCCGGCAAACCCGCAGAAGGTGGATTTGTGGCAGCCGTATCTTATTATCCCGGCGCCGCCATGTTCAGTTATTTTGGCAAACCCGGTACACCCAGCGATGGTAAGTATGTTACCTATGCACCCATGCTGATTCATGCTGCAGGTGCTGACCCCTTATATACCGGCACTTATACCAACTGGGATAACAATACACAAATCAGTTCTTATGATGGATTGATCCAGAAAGCACAACTAAACCCGGCTTCGGCTCCCATCACCAAACAAGTGTATAGTGGGGCCGAACATGGATTTGACGGAGAAACAGCAGCCGGTACCGACGCCAACGCATCTGTTCTGGCGCGGGCACGTAGCATTGCTTTCCTCAAACAGTATTTATATAATTAATCCCCCTCATTCCTATCCCGGAAGACCAAAGCCTGTCGAAAGACAGGCTTTTTGTATGATATACTACGATTATGCTTGTGGTGAAAAAAAATATCATACTTCCGGCAAACGAACCCGATTCTTTTTAGAGAAAATCCGGACAGCTACCACTATACAAACACAGATAAAAAGACCCAGGTTGTATTCAATACCCCATTTCTTCAGCAGTATATAAATTACTCCACCAATAGCACAGGCAGTGGCATAGAGTTCCCCTCTCTTTAGCAGGTCGGGTTTTTCTCCGCATAAAATGTCTGCCAGCAGTCCGCCAAAAGTAGCCGTAATTACTCCCATGATGATCGCATAGCCATCATTGATATTGTAAGAGATGCTACGTTCGATACCGGTTACGGTGAACATACCCAGGCCAATGGCATCGGTAAAAAAAATGGTGCGCCGGAAACGGATCTGGTCGGTACGGAAAAAGGAAACGATGATAACAGCACTCACTACCAGTGCCAGTGCCAGATAATCATTGATCCAGTTTACCGGGCGTGCCCCGATCAGCAGATCGCGGATGGTACCTCCGCCATAGGCTGTGGCAAAAGCAATCACGGTACCGCCAAAAATATCCATCTGGTGCGTACGGGCTTTGAGTGCGCCGGTACCGGCAAACACAAAAATACCCGAGTACATGATAACCTGGATCAGATTCATACCTCAAAATACAAAAGAAGGTGGATCCTTTTACAGAAGTTTTGAACAGCTTCGCAAAGAAAACCCCGCCAATTGGCGGGGCCTCTTTTTCTGATCAACTGTACTATGAAAAATCAACAAGTCAGGAAAGCAGCATAATTTCTTTACTGCCCGCCGGAATAATATTACCCAGCACATCTACCAGGTGACGGCTTTTTTCCTGCAGCGAAGCAGGATTCATATCTATTTGCATACCCGTTACCAGCGGTTTACGGATCTTTTTGACAGGTTTGGCTTTTACGGCAATCAACAGGTTGGTTGATAATTGAATTCTGTGTTCCATATAATTATGTGTTTTTGTATTTGATGATGCAAATCTCCACATTCGTCATTCCTTACTAAAACTTACCTGTGTTAAGCAGCCTGATCAGCTGTTGAACCGGGTAAAACCGGCAATGAAGCGATGGGGTATCCGCTACTCCATTTCAACCTCATCGAAATGAACAGAGCTGCTTACCTTTGGTGCAAACTTGCTATTATGTACCATACTTTACTAACTACCCTCGAAAACCACATCTTTACCATTACCATTAACCGCCCCGATAAACTGAACGCGCTGAACAAGGAAGTGTTTGCGGACCTCAACAAAGCGCTGGACGAAATATATAGTAACCCTGCCATCCGTTCTGTCATCATTACCGGTGCCGGACCTAAGGCATTTGTAGCAGGGGCCGATATCAGTGAATTCAACAGTTTAACCGTAGCGGCCAGTAAGGCATTGGCCAAAGCCGGACAGGATACTTTTTTCAGGATCGAAAACTCACCCAAACCCATCATTGCCTGTGTAAACGGTTTTGCGCTGGGTGGCGGATGCGAGCTGGCCATGAGTTGTCATTTCAGGATCGCATCAGAGAATGCCAGATTCGGTCAGCCGGAAGTAAACCTGGGATTGATACCCGGTTACGGCGGCACCCAACGGTTGGTACAGCTGATTGGTAAAGGAAGAGCACTGGAACTACTGATGAGTGGCGGCATGCTGGATGCCACTGCCGCTTTACAATATGGATTGGTGAACTATGTAGTGCCGCAGGAAGAATTGCTCGCCAAAGCAAAGTCGATACTGGACCTGATCAATACCAAGGCCCCGATTGCCGTTGGCAAATGTATAGAGAGTGCCAATGCCGTGTTTGATGAAACCAAAAACGGTTACGAAGTAGAAGTAAATGCTTTCGGTGATTGTTTTGGTACAGAAGATATGAAAGAAGGAACTGCAGCATTCCTCGAAAAAAGGAAAGCGGTATTTACGGGTAAATAAAGAGCTACTACCTGCCGGCTCAGCTGGTAAAAATGTTTTACTGCAGGGAACCAGCAGGCAGCTGAGCACTTATTTTTTGATTACGGTTTTGATTTCTTCTGCCACCGGATGTTCTGCCGTGAATGTTAAGCCCATCAACTTCGCCATTGTTTGGGCAAACTGTTTCTGGTAAAGCAGTCCTTCCGTTTTTACTTCACCCAAAGCAGCTGTATTGGGTCCCATGGCAGCAAACCAGATCTCATGTGAATCCTCTACGGAAGTTCCGTGTGCATTCCATTTTGATTTTATTTTATCGCCCCTGCCATGATCTGTGGTAAACAGGATAGTAGTTTTATTACGGTATTGCGGATCACTCTGAACAAAATCCCAGATCTCTTTCAACCAGCTATCTACCCTATGGGCTGCATCCAGGTATGAACGGTATTCCCGTGCATGCGCAAACTCATCCGTTTCGCCATAGCCGATAAAAAGCACTTTGGGTTTACGTGTTTTCAGGTACTCCATGGCTCCATAGTGCGTAAACACATCAAAACACTCATCCGGCCAGGCCCTATGCGAATGATCCAGCATGGTATTGAGCAGTTGTTCATTGGCCGTGGGATTCTTGCCCCCAAAATGCTCATAGGCGGCCACCACCGGCACGCCGCTTTTCTGTTCGGGTAGAATCCGATTAAACACGCCCCACGCACCAAACGCAGCAACTTTTCCTTGCAGCCCGGGTTGTTGATTAAAGAATGAAAGAATGGTGGTATTGGGATTATCGGGGTAACCATTGCTTTTAATGGCTGTATCCACATACCCGCACATAATTTCGCTGTACCCCGGATAAGAGATACGATAGGGATTAGACACTTCTACTTTGTTATCCAGCCAGCGGTTGCCGTAAACCTGCCCCTTATTGGCAAAGGTATTCCAGAAAAAAGGCATTAATTTTTTACGGCGTTCCCCGGCATCTTCCGACCAGAAGCGGGAAAATATCCGAAAACTGTCTTTTTGGTTATAGGCTTTATCTGCTGCCAGCACAGGATCCATCCCACCAAATAATTCCTGCCAGCGAAAACCATCTGTCGTAATAATGATAAGGTTTTCCGTTTGTTGCGCATGTGTTATCAACCAGCTGTTCAGCAAAAAAATGGTCCATAAGATTCTTTTCATATACCGCAGTTATTGGTGAAAAATACCAAAATATGATGAAAGTGAGGCGTGAATTGTCAGTGGTGAGTAATGCATATCGGCTGTTTATTCACCACTCACGCCTCACGATTCACGTCTCACGATTCCCTCCATACACTTACCTTTGCAAAACCAACGAAAAATGATCGTCAAACCTCTAAACTCAAGATAATGGAATACCGTATCGAAAAAGACACCATGGGCGAAGTGCATGTACCCGCCGACGTGTATTGGGGAGCCCAGACCCAGCGCAGTATCGAAAATTTCAAGATCGCGCAGGATATCAATAAAATGCCCAAAGAGATCATCAAAGCATTTGCCTACCTGAAAAAAGCAGCTGCGTTAACCAACCTGGATGCCGGTGTATTACCCAAAGAAAAAGCAGAATTGATCGGACAGGTTTGCGATGAAATCCTGGAAGGAAAATTAGACAGCCAATTTCCACTGGTGGTTTGGCAAACCGGTAGCGGTACCCAGAGTAATATGAATGTGAATGAAGTAGTGGCTTACCGTGGTCATGTAATCAAAGGGGGGGCTCTGACCGACAAGGATAAATTTCTGCATCCGAATGATGATGTGAACAAATCACAATCATCCAACGATACCTTTCCCACTGCCATGCACATTGCAGCCTATAAAATTCTGCTGGAGACCACTATTCCCGGTATTAAAAAACTGAGGGATACACTGGCACAGAAAAGCAAGGATTTCATGCACGTGGTAAAGATCGGCCGTACGCATTTTATGGATGCCACACCGCTTACCCTTGGCCAGGAGATCAGCGGTTATGTGTCGCAATTGGATCATGGTCTGAAAGCGATTAATAATACCCTCGCTCACCTGAGCGAACTGGCACTGGGCGGAACGGCTGTTGGTACCGGCATCAACACACCCAAGGGCTATGATGTAAACGTGGCCAAACACATTGCCAACCTTACCGGTTTGCCTTTTGTAACGGCTGAAAATAAATTTGAAGCACTTGCCGCACACGATGCCATTGTGGAAGCCCATGGTGCGTTAAAAACAGTGGCAGTTAGCCTGATGAAGATTGCCAACGATATCCGTATGCTGTCTTCCGGTCCCCGCAGCGGTATCGGCGAACTGTTTATCCCCGATAACGAACCGGGTTCTTCTATCATGCCGGGTAAAGTAAACCCCACCCAGTGCGAAGCATTAACCATGATTGCGGCACAGGTAATGGGCAACGATGTGGCCATCAATATCGGTGGTGCTACCGGTCACTTTGAATTGAATGTATTTAAACCGGTCATGATCTACAATTTCCTGCACAGCGCCCGTTTGATTGGGGATGGTTGTGTAAGCTTTAATGATAAATGCGCCGTTGGACTGGCACCGATCGAAGCCAATATCAAAAAACACGTTGATAACAGCCTGATGCTGGTTACAGCCCTCAACACCAAGATCGGTTATTACAAAGCAGCCGAAATTGCACAGACTGCACATAAAGAAGGAACTACACTGAAAGAAATGGCCGTGAAGCTGGGCTATCTTACTGCTGCGGAGTTTGATGAGTGGGTAGTGCCGGGCAACATGGTAGGCGAGATGAAATAATTAGTAGTTAGTAGTTAGTAATTAGAAATTAATAATTGGGCGACTGTTCTTTTTAGACAGTCGCTTTTTTAATTACTAACTACTAATTATCAATTACTAATTGAGATTTCATTTCTTAGCCGGTGGTGCCTTTACCAGCT
>DASWXD010000022.1:0-4440 GCA_036405675.1 Sediminibacterium sp.
CCAAAAAGATGAACGATACACTGATCGAAGCGTACGACCTCATGTTTGCAGAAAACAACCCGGCCGGTGTAAAAGCATTTATGGCAGAAAAAGGATGGATCAGCAATACCGTTCGTCTACCCGTGGTTCCTCTGAGTGATGGACTACATGCCAAAGTAAAAAGCTATCTGGGAAAATAAGCTGAACCTGACCGATGTTTTTTGGTAACCGGCTTTCATTCTTCTATCCAACTGTGGTTGTGTCACTCCCTTCAACGGCTGGTTCGCTATGGAACAGTGAAGTGTTAAGCGTGTTTATTACCTTTCGCCATCTCCAGCGCATGTAACACCTGTGGAAACAACGCATCTATATATTCACTGGCACCCCTGGTTGAACCTGGTAAGGTTAATACCAAAGTGTTTTGCACAAACCCAGCCACACTGCGTGATAACATGGCATAAGGCATTCTGTCCTGGCCATACCTGCGGGCCTGTTCCATGATGCCACTCAGTTCTTTATCCAGCAGTGGTTGTATCGTATCCGGTGTAATATCCCTTGGCGAAGCACCTGTTCCTCCTACAAAAAATAAGAGTTGTATACCGGTTTGCGCATGTAACAATACCTGTTCGCGTATAGCAGTTGCTTCATCGGGAATGATTTGATAATGATTCGTTTTAATGCCGAATGTTTTCAGTTTTTCTATCACCGCCAAACCAGCTTTGTCTTCTGCTTTCTTTTCATAAACAGTATCTGAACAAACAATCACTACCGCACGGATGGTTTCGTTGTTGGGTAATGTGTATTGCGACTTCCCACCTTCCTTATGCAGCAACCGGATATTCTGGATCTCAATATGTTTGTCAATGGGTTTCAGCATATCATACATAGTCAGCGCCGCAATGGATGCACCATGCATGGCTTCTACTTCCACACCGGTTTTATAGATAGTATGCACTTCCACACTGATATAGATCATCAGGTCACTGATCGCATAGCGCACGTCTGCAAACTCGATCGGCAAAGGATGACAATCCGGAATAACATCACTGGTTTTTTTGATAGCAAACAGTGCCGCTACTTTGGCAAATTCAAACACATCTCCCTTGGGTACAGTTTTATTACGTACCGCATCAATAGTGGCTTCTGCAGACACTTTTACTACTGCTGAGGCAATGGCTTTCCGTAAGCTGTTCTGTTTATGTGTGATGTTGACCATATCATTTATTTTCTTTCCAGGTTGCGTTCTGGTTATCCAGAATCTCTTTGCCCCAGATGGGTAATTGAAATTTGATCGCTTCTACCAGTTCTTCGCAGGCATCTAACGCCGCTTTGCGGTGTTGGGACGATACAAAGACGAATAAACAGATCTCGCCTACTGCTACCCTCCCCAGACTATGGTGTACATGCATACAGGTTAAAGCATATTTGGCGAACAGCGTTTCCCTGATCTCCGCCATTTTTTCCAAAGCCATTTCTGTATAAGCAGTGTACTCTATGGCAGTTACTGAGCCACCTTCTTTATTATCGGCCCTCACCTGTCCTAAAAAAATACTATGGGCACCGATCTGCGTTTGCGTAGCATGTTTCTGTATATCATCCGCGATCTGCTGTGCAGGGATGGCTCCTTCGGTAAAAATATTTCTGATCTTTTTCTCTTTCATTTTCCGGGTTGATTGAAATAAGCAGTTAGTCCACCTTTTAAACTATACACGGGCAAATTCCGCCTGGCCCTGATCAATTGGGCAGCATAGACGCTGCGGATGCCCTGGTGACAAATCACACAGATCTCTTTCTCCGGCAGTGTTTCAAGTGATGTCTGCAATTCAGACATCGGAATCTGCGCATCTGAAAAATCAATGGGGGGATATTCGTGTCTTTCCCGCACATCCAGCACAAAAATATTGGGCTGCTGCACCAGTCTGTTAAATTCCGCTACATTGATCTCGGGAACATCTTCTTCCTCTTCACAATCAAACGCATAATTCATCTGCAGAAAACTTTCTTTATCAATGACGGTCGTATCCGGATGATGAGACAAGCGGATCTCATAAGAGCGGGCCTGTAATACATCGTAATTCAGGAGACGGCCATACAAAGGATCACCCAATCCTGTGATCAGTTTCACCACTTCAGCGGCCTGCATGGTACCAATGATACCCGGCAGTACACCTATCACCCCTGTCTCTTCGCAGCTCTGTATCTCACCCGGGCGGGGTGATACCGGGAACAGATCGCGGTAATTCAGCGGGCGACCTTCTGTAACAGGCATATTGAATACAGAAACCTGTCCCTGAAAACGCGATACCGCTCCGTATATAAAAGGTTTCTTCAGTAATACACAGGCATCATTGATCAGGTACTTGGCCGCAAAATTATCCGTACCATCCAGCACCAGATCATACTGCCCGATTATATCCAATGCATTCTGGTTCGTAAGTGGGTAAGGATGGGTTGTTACATTGATCTCCGCATCCTGTAACTGCAGTCTGGCAGCAGCAACAGTTGCTTTGTTGCTGCCAATATCTTCTTCCGTAAATAATACCTGCCTGTGCAGGTTACTCATACTTACCGTATCTCCATCCATGATCCCGATAGTGCCCACACCTGCCCCTGCCAGGTAGGGCAATGCAGGACAACCCAGTCCACCCATACCCACTATCAGCACTTTGGCGGCTCGGAGTTTCTCCTGTGCTTCCTGGCCAAAGCCGGGCAGGATCATCTGGCGTATATATCGGTTGTTCAACAACATAATTATCCTCCTGAAAAAGGTGGCATAAAAGCCACTACATCACCCGGCTGCAGGGGATGCACCTGCTGTATCATCTGCTGGTTAACGGCTATAAAATATTTAGCTGTCCGCAAGGCCGGATACCTTTCTTCCAGATACGTTTTCAACTGCTCCGTATTACTAATGCCTTCCACTATCAGCCTGTTTACCGTAGTAGCATCTGTCAGCGATCCGAAAAACAAGAGTTCAATCTGCATACACATCACTTTACCAAAAATAATTTAGCTGCCGCCAGCACCAATACCAGTACCAGTATGTATTTCATATTTTTTGCGTGTAGTTTCTCTGCTCCAATATACGCACCCACCCAGCCACCTGCCAAAACAAATCCGATAATGGCCAGTATTTGCGGGCCCAGATTAAAACCGGTCTGTAACTGCCCCGCTATACCTGCCATGGAATTTAAAAAGATAAAGATAGCACTGATGGCCGCAGTCTGCTTCTGGGTAGACCATCCCATCAGTAACAATAACGGCGACAAAAGGATACCTCCTCCCATGCCAATCATCCCCGACACAAGACCGATACCGGCTCCGATACCGAATAGAATATACCATTTAGGTGCTGGCGATAAAGGTTTCTCCGAACTCTCCCACACAATCCTGATAATGGAAAGTAACAATACCACGCCCAAGATCTGTTTATACAATACTTCAGATACCGGCAACACACTTCCCAGATAGGCAAAGGGAATAGAAGCCGCAATCAGTGGCCAGAGCAGTTTTGAACGGAAATGTCTGGCCCGGTAAAAAGAAATAAAAGCGATCAGCGATACCATTACATTTAATAACAGTGCTGTTGGCTTCATCACAGAAGCACTGAAGCCCAGCAAAGCCATCAGTGCCAGATAACCGCTGGCTCCTCCATGTCCTACCGAAGCGTAGAGAAAAGCTACCAGGAAAAACAAACCATATAAAATAACTTCTTCCATCTATCTATTTATAAAAAGGGGTGAATAGTAACTTGTGTGCCTTTGGGGAAAACAGCCACTTCTTCCGGCAGCTCAATCCAGCAGTTGGCCTGCACAAAAGCTGTTTGCTGAAAAGAAGCCTGTGCGGCCAAAACGTTTACAAGACCCGCCGCATAAGATCCTTTCAGGAAAAAACGCAAAGCTGCTTTTTTATCAAAATCATCGGCCAATACAGCCTGTAAAGGTTGTACAGACTTTGCTCCGGTTAATCCATGAATGAATGGAATCACATACTGGTAAAAACAGGATAACACAGAAGCGGGGTTTCCCGGCAAACCAAATACCCATTTGTTTTGGGTAGTACCAAAGAACAAAGGTTTACCCGGCCTTTGCTTTACGCCATGAAAATGTTTTACGATGCCGAGATTGGTACAGGCCTGCACTACATGATCATGATCGCCTACACTTACCCCGCCGGTGATCAATAAGAGATCATTCTCCCGCAAAGCTTTTGCAATGGCGGTTTCTGTTTCTGCTAAACTGTCTTGGGTAAAACTAACACTGACAGATGGAATATGCAGTTGCTGTAAACAGGCAGTCAATCCGAATGAATTGGCATCATATACCTGCCCGAACCGTAATGCATTTCCCGGCTGTACCAATTCATTACCTGTTACCAGTATCGCCACAGATGGCTTCCGGTAAACGGTTACGTTGGTGATCCCGAGACTGGCTATAAAACCGATATGCATTGCATTGATCT
>DASWXD010000023.1:0-18116 GCA_036405675.1 Sediminibacterium sp.
AAAAAATTTATACGCATTCACGCCTACCAGTCGTGCGGGCGCCAAAGAACCCAAACTGAAAGACCAGTTATGTTATGGCTGGAACCTGTATGGTGATAATGCTTCCATCCTGCAAAAGATCAACAACAAAGTACAACTGCAATACCTGCTGGAAGCCTACCGGAATTTTCCGGAGAAAGAAAAATTCTTCCTCGTTCCCAAAGCAGGCAATATCCAGTTCAGTTCTTTTAACCGACTCGCTGGCAATAAGGAACTGATGCAACAGATCAAAGAAGGTAAAACAGAAGCCGAGATCCGCCAGAGCTGGTTACCCAAACTGAATCAGTTTAAACAGATCAGGAAGAAGTATTTGTTGTACACAGATTTTGAGTGAGGAGTTTATTTGTTTGCTCGTTTATTGGTTTATTAGTCTATTGGTATAAAAGGGGGGTGTTTCGTCTTTACCAATAAACATTTTCAAAACGATTCAATGAGCGTGTTTTGTCTACACACCAATAAACGAATAAACGAACAACCCAGTAAACAAAAATCTATCTTTGCCCCATGACCCTGCAAGAACTCCGCATCGTATTTATGGGTACCCCTGATTTTGCCGTGGCATCGCTGGATGCATTGGTACAGGCGGGTTGTAATATCGTAGGTGTGATCACCGCACCCGACAAACCTGCCGGAAGAGGAATGAAACTGACAGAGAGCGCTGTAAAAAAATATGCGGCCGAAAAAGGACTGCACCTGTTACAACCTGAAAAACTAAAGAACCCTGTTTTTATAGAAGAACTCCGTGCCTTACGGGCAGATCTGCAGATTGTGGTGGCTTTCCGTATGTTACCTGAAATTGTTTGGAATATGCCCCCGCTGGGTACGGTGAACCTGCATGGTTCCCTGTTACCGCAATACCGGGGTGCTGCACCTATTCACTGGGCCGTGATCAATGGAGAGAAAGAAACAGGTGTTACCACTTTTAAACTCAAACACGAAATTGATACGGGTGATATTCTGTTGCAGAAAAGTTTCCCGATCGGCGAAGAAGAAACCACCGGCGAAGTACACGACCGGATGAAACTGATCGGCGCTTCTTTACTGGTTGAAACAGTGAAAGGCCTGGCTGAAGGAACTTTGCAGAAGATCGATCAATCGGCCATGGTGAATGGGGAATCGTCCATATTAAAACACGCACCCAAACTGTTTACTGAGAACTGCCAGGTAAACTGGAACGATGAAGCGGCCAAGATCCATAACCTCATCCGCGGTCTCTCCCCTTTTCCCGGAGCACTGAGTACGCTGGATGGAAAAATCCTGAAAATATACCGTGCTACGAAAGAGCTGGTGGCCCATACCCAACCCGCAGGCAAAGTACTCTCTGACGGAAAAACCTTTCTCAAGTTTGCCTGCGCAGATGGGTATATTCACATCAAAGACCTGCAGCTCGAAGGCAAAAAAAGAATGCTGGTAGAAGACTTTCTCCGCGGGTACCGGTTGCCGTAATTATTCTAGGATAGTTCTTGTGGAAGATACCCCACACCAAGGCACAAAGGCACGGTTGGGTTTCCGTAAGTGTAATGTTATTTGCCAAAAACGGGATCCCTCTTTGCTCTTTCTCTCTTGTTCTTCTCTTAGCGAAATTTTTGCCCTATCAGCGACTTCGATGATAAAGAAGGATGTTTCAATAAAAGCTAAAAAAAAGAGAGAAGCCATACTCAACGCGAAAGCCTCTTTAAAAAAAATCTCTGTACTTCTATGTTATTATTTTCAACACAGAGGTACAGAGATGCAGAGGTACACAGAGCACTTCTATTTACTTAGCTTCTCTTTTAATTCAGACAGTTCTACCACACCTTGTTTACGCCAGGTTTCTTTCCCGTTTTTGTAGATGATGAATACCGGCAGACTTTCTACCTGTTGCGATTTCATTACATCCACATCCATCCCACCATCTACTTTCACCAGTTTGAACTGGCCAGCCAGCTCTTTTTGCAGCTGGTTCAACACTGGTTCCATTTTTTTGCAGGGCGGACACCATTCGGCACCAAAGTCAACCAGTACAACCTCTGCAGAAACAGTGAATGCTTTGTAAGCATCCAGGGTCATTTGTGTGGCACCTGCGGGTTGCTCTACTGTTTTTCCTTCCAGCTTCCAGGCAGTCAATCCGCCTTTCAGGTTCTGCACATTGGTAAAACCCTGCGCCAGCAGGTATTTGGCAGCAGCGGCACTCCGTACACCGGTGGCACAGTATACCAGCAAAGGTTTTGATTTATCCAGGTATTTTGTCCGTTCTGCAAATTCTTTGTTGTTGAGCCAGTCTGCCTGCAGGGAATTTTTCAGGTGACCGGATTTAAACTCACCAGCCGTTCTTACATCCAGCAATTGCGATTCGCCCGCCTGGATCCGTTTTTCAAATTCGGCAGCGGTTAATCCATCCTGTGCCTGGCTCTGGCAGGATACCAACAAAGCGGACAGCAGTAATAAAGAAAGTAATCTTTTCATCATCATCGATTTACATTATTCAAAATAAGTAACAGTAACGGTAAATTTCTGATCCGTAATACCTAATGCAGAAGCGGCAGAATTACTGATCCGTAATAACATACCTGAAGCTCCTTTGGTTTCCTGCAAAGGTCCGAGTACCATGGCACAAACACTTTTGTTTCCCGGACCAGTAATACGCACAATAGTTTTGGGGGCAATCTCATTCATCAGCACATAATACTTACGGTCTGTCCAGCCACTGATCGTTTTAAAAGTAGCCGCGTCTCCCGAGCGGAACTGTTGTACCGCAGCTTTATCATGTTCCATATATCCGGCGGCAAAATAGCCTTCATCACCTTCTTTGGGTGTATAATCTATTTCAGTTGCAGGCTCTGGTTTCTTTTCTGCCACTACTGCTTTTTTCTCTTCAGCTGGTTTGGATTTTTCGGTTTCCGGTATAGGTTGATGTACGGGTGTATCTTTTGGGGTAACCAAAGAAGCTGGTGCTGTTGCCTGTTTTTTTTCCGGTACCTTCTGGGTTGTTTCTTCCGCTACGGTTGCAGGAGCTGTAACCGGCGGTGTTTCTTTAACCACCACCGTCTTTCTGTCTGTAGCTGCAGCAGTGGGTTTTGCATTCACCATATACCCGATAATCACTTCCTGTCCATTTTTAACTATATCATTCTTCAGCTTATTCCATTCACGCAGGCGGGCCATCGGTACTTTGTTGTACAGATTGCTTAAGCGGTACAGGTTATCGCCCTTTTTAATGACATGCACCACAGGCGCACTGTTTTCGCTGGGCTGTTGCAGTAAATTATTGGAACTAAGTGGTATCTTAATAGCCGTACCTCTGGGCAGAACTGCAGCGGGATTAATATTAACCGCATTAAACGTACTCAGCTTTGCTACCGAAAAACCAAACTGGTTGCTCACGCTTTGCAGGGTTTCTGTACCGGTAGACACATATAATACATAGATATCCGGGAATTTACCTTTTACTTCTAATGTTTGCTGCGCACCGGCCACAAGACTGAGCAGGCAGGCAAGCAGAAAGCTATATATCTTCATATTCATCCGCATTAGTGCCGCAAAATTACTCTTTTAATATTCTCCATTCGGCGGGATAATAATTATTGACCCGGTTTGGCAAAACTTTCACCCAACCCAATGGCAGGCCTTCAAAAGCTACCAGTTGCCAGCCTGCAGGAGAATCGGGTAATAACAGCTCTTTACGCCGCAAATACTGCAATGCCTGCTCCCGGGTAAGGGACAGTGGTGTAAATTGACCTTTCCATAAACCACTTAAGGCCAGTTCGTGTTCCGGTATCACATCCTTGCCTTTAATGGTACCAATGCCAGTACCTGCTTTTTTGATATACAATACTTTGGCCAGGATCTGCAGGTCCTTCCACCAGCGGGTGGGGATAGTTCGAATGGTTTCGCCCTGTTTAAATAAAGTATATCCTTCGGGGAGCTTGATAAAAGATTGTACCTGCTGCAGTTCCTGTTTGGAAGGGAGTGACAAATGGAGTTCTTTCAAACGACTCACTGCAACCGCCGTTTTCTTTTGGAACACAGCAATAAAAAATCCTTCTCCTTTTAATCTATCCGGATAAAAGCGATATCCATGCGCGCCCTTCTCAGGCGCTTGTGTTTCTACAATACCCCATTCAGCAGGTACAGAGAAGGATCTCGACTCCATACCCATCTCACTCACCAGCCAGTCGGCAATGGCTTCATCTTCTTCTTTAGAATAGGAACAGGTTGAATACAATAACAGTCCATCCTCCTTCAAAGCAGGCAATACATCTGCCAGAATTCTTTGCTGACGCTGGCTACAGAGTTGTACATTGTCTTCACTCCATTCTTCAATCGCAGCCGGATCTTTGCGGAACATGCCACTGCCACTGCAGGGTGCATCTATCACCATCACATCGAAATAACCCGGCAAAGATTGAAAATGTGAAGGATCATTATTGGTAACCACCACCTGTGTACTACCCCACTTCGTGAGGTTCTCTACAAGAACAGCTGCACGTTGTTTGATGACTTCATTGGCCACTACCAGTCCTTCCCTGAAAAAGGAAGCAAGCAAACTACTCTTGCCCCCGGGTGCGGCACATAAATCCAATACTTTTTTGTGTGTATCATCTCCCAACAGTTGCTCCAATACTTTCCAGATAAACATACTGCTGGCTTCCTGTACATAATAGGCACCGGCATGAAAAAGGGGATCGAGTGTAAAAGAAGGACGTGAAGGAAGATAGTACCCATGCGGACACCAGGGAATCCCGGAACTGGTTTCCGGTCCATCCAACATCGGTTTTTCAGGGTTTAGTCTGATCGATGTTACCTGCTCGCCGGAAGCATGTACCGCTTCAAATGCAGCACGGTTAAATCCGGCAACTGACTGCAGCGATTCCAGTAAAGACAGTGGTAACAACATCTGACAAATATACAACAGCCCCCTCACTACTCACTACTCACCACTCACTTCTTACGCTGCGCAAACAACCAACTCAGCAGATCGGGCTCGGTAAAGGCTTTGGACCAGCAATTATGTTCCACACCAGCATATTCGGTATACCTCACAACCGAACCGGCTTTTTTTAAACGCCGGTAATATTGTTGCGAGAAATAGGGAGGTACAACAGGATCTTTATCACCATGAAATAACCAGAGAGCTGATTTACCGGTAAAAAATTTCGCAGTAGCCGGATCTCCGGCACCACACATCGCAATACCTGCCGCAAAAGTTTCGGGATAACGGGCCAGCAGATCAAGCACACCCATGCCGCCTTGCGAAAGTCCGGCAATATAAATCCGGGAGACATCCACTTTACCCGCAGCCACCAGACTATCCACCAGTTTTTTTACCAGCATGGCAGGCAGCGTAGGTTCGTTACGGAAAGGGAATACCCAGTCTTTGGCATAACCGGTGGTCAGATCCAACTTGTTTTCAAAATAAGCCCAGGCGTCCTCTGGTCCACATTGCGGAAATAACACATAGGCCGGATAATTTTTACGTACAGAATCGCGCATAAAAAATCGTCCGCCAATAGATAATTGAGCTTCGTTATCAGTTCCTTTTTCAAAAGCACCGTGCAGAAAAACAACCAATGGATATTTTTGTGTGAGATCTCCTGTTGGCGATAACAAACGATAAGGCAGTTCTGACTGCTGGTAGTCGAAATAGTTTTTACTGTATACAGAGAAATCCTGTGCCGGTACAAACTGCACCGAAAACAAACTGATCAGTATGCATACCAGATAACGCATATTAAAAACGAATGGTAAAATGCTGTTTTACTTTCTGTTCTTTCCGGAAGAAAACCAGTCCGATAAAAAACAAATCAATACTTAAAGTTACGGCAGGATCCTGTTGGATCTCTGCCCATGCCTGCTCCATTTCTTTACTCCAGTGAATATCGTCGAAGATGAGTATGGAATATTCATGCATGGCAGGTAAAATCTCCCTGAAATAACGCAGGGTGGGTTCATACCGGTGATTACCATCTACAAATGCCAGGTCAATACGGCCCATCTGCTGCACGGTAGCAGCGAGGGTTTCATCAAAATTTCCTTCTACCAACCGGATATTCTGTAAACCCAGTTTGGCAAAATTTTTCTTTGCAACAGCAGCAACCGTAGCGGCACCTTCCATAGTGACCACCTTACTTTGTTCATTGGCGGCCGCCATATATGCGGTGGTGATACCCAGCGAAGTACCCAGTTCCAGTATATTAGCCGGAGAATACTGATCCACTATGCGGAATAATAACTGTCCGAATTTTTTCGGCTTCAGCGAAGAGCGCGCAATATCACAGACTTTACGGGTGTTTTCTTTGCGCACCCGGGAGCCCGCGCCAAAATCCTGAATCAGTAGTACTTGTTGATCAATCAGCTGTAACTGTCTGAGATTTTCGATAGAGCGGTACGCATAAAAAGCCCTGTCATCCTTCATCACCTGCGTAATGAATGAAAATACAAAGGGAGAATGCATACCATGACCTTTACTGTTCGAAGCAGTTATATAATATTTCGCATACCGAGCCGCTAACTGTAAAGGCGAATACATGATTCTTTACGGGATTGATGAGGTAATTGTTTCAGCAGCCAAAGTAACGCATAACCGGAGGAAAACAGGCTCAGGTAAACAGGTATCTTGGTAAAAAGATCATAATCATTCCAGGAATACACAGGATTGTTCCAATACAGCAGCACCAATATTACGCATGTCAACAGCCAGCTCTGGCGCAAAGGCTTGTATAGAAACAAAAAGGGTAGAATCATCACAAGTAATAATCGTATAGCAGGCAGATCTATTGTAAACCTGTCTGCTGTAGCATTTACCTGAAATTGTTGCGATAGCTGGTATAAGCCTACCAACTGGCGTATCAGGAAAAGAGAATAACCGATCAGCAGACAATTAGAGACAGCTACTATATTCAAGAGTACTTTTCTGTATGGCTTGTGGATTATCCACAGCGCCATCAATAACAAGGGTACGGTAGTACAATATGCCACCTGTATAAACTGCATGGGCCGCTATCTTGTAGATTTCTCCCATACCTGGAAATGATACCCGTAAGCATGTTTTGCATCCGGCGCAAATGATTGTTCCGATTGAAGATGCCATTCTGCCGGATTCATTTCCGGAAAAAAAGTGTCACCAGACAATTCTACTTCTACGCGGGTTAGATAAATCCGCCTGGCCAGCGGAAAAGCTTCCCGGTAAATTTCTCCTCCGCCTATCACAAACAGTTCCTTATAATGAGCTGCCTCGGCCATCGCTATGGCTGCGGTTAATGAATGCACCACTACCACATTTTCTGCCTGCCAATCTGTTTGCCGGGTAATCACAATATTCAAACGCCCCTGCAAAGCTTTGCCCATCGACGCATAGGTTTTCCTTCCCATCACCACCGGCATGGCCCAGGTAGTGCTCTTGAAAAACTTCATGTCATTCGGTAATGACCACAACAACTGGTTGTCTTTACCGATGGCATTATTTTTTGCTGCAGCAACTACTAATGAAATCATCATACCCCGCCCAGACGTTTAATGGATTAAGGAAGTACCTACAAAAGTATAGCATTTCTCCCTTCGGGGAGTTAGCGGATCATCACACCGCCACCGGTGCTTTGATGGGCGCGTGGTGCTGGTAATTTTCCAGTGTAAAATCTTCGAACCGGAAACCAAAAATATCTTTTACCTCCGGGTTGATGCGCATGGTGGGTAAAGCAAAAGGCTCACGCGTTAATTGCAGTTGCGCCTGTTCTATATGGTTATTATACAGATGCACATCACCAAAACTGTGCACAAAATCACCATATTCCAGATCGCAGACCTGGGCCACCATCATGGTCAGCAAAGCATAAGAAGCTATATTGAAGGGTACACCAAGAAATACATCTGCACTGCGCTGGTAAAGCTGACAGCTCAGTTTTCCATCGGCCACATAAAACTGGAACAGGGTATGACAGGGCATTAATGCCATTTTAGGTAGTTCAGCCACATTCCAGGCACTCACAATCAACCTTCTGCTATCCGGATTTTTTTTGATCTGGCTGATCAGGTCGGTGATCTGGTCTATCGTAGTACCATCCGCCCCCTGCCAGCTGCGCCACTGTTTACCATACACGGGGCCCAGATCGCCATTGGCATCGGCCCACTCATCCCAGATGCTGACTTTGTGATCGTTGAGGTATTTGATATTGGTATCGCCCTGCAAAAACCAGAGCAATTCGTACACAATGCTTTTCAGGTGCAGCTTTTTAGTGGTTACCATCGGAAAACCTTCCTGCAGGTTAAACCGCATCTGGTAACCAAAACAACTGATGGTACCGGTTCCGGTACGGTCGGTTTTCCGGGTTCCTTTTTCTATGATATGCCTGAGTAATTCCTGGTATTGCTGCATGACTGCAAAATACGCCTGAAAAAGCATGTAAGAAAGCAGGAATGACTACTGGGGAGAATCTGTGAATTGTTAGCCCTGTTTTCTGCGCTTGATTTCCTTCCGGATCAGCGAAAGCTCCCTGCCGGTTTGTCCACTCATGCTGCTGTTTTCCTGCGCTCGGCGCATCAGGTAAGGGATAACATCGCGTATCGGACCAAAAGGCAGGTATTTGCTCACATTAAACCCTTCTTTGGCCAGGTTGAAAGTGATATTGTCGCTCATCCCGTACAACTGCGAAAAATGTACATGCGGATGGTTATGTGGCAGACCTTTTTCTTCCATCAGGTTAGCGGCAAGCAGATTACTTTCATCATTATGCGAAGCTACAATCACAGAAATATCATTGATGTTATCAATGCAATATCTCACAGAGTCATTGTAATCACGGTCTGTAGCTGCTTTATCCGGCTGTATCGGACTGGTATAGCTTTTTTCAAAAGCACGCTCTCTCTCCTTCTCCATATAAGCTCCCCGCACCAGTTTCATTCCTAATTTAAAGCCCTGCTGCTGTGCAATCTTATGCGACAATTTCAGGAAGTGTAACCTATCGTGACGATATAACTGAATGGTATTGTAAACGATTACTTTCTCTTTGTTAAAGATCTCCATCATTTCAATGGTGAGTCTGTCTACCGGATCCTGGATCCAGCTTTCTTCGGCATCAATTAATACCCCGATATTTTTTTCTGCCGCAGCTTCACAGATAATGTACATACGCTCACGAACCCTGTCCCACTCTGCAATCTCCGCTTCATGATCATGGATACCACTTCGCAAACGCGGCGCTTCATCCAATGTCTGTAACAGGCCAAAACGTGCCAGCCCGGTTACTTTGATACTGATAAAAGGGATATTGGTTTGCGTGGCCGCATAATTGATCACACGAATAAATTCATCAGTAGCATGATCATAGTTCTCTTCACCTTCTTTTCCTTCCACGCCATAATCCAGAATTACCTGCACACCATATTTGCCCAGCACAGCCCCGACAGCTGCCGTTTCCTCCAGTGTTTCACCACCCACAAACTGTTTGAAAATGGTTTTACGGATAATACCATGTACTGGCAAACCGGTCTTCATTACAAACGGCGTTAACCGTGTACCCACCTGTACAAACCAGGGGAATTCCATGGTCTTGAACAGGAAAGCTGCCGACTTCAATTCCGAATCGGACTTGTAGGCGAAAGCGTTTTCAGTATTATCAAAGGAGATGTTCATGCTAACAGATGTTCGTGATGCGAATATCGGTACAGCAGCGGTAAGTAAAAAAGGTTTTAGCGGAAACTTCGGTTTATTTTTTAAAAAATCAGATAGCCTGGTGGTTAAAGGGCTGTAACACCATTTCACTGACTACCCCGCTTACCGGCTGCTGGCAGAGAAACCAGATGGCTTTGGCAGCTTCTTCGGCCATGATCATCTTGTCGCGCTGCACCCGCAGGTCTATCGTATCCCAGAACGGCGAATCCACCCCGCCCAGAAACAGGTTGGTAATCCGGATATCGGTTCGCTTCAGTTCTTCACGAATGCTCTGCATCATACCGGTCAGTCCATATTTACTCGCACTATACGCTGCCGCTCCGGCCATGGGTACTTTGCCCAGTACACCCGGAATGTTTACGATCAAGCCTTTTTTCCGGGCTTTCATAGAAGGCAATACCGCTTTTACCAGGTAAAAAGCCCCCACCAGGTTGGTTTGCAGGGTAAGCTGAAATTCTTCCGAACTAAGGGTGTCCATAGGTTTGATGATACCGATACCAGCTGCATTCACCACGATATCGATGACAGGAGTCTGTGCCAATACCTGTCCGACCGCCTGGTTTACCGATGCCTCGTTACAGATATCCATCACCAGTGCTCTTTCTGCCGCAATACCTGCTTCCCCGGCCACCTGCTGCAGTTTGTTTGCCTCTCTTCCCGTAATAAATACCGTGGCCCCGTTGCTGCTGATCAGTTTAGCCACCCGGGAACCAATTCCGCCGGTAGCGCCTGTAATCAATACCTGTTTACCCTTCAAAGTTTCCATATAGTTGATTTGATGCTGATAGTAACAATAGCGGTCGCATTTTGTTGCAGGCACCTGTTTATCATGTTCAGAAAAGAAACCGGCCGGGAAGAAAAGTATTGAAGATAATTACGGAAATTCGCAGATGACTATCACTTCTATCGAGATTTATAAATACACCATCCCCATGGTGCCATTTACCATCGCTACAGGTACGATGGATTATGCACAGAACCTGTTTATCCGCATCCATACCAGCGAAGGCATTACCGGTGTAGGCGAATGTTCCGCTTTCCCCATGATCGTGGGAGAAACCCAGGCTACCTGTTTTGAAATGGCCAAAGACTTTGCCCGTCTCTGGAAAAACAAACCGGCCAGTGATATTGATGCCAGGTTACAGGAACTGGACCTGTTCACCGCGGGTAACTATACGGCCAAAAGTGCTTTCGACCTGGCTTTGTATGATATCGCTGCAAAAAAAGCCAACCAACCTTTGTATCAATACCTCGGCGGAAAAAGAAAACTGATTGAAAGTGATCTCACCATCGGCATCGGCACTCCCGAAAACATGGCTCAGACAGCCCGGGAATTTGTAGCGAAAGGAGTGAACATCATCAAAGTAAAACTGGGAAAGAAACCCGCAGATGATATTGAAAGGATCCGCCAGATCAGAGAAGCGATTGGCTACAATACCCAATTACGTATTGATACCAACCAGGGCTGGAGTTATGACGATGCAGTTACAGCACTTACGGCACTGGGACAATACGACATCCAGTTCTGCGAACAACCCATGCGCAGATGGAATGATGAATTATTACCGGCGCTGTGCAAACTCTCTCCTATTCCTGTAATGGCCGATGAAAGTGTGTTTACCCACCACGATGCGGAACGCATTATTCGGAACAAAGCCTGCGCTTCCATCAATATCAAATTTGCCAAAAGCGGTGGCATACACGAGGCCCTTAAGATCAATGAAGTGGCCGAAAAAAATGAGATCCCCTGTATGATGGGGGGTATGCTGGAAAGCCGCGTGGCCTTAACCGCCAAAGTACATTTTGCCATGGCCAAAAACAATGTGAAATTCTACGACCTGGATACCTGTCTCATTGGCCATATCGAGGACCCCGTAACCGGCGGCGTCAGTTACCAGGGTATGCAACTGCAGTTAACAGACGCACCGGGTATTGGTGCCGATGTGGACCCTGCCTACCTGAAAAAACTGGAGCAGGTGGTTATTTGAGTTCAGCCACTGTATCTTTGCCCTCAAATCAAGAAAAATGGAACCGAAGAAAGCAAGTGACAGTTTTGTGGTGATGAACGAACTGGTTTTACCCAATGATACCAATACTTTCGGCAACCTGATGGGGGGTCGTTTAATGTACTGGATGGATATCGCTGCCGGTATTGCGGCGGGCAGGCATTGTAATACCCCCAGCATGACCGCTTCTGTAGATAATCTGAGTTTTAAGAATCCCATTAAACTGGGAAACGTGGTCCGGATAGAAGCCAAAGTATGCCGCGCTTTCAATACTTCCATGGAAATTAATATCCGGGTGTGGGGCGAGGACCTGCTGCATCAATATAAATACGAAAGCAACGAAGCTTTTTTCACTTTTGTAGCCTTGGATCCCAATGGTAAACCCCGCAAAGTACCACCCGTAATTCCGGAAACAGAAGAAGAACAACGTTTATATGATGGTGCGATGCGCAGAAGGCAGTTACGACTGGTACTGGCCGGGAAAATGAAACCGGATGAAGCCAGCGAATTAAAAGCGTTGTTTTTTAAAGACTAACCCCATTCATTTATTTATCCAGCAGGTGCATGATATGGTGTTTGCTTTTGAGCATATAAGTTTTGCTTTGCTCAATCGCTTCCATTACCTGCTCCAGGATCTCTTCTACGGGTTGGGTATAATCGATGACCATCGGCTCTTTAAAACGGATAGAGAGTTGAGATCCTCTTTTCTTGAAGGATAAACCCGTTTTACTGAAAGCACGCCAGAACCCATTGATGACAACAGGTACTACCACGGGATGATTATTCTTGATAATATGCGCCGTACCCTTTCTGCCGGGCGCAAAAGGTTTGGTGGTGCCCTGCGGAAAAGTGATTACCCAGCTTTTATGTAATGCTTCATCAATTTTTACAGTATCTGATTCATCTCTCTCACGGTTAATGTCCTTTCCCTCGGCACGCCAGGTACGTTTCACAGTGAGGGCTCCTGCCATTTTAAAGAAACGGCTGATCCAATTGCTGTTCATGGTTTCTTCTGCCGCTACAAAATACACATTGGTGAAAGGGTTCAACAGGTAATAAGGCAGTCCAAGACGGTTCTCCTTCCGCCATTTAACCGCGCAGAAAATATGTACAAAAGCGATCACATCGGCGAAATAGGTCTGGTGATTACTCACAAAAAGCACATTCTGACGGGGAAGTTTTCTGAGGTGTTCGGTTCCCTCGATCCGGATCTTATTAAACAGGACAAGCCCCGGATAAGTGATTATGCCCACGGTTCCGTAAACCAATGAACGGATGACCCTGATATATTTAAATCGTTCCACTATTTTCATATGAGGGGTATTGCAAGCGTTGCAAAATAAGGAATTAGCGAATATTAGGTGGGATTGTTTAAAAATAACTGAACCTGCCACCGGTTACTACCGGCTGCGGTAATACATTTGCGGACTGAAAACAGGCATATGGAATTGACTACCGTGATATTTGATATTGATGGGCTGCTCATAGACAGCGAACCACTCTGGAATGAAGCAGCAGCAGAAGTATTCAGCCAATACGGCGTAAACCTGACGGAAGAACAATACAAAACCACAACCGGATTACGCACCAAAGAATTTGTGCATTGGTGGTTTACCCATTTTAATATTGGTCATACAGAACTGGCAAGAGCCGAAAAACAGATTGTCTACAGTGTACTCGACAAAATAGAAAGGAAAGGCACAATCATGCCAGGTGTACCTTATATCTTCGACTTTTTTGCCCGGAGGTCTTTCCGCATTGGACTGGCCACTTCTTCTCCCCCGGCCCTGATCGACCTTGTGGTGAAGATGACGGGTATTGGCAAATACCTGCATGCCACTTCTTCTGCAGAAGACCTGCCCTATGGCAAACCCCATCCACAGGTATACCTGAATTGTGCAGAACAATTGAAGAGCCCTCCGGTACAATGTATCTGTTTCGAAGATTCCTTTAACGGACTCATCGCCGCCAAATCGGCCCGTATGAAATGTGTGATCGTACCACATATCTCCCAGGCAAAAGAAGAAAAATGGGGTGCAGCCGATCTCAAACTATCCTCCCTCCAGAATTTCGGAGAACTGCATTTCAACCTCCTCAACCCATAAAAAAATTACACTCCCAAAACATTCACTCATTCACTCCTTCACTCCTTCACTCATTAAAAAAAGAGCCCCGCTATCCGCAGGGCTCTTTTTATCATTTACTAATCGGTAAAATCAGAGATTAGTTTTTGCTTCTCAGGTTTGGATGTGGAGCAGGAACTGTGTTAGGTCCATCTTCCAGTGTACCTTGTAAATCTACTGTGTTGGCATCACCATCCTGTGCGTATACAAATAATAATCTGCTTTCAGAAACACCTTGTTTCTCAACCAGGTATTTGATAACAGCGTTTACACGCTCCCAGCTCAGCTGCTGCGCAGACTTGTTAGAAGCACCGTATCCGATTACTTTGATTTTGCAGGTTGGGTTAGCATTCACTTTTGCAGCTACAGAAGCCAGTGTGGCCTGTGCATCTTTGCTCAGTTTAGCATTGCCTTTGAACTGAATGCTTGGCAGGTTGCCGATAGCACATTCTTTTTCAGCAGGTTTCCAGTTAGCCATCATGTCTTTAATTTCTTTGCAACATGCTGGTTCAGGACAACTACCAACACCATCATTATTTACAGGGAAACAAGATTTTGGAGTCAGCACTTCTTTGTCTTTAAAATCAGGAACACCATCACCATCGGTATCTTTAGAAACACCATGGCTGTCTACAGGAGCACCTTTAGGAGTGTTTGGCTCCAGGTCGAACTGGTCAGTTACACCATCAGCATCTGCATCAGGTAAAACCACTTTAGGCATTTTCATGTGCTTAGGTGAGTTCAGCTCGCTGTATACAAAATTGTTGGGGTTGAGCCAATGAAGTGGTTCCACTCTTTTAGCTTTGTTACCGATATTAATATTCAGTCTTGCACTTGTGTAAGAGTAGAAGTCATTGTTGTTTCCAGCTTTGTAGGCATCAAGATAGTCATATCCTGGAGCAGTGAAAGTGTATTTCTGCTCGATACCAAGACTAAGCTGCTTAGACAGTTTGAAGGCAATACCTGCACCCAGGTTGATACCATGGAACAGCGCATACGCATGACGGTTGTTGATGGTAGCACCACCAATTGTTCCGACAAGTCCTGCCTGACTGTTTTGACCATTCACACCGGTTTGTCCATAGAAATAATTGTAACCACCCGGTTGTGCTCCTGGTGCACCTTTGTATTGAACAAGGGCTGCATTGAAACTGTAGCCTGTAACGAGGTATACATTGGTTTTAGGATTACCTCTGTAGTTACTGGCAGCATTCAGAGAAGTAAGGACATCAAAACTCAGCTGGTAAGTTTTGTTTTTGTAGTCCACCTGTCCTGTTGCTACACCATAAGCATTGGGAGAGCCTGCGTTCCACAAACCAGTCAGACCGGTTCTGATTGAAAACACATGACTTATTGCCTTACGTAATGTAACATTGGCTCCAAAGCCTGTTTTGCCATTTACATCACCTCTGATAGAGCTGATGCCTAATCCAAATCCCAGTTCCCACTGATCACGCGGACGTGCAGGGTAAGGGTATTGATTGTTTAAAAACTCATTGTGCTGGGGCAGATTTTTCACTGCAATTTTGGAAGTGTCTTTCCAATCCCAACCCCAATCTGTTTGAGCGAATCCGACCGACTGTATCAGAACGATCAGTGCTGCTAATAAAAGGTGTTTTTTGCTTGCCATATAGATATTTATTTATTGTGTAAAAAAGTCGTTTCTGGGAGGAAACATTGCAAATTTATACATTATGAGTCATTCTTGCAATTTTTGGGCCAAAATTATCAGGTATTAATCCTACGTAAAGACCGCAGTAAATCAATTAACGCTGCTTATGGCTGTTATATTGCCTGTATCGGCCTTATATTGCAACATATTTGATCCATGAAATTAGCAAAACAGGTTATCGCAGCGGAACTTAACATGTTCGAATCACACTTTAAAGAAGCTGTGAAAAGCAGAATTGCACTGCTGGACAGGATCATGCAATATATAGTTAAGCGCAAAGGAAAACAGATGCGCCCCATGTTTGTTCTGTTAAGTGCCAAATTGGGAGGTCCTGTGAATGAAAGTACTTTCCGGGCCGCTTCGCTGGTAGAGTTGGTTCATACCGCTACCCTGGTTCACGACGATGTGGTGGATGATTCGATGGAAAGACGCGGATTTTTCTCTGTTAATGCTTTATGGAAAAATAAAATCGCCATCCTGGTGGGAGATTACCTGCTTTCAAAAGGCTTGTTATTGTCCCTCACCAATAAAGACCATATGGTGCTGGAAATTCTGACCGAAGCATTTAAGCTGATGAGCGAGGGCGAATTACTGCAGTTCGAAAAATCACGCAAACTGAACCTGAACGAAGAGATTTATTACGATATCATCAAAGGAAAAACCGCTTCACTGCTGGCTTCAGCCTGTGCAGCCGGCGCCTCTACTACCTTCGAAAACCCGGAAGATGTGAACCGGATGAAACTGTTCGGCGAAAAAGTGGGTATGGCTTTCCAGATCAAAGACGATCTCTTTGATTATGGCTCTCAGGATGTGGGCAAACCCACCGGAAATGATATCAAAGAGAAAAAACTCACACTGCCTTTAATATATACACTCAATCATTGTTCTCCCGACATACGTCGGAAACTGATCTATATCGTCAAAAACGAGAATACCCAGAAAGACAAAGTGCAATTTGTACTGGATGAAGTGAATAAAGCCGGGGGTATCCGTTACGCCACAGATAAAATGAATGCTTTCCGCGATGAGGCACTGGATCTCTTATACCAATTCCCCGATTCCGACGTGCGTAAAGCCCTGGAAGAGCTTGTCCGCTACACAACCGACCGCGCCTATTAATGCAAAAACGCTGGAACATATTACAAGCCGGTGAAGAAAAGATTACTTCACTCAGGGACGCCCTGAAAATTAATACGGTCTTGTGTAAGATACTGGTACAAAGAGGGATCGATAACTTCAACAAAGCCAAAAGCTATTTCCGCCCACAACTCAGCGAACTGCATGATCCCTGGCTGATGAAAGATATGGACAAAGCCGTGGCCCGTATCCTCTCGGCCTTTGAAAAGGGAGAAAAAATCCTGGTCTTTGGCGATTATGATGTGGATGGTACCACTTCGGTGGCCAGCATGTACCAGTTCATTAAACATATTTACAGCGATACCGATTTTTATATCCCCCACCGCTACCGCGAGGGATATGGTGTATCAAAACTGGGGATTGATTTTGCCAAAAAAAATGGTTTTACACTGATCATCTCGCTCGACTGCGGTATCAAATCAGTGGAATTGATCACTTATGCCAAATCTATCGGGATCGATTTTGTTGTCTGCGATCATCATTTACCCGATAAAGAACTGCCTCCCGCCGCAGCCATACTCAATGCCAAACAGGCGGATTGCCCTTATCCCTATAAAGAACTCTGTGGATGCGGCGTCGGATTTAAACTGATGATGGCTCTCGCAGAAAAACTGGGACTGCCGGATGAATCTTACCTCGTATACCTGGATCTGGTAGCCACTGCCATCGCCGCTGATATTGTTCCGATTACCGGAGAAAACCGGGTCATGGCCTACTATGGTTTACAGAAAGTAAATGCCGACCCCTGCGCCGGTATCAAAGCCCTGATGCAACTGGCCGGTGTACAGAAACACATGCATATCAGTAACCTGGTATTTGTGATTGCCCCAAGGGTAAACGCTGCCGGCAGAATGGACGATGCGCGTAAAGCCGTACAACTATTTGTAGAAAAAGATTACAACAAAGCCCTTGCTTTTGCAGAAATGCTGCACAGTGATAATGCCGACCGGAGAGAAGCCGACAGCAGTATCACAGTAGAAGCGCTCGCTTTGATACAGCAGGATCCCTTAGCAGCTTCCCGGAAAACAACGGTGGTATTCCAGGAACATTGGCACAAAGGGGTGGTGGGTATTGTGGCCAGTCGTTTGATAGAAACTTATTACCGTCCTACTATCGTACTAACCCGCAGTGGCGATTATGTAGCAGGTAGTGCCCGCAGTGTTGCCGGCTTTAATCTCTACGAAGCCATCCATGCCTGCCGCGAACACCTGCTGGGCTATGGTGGACATTTTGCCGCAGCCGGCATGACCCTTCTTCCGGAAAATGTAACTGCTTTTGCAGATGCATTCGAAAAAGAAGTGAGCGCACTCATCACCGATGACCTGTTGATTCCTGAAATCATCATCGATGCAGAGATCAGCTTCACAGATATCACGCCCTCCTTCTTCAGTATATTAGCACAGATGGAGCCGTTCGGACCGGAGAATATGCGCCCGGTATTTATTGCACGGAATGTAATGGATACAGGGTTCTCCAAGATAGTGAAAGAACAA
>DASWXD010000024.1:0-14228 GCA_036405675.1 Sediminibacterium sp.
CGGTTATAGGCATCATTATCACTGACAAGAAATATTTTCTTCATATAGTTGGCGATGGACGGTAAACCATTGGCAGCAGATGTGTCTTTGGTAACAGCGGTTTGTGCGCTGAAAGAACTATCTGTGAGCATGGTGGTATTGATATCCAGTCCGGGTTTGCGGAAAGTATTCAGTTTCTCCAGTGCAATTAGTGCAGTGGGAAGTTTTACAGTAGAAGCAGGATTAAAATACCGGTTGCGGTCTACGTGCAGGTAATGGTTTTTAAATTGAGGCCGGTTATGCTTGTCGCGGTTGATCTCCGTATAGATGATCTGGTATTGAAAACTGTCAGGATTGTTTAGTACATGTAATAAAAGGGGAGAGGCTTTGCTTTTCAATAATTGTAATAACCAATCGTCTGTTTTCTCCTGCGCTTCAGCAATTGTGCAGAAGCTTATGAAAACCAAACAGAGTAGCAGGTATTTCCGGATAAGCATGTTCTATTTTTATAAATGGCAAAACAATAGATGGTATATAACGCCCTTCGAGATAGGTTAGATGCTATCTATTGTGGTTCCTGATTATTTCAGATTCGCTTCAAAAAAATCCAATGTACGTTTCCAGGCATGCAGGGCCGCATCAGCATTGTAACGGGCTTCAGAAGTGTCGTTATGGAAGGCATGGTTTACATTTGGATACATGTACAGTTCATATTTGATCCCTGCTTTTTTTAATGCTTCTTCGTATGCAGGGATGCCTGCATTAACCCTTTCATCCAGTCCGGCGTAGTGTAACTGTACCGGTGCTTTTATTTTGGGCACATCAGCAGCATCCGGTTGTCTGCCATAAAAAGCGACCGCCGCATTCAGTTTGGGCGAGTTAACCGCTAACTGGTTGGCCAATGCGCCACCCCAGCAAAAGCCTACGCAACCTACTTTCCGGTTGGTTTCTTTTCGTGCACGGAGGATCTCAACGGATTGTACAAAATTGGCAAGATTCTTTTTGGCATCCAGTGCGGTAAAGAGTTTGCGGGCCTCATCTTCATTGGCCGGCGTGCCTCCGGCTTCTGAGAGTGCATCCGGGGCCATGGCCAGGTAACCGGCTTTGGCCAGACGGCGGGTTACATCTTTGATATGATCGTTGAGACCGCGGTTTTCATGTATCACCATCACAGCACCCATATTCATTTTCTTTTTGGGTTTGGCGGTGTAGGCAAACATCACGATGTCATTTACTTCATAGGAGATCATTTCAGTATCGAGGTCCTCATCATCTTCGGCAATGGTGGCCGCTTTGGCTTTGTTCGACTCTAGTAAAGGCGTAATAGATAAAGCCAATGCCATACTACCCGTAATGGCAGCGAGGCGTTTTAAAAATACTTCACGGCTTAAAGGTTTGTGGGTATACTCGTCGTACAGGTTAATGATGCGCTGGTCCATAGTTAATGGTTTAGATGCTTAAATATACCCAGAAAACGAGTACCCGCAAACTGCGAGAGTCAGCATTAAAGGCTTGTCAGTTCCCTTATCTTTTCCGCGCCTTTGCGCCTTTGCGGGCTTTTGCTTTTTTCGTGTTCAGCTCAGTTGTATGGATAAGGTGTGCCGCTTCTACCAGCCTGGTAAGCTGCTCGTAAAGACTAAGGATGGCAGAACGTTCTGATGAACTCAACTCTTTGTGATAGGTGCCTGCTACTGTAACTTTTAACCATTCCCACATCAATTCCCGGATATCGGGCAGGTGCGCAAAATCGAACAGGTCATCAATAACCAGCTGTGGGTCAGCGATTTCGGTCTGGGTAAGCGGTGAGGGTGCATAGGTGCATTTTTGGGCCAATGGCATGGTAAAAGGATTAAGCGGAGCTGCCTTACGATGGGATGAGTAGGGTTTAACTTGCCTGACAGGATCTCTGGCTCCGTGAAAAAAACAGGCAAATCAGGTATAAACCGCATTGCAGGGTTTATGAGATTACACGTAATTCGTAATGGCTTTGGTAATACAATATTACCCTATAGTCGATGTATTTCATACCGTTTCATCACCTATTTTCTAACGTATTTATACCCGATGCGCCTGATCGAAAGACTTCACGACTACCTGGTTTACAGCAATATCTCTGCTTATTCCTTCGAGCGGAGCTGTGATCTGTCTAATGGTTATCTCGGAAAACAGTTGAAGGGCAAGGGCTCGGTGGGTTCGGATATACTCGAAAAGATCAAAGAGAATTATTCCGACCTGAGCCTGGTATGGCTGGTAACCGGTAAGGGCAGGATGTTACTTTCTCCTCCCGGCCAGGTTCCGGATAAAAAGCAGGTGGTTTCTGAACTGAATGAGGAACAACAGATTTATTTCGCTTCCAAAGATGAAGTGATCAAACTGCTTAACCGGCAACTGGAGAAAATGGAGATCATGCTGGCCGATAAAGACAAACTGATCAGTTTGCTGGAAGAACAGGTCAGGCAGCTGAGCCAGACGGCGTATAAGCGAACGCGGTAGAAGAATATCGAATATCGAACAGGGAATTTCGAATGTCGAAGTACCAATGTGGGTGAAACTGCCTGTTTTTCTCTGTGAAACTTCCTAGCTCCGGATCTCTGTGTTGAGAAACACCACTTATCCTCAATCACTCAATAATATCATTTTATTGTTTAACACAGAGATCGGAAGAAACAGAGGGGTACAGAGGATGTTTCATTTCAAACAAAAAAATTGTTACCGAACAGTACAAATGAAAAATGTCGAAGTAGAAAATCATTCTACTTCGACATTCCCTGTTCGATATTCGTTATTCCTTACGCATTTTCCATGTACGAAGAAACCGGCTCGCAGGTGCAGATCAGGTTTCTGTCTCCATGGGTATTGTTCACGCGGGCTACGCTAGGCCAGAATTTGTTCTGGGTAACATAGTACAGCGGGAAAGCGGCTTCTTTGCGTGAGTAAGCATGTTTCCACTCATCGGCACAGATCACGGCTTGTGTATGTGGCGCATTTTTTAAGGCATTGTCCACTTTGTCGGCTTTACCGTCTTCAATGGCTTTGATCTCCTCGTAAATAGAGATCAGCGCATCGCAGAAACGATCCAGCTCCGCTTTGTCCTCACTTTCGGTAGGTTCGATCATAATGGTGCCCGCTACCGGGAAACTCATGGTAGGCGCATGGAAACCATAGTCGATCAAACGTTTGGCCACATCTTCTGCCTCGATACCCACACTCTGTTTAAACGGACGCAGATCCACAATGAACTCATGCGCACAAGTGCCATTGGTACCGGTATACAGGATCTTGTAATATTTCTCCAGTCTCGCCTTCATGTAATTGGCATTCAGGATCGCATATTCTGTGGACTGGCGCAGACCAACTGCTCCCAGCATTTTGATATATCCATAACTGATCAGCAGGATGCTGGCAGAACCATAAGGCGCGGCACTTACCGAACCGGTACTGTTTAACGCAGGGTGACCCGGTAAATAAGGAGCGAGTTTATCGTTCACACAGATAGGGCCCATGCCGGGTCCACCACCACCGTGCGGGATAGCGAAGGTTTTGTGCAGGTTCAGGTGACAAACATCGGCACCGATCATTCCCGGACTGGTCAGTCCCACCTGTGCATTCATATTGGCACCGTCCATGTACACCAAACCACCATTGTCGTGAATGATCTGGCAGATATTACGGATGGTTTCTTCAAACACACCATGTGTGGAAGGGTAGGTAACCATTAAGGCACCCAGTGTGTCTTTGTATTGTTCTGCTTTGGCCTGCAGATCGGCTACATCAATATTACCGGCATCATCACACTTTACCACCACTACTTTAAATCCGCACATGACTGCGCTGGCGGGGTTGGTACCGTGGGCGCTGATCGGGATCAGCACCACATTACGGTGATCTTCTTTTCTTGCCTGGTGATAAGAGCGGATGGTAAGCAGACCCGCATATTCTCCCTGTGCGCCGCTGTTAGGCTGCAGACTGCAGGCAGTAAAACCGGTGATCTCGCAGAGATAGCTGTTCAGCTCTTCAATGATCTGCTGGTAACCTTCGGTTTGATCGGCTGGTACAAAAGGATGCAAACCACCAAACTCAGGCCAGCTCACGGGAATCATTTCCGAAGCGGCATTCAGTTTCATGGTACAGCTTCCCAAACTGATCATGCTGGTATTAAGAGAAAGGTCTTTGTTCTCCAGTGATTTGATATAACGCATCATCTGGCTTTCGCTGCGGTGCGTGTTAAATACCGGATGTGTTAAATAAGCAGAGCTGCGCTGAAGTTCTGCAGGTATTTGATAGTTGGCAGATACAAGCGAAGCGGCCGATAACTGGTGTCCGGTACTTTTCTCTGTCAGTGCTTCAAATATTTTCAGGATGGTGTTGGCATCTTCTACAGAGCTGGTTTCATCCAGGCTGATACCGATACTGCCATCCGCAAAATAGCGGAAATTGGTATGGTATTTTTCAGCCATCGTTTTTACCGATTCAGCTTTCAATCCGGTGATATGTAACGTATCGAAATAGGCATTGTTGGCCTGTGTGATACCCAGTTTTCCTAATCCGCCGGCAACTGCCTGTGCCAGTGTATGCACACGGGTAGCAATTTTTTTCAATCCGTCTGGACCGTGGAATACGGCATACATGGCAGCCATATTAGCCAGTAAAGCCTGTGCGGTACAGATATTGGAAGTGGCTTTTTCGCGTTTGATATGCTGCTCACGGGTTTGCAGGGCCATGCGCAGTGCGCGGTTACCCTGTGCGTCAATGCTCACACCGATCAGGCGGCCGGGCATTCCCCTTTTAAAATCATCTTTGGTAGCGAAAAAGGCAGCGTGTGGTCCGCCAAAACCCATAGGCACACCGAAACGTTGGGCAGAGCCAAGTGCGATATCCGCTCCCAGTTCACCAGGAGAAGTTAATAAGGTTAATGCCAGCAGATCGGTAGCCATGATCACCAGTCCTTCAATAGCGTGTACACTGTTGGTGAAACTACGGTAGTCTTCTACTGATCCGTTATCATTCGGATATTGTACAATGGCTCCAAAATAAGTGTGATCCAGTTGAGCTGTTTTGTAATCTCCATACACCAGTTCCACACCAATCGGTTGTGCACGGGTAACTAGCACATCTTTGGTTTGGGGGTACACGGCATTGTCTACAAACAGTTTGGGTTTACTAATTACATCCGTTTTGTTCACATGGTGAAAGATCATGGCCATGGCTTCGGCAGCAGCGGTAGCTTCATCCAGCAGCGATGCATTGGCGATGGGTAAACCGGTAAGATCGGATACCATGGTCTGGAAATTCAACAGGCTTTCCAAACGACCCTGTGAAATTTCGGCCTGGTAAGGCGTGTATTGGGTATACCATCCCGGGTTTTCAAAAATGTTACGTAAAATCACACTTGGTGTGATAGTGCCGTAATACCCCTGACCTATATAATTTTTGTATAATTTATTTTTGGCAGCTACTTTCTTCAGTTCTGTGAGATAGGCAAACTCACTAACCGCAGAGGGAATATTCAGATCCCCTTTGATGCGGATGGAATCCGGCACCGTTTTGCCGATGAGTTCGTCTAAAGTACCTGCTCCGATGGTTGCTAACATCTGCTGCGTGTCTGCACTGTTGGGTCCGATGTGCCTGCCCTGAAATTCTGTGGATTGCTGATCAAATAAGTTCATACGATAGTCTGTAGTTTGAGGTGATTTTGTCGCTTTACAGGGGACCCCGAAAGCAGGCAAAGAACTAAATCGCCGCAAAGGTAAGCGGATATCAGAGTATAATAAAGCTTTTGTTGAACTTGGGGATAGGGGGTGGATTGTGGTAGGCAGTGAATGGTCAGCAGGGAGGATTATTCGGAAAAACGGGGAAATCCTGCTAATCTTGCAGCAGAACCGGGCTTTTCTGCCTGCTGGTTTCAACTGATACTGTGTACTATGAGTGAAGTTAAAATGGACAACTGGGAAAAAAGGAGTAGTGAGCACCAGAAACTGTATAAGCAGTTTTTGCAGCGGGCTGATAAGAACAAGGTATTAAAAGCCCTGCCCGACCTGCATGAAGCGGCTTTTGAGGAGATTGATTGCCTTAGCTGCGCCAATTGCTGCAAGAATTACTCGCCCCGTTTCAAAACACCGGATATCAAACGGATCAGCAAATACCTGGGTATGAAAGAGGGCGATTTTATTGAAACCTACCTCTACCTCGACAAGGAAGGCGATTATGTAACCAAAAGCAAGCCTTGTCCTTTTCTGGGAGCCGATAATTACTGCAATATATACGAAGCAAGGCCGTCTGATTGTCACCGCTTCCCCTATACAGATGAAGATGTGCTGCTCAAACGGCCTGCTATTACATTAAAAAATTCCACTTTTTGTCCGGCAGTATATTTTGTGCTGGAGAAACTGATGACTACTTTGAAGTAAGTTCTTCATAAGCGGCGGTGAGGCTTCTTTCTGCACCGCTGTTTTTCCAGCTGATGCCGGGTATTTCTTTGGCTTTGATGATCTCATCCTTACTTTTACCGGCTTTGATCTGGCTGTCTACAAAATCAAGTAATCTTTTCAGGTAATCTTCAAATGCTGCCAGATCACTTAAGGAGCCGGTAATCTTTTCGGGATCAGCTGCATGGCCGAATACAAAAAGCGTGTCTTTATCAAATGTCTTTTGTGCTTTCTGCATTACTTCCACCCAGCTTTGGATATTGGCACCGGCAGAGCGGTCTATAAAAGGAGAGAGCTGGTTAAACAGCAGGTCGCCGGTATGCGCAATATTGGCATTTTCGAAATGGATAATGGCATCACCGTTGGTATGTCCGGCACCGAAATAATAAGCGCGGATTCTTTCCTTACCGATTTTCTGTTTCCAGCTTTTATCAAAAGTAATATCCTGGAACAATTGTTTGTCGGTTGATTTGGCCTGTTCTGCCACACGTTTGTAATTGACGAGACAGTTCTCATGTCCAACCACATGTTCAGCAATATCTTTAAAGGAAATATTACCACCCGTATGGTCACCGTGATGGTGGGTATTGATGAGGAATTTGAAAGGCATTTCTTTTTGCTTCTTCAATTCATCTATCAGGTGTTTGGCCGGATCGGGGAACTGGGAATCTACCACTACGTAACCATAAGCAGATTGATAGAAGCCAATGGTACCTCCCCGTTCGGTAAAAATGCCCACATCTCCGCGCAGCATTTTGATTTTGTAAGCGGGCTGCTGTAAAAAAGCAGCAAACATATCTTTTGGAGTAAGTGCCAGTAAGCCGGCTGTTAATCCGGTGTTACGCAGGAAGGAACGACGTTGCATGAATAATGTTTTGAGGGTAAAAAGGGTTACTAAGATAGGTAAATTTAGTATTCCATTTTCCGCAGGCTGGGGGCTTTGATCCAGGTGCCTGCTACTACCAGTAAGGTCATACAGCCACCAAACACGACAGAAGGGATCACGCCCATGAGTTTGGCCGCCACGCCGCTTTCGAATTGCCCCAGTTCATTGCTGCTGTTGATGAACATAGAGTTCACGCTCATTACACGGCCCCGCATATTGTCGGGCGTTTTTAGTTGGAGGATGGTACCTCTCACTACTACGCTGATACCGTCCAGAATACCGCTGAGTAATAATACTGCAAACGACAACCAGAAGATCTTTGAAAGGGCGAAGATGATGATGCATACCCCAAATCCGGCCACGGATAAAAGTAGTTTTTTGCCTTGTCCGCGACGCATAGGAGAGATGGTCAGTATTACAATGATGAGGATGGAACCTATATCAGATGCGGCATTTAACCAGCCAAAACCGATAGGACCGGTTTTTAATATGTCTTTGGCAAAAACCGGGATCATGGCTACGGCACCACCGAACAATACGGCAAACAGATCGAGTGATAGTGCCCCCAGTACTTCTTTGGTTCTGAAAACAAAATTCAATCCCTCTTTCACACTATCCAATGTTTTTTTCTCGCCAGGCTCATTCAGGGGTGGTTTGGGTTTTAGCTGGTACATAAATCCCAGTCCGAAGCTGACCAGCACACAGATAATAGCTAATGATCCGGTATTACCGAGACCTGCAATCAAAAAACCCACTGTTGCATGCCCGGTTACCGATGCCGATAACCAGATGCCCTGGTTCCAGGTGGTAGCATTCTGCAGGATAGATTTGGGTACGATGGATGCCACCATGGTACCAAAACTCGGACCCGTAAATGAGCGGAATACGCCGGTAAAGAAAATGATCACATAAATACTGAATGCGATCCAATGATTACTGATCTGTGTTGAAGTATATTTTGTGGATAGTCCCAGCAGCAGCAGTGCGCAGAATAAATACAGAGTTACCCCTCTGAGCAATAATTTTCTTTTTTCGCTGATATCGATCACATGGCCTGCGTATAAGGAAAGCGATACCGCCGGGATTACTTCCGACAAACCGATCAGGCCAATGGCGAAGGGTTCGTTGGTGAGTTCATAGATCCACCAGCCAACCAGGGTACCCATCATGCGCAGCCCCATGATAAAGAGAAAACGGCCCATCATCAGGTGCCGGTATTCCGGAATCCGCATGGCGGCAAAGGGATCGTGTTTCTGCTGGGGTTCTGTCATTATTTATCGAAGAGCCTGTTGTGAATGGTGAATGGTCAATGGTGAATGGAAGGTATGTCACAATACCTCTGTTTCAATCGTCAGCTAATTTACTACGGTAAGCTGAAATAATGCTGTCCATCTTCATAGTCCTTATCAAGGGCATCGATTACGATCTGCAGGTGTTTTTCGTTACCCAGAAAATCTGCATTACTCGCATCTATGAAAATGGTTTTGATATTATGGTGTTTGATATAACTGGTATAGGTTTCCTGGATATTGAACAGGTACTCATCCGGAATGCTCTGCTCGTAGCTACGGTTACGTTTTTTGATATTGGCCTGCAGCTTTTGAACCGGTGCATGCAGGTAGATCAATATATCAGGAAAAGTGAGTTGCTGGTGAATGATATCAAATAATTTCTGGTACAGCCGGAATTCTTCTTCGGGCAGGTTTACTTTGGCAAACAGTAAACATTTGGTGAAGAGATAATCAGAAATCGTAACACTCTGAAAAAGATCTTTCGTATGTACCATCTCTTTTAACTGCTTATATCGTTCCGCCATAAAAAACAACTCAAGCGGGAAAGCATATTGATCGGGTTTCTCGTAGAATTTTGGCAGGAACGGGTTATCTGCAAACTCTTCGAGTATTAATCTTGCATTAAAATGTTTCGCTAATAAATGCGTTAGCGTGGTTTTGCCAACGCCGATATTTCCCTCAACAGTAATAAAGTGATGCTTCATGAATAGATTCCTCGATGATGGTCAAAATTAACCGCCATCAGGTAGTGGAGGAGGATTTTTTTTGCACATTCAATTCATCGGTACATTCCGCCAGTAATTGCTGAATGGTTTTGTGTAAAACAGGGTGTAGCAGTGCCGGGGCTATCTCGTTCAGGGGTAAAAGGGCAAATTTCCTGTCGGGGAGGGCAGGGTGCGGTAATGTTAATAACCCGGTTGCGATCACCAGTCCGTCTATCAGTAAAATATCCAGGTCAATAATCCTCGGCCCCATTTTGAGGGTTCTTTTCCGGCCCATTTTTTCTTCGATCCGCAATAATTGCCGCATCAGTGCTTCGGGGGCCAGTTCTGTTTTTACAGCCAGTGCCTGGTTATAAAAACTGGGCTGATCCGTTAATCCCCAGGCCGCAGTTTCGTAAATAGCCGAAGAATGAACGATATTGCCACAGGATTGTTCAATTTCGTGAATGGCTTCCTGCAGATAAGCAGATCGGTTACCAAGATTGCCGCCTATCAGCAAATAAGCTGTATTCATAATTGGGGTCAGATTTACCGGTTCAAATGTCTTTAAATTCATTACTACTTAATACAAAGTTATGCAGGGTTTCTTTAAAACATTCTTTGCTTCTTTACTGGCACTGATCATTTTTACCGTTATCGGGTTTTTTATACTACTGGGATTTATTGCCAGTGCCACTTCAGCCGATAAACCGGTTGTGGGAAGAGATGCGGTGCTGGTACTGGATCTGTCCAGCGAATTCAAAGAACAAACACAGGAAAATCCCCTGGATGCTCTGGTGAATGGGGTAGATCATGAGGCGCCGTCTTTATACGATATGGTACGGATGATACAGCATGCCAAATCTGATTCAGCTATCAAAGGGATCTATATTTTATGCGGAAATAACAACAATGGTTATGCCGCCAGCGAAGAACTCCGCAAGGCACTGGTTGATTTCAAGACCAGCAAAAAGTTCCTGATTGCCTATGGTGAAGCCATTTCGCAGAAAGGCTATTATGTGGGTAATGCAGCAGATAAAATTTATTGTCATCCGCAGGGTGGACTGGATTGGGCCGGGTTTTCTACGAATCTGCTTTTTCTGAAAGGCATGCTCGATAAACTGGAAATCCAGCCGCAGATCTTTTATGCAGGCAAATTCAAGAGTGCCACAGAGCCACTTCGCGAAACCCAAATGACGGCGGCCAACCGTTTACAAACCTCCGTATGGCTGGGCGATCTGTACACCGACTTCCTGCATACAGCAGCGTCAGCCCGCAAACTGGATACGGCCCAACTCAGAGCGCTGGCGGTGCAGGGAAGCATACAAACTGCCCATGATGCTTTACAATATGACCTCGTGGATGGATTGAAATATGATGATGAAGTAAAAAGAGAGATACAGGACCGTTTGCATATCAGTTTCCGGGAGAAGATCAATTTTGTGACTTTTGGTGATTACGCCAAAGCAGTAGATTTTAAAGGGGAATACAGTAGTAATAAAATAGCGTTGATTTATGCAGATGGGGATATAGTTTCCGGAAATGGGGATAATGGCCAGGTGGGAAGTGATGCATTCAGGGCGCTGATCCGCAAAGCCAGGCTCGATAACGAAGTAAAGGCGATCGTGTTCAGGGTCAATTCTCCCGGTGGAAGTTCTCTCGCCAGTGATGTGATCTGGCGCGAAATAACCCTGGCCCGCAAAGAAAAACCGGTGGTGGTGAGTATGGGCGATCTGGCGGCTTCGGGTGGCTATTATATTGCCTGCAATGCCGATTCTGTTTTTGCGAATGCGAATACCATTACCGGTTCTATCGGGGTGTTCAGTATCGTTCCAAATTTCCAGTCCTTTTTCAAGAATAAACTGGGGATCACTTTCGACGGCGTTAAAACAGCTCCTTTCGCGGATATGGGTGGTGGCGACAGACCCCTGAATGAAGTTGAAAAGCGCTTTTTCCAGTCGGCCACAGATTCTATCTATCATACTTTTAAAACAAGAGTAGCTGAAGGAAGAAAAAAGGATATAGTATATATTGACAGCATTGCCCAGGGAAGGGTGTGGACGGGTGCCAGAGGTAAGGAAATAGGGTTGGTAGACAGGATCGGAACTTTGCAGGATGCCATTGTTTCTGCCGCAAAAATGGCTGATGTGAAAGAATATAAACTGAAAGAATATCCTGAAAGAAAAACCTTGCTGGAGCAGGTGATGAGCAGCTATAAAAAAGCCATCAAAACCAACCTGATCAAAGAAGAGATCGGCGAGCAGCAGTTAAGGGCTTTACAGGAGTTGAAAAAAGTGAAACAAATGGTGGGGACCCCACAGGCAAGATTACCTTTTTCTGTGTCGATTCATTAAGCAGTTTGTTGCCGGAATAATCTCTCGTCAAAATAAAAATCGGCTGTATTGCCCAGTGTTACTTTTTTAAAATCCGGGTGGAGTGGGTTCAGCAAATAATTATGTTCCCGGTGTACAATGGCAGAAGGGCAGCGGCATACAAGGGTTTGGGGTAATTGTAAGATCTCTTTTCCCAGCCACTGCGTATACTCAAAGTCACGGTACCAGTTCTTTTTAAGTTCCTGCAGTTGGATATTATGATAATGGGTTTGCGCGGGCACTTCAATTTCCATGAGCTGGATCATCTGCAGGTCTTCGAGGGTTTGGGCATTGGCCAGGATCTCCAGTAAGGCGAGGGAAATACTTTCACTCGTATAAATCACCGGAATCCCGGGAGGGTTCCACCTGCCACCTTTTAAACGGGCACCGGTACCCGACAGATCCTTTGCAAATTTCCTATGGGCAAAACGGTACAGGATCATGCGTAAACACCTTGTTGAATACGGGTAAGCTGGTCAATGATCTCCTGGATCCCTCTGTCTGAATAGAGCGATTCAAAATTGAGTGTTTGGCCCATTACATTTTTCTCCTTTTTTAACCAGCGGTACAGAGCCTGTGCATCGGTAAAGGTTTCGAGACCTGTTTGTATCATTTCCTGTAACAGCAGGATCCGGTCTGTATGGATACCATCGAAGGAAGAATTGTTCTTTGCATAACGCTGCAGGGTTCTTTCAGAGAGGTGCAGCATATTGGCCCACTCGGCCTGTGTAAAAGGTACGAGGTCGGCAATTTTTTTCAGTTTCTTGTACGTATAATCGGCTACCAGCACCTGTTTTTTTACCGGTTGATAGGCCAGGGCAGGTTCTTCCACCCGGGCGGGTTTATTTTTGGGGGCTGTATATTTCTGTATTTTCGCCATATCCGTCAAATGTCTTACAAGTATACGACATTTGTCTGATACTTGCTTATTTTTCTCTTTTTTTTCCAATAGGCAAATAATGGGATAGATTTGTTCTCACAATGAATGCTTTATGAAAGGTACTTATAGCCAGTACAGGGCCATGCTGGCCATTACCAGGGGGAGTTTGCGGGCTATTTTCCGTAGTCCTTCTGCGGTTATATTCAGTATCGCTTTCCCCCTGATTTTTATCCTTGTTTTTGGTTTTATCGGTAATGGCGGAAGGGTATCCCTGAATGTAGCGTTTGATAAACATACAGATACGGCCAATCCGGTATATGCGGCTATCAAAAATATCGCCGGCATTAAACTGGTGAGTAAACCGGATAAGGAAATACAGGAAGACCTGGAAAAAGGACGGATCACGGCAGTGATTGATATCCAGAAATCCGGTTTGGCCAACCCACCCTATACCATCAACCTAGTTAGTTCGGAAGCGGTGAGTCCGCAGAATATACAGGTATTGCAATCCATCCTGAATGCTGTTATTTCCGGTATCAATCAGCAAACCTATGCCAATACACCTACCATTGCCATTGTCAGTAATACGGTGAAAAAGATCCCGGGCCGCATTTATCGAACTATTGATTTTATTCTACCGGGTCAACTGGGATTTTCTTTGTTAAGCTCGGGTGTATTTGGGGTGGCATTCCTGTTCTTTAATCTGCGACAGCAATTGGTATTAAAACGGTTTTATGCCACACCTATCAAACGGTCCTATATCGTATTGGGAGAAGCCATCAGCCGGGTATTGTTTCAGATGCTCACATCCATCATTGTGATCGGTGTGGGACATTTTCTGTTCAAGTTTACGCTGGTGCATGGTTTGCAGACTTTTCTGGAGATCATGGTACTGAGTTTTATAGCGTTGATCCTTTTTATGGGATTCGGGTTTATTGTAAGCAGTGTGGCTAAAAGTGAGAGTACCATTCCACCTTTTGCCAACCTGATTACTTTGCCACAGTTTCTGCTGGCGGGCACTTTTTTTTCGATAGAAGCATTTCCTGCCTGGCTACAGCCTATTTGCCGTATTTTACCCTTAACCCATTTCAATACAGCCATGCGGAATATCGCTTTTGAAGGAGCCAGCCTGCTTAGCTGCTGGAAAGAATTGGGTATTTTAGGCATCTGGACCGTGGTGGTATACGCAATAGCTTTTAAAACTTTTAAGTGGGAATAAAACATGAAACTGATCAGACTGGTTTTTTTTAGTGTGTTATCGCTGTTTGCGATCGCTTCTTTTATCGGCATTTTGTTACCGGCTAATGTGCTTGTATCAAGGGCGGTGGATGTGATGGCACCCGGTGATTCTGTAAGGCCTTATCTGATCGATATCCATCAATGGAAAAGCTGGATGGATGGAATGCAACAGGCTTCCGTCAAAATTGAATCACCGGTAAAAGCAAACCTGGCAGGAACAACAGTCGAGTTAACTAATATTACGGATTCTTCCGTGGTCTCTACCTGGTTATCTCCCAAAGGGAGTCTTCAAACCAGTACTATCCAGATCATTAAAACCCCTTCTGACAAACAGGTAATCGTACAATGGCAGTTTGAGCAGAAACTATCCTGGTATCCCTGGGAGCGGTTTGGCTCCATGATGAACGACAAAATTCTGGGTACAATGATGGAGAAAAATCTGCATAATCTCAAG
>DASWXD010000025.1:0-49585 GCA_036405675.1 Sediminibacterium sp.
GAGGAACGTGTGTTAAAAGTACTGAATGCAGGTGTTGACCAGTTTGGCGGCGAGAGTTCGCCCGAACTGGTGATCAAACTGGTGAAAGAAGGTAAACTAACGGAATCGAGGATCGATGAATCTGTTACTCGCTTACTGCGACAGAAGTTTCAACTGGGCCTGTTTGATAATCCTTATGTAGATGTGGACCATGCTATGAAGACGATAGGCCGCACAGATTTTATCAAAGCCGGAAATGAATCACAGCGCAGGGCAATGGTATTACTGAAAAATACGCCTGCAGCTGCAGGGAATACTTTGCCACTCACTAATCCGAAGCTGAAAATATTTGCCGGTAATATGGATCCGAAAGTGGTGGGTAAATATGGTATCGTGGTAAACAAAGCTTCGGAAGCAGATATTGCGATCCTACGTTTAAACACTCCCTGGGTGCCGGTAGAGACACCCAATTTCATGGCCCGTATGTTTCATCATGGTGATCTGGACTTTAAGCAGAAAGAACGTGATAGTATTCTGCAGATTTTGAATACCGTTCCGAGCATTGTAGATATTTATCTGGATCGTCCGGCTGTGTTTCCCGAGATCAATGCCAAAGCCAAAGCGGTGCTGGCAGATTTTGGTGCGAGTGATGAGGCGGTGATGGATGTGATTTTCGGCAAAGCCAAACCCGGTGGTAAACTGCCTTTTGAATTACCTTCTTCGATGGATGCGGTTCGTAAACAGAAAGAAGATCTGCCTTATGATTCAAAAGATCCTTTGTACAAATTCGGATTCGGACTCACCTACAAATAAATCATTCACGAATATTCTTCTACAACGCAGATCGATATTACTCAAACCATCTAAATGAATACACGTAGACATTTTCTGAGAAATACTGCCGCCATGACCCTCGGTGGTTTGTTACTGAACAAAGAACTTTTCGCAAAAGCATTGTTGGAGAAAAATGCCCTGCCCGGAGTAGGGCTCCAGTTATTTACCCTGTTTGGGGTACTGGATGAAGATGTACCCGGCAATCTGAAAAAGATCGCGGATATCGGTTATACCGAAATTGAATCTGCCTTCAGTAAAAAAGGTGGTTTTTATGGCATGTCGGCTAAGGAATTTGCCCGTACCCTAAACGGAATGGGTATGCGTTGGCGTTCGCATCATGTGCTGGGGGCACCTTTTAAATTACCCCCCGGTGCCAAAATGCCCACGGGTGCCGATGGGAAACCGATGGTAATCCCGCCTATGAAAAATCTGCGTGATAATTACCAGGAACTGGTTGACCAGGCAGCAGAAGGTGGCGTTAAATACCTGGTATGCGCCAATACGCCGATTGGCTCGCTGGATGAGATCAAATCTTCTATTGAAGTGCTGAACAAATCAGCGGAAGCCGCTAAAAAAGCTGGGCTGTTATTTGCCTATCATAACCATGATGCAGAATTCAAAACCGTGGATGGGGTAGTGCCGTATGAGCTGATCCTGTCGCAGACAGATAAGAACCTCGTGAAAATGGAGTTGGACCTGGGCTGGACATTAAAGTCCGGTAAAGATCCGGTGGCACTGTTCAAACAACATCCCGGCCGTTTCCATCTCTGGCATGTGAAAGACATGGATGCGGGCTTTGAAAAGATCCTGGAAGTGGGTACCGGCAGTTTTGATTTTAAACGGATTTTCGCCCATGCCAAAGAATCCGGCATGCAATATTACTTTGTAGAACAGGATGGAGCGCCTAAACCATTTGAGAACATAAAAACTAGTTACCGCAATATTCAATCGATCCTGAAATAGTATTCCGCAAGCAAACCTCTATGCAATCTGGAGGGAAAGACCCTGTCAGCAATGACGGGTCTTTTGAATTTATGACTTTCATCAGCTGTCATACAGCTAATTTTTTCTACATTCACAATTCCACTGCAGACCAATACCATTGGCCTGTTTCACATCAAAACCCTTGTTATGAAAAAACTATTCCGGATCGGGCTTCTTCTATTGCTCGGTTACCCCGCTTTCTCACAAAATCCTTATACGGCCAAAGCCAAAGCACTGATGGCCAAAATGACGCTGGAAGAAAAGATCGGTCAGCTTAACCTGATCATACCCGGTGGTGCAGCTGTTACGGGATCGGTGGTAAGTAGTGATGTAGAAAACAAGATCAAAAAAGGACAGGTGGGAGGTTTATTCGGCATCACTTCACCGGAAAAAGTGCGTAAGGCACAGGACCTGGCAGTGAAAGGTTCGCGTTTGGGTATACCGATGATCTTTGGACTGGATGTGATACACGGTCATAAAACCATTTTCCCTATTCCGTTGGGATTATCTGCCTCATGGGATATGGGACTGATAGAACAGTCTGCAACCATCGCTGCGAAAGAAGCCACAGCCGACGGATTGAACTGGGCATTTTCGCCCATGGTAGATATTGCCCGTGATGCCCGTTGGGGAAGAATTTCAGAAGGTTCCGGCGAAGATCCTTATCTCGGTGGCCAGATCGCGAAAGCCATGGTACGTGGATACCAGGGCACCGATCTCTCCAAAAATAATACACTGATGGCCTGTGTAAAACACTTTGCGCTGTATGGGGCAGCAGAAGCGGGCCGCGAATACAATACGGTGGATATGAGCCGTATGCAGATGTATGAATATTACCTGCCACCTTACAAAGCAGCTGTAGAAGCCGGTGCGGGTAGTATCATGAGCTCTTTTAATGTAGTTGATGGTATTCCTGCAACAGGAAATAAATGGCTGCTTACGGATCTGCTGCGCAAAGAATGGGGCTTTACCGGTTTTGTGGTGTCTGATTATACTTCTTTGAATGAAATGACGAATCACGGACTGGGCGATCTGCAAACGGTTTCTGCACTGGCATTAAAAGCCGGACTGGATATGGATATGGTGGGAGAAGGGCTTCTCACTACATTAAACAAATCGCTCAAAGAAGGAAAAGTAACTCTCGCAGATATAGACAGAGCCTGTCTGCGCATTCTGGAAGCCAAATATAAATTAGGTCTCTTTGATGATCCTTACCGCTACATTGATGAAGCCAGGCCTGCTAACGATATTCTGACCGCTGAGAACCGCAGTGCTGCCAGAAAAATAGCAGCGCATAGTATGGTGTTGCTGAAGAATGATAACCAGCTGTTGCCACTAAAAAAATCCGGTACAATTGCGTTGGTGGGTCCATTGGCTGATAACCGCAGAAATATGCTGGGTACCTGGGTGGTAGCCGGCGACTGGAAACAATCGGTAAGTGTATTGGAAGGAATCAAAAATGTAACTGGTAACAGTGTTAACATCATCACTGCCAAGGGGGCTAATATTACCGATGATACGGCAATGTTTCTCAAAAGAGTGAATGCGTTGGGTGTAGAAGCAGAGATAGATGCCAGATCTCCCCAGCAAATGATCGATGAAGCAGTTGCTGCGGCAAATAAAGCAGATGTGGTAGTAGCCGTAGTAGGAGAGTCATCTAATATGTCGGGTGAATCTTCCAGTCGTGCTGATATCAGTTTACCTGCCAGTCAACAGGCATTGTTAAAAGCGCTGCACAAAACCGGCAAACCATTGGTAGTAGTGCTGATCAACGGAAGGCCCTTAACCCTGGTATGGGAAAATGAACATGCCACAGCTATCCTCGAAGCTTGGGCGCCTGGCACTGAAGCCGGTAATGCCGTGGCCGATGTATTGTTTGGTAACTATAATCCATCTGGTAAATTATCAGCCACTTTCCCGCGCAGTGTGGGACAGATCCCGATTTACTACAATCATAAAAATACCGGCCGGCCGTTTGATGGAACTGGTTTCCCGAAATTCAAATCCAATTACCTGGATGAATCCAATGATCCACTTTATCCTTTTGGATATGGGTTGAGTTATACAAAGTTTGATTACAGTCCGGTAAAACTGAGTAAGACATCATTAAAAGGAGAGGAGAAGTTAACCGCTACGATTACACTGACCAACAGTGGTAAATATGCCGGGGAAGAAGTGGTGCAGTTATATATCACCGATCCTGTTGCGAGCATCAGCCGTTCTGTGAAAGACCTGAAAGGTTTTCAGAAAGTAGCTTTGCAGCCTGGTGAATCGAAAGAAGTCAGTTTTGTGATCACTACCGAAGAACTCAAATTCTTTAATAGTGAGCTGAAAAAAATATGGGAGCCAGGTAAATTCATTATTCATCTGGGTACGAGTTCGGCTAATGTGAAATCTGCGGAAGTAGTTTGGAATAAATAGAAACAGAAAATAACTTTTTCTGCTATTAAATCAGTTCATTATAAACCGTGCCCTTGTGCCTTTGTGTGAGAAATAACGGCACACAAAGGCACAAGGGCACGGTTGTATTTGATTCATTCAAGTTTTTCGTTCTTTGCAGTTGCTGGCGATTGTTACAATACTGAACATATAAAGTAGTATCGTAAGGTAGCAGGGATACGCAAGGTTCTTTTTTTTGTAAGTATATTCCTTGTCTTTGATTGTTTATTTTAATAAGCGCCGATCGAATCCAGCACTTTCACTTCCTTCCACAAATGTTTGCAGTCAGCTACAAACTGCAAATGAATAGGATCCGTTTGATAGGCATCCTGTGCCGCTTTATCAGGGAAAATAGCCAGCCAGGAAAACTGGTAACTCGTATCAATCACATCCCGGTTGGTGGAAGCGGGTATGCCGATATGAAACTGCTGGATGGAAGGTACTTTGCTCAATGCTTTCAAACCGGCCAGCAAAGCGGCATGTTCTTCCTGTTTTTCAGGAAACGCCAACCAGAAATATACGTGGTGGATGAATAGGTCTTGTGATAACATAGATGGGAATTTCTTTGGTTATGGAAAGGGGTTAGAACTGTAAGGATATAAAATTAGCAAACCTTTTTTACCCGTTTATTTTTTATTCCCCAATGCAAATGCCACATAACTATCTCCGGAAGGTTTGCCCAGTTTGCCGCCGCCACAGGCAATCACGATATATTGTTTGCCATTTTTTTCATACACAGCCGGTGTGGCAAAACCGGAAGCCGGCAGGTTATACTCCCACAACAGTTCCCCGGTTCGTTTATTGAATGCACGGAAAGTATGATCGCTGGTAGCGGCTATGAATAATAATCCGCCGGCAGTAACCACTGCACCACCATAATTTTCTGTTCCGGAATGAATGCCCCTGACTTTTAATTCGGGATAATCACCCAATGTTGTTTTCCAAGCCAGTTTACCCGTATGCAGGTTAATGGCCTGTAAAGTGCCCCAGGGTGTATCAATGGCCGGATAACCTTCCCTGGTCAGGAATTTGTTATACCCAGTAGAAGTGTAGGGCATTTTACGGTAAGCATCCTCTGCTCTTGCGGGCGGTATAAATGGTTTGTTCTGACTCTTTATCTGCTCCATGATGAAAGAACTGAGCGCTTCTTTTTCCGTTTCGCTTAATTGCGTAAAGGCCGGCATCATTCTTCTGCCGGAAGTAAGCAGTGTTTTAAAAGAATCAACGGTATATTTTTTTTGTATGTCTGTCAGGGGTGGGTTGTTGCCAGAGCCTTGTCTTTCTGCACCATGGCATGACATACAGGTAGTGGCATATAATCGTTTACCGGCTTCCAGATTGGTCTCATTTTTTTGCTCATTATTTTTCGCTTCCACCATGGTTAAGATCCAGGCCATTTCGCTGGCATTTACATAGAGTAATCCGGTTGTGGCATCATAGGCAGGGCCACCCCATTCTGCTCCGCCATCAAAGCCCGGGAAAATAATAGTGCCCTGTTTGGATGGAGGACTGAACAAATGATCATGTTGGGTAGCTGCCCATCTTTTTTTGATATCCTGGTAGGAGGAGTCGGGTACGATATGGTTCAATTCTTTTTCGGTGAGTAATTGCCTGACAAAAGGTTTGGGAAAACTCGGAATGGGTTGTGTGGCCCATGGTTTTTCACCCGCAAGATCTGATGCAGTGGGTACCGGTGTTTCAATAATAGGATACACAGGTTTACCGGTTTTCCGATCGAGTAAAAAAATAAAACCTGATTTGGTTACCTGTGCAATGGCTTCTACATTTTCCCCGTCTTTGTTTAGGTTCACTAATACAGGTGCGGTGGGTAGGTCTCTGTCCCAGAGATCATGGTGCACAGTTTGAAAATGCCAGATGCGTTTACCGGTTGCCGCATCCAGCGCCAGCACAGAATTGGCGTACAGGTTCTGACCGGTTCTTTTACCACCATAAAAATCATAGGAAGCCGATCCAATGGGAGCAAACACAATTCCTTTTTCTTCATCCATACTAAAGCCAGACCAGGCATTGGCTCCACCCATGTGTTTCCAGGCTTCTTTGTCGTCCCAGCTGTCATAGCCATCTTCACCCGGTTGTGGAATGGTATGGAAGATCCATTTCAGTTGGCCGCTATGCACATCATAGGCACGGATATGTCCCGGAGCGGCAGTGGCTCCTTCATCTACTCTTGTGCCAATAATGATCAGGTCTTTGTAAATAATGCCTGGTGTGGTAGATGCCACATACAGATCCGAAACATCCCGATCAAGATCTTTATGCAGGTCCAGTTTACCTGCTGTACCAAAGGTTGATATTGGCTTGCCACTGCCTGCATCGATACAATAAAGATGGGCGCCTGCAGCATAAAAAATGCGAGCGTCTTTTCCATTGTTGTCGTAATAAGTAACACCCCGGCAAACATTCATCGAGAAATAACCCTTGCCCTGTTTGTCTGTGACCGTATCTACCGGATCAAATACCCATTGTTCTTTTCCGGTAGCGGCATCCAGTGCAAAGAGTTTCAGTTTGGGAGAGACACCGTAGAGTATGCCGTTAACAATGATGGGGTTTACCTGGATCTGCGTTTTCTCTTCTGCATCCCCGGTATGGTATTCCCAGGCGGGTTGCAATTGAGCAACATTCGTTGTATCTATTTCTGTAAGCGAAGAGTAATGTGTACCCGCTTTATTACCGCCATACACCGGCCATTCAGTTGGGGTTCTCTGACAGGCAACTACTACCACCATTAAGAGGGTTATGGTTAACCAATAATGACGGTTGTATAGCATGTGGATGAATTAAGAGAGATGAACAGTATGCAGTCTCTGTGAAACTCCCCCGCTCTGTGCCTCTGTGTTGAAAAAGAACCGATGACTTTGAATGATTCAGCAGTAATAGAATGTCAACACAGAGGCACAGAGATACAGAGGGGCACAGCGTTTTTTCCGGAATCTGCGGATCCCTTATTCAATAATCCGCTCAATGATCTTGCCGGATTGTTTGTTTTTAAGGATGAGTTTTTTAGTGCCGTAATGCGTCATTTCTTCTTTTACGAGGTAATGGTCCGCATCGTATTCTACCAGATGACTTTCCTTGCTCAGTCCTGTTCTGCCTCTCCAGATATCCAGTTTCACCGGCTCCCAGATCTTGGTTTTGGCCGAGCGATAAGCGGCATCCAGAATGGCATTCACCACATACCCATCATAAAAAGTTTCTTTGGGATCTACTCCTTTTTCCATGGCATTGAACATATCCATGAACATGTGGTTATAACCCAGTTCATTCAGTTCATCTCCTACCGGAAATAACCAGCCGGTATTACTTTCTGCTTTTTCGGCAATATAATCTCCGCCTTTGCCGGTAGTAAACATATCAAAACCGGTACGCAAAAAACTGTTGATCCAGATAGTGCCTTCGGTTCCCATCACTTCATCGCGCAGGTCAAGTCCGCCGCGGAAGGTCCAGCTTACTTCAAACTGTCCGATGGCTCCGTTCTCATATTTCACCAAACCAATGGCATGGTCCTCTGCATCGATCGGTTTCACCTGTGTATCTGCCCAGCACATCACTTCCACCGGTTTGATGTCTTTGCCGATATAACTCCGGGTGATCTCCACGCAGTGGCAACCCAGGTCAAGGATACAACCACCACCGGCCTGCTCAATATCCCAGAACCAGTCGCTGTGCGGGCCAGGGTGTGTTTCCCTTGATTTGGCCCAGAGAATCCTCCCCAGGGCACCTTCTTTTACACTCTGGCTGGCTTTGATGAATTTGGGTGTGTATACCAGGTCTTCGAGGTAACCGTTAAAAATACCGGCTTCTTCTACCGCCAGTAACATGCGTTTGGCCTCTTCTGCATTCCGGCCGAGTGGTTTGGTGGTCATCACTGCTTTTTTATGTTTGCAGCACATCATCACCGCTGCTTCGTGCAGGTTATTGGGTAATGCAATACAGACAATATCCACATCCGGGTGAGAAATGGCTTCTTCCATATTGGTGGTCCAGTGTTCGCATTGGTAATCTGCTGCAAACTTTTTGGCACTTTCTTCTCTGCGGGCATAGATACTGAATACCTTATCCCTGCTTCTGTAACCTTGTAAGGAGTCTGCATAAAAACGTCCGATAAATCCGGAACCTAACATAGCAATTCGTTTCATAATGGGGTGTTATTTGGTGAGTTGTGAATAGTCAGTAGTGAGTAGTTAGTAGTGAGTAGTTAGTAATTAATTACTAACTACTAATTGCTAATTTTTAATTGCCTCTGTTGTTTTCTTTTCTTTAAAAAATACAATAAAATAAATCAATACCCCTAAGGCAATATACGCCGGTACCATCCAGATGTTTTGCCAGTTGTGGGTATTATCTGCGCCTTTGTACTGGTCTACAGTATAACCGGAGAACCAGGTGCCGATGAACATACCGATTCCGTAAGTGGCGAAGGTAAATAAACCCTGTGCGGCGTTTTTGATTTTTTCGCCGGCCTTCTTTTCGGTGTACATATAACCGGTTACAAAGAAGAAGTCGTAACAGATCCCATGCAGGATGATGCCGCCGTATAACATCCAGTTGGCAGTTTCGGGATTACCATAGGCAAAACAGATATACCGAAGGATCCAGGCGGTCATTCCCATCAGCAACATTTTCTTTACACCGATACGGTTAAACAGGAAGGGGATAGCGAGAATAAATACTGCTTCCGATACTTGTCCCAATGTCATTTTACTGGCCGCATTTGCAAAACCGATCTCATTCAGGAAGGGATTGGCAAAACCATAATAAAAAGACAACGGAATACAAACCAGAATGGCCGCAATAAAGAAAATGAGGTAAGGTCTTTCTTTGAACAACACAAAAGCTTCCGTACCCAAGGCACCCGACGCATCGGTGGTTTGGGCCTTGGGGGGCGTGTTCGGCAATACAAAACTCAGTAAGCCCAGTCCAGCTGATACGGCTGCTGCCATATAAAAGGTGGAAGATGTTTTTTCAATACCCAGTTGACCAATTAATACACCCGCCACAATCCAGCCCAAAGTGCCAAATACCCTGATCCAGGGGAATTGTTTGCCAGGGTCGGTCATCTGCGAAAAAGCCACACTGTTACTTAAGGCAATGGTAGGCATATACAAAAGTGAGTAAACCAGTATCACCCAGTAAAATGTATTGCTATGTTCAATGGTGGTCGCTAAATAAAGCAGCAAGGCTCCCACCAGGTGCAAAACGCCCATGATTTTCTGCGCTGCAAAAAAACGGTCGGCGATCAGTCCTACAAAAAAAGGAGAGATCATGGTAGCAATGGCCAGTGCACTGTAGGTAGCACCTATCTCAATGCCGGTAGCGTGCAGGTGCTCAACCATATAAGTGCCCATGGTAACATACCAGGCACCCCAGATGAAATATTCGAAAAACATCATGGAGGCCAATAAAGTGCCGGTTTTTGCTTTCATAAGCAGCGTTGTTTTGGTTTTCTTTCGTTAGATTTAGACCACGGTTTGCGGAGGTTGAATGTAAGAATAATTAGGAATTAATACGTAGCTATCTGTAATTATTTATTGACTTCCTGCCGCTGTTCACGATTGTTTTTGATCAATTATTTGCCATGAAAAAGAGCTTACTTTCTTTTTTCTTAGTCTGGTTGTGCTGTGTTGTTGTGACTGCGCAGACAGACAGTACTTATGCTGAAAAACTCGGCTATCCCAAAGGAACCAAACTGCTGATCCTGCATGTGGATGATGTGGGTATGTCGTTCGACTCGAATGAAGGTGCCATCAATGCCATCACCAAAGGCGTGGCCAGTTCCTTAAGTATCATGATGCCCTGCCCCTGGGTACCGGCTTTTGTGCAGTATATGAAAGCGCATCCGGGTCTGGATGCTGGTTTGCACCTTACTTTAACTGCTGAATGGAAGGGATATCGCTGGGGACCTTTGTCCGGAAAAAACACTACGCCCGGTCTGGTAGACAAAGAAGGGGCACTGTGGCCCTCGGTAGCCGATGTGGTGCAACATGCCACCGGCGATGAAGTGGAAAAGGAAATCAAAGCACAATTAGAAAGGGCTAGATCAATGGGTTTTGAACCCACCCATTTTGATACCCATATGGGCACATTGCTCGCTACGCCGGAATTTGCCATGCGGTATGTGAAACTGGGTATTGACAATAAGATTCCTGTTATGGTGCCTGCCGGACATGCTACCTTGATCAAAGCCCAGATGAATGCACCTGATGCACAGATCCAGCAGATGCGCATGATCGGTAAAATGCTCTGGAATGCGGGACTGCCCGTGCTGGATGACCTGCATAACGATAGTTATGGCTGGCCTATCTCAGCAGAGATGAAAGCAGACGATAAAAAGCTACAGGCTTACAAAACAAAGAAATATATTGAGGGCGTACGTTCATTGAAACCCGGACTTACCATGATGATCATGCACTGTACCGCCACTTCGGAAGTTTTTCCGCATATATCCGATTCAGGTCCGGTACGGAGGGGAGATATGCTGGCTATGATGGATCCTGCTTTGAAAAAAGCAATCCAGGAGGAAAAGATCATCATCACCACCTGGCGCGAAATGATGGAACGTAGAAAAACAATCAAATAATGCTTTAATCATCTAACATGAAAAAAATAAATACAGCCGTTTTTGTCCTGACTATTTCCTTGTTTTTTTTCTCATTCATTGAGGCGAAGAAAACACCCCGTATTCTGGTATATGCCAAGACAAAGGGGTTTCACCATGCGTCTATTCCCGCCGGACTTGCAGCCATTCAACAACTGGGTGCTGAGAATGGGTTTGCGGTAGATACTACCACTGACTCCAGTTATTTCGTTCCCAAAACATTAAAGAAATATGCGGCGGTTGTGTTCATGAGCACAACCGGTAATATTCTGAATGAGCAACAGCAGGCTGCTTTTGAAAAGTATATTCAATCGGGTCATGGTTTTGTAGGGGTGCATGCCGCTACCGATACGGAATATGACTGGCCCTGGTATAACCAACTGGTAGGAGCTTATTTCAAAAGTCACCCCAAACAGCAGGAAGCCGTATTGAATATTGTAGATGACACCCATATCTCCACCAAACACCTCCCTAAAACATGGAAGCGTTTTGATGAGTGGTATAATTTTAAAAGCATACAGCCCAACCTGAACGTACTCATCACCATTGATGAAAAAAGTTATACGGGTGGTGCCAATGGCGATCCGCATCCCATGGCATGGTACCATGAATTTGATGGTGGCCGTGCTTTTTATACAGAGTTTGGCCATACAGATGAATCGTTCAAAGATCCTTTGTTCCTGCAACACCTGCTGGGCGGAATCCAGTATGCGATGAATAAATAATACAGCAAAACAATGTCTCAGCAGAAACCAATAATGATGAAAATGATCCGGAAAGCAGGCAACATGCTATCTGTTGCTTTGTTCATAGTAATACTTGCGGGCTGCAATACTCCTTCTTCAAAACCGGAAATCGCCGCAACAGATACCAGCACTAACTGGGCCATGCTCTCTTTCGAAAAAGCGGATAGTGCCAATCCCGTATTAACACCCGGCACCAGCCAGTTTCTGGATCCCATCTGGAAAAAGAAAGTGGCCTGGGAAGAAAAAGATGTGTTCAACCCCGCTATCATAGTGAAAGACGGTAAAGTATTCATGTTATACCGTGCGCAGGATAAGATCGGTTTGCCGGGTGGTACCTCCCGCATCGGACTGGCCAGCAGCACTGATGGATTACACTTTACCCGCAATGCCGAACCGGTATTTTTTCCGGACAATGATGCTTTCAAAAAATACGAATGGCAGGGTGGTTGCGAAGATCCGCGTATTGTGGAGGATGAGCAGGGTATGTATTATATGACCTACACAGCGTACGATGGAAAAGTGGCCCGCTTGCTGGTAGCCACTTCCAAAGACCTGCTGCACTGGACCAAACACGGCTCTGTATTTGCCGATGCCATGAATGGTAAATACCTGGATCAGTGGTCTAAATCGGGAAGTATTGTTTCGCGATATGAAAATGGAAAAATCATCGCTACCAAAATCAATGGTAAATACTGGATGTACTGGGGCGACCAGTATATCTGGGCCGCTACTTCGGACGATCTGATCAAATGGACACCGGTAGAAATGCAGGCGGGTGAAAAGGCACCCATTCCTTTACGGGGAGAGGCATTAAAAATGCCGGATCTCAAAATAGTGGTAACCACCCGCGCTAAAAAGTTTGATAGTGATCTGGTGGAGTCCGGTCCGCCTGCGATGATAACAGACAAAGGCATTTTACTGATCTATAACAGTCGTAATATTCCCTCTATCGGCGATACCAGCCTGGCAGAAGGTACTTATGCCGTAGGGCAGGTATTGATCGATATAAATGATCCCACCAAAGTGATCAAACGCCTGGATAATTATTTCATGAAACCCGATAAGCCATACGAACTCACCGGCCAGGTGAACAGGGTTTGTTTTGTAGAAGGCTTGGCGCAGTTTCAGAACAAGTGGTTCCTGTATTATGGGACGGCGGATTCGAAGATCGCAGTAGCGGTAAAGCGTAATTAGCAATTAGTAATTAATAATTAGTAATTAGTAATTGATTACTGCTAACCTGATGTTCTGTCTTCTTAGTTTACAATATATGTTACTTAAATCGAGGATTATCCAGCGGTATTGCAACTCAGCTATTGAATGGGGGAGCGGTAAATCAGCTTTATCTTAATTAATGAGCAGTCTCATCTGAGACTGCTCATTAATTTCCAGCAAAAAAATTATTAATTGTTAATTACTAATTACTAATTGATCTTCTCCAGTGCTTGCCGGATATCTGCTAAGATATCATCTCTGTGTTCCAAACCTACGCTGATGCGGATCAATCCCGGGGTGATGTTGACGGATTGTCTTTCTGCTTCTGATAATTTGGCGTGCGTAGTACTGGCCGGGTGTGAAGCAATACTTCGGGTATCTCCCAGGTTGGCAGTGAGCGATAACATTTGCAGGTTATCCAGAAATTTGCGACCCGCTTCCAGTCCGCCTTTTAATTCAAAACAAACAATACCGCCACCGTTCTGCATCTGTTTTTTGGCAATGGCATGATGCGGGTGACTGGCCAGGAACGGATACCGCAAAGAAGCGATCTGTGGATGGCTCTCCAGCGATTGGGCAATGAACAACGCATTGGATGCATGCCGTTCCATCCGCACATCCAGTGTTTCGAGGCTTTTGCTTAATACCCAAGCATTAAAGGGCGATAAAGCCGGGCCGGTACTTCTGCAGAATAAATAGATTTCTTTGATAAGGTCTTTGCGGCCCACTACCACACCGCCCAATACACGTCCCTGACCATCTAACCATTTAGTAGCAGAATGTACCACAAGGTCGGCACCAAATCTGATGGGTTGCTGGTTGACCGGTGTGGCAAAACAGTTGTCTACGTTTAAGATGATCTTATGTTTTCTGGCGATCCTGCCGATCATTTCCAGGTCAAGGACATCGAGGCCAGGATTGGTAGGTGTTTCGAGGTAGATCATTTTGGTATTGGGGCGGATGGCCGCTTCCCAATCAGCTTCTGTTGCATTGGCGCCGACATACGAAGACTCGATGCCGAATTTGGGCAGGTATTTGGCAATCACCGTATGGGTACTCCCAAAAATAGCATTGCAGGCCAGTAAATGATCGCCCTGTTTCAGTAAAGCCATAAAAGAACCAAACACGGCACTCATACCAGATGCAGTGGCATAACCAGCTTCGGCGCCTTCAAGTGCACACATTTTATCCGTAAACTCCTGCACACCCGGATTGCTGAAACGGCTGTAAATATTATCATCCGTTTCATCCGCAAAAGCGGCACGCATCTCTTCTGCATTGTCAAAACAGAAACTGCTTGTCAGAAACATCGGTGTAGAATGTTCCATCTCGTTGGTGCGTTCTGTCTGTATGCGGATGGCGTTTGTCTGGTTGTGAGTTGACATTTTATCGGAGTTTACTTGTATATAATTTAATAAATCGATCAATATAAGTTTAGCAGATTAACGGATTAGCGCATGACGAATTAGCGGATTCTTTATTTTATACTATTCCTAATCCGCAAATCCGTAATCCGTCATCCGCTAATCAATCACCTCCACGTCCCACTCGATCGTACATCCCGCAGCGCGCAGGGTAGCGGCAACGGAGCAGTATTTATCGAGGGAGAGGGCACAGGCTTTCTGGGCTTTGTCTAACGCAATATCCCCACCAAACTGAAACTGGATATGCACTTTTTTCCATAAAGCCGGTTCTTTATCCGCTTCCCGCTCACCTTCAATGATCATTTTAAAAGAACGAATGGTCTGGCGTTGTTTTTGCAGGATAGCAACGATATCCACCCCACCACAACCACCCAGCCCCATCAGCAGGGTTTGCATGGGACGGATCCCGGAATTGTGTCCACCGAAGGTTTCTGCCGCATCCATGCGAAGCGAATGATTGTTAGTATCTCTGGCTTCAAATGCATAGGCATCGTCTACCCGGGTAATCTCAATTCTGGCCATTTGCAAAGATTTATGCAAATGTAATTTAAGCTTAGCCTTATTTTGCTGTTGAAATACGGAATAATCGATATGAAATTTTTTGACTCCCAGGCAGACTTCACACTCGAAAACGGAATGGTATTGCCTTCACTGCGTGTGGCATATCATACTTACGGACAAATGAATGCAGATAAGTCTAATGTAATCTGGGTATGTCATGCACTAACGGCCAGCTCAGATGTGGCTGATTGGTGGAAGGGTTTGGTAGGAGAGGGCAGTCTGATTAACCCGGATCGGTATTTTATCGTTTGTGCTAATATCCTCGGTTCCTGTTATGGAACTACGGGGCCATTGAGTAATGATCCTGCCACAGGTAAACCCTATTTTTCTTCTTTCCCGCAGGTTACTATCCGCGATATGGTGCAGTCTTTTATCCTCTTACGCAAGCACCTGGGAATAGACAGGATCCATTTACTGATGGGCGGCAGCATGGGCGGCTACCAGGCGCTGGAGTGGGCCGTGATGGAGAAAGAAGTGATCGGAAAATTATTTCTGATTGCTACTTCCCCTTCAGAGAGTGCCTGGGGCGTGGCGGTGCACACGGCGCAGAGACTGGCCATTGAAGCAGACAGTAGCTGGCAGGATTTTACCCCTGATGCCGGTGCCAGAGGTTTAAAAGCAGCCCGGGCCATTGGTATGTTAACGTATCGTAATTATGGTACGTTCCAGGATAAACAGACAGATCCTGATCCGGAAAAGATTGACGATTTCAAAGCCTCTTCCTATATCAATTACCAGGGCGATAAACTGGTGAAACGGTTTAATGCCTATAGCTACTGGTTACTCACCAAAGCCATGGATAGCCATCACCTTGGCAGGGGCAGGGGTGGAGATCTGATCAAAGTGTTACAATCTATCTCACAACCCACTTTGATTATCGGTATTCGTAGTGATATTTTATGTCCGCTGGATGAACAACAATTCATGGCCGACCATATTCCGCATAGCCATTTCTATGAAATTGATTCCGCCTATGGGCATGATGGATTTATTATTGAAACGGTACAGATCAGCCGCTTTCTTAATGAGTGGATGAGTGAATGAGTGGATGAGTGAATGGATGAGTGAATGTTTTTTTAGCGTTTGCGTTCGGTGTAGCCGGAGGTGGAGGGATTGAAGATAGCTTCCGGAATGGGTTTGGTGGAAATGTCAGTGGCTTTGAGGGTGGAGCGGAGGGTACCCTGTGTCATATTCACTTCGAGTACCATGCCGGGTATTTTACTGACTACATCTGCATTGATGATGCCAAGACCGGCGCCTCCCTGAATCTTATCTGTGTACCAGATCGTTAGTGAAGTAGAGCGGCCGCCCTTGCCAATCAATGTTGTTAATGCTTTGGTACAATCGTAGCCCAGTATTTTCTTTTTCTCTTTGGTGAACTCGATTCTGGGACCACTGGAGCCTGCCTTGCTTTTTTGTTTGTCAGCTTCCGCTTTGCTGGAACGGGTAAAACTTTTCTGCCCCATGGCATCCATCAATACCAATACATTTTTGTTGTCGCTGATGGTCCTCATATTATACAACGGCGAAGCCATTTCCATCACGGTTCTGTCCTGCTTAAAATAGACATTTACTGATGAATTACCCAGCAAGGGATTGGCCATGCCGGACTCATCGCCCTCAACCGTCATATTGTATTTCACCAGACCTTCTCTGATCTGTGCCTGTACAAGTGTTGTGGAGATAAGCAAACCCAACAAAAAGAATAACCGGTTCATCATATAAGCAGCTTTGCAGCAAAATACTCATTATTGCGGATGATACACACGTGCTGCGCTTTTGTACACTTCTTTTTTATCCAGTGTCATGGTTTTGGTTTGCTGATGGGTATACATCTCCATCTGGTCTGTATAGTGAGGCGAATCTTTTCTGGCAGAAGCACCATAGGTATTGATGGATTCGATAATGGGCCCGTCTTTGGTAAAACGAACCAGCTCTACATACGCATCACCCTGTGTGCCTTTCCACATGCCATTTTTGTAGGGCACAGCATACATGGGCGCCAGTACATCCGGTAAACCCGGCAGCGGTAATTCTTTATCACCCCTTACCAGTTTCTGGATCTCGCCCAGCTGCAGATTAGTACGGCCAAAGTATTGGAGCATTTCTGCTTTTACCGAACGCAGAATAGCAACAGATTGCGTCTGCGTTAAAATACTATACCGGTTGTAAAGCATTGGGTTGCGTGTAACAGTAGCATACACCAGAAAGAAAGTACCGGCTCCCACACTTTCGGCCGATGCATTTTTATCCCATTGCTGTAATTGGGTGATCAGTTCGGCTATATCCGGGTAGTCACTGGCCTTCAAAAGAAACAAAGAATCGATGCCCGTGGGAAAAGCAAACTTAGCGGGGTACTGTCTGTCGAATTTGATTTTCCGGAAGTTCTCAAATGAAACTTTATCATAGGCCGACAGCATTTCTGAGAAACGTTTGCTACGGTTGTTCTCCAGGGTTTCATAACCCATGGTAACATCTTTGACAACGGGATTCTCCGGCCCTTCGGTAGAATGAAAAGGAGAGTGGTTGGTATTGAATACAAAACCACTGCCGGGTTGTAATACCTGCGGCAGATCTTTCAGCGGATGCAGTTGGTTCCACAAGGTAGCACTCGTATTTCCGGGCAGGGTTGATTTCCAGTTATACTTTGCATCGCGGATGGGAATGCGGCCATTGCTGATATAATATATGGTATCGTATCGGTCGGCATACACAATATTGTATCCGGGGATGGCCAGCATGTCGAGTGCCGACTTGAACTCTGTAAAATTCTTTGCTTTGTTAAACCGGTACCATTGTTCCAGTCCGCGTATATCCATCTGTGCCGGCATACGGATCGAGAAAGTGCCTCGTTCAGTGATCAAAGTAGGGCCATATTTACTCCAGTAAACTTTTCTTTTTACGCCCACACGAATGGCCCCCAGTTTCACTTTCAGCGGAGCGGTTCTTTCTTCCAGTTGCTCCCATTTGCCATCGAACCGGTATTCCAGTTTGTTGGCAGGATTGATCTCTAATTGATAAATGTCCAGTTTATCCGGAGCATTCACCGTATGTGCCCAGCCCAGGTTTTCATTTACGCCGTGCAGGATGCAGGGTGCGCCGGGAAAATTGGCACCCAGTATATTCCATCCCTCTTCGCTGTTCAGGTGTGCTTCGTAAAAAGCAACGGGACCTTCCAAAGGCTGGTGGGCGTTGATGTTGAGATATACCTGTCCGTCTGTGGTCTTTTTACTGTTAAAAGCAAAGGCATTGCTACCCGCGGTTTTAAAATTCTCCAGTAAAGGCACTTTGCCCTTAAAGATGGAAGCCAGTGCATTATCGGCGCCGGAAAGCACACATAACTGCAGCACCGAATACTGCACCATGTCTTTGGGAGTAACCGGAAAAGCCTTCTTCAGCAATATTTCTTTGGGATGCGCCGCCGCATACGCATTTAATCCGGCGCAATACCCTTCCAGTAATTTTTTGAAAGTAGGACTCAGGTCCGACTCGTATTTTTCTTCCACCAGTTCGGGAATCCGGAGCAGGTGAATGATATAGTCGATCTGCGCCCCTTTTTTACCCTGGTATTGGGCCAGCATGGCTTTGCCGGCCAGCAACGATTGCTGTATGGTTTCAAAATCATCTTCCGCATGTGCCCATGCCAGGCCATACGCTACATCGGGATCCGTTTTGCCAAAAATATGTGGCACCCCCCATTTATCCCGAACGATATCAATTTTAGTGGCATCAAACTGGGCAGAAGAAAGAAAGCAGACAAAATACAGTCCGCAGAATAACAAAAAGCGTACAGGCATAGCAATCAGTTTAGGACAAAACAAATCTAACCATAATAAGTTCAGAAATTATTTCCGGATACTGTTATTACCTTTATCCTTACAAACGAATAAACCAATACACCAATAAACCAATAAACCAATAAACCATCCTCCCATGGGCATCTGGAAACAAATCGCTGAATATCTCTACATCAAAAAAAGAGACCCCAACGAACCCCGCACACAGTGGATGAAATACATGCATGGGATGAACCGTATTTCACTCATCATGTTTCTGCTGGCAGTACTGATCATTCTCTTCAAACTGGTGATCCTGCCTTTATTCAGATAAGCGTTTTATTGGCGCACAAAATCGCAAATGATCTGCGCTGCCTGTGCCGACGCATGACCACCAGCCGACAGGAGCTCTTTCAGCGCCCGGTAATCGGCCTGTAAAGTTTTCTGTTTCTCTGTATCGTTGAGCAGGAGCGAGAGTTCGGTAACGAGATTTTCGGTGGTGAGAGCATCCTGTATCAGTTCCTTCACCACTTCCTTATCCATGATCAGGTTCACCAGCGAAATGTATTTGATCTTGATCAGTCTTTTAGCGATCTGGTAACTGATCGCACTACCCTTATAACAAACCACTTCCGGCACCCCAAACAAAGCAGTTTCCAACGTAGCCGTGCCGCTGGTTACCAGTGCCGCTTTGGATCGTAACAGGAGATCATAGGTTTGATTACGAACCGCAGATACATTCTGATACGCTGCCATGAACGGCGCATAAAACGTATTATCCAGTCCCGGTGCCTGCGCCACCACAAACTGGTATTCCGGAAAGGATTTCGCCACTTCCAGCATAATCGGCAGTTTCTTCTGTATTTCCTGTTTTCGGCTTCCGGGAAGGAGGGCGATAATGGATGAATGGTGAATGGTGAATGGTGAGTAGGGTGTAACGCCCGTATTCCCTTCATTCTCCTGACTTTTCACTTTTAACTTTTCACTTTTAACTCCAAACTGCTTCTCCTCCACCACTTCCACCAACGGGTGTCCCACATAATCCACATCCCAGTTCCACTTATCATGGTAATAGGCTTTTTCGAAGGGAAGGATGCAGAGCATTTTATCAATGCACTGTTTCATTTTTTTGACCCGGTTCTCTTTCCAGGCCCATACTTGTGGCGAGATATAATACACCACTTTGAATCCATTTTCTTTGGCCCATTCGGCAATGCGTAGATTGAAGCCGGGATAATCGATCAGCACCAGTACGTCGGGCTGATAGGAGCGGATATCTTCTTTACAAAAACGGATATTTTTCAGGATGGTAGGCAGGTTCTTCACTACTTCAGCAAAACCCATGAAAGCGAGGTCACGGTAATGTTTTACCAGTGTGGCGCCGGCAGCCTGCATCAGATCCCCTCCCCAGCAGCGGATTTCTGCCGAAGGATCTGCCAGGTACAACTGTTTTGCCAGGTTGCTGCCATGCAGATCGCCGCTGGCTTCGCCGGAAATAAGATAATACTTCATACCCCTGCAAAATACCGATTTCGGTCGGGACGCTGAAGCGGCCTGACCGATAATCGGTATTTTAGTTAGTAGTTAATAGTTAATAATTAATAGTTTGTAGTTAATCGACACAACAGAAAGCTAAGGAATGCATCCTCCTTTAAAAAATTCACAAATTTGTTCCCCGGGTCCTTCCAGACTAAAAAAATAGTTTTATAACTAAAAAATTAGTTTATATATTCGTACAGCAATTAATTTCTCCCCCATGAAGCCATTAACCAAAGCAGAAGAACAGATCATGCACACGATCTGGAAACTGGAAGAAGCTTTTCTGAAAGACATCGTAGAAGCGCAGCCCGAACCCCGTCCGCATTCCAATACGGTGGCCACGATTCTGAAAATCCTGGTAGAGAAGGGTTTTGTAGGAATTACACCTATTGGCCGGGTGCACCAGTATTATCCGCTGGTATCCAAAGAGGAATATTCTTCCAGCACCATCCGTACACTGGTGGATGGTTATTTTGAAGGATCCTTTACCGATGCGGTTTCCTTTATGGTAAAACAGAAAGACCTGAGTGTAAAAGAACTGGAACTGCTGTTGCAACAGATCAAACACGCTAAAAAATAATTGTATGCTTACAACTGCCTATTACTTTTTGCAGGTAATACTCTGTAGTGGTATTATGATGGGGTATTACTGGCTGGTATTGCGTAACAAACGTTTTCATCATTACAACCGTTTTTACCTGCTGGCCATTGCTTTAGTGGCTTGGCTGGTGCCATTGATAAAGATCCAGTGGCAATATCAAACGGTAAGTGAAGACCCGACTGTAGTGCAGTTACTGGCTGTTGTAGCTGACAGCAATACCCGGATCGAAGAGGCGGTTACCCGAAGCGGTTTTCGCTGGACCTGGGAAATGGCAGCCTGGGGCGTCTATCTCACTGTTGCGGCGGTATTACTTGGGGCCATGGTCATTGCGTTTATCCGTTTGTACCAGTTGCTGAAAGCGCATTCCTGCAAAAATGTAGGCGAAGTGTACCTGATCCTGACGCAGGCCAAGGGCACACCCTTTTCCTTCTTCCGCTATATTTTCTGGAACGAGGAAATCGATATCCGCAGCGAAGCCGGCAAACAGATCCTGCAACATGAATTAACGCATGTAAAACAGAAACATTCGGTAGATAAGATCATTATTCAACTGGTGCTGGTAGTGGGTTGGTTCAATCCGTTTTTCTGGTTGCTGAAAAAAGAGATGGAAATGATCCACGAATTTATCGCAGATAAAAAAGCGGTTACAGATGGTGATACGGCGGCGCTGGCACATATGTTACTGACAGCTGCGTATCCCAGACAGCAGTTTGCCATGACAAATCCTTTCTTTTTCTCACCCATTAAAAGAAGACTGCAGATGCTGGCCAATAACCGCCACCCCAGGTTCAGCTACCTGCGCCGGCTGGTGGTATTACCCTTACTGGCAATGGTGGTGGTACTGTTCGCTTTCAGAAGCAAGGAGGAAAGGGCAAGAGGACCTATCTCAGTAGCAACGATGATGGAGAAAGTGGTAGATGTAGTGGCTGGCAATCAGGTAAAGCCGAATGTTAGTGTTGCTAATATTGCAATGCTGGATCGTACCTATACTGTTGTCATTCAACCAGGTCATGGAGGTACTGATCCAGGGTTTATTGCCGCAGATGGTACATCCGAATCTACGCTCATGTTCCAATTGGCCAAAGCAGTTGCTGAAATGAATGACAATGAAAATATCCGCATTATTTTAACCCGTAATGATGAGGAATACCTGACTCCCCGCAAGGCTGTTGAGATCGTTAATCAATACCATCCTGATCTATTTCTTTCTTTGCATCTGAATTCATTAAATCCTGCAGGACTGGCTTCAGGGAAAATAAAAGGAGATTCGAAAAGCGGAATTGAATTCTATATTCCAGAGCAAGGGAAAAGTAACCATTATCTCCCCAGTCAGCTGCTTGCCAGCAATCTGGCCAATGCGATGGCTCCTCTGAACGAAAAGATACTGGGTATCAAAACGCGGAGTAATGGATTAACATGGATGGAAAAAATGGAAACTGCCTGTGTGCTTATGGAAGCAGGCTTCATTACTAACAACAGAGATGTAGCTAAATTAAAGCAGCAGGATTACCAGAAAAAAATGGCAGTATCCATTTTGAATGGGATAAATGAATACCTCGTAAAAAGTAAAAAGATCAAAACTGATACTGTTATTATCAAAGCAGATACAATCACCGTTACCAACGGAAATAAACTGGTGATCATGAATGAAGGCGGCAAAGTGCAGGTAGAGAATGTTAACAAAGCGGCCACGACTGATTTACGCAATTCCATTGCTGATGCATTGGTAATAGTGGACGGGAAAAAAATTGATAATGAGATCTTGGAGCTGATTGATCCGTCTAAAATTCAATCGATCAATATATTGAAAAATGAATCTGCTAAAGCTTTATACGGTGAGGAAGGGAAAAATGGTGTGGTAATGATCACCACCAAAAAAGCGGGTATGCCATCTTCAGGGCCAGTTACAGTAACCGGTTATGGAGCAAAGTCTGTTACAGGTATAAGCCTGGCTCCATCCGCCAGATCACAGAATGGATCAGTTGGTCAATTTGGCGCCAAAACAGGTGTTGTACGTAAATATCCGGATACGCTGGTATGGTCATCCGGTGCCAACAACTACCAGATCCCCAGTAATGTTTGGGTATTGATTGATGGGGAGCCGGGTAACCTCAATGATGTAATTCCTGCCGATATTGCAGAAGTACGTGTATTGAAAGACGCCACGGCCATAGCCAGGTATGGCGAAGCAGCCAAAAACGGGGTGGTAGAAGTGGTCACCAAAAAAGCAGCAGAAGCGATAAAAACCATGGAGCCGCCCGTGATCCGAAAAAAACAAATGGGCGTAAAACTCTTTACCGAAGCAGAAACCCTTCCTGCTTTTCCGGGTGGCCCATCGGCCTGGGCAAAATATCTTGAACGTAACATGCAACGCGATCTGCCTGCAAAAAACGGAGCTCCTCCCGGTAAATACACCGTAACGGTCTCTTTTCTGGTGGCGGCCGATGGCGGGATCAGTCATGTAGCTGCACAGAACAATCCCGGTTATAAAACGGTAGAAGAAGCCATCCGGCTCATCAATAACGGCCCCAGGTGGAAACCTGCTTTGCAAAACGGACAACCGGTAAATTATCAGCACAAACAAGTATTTACCTGGGTGGTGAAAGAGGTACAGCGTAGGATCGCTGATCTGCGCAGTAACAAAAAGTAAAAGTTTCTTCAAATTGATGCATTACCGGCTCCACAAAGGAGCCGGTTTTTTATATTTGGGAATACTAAAACCCTGTTTATTTCGTTATTCAGTAACAGTTACCCCCAATGAAGACAAGACAACTTTTTTCCCTCATCCTGCTTTTGTTTTTGCTCGTATCGCAGTCTGCCCATGCGCAGGCCGATAAAAGCAAGACTTTGAAGCATCCCCTGAAACGGATCGTGATCGATCCCGGGCATGGCGGTCCGTCTGCCATTGCCGGAAAGTTCTATGGGGCTTCGGGTAAACACATGGAGGAGAAAGATGTAGCCCTTGCCATCGGTCTTAAACTGCGCGATGTACTCAGTGCCGAAATGCCGGATATTGAAGTCATTATGACCCGCACCACGGATGAATACAATAGTCCGATTGTAAAAGCCAATAAAGCCAATGCCGCCAAAGGGGATCTGTTTATTTCGATTCACTGTAATGATGTATCACCCATCCGTCATTCAGAAATTACCGGTTACACTACCAAAACAGTGAAGCGGAAGGGTAAGAAGGTCAAGAAAAGAATTCCGGAATACCGCACCTGGTACACACCCAATCCGGCACATGGTACCGAAACCTATATCTGGGGAGTAGGTAAAACCAAAGACAAGGAAGAAGCACTGATGGAGAACAACTTCAGTGATACGGCCATGTTGATCGTGGGAGAGCAGGATAATAACCCTGCCATGAAAATGATCAATTCCATGCGCACACAGGAATACGCCAACCGCAGCCGCAAACTGGCCGAAACAGTGGAAGAAGAGTTTGTGAAGTCGGGTCGTGTAAGCCGTGGTGCCAAACAAAGAGACGAAAAAGGAATCTGGGTATTACAGGCGGTAGCTATGCCAGCCATCCTGATCGAAGTAGGGTTCCTGTCTCACCCCGAAGAAGAAGAATTCATTACCAGCGATAGCGGACAACAACAGACCGCTGAAGTCATCACACGCGCCATTAAACGCTATCGTCTCTCCCTAGAGGCACAGGTAAACGGAACCAACCTTCCCGCAGGCGCACAATAAAATTTATAAAAACCATTTAAAAGCCAGTGCGATAACGGCATAGATACAGGTAGCTATAAAAATACCTGTGGCCGTTTTATCTTTCCGCTGGTTGATATAGAGGGTGAACACTACTACATTGGCGATCAGTGCCAGACTGATAATGCCCGATAGAAGTGATTTCTGCATCATCAATACCTGCCAGAACTCCTGCACCGAAAATACACGGAAGCGGGCCAGGTAATAAACGGCAAAACCCACAAAGGGAGCCAGGAAACCCAGTACCAGGCCCAGTGTACGGTTGTCTTTGGTCAGCATCAGAATTTCCAGGATTTTTCGAGTTTCTTCTTCAGCGTATAATTCGTCAGATCGAATTGAACGGGTACTACGCTTACATAGTTATTCTTCAGCGCCCATACATCTGTGTCCTTGCTCTTATCAAAATTCACAAACTCGCCGGTTAGCCAGTAATATCTTTTTCCATGAGGATCTTTGCGTTCGTCAAATTCCTCTTCGTATTTGGCATAGGCCTGACTGGCTATCTTGATGCCCTTGATCAGTTTCTCACCCCCCTTGGGAATATTTACATTCAGGCAAAGATGTTTATCGTGCGGTTCGCTGTTCAACACATGCTCTACCAGGATCCTAGCGTATTTTTTGGCAGCGGTAAAATCGGCTTCAATACTCAGGTCCAGCAAGCTGAAACCGATACTGGGTATACTTTCAATTGCTGCTTCCAAAGCCGCAGACATGGTGCCGGAATAGATCACATTGATGGAATGATTGGCGCCGTGGTTAATGCCGCTTAAACAGATATCGGGTTTGCTGTGGATCACTTTATCCACCGCCAGTTTTACACAATCTACCGGTGTACCGCTGCAGGCCCATGTTTCTACGCCTTCGCTGTCAAAAACATTTACTTTCTGCAAACGCAGTGGATTGCCAATGGTGATCGCATGTCCCATACCACTTTGCGGTTTATCGGGTGCTACAACTACGATCTTACCCAAACCCTTTACAGCTTCTACCAGTGCCCGGATGCCCGGTGCGGTAACCCCATCATCGTTGGTGATCAGGATCACCGGTTGTTTCTTCTTTATAGACTTCACTTTTGCCATGACTGCAAGATACGATTAAGATTTCTGAGAGATGTTAAACCACTATAAAATCCTCTGTGAAACTCCCTGGCTCCGTGGCTCTGTGTTGAAAAAATATCCGGATAGGTAAATCATTTTTCAACACAGATGCACGGAGAAACAGAGGCGCACAGAAGGGATTATTTCTTTTTGGATTTTTTAGTTTCAGGAGTGGGCCAAACAGCATATTTGTACACAGGAAATTCCACTGGTTTTGTGTTTACGCCCTGCTGCTCCAGATATGCATCAAAGAAATTCCAGTTCAGCAATCCATCGTCAGACTGCGGTTCCAGCATATAAAAAATCAGGTTGGTGAGGGGTTGGGCCATGTCTACTTTAAAATCTCCTTTCTGTACTTTTTTGGTAACCGTTTCAAAATGCCCTTCTGCTGAAGCCATATTGTGCCCTTCAAATTTCCGCTGGGCTTTTGTTAATTTCTCCACTACAAAAACCGTTGCTTCCATCGTTTGGTCTTTTTCTATCTTCTCTACTTTTACCCCATGTTTGATGAGGTGTTCTGCAATGGCAGATTGTGCAGCCGGAATAATATATCCACGCGGAACGGTGCTTTGTACGGTATCTTTAAAAGCGCCATAATAATTCACATCATCATAGGTAACCACATTGCCGTTTTTAACCCAGGTTTTGCTGCCATCAGCTTTGGTGAAGGAAGTATATTGATAGGATCTGAAGCCGTTTAGTTTCTGGGAAGTGGGTACCATTTTAAAACGGACACCCTTGGTGGCCTTACCCGCATTGTCCAATACGTTCCGGATGGCAGATGCTTCTGCTTCCTGGTTAATGCGGGCGATCTCTTTGCCATGCTGGTTGAAATGCATCAGGATCTCGTTTACAAAGGTGTAAGTGCTGTAAATGCGTTGATAAAAACGTTCATGTGCAAATGACTCACTCAGTATGGCCATGCGGTTACGGAGTCCCAGCTGGTTAATGATATAGCGGGGATGATGGTTATAGGTATAAAAGTTCTTCACCGGCCATCCTTCCCGTACATTGAAATCGCCGAAAGGACCAAAGAACAAACCATTTTTCTCTTTTACATTTCGGGTGATAGCGGGCAGCATTACATCATTGGTATAACGGTAAGTAGCAGGCTCCCCTGCATACAGGTAACTGGGCGCCCAGGTAAGCGAATACCCATGCCAGGTGCCATTGGTGGTATGCAGATCAACCGTTACCTGCGGATCCCAGGCGGTGATCACATTCCGGATCAGCGCTTCTGTTTCGGGGGTTTCCATTTTAATGCCATCCCGGTTCAGGTCCAGTCCCTGGCCGTTTTCGCGGATGCCGGTTTCCAGTGGACTGTTTTCCTGGCTCGGACGCAGGCCCGGCGCCATTTTATCATTGCCATCTGTATTGTACATGGGGAGGAAGAGGATCACCTGGTTATCGAGTAAGTTTTTTTTATTGCCCAGCAGGATATCTCGTAACAGCATCAGTATCGCTTCTTTGCCATCTACTTCTCCGCCATGAATATTTCCCTGTATATAAATCACCGGTTTGCCGGAAGCTTTGGCCTGCTCGGGTGTGCTGATAGCGGGATGGGAGAGAATGAGGAGCGGAATATCCTTGCCCAATGTGCTTTTGCCGATGCTGGTTACCGCTATGTCCTGACTTTTGGCTTTGATGGTATTGATGAAACTCATTACATCGCCATAGGAAGATGTTTTTTCAAAATTGGAACGTTCGGGGGTAAGGATCAGATCGTCTGTCCATACCTGTTGCGCCTCTGCGGCAATACCGCTAACGGCGAGCAACAGTGTAAAAAGCCTTTTTTTCATGTGCCATTTATTTTGGGGCAGGAAAGTACAGGAAAGGCGCAAGTCTGCCTAAAAATGAAGGGGAATTTAGATGAGTGGGCGAATGCTTCGGCAGTTGATTATCCGACCCCTTCCAGCCATTTCTGCAAAAAAGTAAAAATAAATTTTGCGATTAGCTAAAAATATTAGTAAATTGCTAACTAAATCAGTTAGCTATGTCAAACGCCGGAAAAAATCTCCGCTACCTGCGCAAGCTGCGCGGCTGGACACAGGAAGAGTTTGCCAATAAACTCAAGATCAAAAGATCATTGGTGGGCGCGTATGAAGAAGAGCGTGCCGAACCCCGTCTGGAAGTAATGGAACAGATCTGCAGCACTTTTAAATTAAGTCTGGAAGATTTTCTTTTCAAAGACCTTTCAGCACCCAAGGCCCTCAGTTACCTGGAAAAAAGAAGGCAGCTGAAAATGGTGAACGAAGTATCTGAGATCCGTTTTGTGCCTGTAAAAGCCGCTGCCGGTTACCTGGCCGGTTATGGTGATCCGGAATTTGTAGATGAACTGAATACGTTTACCCTGCCCATGCTGGGCCCGGGCCAATACCGTGCTTTTGAGATCGTTGGAGATAGTATGTTACCTACTCCCAGCGGCAGCGTGATTGTGGGAGAAAAAGTGGATGACCTGGAAGATGTGAAAAACAGCAATACCTATGTGGTATTATCGAAAAATGAAGGAGTGGTCTACAAACGCATCATGAAACATAACCGCGTAAAAAACAAACTCACCCTGATCAGCGATAATCCGCAGTACGAACCTTACAATGTAAGTGCCGAAGATGTGCTGGAGGTCTGGAAGGCGGTCTATATCATGCAGAAAGCCAATGCGGGCCCACGCTGGGATGTAAACCAACTGGCGGGCATGGTCAATAACCTGCAGGAACAGGTGAGCAGTCTGAAGAAGAAACTGAATTAAATAATTATCGGATATTACCAGGATAAACGCAAAGCAGCCCATAACAGGGCTGTTTTGCTGTCCATTCATACAATTTTTCTAACCCGCCCGCTGTTATCCTTACTTTTGCGGCACTGTATACTGTATGAGAAGATTGTTGCCCCTTATTGCCATTGCACTTGTATTTACCACATCCGCCCAGGAAAAGAAATTAGCGGCGCTGCGTATTCATACGCCTATTAAAATTGATGGGCTGCTGGACGAGAAGAGCTGGAGCCAGGCGCAAAGGGCCGACAGTTTTATCACTAACTCTCCGCAGTTTGGTTTGCCTGCCGCACACACAACCCATGCTTATATCCTTTATGACGACCAGGCTGTTTATGTTGGTGCTTATCTGTATGATGATCCGCAGCATATCCGCAAACAACTGACCTCACGCGATGGGGAGCAGCGGAAAGATGTAGATTATTTCAGCGTTTTCTTTGATACCTATAACGATGACCAGAATGGATTCCAGTTCCTGGTTACTTCCCGCAATGTACAGTCGGATGGACGATTGGTGGCCAGCATGGTATCTCAATTCGGATTACCCACCGATTATAGCTGGGACGCTGTTTGGGAAAGTAATGTAAAACAGCAGAAAGATGGCTGGAGTGTGGAAATGAAAATTCCTTATTCGGCCCTTCGTTTTTCGAGGAAAGAAGTGCAGGATTGGGGAATCAATTTCCAAAGGTATATACGCCGCAGAAATGAAGGTTCTTTCTGGAACAAGGTAGATCCCAATCAGGGTGGTTTTGTAAACCAGTTTGGTAATCTTGCGGATGTACAGAACATAACCCCACCCTTGCGCTTGTCTTTTTTACCCTATGTTACTTCCGGTTTCAGAACGGTTCCCTATGCTGATGGATCCAGAAAAACAGATTTCCTCCGCAATGGGGGTATGGATGTGAAATATGGGTTTAATGAAAGTTTTACGCTGGATGCTACAGTGATTCCTGATTTCGGGCAGGTAGTGTCTGATAATGTGGTACTGAACCTCACGCCTTTTGAAGTACAGTTCCAGGAAAACCGCCCCTTTTTTACAGAGGGGATCGAGTTGTTTAATAAAGCTGGGCTGTTTTATTCCAGAAGAGTGGGAGGTACACCAGTAGGTTATAGCGATGTGCGGAATATGGTATCTGCCAATCCGAACCTCGAGATCATCTCCAATCCCGGTGTAACGCAGTTGATCAATGCATCCAAATTTTCCGGGCGCACCAAAAAGAAACTCGGTATCGGTGTGTTTAATGCCATTGGCTCTTCCATTCACGCAGTGGTAGAAGATAAAACCACCAAAGCTACCACTACCATCGAAACAGAACCACTCACCAATTATAATATCCTTGTACTGGATCAGGCATTGGCTAACCGTTCTTCGCTTACTTTCACCAATACCAATGTGTGGCGGGCTGGTGGCCGGAGAAATGCAAATGTTTCCGGAGTGGATGTGAATCTCTTCGATGCAGGCAACCGGCATAATTTTGTATGGTCCGGCAAATACAGCCAGGTGATGGGGGTAGACCAATACAACGGATTCAGTAATTTGATCAGCTACGGAAAAGTGAGTGGTAAGTTGCAGTACCTGCTCTCCAATAGTATCAAGTCCGAAAAATACGATCCCAACGATCTGGGAATCCTGCGCTCACCCAATGAAGTATCCGGTATCGGCAAAATCAGTTATAACGTTTTTACACCCACCAAACATTTTCTCAGTTATAACTACAGCCTTACAGTGTTGCCCGTGTACCTGTTCAAGCCGTTTAAGTTGTCTAACTATGTGTTGCAGGCGAGAGCATTTTATTTTTTCCGCAACTTCTGGGACGTAACCTTCAGTGCCAACTGGCAGCCCATGTGGCAGCGCGATTTTTTTGAACTGCGTACGCCCGGTAGAATGATGAAAAAAACAGCTTACTGGTATGTAGGTGCCAGTGGCAGCAGCGATAGCCGGAAACGTTTTTTCTTCCGCTACCAGGCGGGTTTTGCAGAATCGCCCTTGCCCAATGATCCTTATTTTACGATCCAGCTGGCGCCCCGTTACCGCTTTGATGAACATTTCAGTCTTGATCTGGATGTGCAGCGGGTACACGATAATGGCAACTATGGTTTTGCGTACCGCGATGCTTCCGGTGAACCGATTGCAGGCAGAAGAGCTACCACCAACCTTACTTCCATTGTGAATGCGGTGTATAATTTTTCTTCGAGAATGAACCTGTCAATGCGGGCCAGGCATTACTGGAGCAGGGTGATTTATTCCCAGTTCTTTAATGTAGATGCCAATGGCGATCTGATTAACCGTCCATTCGAAACCGGCCGCGACCAGAACTTTAATGCCTTTAACCTCGATATGTTTTATACCTGGGATTTCAAGTATGGCAGCAAATTCATTATCGGTTACAAGAACTGGTTAGGCACCGATTTCCCGGTCAGCGGTTTGAATTATAAAAGTTATATGGGCAACCTGGGCCAGATCTTTCAGCAGCCGCATGGGAATGAGTTGACTTTCCGCCTGATCTATTACCTGGATTATCTCACCCTGCAGAAAAAGAACAAAGCAGACATCCCTTTATAAAAAAATATCTTTTGCCAGCCGGAACGTATTGCAATGTGCTTCTACGATTGTTCTGATATCGGGAGAATACCCGCCGCCCATGGCCACTGTTACCGGAATGCGGTGCTGCTGTAATAATTCAAACACAATGACATCTCTTTGTCTGCAGCCTGCCAGACTCACTTTCAGCTTGCCGAATTTATCGGTATCAAGAATGTCTACTCCGGAGAGATAAAAAGCAAAATCCGGTTTAACGGTTTCGATGAGTTTGGGTAATGTATCAGATAGGATACTGAGATAGGTTGTATCATCCGTTCCATCTGCAAGCGGAATATCAAGATCGGATCTTTCTTTGTGAAAGGGATAGTTATGACCGCCATGCATACTGAAAGTGAATACCCTCGGTTCATCTGCAAACAGGCTGGCGGTTCCATTGCCCTGGTGTACATCCAGGTCTATGATGAGGATCTGTTTGGCCAGCTGTTGCTGCAGCAGGTAATTGGCTGCTACGGCCATATCGTTCAGTAAACAGAATCCCTCGCCGCGGTCGCGGAAAGCATGGTGTGTGCCACCGGCTACATTCAGTGCTGCACCGGATTCCATCGCGTGTTTACAACAGTCGATGGTGCCCTGTGTGATCATCAGTTCCCGTTGGGTAAGGTCTGGCGATTGCGGGAAACCGATCTTTCTTTGTTCCGAAGCACTGAGTGTTTGTTGTACCAGTTTCTGCAGATAAACTGCATCATGTGTTAACAATATGATCTCTTCTGCACAAGGCTGGGGCGAAAATAGCTGTTCAGCGGTGATGCTGCCTTCATGTAATAATTGTTCCGGAATCAACTCATATTTCAGCATGGGAAAACGATGCCCTTCCGGCAATGGGTGTGCGTAGATGGGGTCGTAAGCAATACGGATCATTGAATAGCAACTAAAGATTGGTTCACAATAGCATACACGGTATCTGCTTTTTTCTTTCTGATGATCGCTAATCCGCTGAATTTGCTGAAAGCCGGCAGTATCGCCATCTCCTTGCCGAAATAATAACAGGGAAACTGCAGGCTTTGTTTACCCAGTCCGTTGATATGTACACCGGGATGCAAATGACCTGAAAATATATAATTATCTTCGTTGCTTTCTGCTTCTTCCGGATCGTGTACAAAATCAAAACCTGCTACAGTGTAAGTACCTGTGCGCAGATCTATACCGGCCTGTGTGTACCACTCATTGGTTAGTATGTCATGATTTCCCTTTACCAGAATAAAAGCCAGCTCTCCGAGATCTTGCCGCCATTTCAGAAACCAATCCATTTCTTTGTTGGCCACACTGTGAAACAGATCGCCCACGGCAATCAGCTGCCTGGGTTTGAAATAACTGATCTGCTCCACCAGTCTCTGCAGATCTTCTTTATAAATTTCCTGCGGTACGGCAATCCCATGTTTTCTGAAATGCCCGGTTTTGCCAAAATGCAGATCGGAGAGGATCAGTGCCTGCTGCTCTTCCCAAAAGAGACAGCGCTGGGGAGATAACCAGAAATGCTGGTCCCGTATGATATGTGCCACCGGTGCTGTCATGTAGGCGGCAAAGATAAGGCGGTGAACTAAACTGATAGTAAGTGTGTTCTTAATGGATTTTTCCCAAAAAGGCGCGGAGGCGCAGTTGGGGGAATGCCGGGCAGCGAAACTTTCAATCGTAAAGACGTAAAATTATTTTTCCAGCTGTTGCTGCATTTTCCGCACCCGGTCTTCCAGTTTTTCGGAGGAATAGTGGTTGCGGTTCAGTCCGTCTACAATAATGGGGAAGGAGAGAGGTGTCAGTTTTTCAGGAAACGTAAGAACGATTTTACTCTGGCCGATCCGTTGCATGGCCAGGCGTAACCGCACTTCATCCATCTGCTGCAATAATACTTCCTGGTAGGCTTGTTTCAGTAGAATATTATTCGGATCGTATTCGTCAAATACTTTGAACAGGAGAGAGGCCGATGATTGCAGGTGCCTCGCTTTCTTTTTTTCTCCCGGCATTCCCTGGAAGATCAGTCCGCCGATTACCGCAATATCCCTGAACTTTCGTTTGGCCATTTCTGTATTGTTCACACTTTTCTGGATATCAGTCAGCAGGTGATCGGTTGAAAATAACTCTCGCACATTGCTGTCATCCACCGGTACTGGCTGATCGCTCAGTAATTCAAATCCATAATCATTCATCGAAATGGAAAAAGTGATGGGCGTGATCTGCCCGATGCGGTAAGCCAGTATCGCACTCATGGCTTCGTGCACCTGCCGACCTTCGAAAGGATATACCAGGAGGTGAAATCCGTTTTTATCTTCCAGTTGCTCTATCAGTAATTCATTGTCGCGCGGAATATGCGATAACTGTTGCTGCAGATCGAACAGTTCATGTAAACTTTGCAGTTCAATACTGTCTTCAGCCACAAGGGCTTTGTTAAAGGTTTCCCGTAAGATCCTGCCGAGGTTGGCTGTCAGGCTCATCCGGCCTCCCATCCAGGAGGGAACGATCGTTTTTTTAGAATTAGATTTCCGCACCATCACCTGCATGTCTTTGATCATCACGAGCTCCAGGTTTCTGCCAGCGAGTGTAAAAACCTCTCCCGGTTCCAGGCGACTGATGAACCATTCTTCTATCACACCCACATACCCGCCATTCATCATTTTTACTTTCAGCATGGCATCGCTGACAATGGTGCCGATATGCATGCGGTGCCTGAAAGCGATACGACGGTTTTTGATAATGTACAATCCATTCTCCACTTCCACTTTCTTATACTCATCATATTGCTGCAAGGCTTTGCCACCAATGGTGAGATGCAGCAGAATTTCCTGCCATTCCGTTTCGGTGATATCCGAAAAGCAATGCGTATTTTTTATTTCGCGGAACAAAGCAGCCTGTTCAAATCCTTCTCCAATAGCCAGTGTGCAGAGGTATTGCAGTAATACATCAAAACAAAGCAGCATGGGCTCACGGCTTTCAATGGCCATTTCATCGATGGCTGTTTTTAATGCCGCTACTTCCAGTAATTCCAGCGAGTGTGTGGGGAGAAAATAAATTTTACTGATTTCACCGGGCCGGTGTCCGCTTCTGCCCGCTCTTTGCAAAAAGCGTGCAATGCCTTTGGGCGAGCCAACCTGCACTACCGTATCAACGGGCCGGAAATCAACACCCAGATCGAGACTGGAAGTGCAGACCACCGCTTTCAGTTTCTCGGTGTGTAAGGCTTCTTCCACCCATAAACGAAGTTCCTGTTCAATACTGCCATGGTGTAAGGCAATGGCTCCGGCCAGTTGCGGGGCCACAGTCAGTAAGGTCTGGTACCAGGTTTCGCTCATGCCCCTGGTATTGATGAAGATGAGTGTGGTTCGGTTCTGTTCAATGATCGGTATTAATTTCTCAGCCAGTTTAATACCGAGGTGACCCGCCCAGGGATATTTTTCAATCTCATCGGGCAGGATAGATTCTACCACGATCTGTTTGTTGATGGACGCACGTATGATTACTCCCTCCTGCTGCAAAGGAGCTAATAATACATCTTTCGCTTCGGGCAGGTTACCGATGGTAGCACTGATGCCCCATACGCAGGCCTGCGGGTAGTTAGGTGCCTGGCAATGCACGATCCTGCTCAAGGCCAGCTCTACCTGCACCCCGCGTTTACTGCCCAGTAATTCATGCCATTCGTCTACGGCAATGATGCGTAAACGATGAAAGATCTCCGGGTATTTTTTCTGGGCGAGTAAGAGGTGCAGGCTTTCCGGTGTGATAATGAGCACTTCCGGCATGTTCTTTTTCTGCTTCAGTCTTTCCGCTGTATCTGTGTCACCGTTTCGGATGCCGACTTTCCAGGGCAGTCCCAGTTCTGTGATCACTTCTTCCATGGCACGGCCAATATCTTTGGCCAATGCCCGCAAAGGGGTGATCCACAATAATTGTAAGCCGTTATTTTTTAACTGGAGATATTGTTCAGGATGTTCATTGATGAACTGGATCAAAGCGCCCAGGAAAACAGAAAAGGTTTTACCACAACCCGTAGGCGCATTTACCAACCCGCTTTTACCGTTGATGATTTCCTGCCAGCTTTCTTCCTGGAAGGCAAAAGGGGCAAAGCCTTTGGCCTGCAGCCATTGGTTGATTACCTGGTATCCCTTGGTTTGCTGAACTTGCATGAATATAGGCTGCTTATCTGTGCTGTAATTTACAGGATTCTGTTCCGGCAGAAAGCAGGATTATGGGTTGTTATTTTTCAACTGCCTGTTTTGCCGGCATCGGTCGCTGCAGTATTGGATAGACTCCCAGTTTTTCTCCCATTTTTTTCGCCAGCTAAATGGTCTGCCACAGATTTTGCAGGTTTTGGAGGGTAGGTAAGACTTATTTCCTTTGGCGACTTTCATGAATTGTACAACAAATCAGCCGGAAGATGGTTGCTGTCAATTCACAGATTTTAGTTTACCATCCTGTTTGTGGACGAGATAGAGTTTTTTGTTTTCGAGGTAGTTGGTTACGGCGTTGTTCTCTTCTGCCGTTACCGCCTGTATATCAAAATCGTTGAAGAGTTTGAATTCTTTGGCTGATAAATTGTTTTTCAGTTCCGGTCCGTATTTGATCAGTAGTTTGCTGAACCGGTACATGGTTTCAAAACCTTTAAACACCAGGTCGCTGGCACGACCTGCAAAACGGGCCCTGTATTTTTCGCTTAACTGGCTGCTGAGTTTGTCCTGCCTGAAATAGTTATAAGGAGTTGTGTACACCATATCAATACCGGTACCAATATCTCTCAGTGCATCCCAGGTAGGCATGCCGATTACCACCGCGGGATATTGCTTTGAACTGCTGAGTGCTTTGGATAATAGCAAACCGAAGCCTTCATTCAGCGTGCCGCAGATTACTACATTCCGTTTGGTGCTGTCGAGATAAGCGGTCACCTGCTGTGTGGTAAAACTATCTGTCAGTTCAATGGTTTTGAGTTTTAAGGGAATACCGCCTGTTCTTTTGTTCAGGTTGCCCAGAATCGTCTGGATCTGGTCTTCCGTTCCCCCCTTCCTGCGAAACAGGGTGATATTATCCAGCGGGTATGTTCTGTGTACGTATTTATACACAGCTTCAATATGTGCTGTTAAAGTAGGGTTCAGTAATACGAAATTGGGATTGTCTTCTATACCACCATCATTGGGATAGGTAGCAGAAATGAGCAGGATATTTTTCTCCTTCGCAAAATCCGCCAGTGGTTTAATATCAGCCCTGTTGTTGAAAGACGCGATCAGTAAAGAAACATCCTGCAGTTCCGGCTGTTCCAGCAGTTCATCTATGCCCATGCTGCTGCTCTTGGTATCATAGATCTGTACTTCTAGCGCTGTTTTTTCGGCATTCAGGGAATCAATGGCCAGCATCACCCCATTGTAAAAATCAAGACCTGGCAACAGGTATTTAGGCAGGTTGGCCTTACCCAGTTTATAGGTATCGTTCGCAAAAGCGGAATCAATATAGAGGGGCGCAAATACGGCAACCTTGATGGATTTGACAGCAGAAGTATCCTGTGCCTTTGCAGGCAGCAGGTACCCGAGACAAATACATACCAGCCATAAGCGCTTCAGGTAATCCATACAAATAGTTTAGTGCCAGCGTTTATTCCCACTCAATGGTGGCCGGTGGTTTGCTGCTGATATCATATACCACGCGGTTAATGCCTCTTACGTTGTTAATGATCTCATTCGAAATATGTGCCAGAAATTCATAAGGCAGGTGGGCCCAGTCGGCTGTCATGCCATCTACCGATGTAACTGCCCGAAGCGCTACGGTAAATTCATAGGTTCTTTCATCGCCCATCACACCTACGCTCTTAACAGGTAATAAAATGGTACCTGCCTGCCAGACGCTGTTGTATAAATTGAATTCTTTCAGTCCTTTGATATAGATATCATCCGCGGCCTGCAGTAATGCCACTTTTTCTTCGGTTACTTCGCCCAGAATGCGGATGGCCAGTCCCGGACCGGGGAAAGGATGCCGGTTAATCATATCTGCCGGTATGCCCATTTCCAACCCTACTTTACGTACTTCATCCTTAAATAGATAACGGAGTGGTTCTACCAGTTCCAGGTGCATGATATCGGGTAATCCACCCACATTGTGGTGCGATTTGATGGTTTGCGATGGGCCATGTACACTCACACTCTCAATCACATCCGGATAAATGGTTCCCTGGCCCAGAAATTTCACGCCCTGCACTTTTTTGGACTCTTCATGAAATACATCGATGAATAAACCACCAATCACTTTTCTTTTCTGTTCCGGATCTGATTTGCCTTTGAATGCATCGTAGAACATTTGTTTGGCATCAATCCCGGTTACATTTAATCCGATCGCATGGTAAGTATCCAGCACCTGCTGAAATTCATCTTTGCGTAATACGCCATTATCTACAAAAATCCCATGTAAGCGGTCGCCAATGGCTTTGCTGATCAGGGTAGCGGCAACCGTACTGTCAACACCGCCGCTCAGGGCCATGATCACATGACTATCGCCGATCTGTGCTTTCAGTTTTTCCACGGTTTCATGTACAAAAGAAGCCGGCGTCCAGTCCTGGCTGCAACCGCAGGTCTGGATCAGAAAATTATTGATGATCTTTTTTCCTTCGGTTGAATGGTACACTTCGGGGTGAAACTGAATGCCATATAAGGGTTGGGTATCAGTGCCTGTTTTGCGGAAACCTGCCACCGGAATACTTTCTGTGGTAGCGAGGATCTCAAAACCATCGGGTAATTGGGTAATAGAGTCGCTATGACTCATCCACACCTGCGATTGTTCTGCCACGCCTTTGAATAATACGTCTTCCTTGTGGATATGCAGTTTGGCGCGACCGTATTCACGTTTATTCGATTTATCTACCCTGCCGCCAAACAATTTGGCAGTCAGCTGTGCGCCGTAACATACACCCAGTACCGGTACTTTCTGTATAAAAGAAGCAATATCCACCGAAGGGGCTTTTTCCTCATTTACACTGAAGGGAGAGCCGCTCAGGATAATCCCTTTTAAACCGGGTTCTATCTCAAAAGATTTCTGGTAGGGGATGATCTCACAGAACACATTGGCTTCGCGAACGGCCCGGGCAATCAGCTGGGTAAACTGGCTTCCAAAATCAAGAATGAGTATTTTTTCTGTCATGCACGCGAAGGTAACAGAAATTTTTAAGGAGGAAAGTCGGTTATACGGTTCTAAATGGGGATAAAGGGTGTCGGGATTCCCGTTCCTTTGTTTAACTTTCAATTCCTAAACTAATGCCATGAAACATATTCTTCTTTTTCTTACTGTGATAATGCTGACGGCTACTTCCTGCCGTTGGTTTGGATATAAAAGGGTGGTGGGTAATGGTAATCTGGAAACCCAGGACCGCCCCATTCAGCAGGCAGAAAGAATCAAACTGGCCGGCAGTTATGATGTGGAGATTACGCAGGGACCCACTACTTCGGTGAAAGTGGAAGCGGACGAAAATATCCTGCCCTATATTCTTACCAGATCAGAAGACGGTTTTCTGATCATCAAATCAAAAGACCATATAAGTCTCTCTACAGACAACACTATCAAAATATTCATCACCACACCCAAACTCGAACAGGTAAATCTGGCCGGAAGCGGTAATATTATCGGGAAAAGTAAATTCACCGGTGGCGATAAACTTACGCTGAAAATAGCCGGTGCCGGCGATATGAAGATGGAAGTAAATACCCCCAGTATTGAAGCCGAAATTGCGGGCAGTGGTTCTATGACACTGACAGGCGAAACCCGCGACCAGCGGATCCGTATCAGCGGGGTAGGTGATTATATTGGCGAGGCACTCAAATCCGAAAACGCCGTCGTGAAAATTGCAGGCAGTGGAAATGTCAAATTGTTTGCTGCCGCTACACTCGATGTAAATATTGCCGGAGTAGGTTCTGTTTACTATAAAGGAAGCCCTGTTGTGAAACAACATGTAGCCGGAAGCGGGGAAGTGAAAAAGCTGGAATAACCCATTGGTCTGCTGTTGAGTGCAGTTGAAATGACAGAAAGGAAAACCGCCAGACTGAAATATTTTCTTTATTTTCAGTCAGTAATTAACTGTGAAGATGTTGGTGAAACATAGAATTTTATTGGTGGAAGATGAAGTAAAGCTCAGCAAGATCATTTGTGAAGAATTAAACGCAAATGGTTACCAAACCGATATAGCCGGAGATGGATTGGAAGCCTCCCGTTTATTTGCTGAAAACAGCTATGCCCTGGTTTTACTCGATATTAACCTGCCTTATAAAAACGGCTATGTATTGTGCCGCGAATTCCGCGACCAGAACAATAAGATTCCGATCATCATGCTCAGCGCCGCCGGAGAGATCCATGATAAAGTGGAAGCATTTAATATCGGTGCAGATGATTATATCGTGAAACCCTTTCATTTTTCAGAATTATTTGCCCGCGTAAAAGTATTCCTCAAACGATCAGAACTGCCCGCCCAGTCGGATAAACTGACGGTGGAAGACATGGAGATCAATTTCCTGAATAAAACAGTTACCCGTGCCGGTGTAGTCATACCACTTACTGCCAAAGAGTTTACGCTCCTGTCTTTACTGGCCCGTAACCGCGACCGTGTTATCTCCAAACAGGAGATCCTGGAAAAAGTATGGGATCTCAGTTTTGATACGGGTACCAATACCATTGAAGTGTATATCAGTTTTCTGCGGAATAAAATAGACAAACCTTTCCCGGTGAAACTGATTCATACCAAACCCGGTTTTGGCTACTACATCAAATAAATATTGCGGGCATGAACCTGAAACTTCGTTTTGCTTTGCTGTTTACTTCTTTCGTAGCAGTAATACTGTTCATTGCCTGTATCGCTATTTATATTCTGGTATTCAAAGCCCGCGAAGATGATTATTACAAACGGGTGAGTAAAGAGGGGGTAGAAGTATATAATATTTTCACCGATATCAGAAAGGAAGACAGGCAGGTTTCTTACAGGCTTATCAAAGAGATTCACGACAATGCTTTGTTATATGAGAAGGTCTTTATTCTCGATTCAACAGGCAGATTGATTTTCCGTTTTCCGGATACAATCAGCATGCCGCTTTTCCATGGAACCTTATCACAGCTACGGGCTGAAAAAGAAATCCGATCGATAGACGCCAATAACTACCAGCACGTAGCCCTGTATCTGCCGGAAACCAGTTCATATGTATTTGTATCGGGGTATGACCGGTATGGCTTTGTGAGACTGGGTTTTGTAAGATTGATTCTGATTGTGGTATTCCTGGGTTCCCTGGTTTTGGCTGCGCTGATCTCTTTTTTCTTTGTTCGGGAGGCTGTAAAGCCGTTGAAGGATCTGGGCATGCAGATGACGAAAACCACCGTTCAGAACCTGACAGAACGGGTGCCCGAAACAGCGGCCAAAGATGAGATCAATGATATTGCCCGGAATTTTAATACCATGCTCGAAAGGCTGAGCAAATCCTTCGAGTTCCAGAAAAATTTTGTGTACCATGCTTCGCATGAATTGCGAACGCCTCTCGCCATCATGTTATCACAAACGGAATCGGCACTGAATAGAGAGCTTTCACCTTCGGAATACAAAACCACCCTGCTCTCGCTCAAAGAAGAACAGCGGGAACTGATCGAGTTGACCAATTCACTGCTGCTGATCTCCCAGTTTGAACAGTTGGAGTTTATGCAGGACTGGCCCCGTCTTCGGATAGATGAGCTGATCTATGAAACAGTAAGTGTCTGCAAAAAAATGTTCCCCAACCTGGTGATCGATATTGTTTTTACCCATGTGCCGGATAATGATGATGATTTTGTGATCCGGGGTAATGAATCCCTGCTCAAATCTGCTTTCACCAACCTGATTAAAAATGCCTACGCGTATTCCGTAGACCAGAAAGTACATATTACCATCGACGCGGCCGGAGAATCCATATCCATACACCTCGATAATACAGGAACCCAGCTACCGGCCGATGAAAAGGAGAGTATCATGATCCCTTTTTTCAGAGGAGGTAATGCCCTTACAACCAAAGGGTATGGGCTGGGTTTATCAATTGTATACCGGTTTATCGCCATCCACAAGGGAACGGTTAGTTATGCGGCTATTGCCAGCGATGTAAACCGCTTTACTGTTACCCTCCACAAAGCTTCTGCACAGAGCCGGGCATAAAAAAACCATCCGGCCGGATAGCGGGATGGTTGCAAATAAATTATAAGGATCAATTAAGCGAGAGTAGCCGCTTTTTTGGTCAGTTTGCTTTTCAGGTTGGCAGCTTTGTTCTTATGAATGATACCACGCTTAGCCAATTTGTCGATCATAGAAGCTACGTTAGGTAAAGTTTCTTCGTAGGTCTTCTTATCGGCGCTGGCCTTCAGGTCACGGATCGCATTACGGGTTGTTTTTCCGTAGTAACGGTTACTATCGCGACGCTTGGTAGCTTGTCTCACATCTTTCTTGGTAGCTGAATGATTTGCCATGTATTGTTTTTTTCAGGACGGCAAAGGTAATACCTGGAAGTCAAATTTGAAAATTTAATACAAAAAAACTGAAAAAACCCTGAAAACCAGTTGATAAATCACTCGCCGGATGGGGCCGAAGCCTGATTTTCAGAGGCAGGGGGCGAGCCGCAAAGCTGGGTACCAACCAATTTCGAGTTCCGGACTTTTCCGGCTATGCCCTGTTTTTTGGCTTTTTTTCTGCCTTCAATGACCGATATTTGCCCACTATTTGACCAAAAGCTGTTCAAAACCACGAAATGAAGGACTTTTCTTACATAACCAATTCCCATCCCGCCTATATCGAAAGCCTGTACCAGGACTTTGTAAAAGATCCCGCCAGTGTGGATCCCGACCTGAAAAAATTCTTCGAAGGATTCGATTTTGCGGTCAGTAACGGCCTGAATACAACGGTTGCTCCTACTGCGGCGGGTGCGGCGCAGGCAGGTTCCGGTATTGACTGGATGAAGGAGATCCGGGTATACCGTTTGATCCTGGGCTACCGTAACAAAGGGCATCTGCTGGCCAAAACCAACCCCATCAGGCCCAGAAGAGACCGGGGTGCCAACCTGGATCTTGCTTTCTTCGGATTAGGGGAGGCTGATATGGATACTGTTTACCAGGCTGGTAATATTCTCGGACTGGGAGCCACATCGCTGAAAAATATCCTCGCGCATCTGCAGAACATTTATGCCAATCATGTAGGTATTGAATTTAAATATATCAGCGACCAGAAAAAGATCGACTGGTTAACAGAAGAAATGGAGAAGAAATTCTCCGAGCCTGTGCCTCTCTCTCAGAAAAAAAGAATTCTCGAGAAACTGAACCAGGGGGTATTGTTTGAGAAATTTCTGCATACCAAATATATCGGTCAGAAAAGATTTTCACTGGAAGGTGGAGAAACTACGATTGCCGCACTGGATGCCATCATCAATATGGCTGCCAACAATGATGTGCATGAAGTAGTGATTGGTATGGCACACCGTGGCCGACTGAATATTCTGGCCAATATCATGGGTAAAACCTATGAACAGATCTTCAGTGAGTTTGAAGGAACTGCTACGATGGACCAGACCATGGGTAGTGGAGATGTGAAATACCATATGGGATACGGCAGTGAAGTGCAAACGGCAGATGATAAAACCATGCACCTGAAACTGATGCCCAATCCCTCGCACCTTGAAGCCGTTGATCCGGTGGTAGTGGGTTTTGCGAGAGCCAAGGCAGATGTATTGTATCAGAGTGATTTTGATAAAATTTTACCCATCCTGATTCATGGAGACGCTTCTGTGGCCGGACAGGGAATTGTATATGAAGTACTGCAGATGAGTAACCTGCGTGGTTACTATACTGGTGGAACTATCCATTTTGTAATCAATAACCAGATTGGATTTACCACTGATTTTGATGATGCAAGAAGTGCGGATTACTGTACCTCGGTAGCTGCCATGGTGCAGGCGCCCGTATTGCACGTGAATGGAGATGATGCAGAAGCCGTAGTGAAATGTGCAGAGATCGCTACCCGTTATCGCCAGGAGTTTAACAGTGATATTTTCATCGACATGGTTTGTTACCGCAAACACGGGCACAACGAAGGCGATGATCCGAAATATACCCAGCCGCAGTTATATGCGCTGATAGATAAACACCAGAATCCGAGAGAGAGTTATACCAATTTCCTGATCGAAAACGGGGAAGCGGATGCCAGAGAACTGGCCAAAGAAATGGAGAAAAAATTCTGGGCCGATCTGCAGGAGCGTTTGGATGAGGTAAAACAAAATCCACTACCTTACCACTACCAGCAACCGGAACTGGCCTGGAAAAGTCTGCGTAAAGCCAAACCGGAAGATTTTGAATCCTCTCCCTCAACCGCTATTGGTGAAGAAGAAGCGTTTAACCTCTTTCATAGCCTGATGAAATGGCCCGAAGGTTTTCAGCCATTGAAAAAAGTAGAAAAACTATTACAGGACAAGATCAAAATACTGGAAGCTGAACAGAAAGTAGACTGGGCCACAGCCGAGTTGATGGCCTATGGTTCTATTCTGCTGGATGGTAATATCGTTCGTATGAGCGGACAGGACGTACAACGTGGTACGTTCAGCCACCGCCATGCCATTCTTCGTGATGAGAATACCAATAAAGGCTATAACCGACTGAACCATTTCCGCGAGAACCAGGAGAAATTCCGGATCTATAATTCCTTATTAAGTGAGTACGGAGTACTGGGTTTTGAATATGGATATGCATTGGCCAATCCCAATGCACTGGTGATCTGGGAAGCGCAGTTTGGTGATTTCTCCAACGGTGCACAAACCATGATCGACCAGTTCATTGCCGCCGGCGAACAGAAATGGCAGCGCCAGAACGGTATGGTCATGTTATTGCCACATGGTTACGAAGGGCAGGGTCCGGAGCATAGCAGTGCGCGTATGGAAAGGTTTTTGCAGATGTGTGCAGAGTTGAATATTGTGATCACAAATATCACCACTGCCGCCAACCTGTTTCATGCGTTAAGACGCCAGCTAACCTGGAGTTTCCGCAAACCATTGATCAATTTCTCTCCCAAAGCCAACCTGCGTAATCCGGTTACTTTCAGTCATATCAGCGAATTTACCAAAGGTGGATTTAAAGAACTGATCGATGATAGTTTTGTAACAGATGCGGCGGATGTAAAAAAAGTATTGCTTTGTACCGGTAAGCTTTATTTTGAACTGGCCGAAAAGCAGGCAAAAGAAAACCGGAAAGATATCGCCATTGTACGACTGGAGCAGGTATATCCGCTGCCACAAAAACAGCTGGAAGTACTACACAGAAAATACAGCAAAGCCACCTGGTTCTGGGTACAGGAAGAACCGCTGAATATGGGCGCTGCCTCCTTCCTGCAGATGAACCTGAAGTCGATCAACTTTGGTGTCATCAGCCGCAATGCCAGCGCTTCTACTGCAACTGGGTACCATAAAGTACATGTGCAGGAGCAGTTGGAGATTATTGAGACTGCTTTTAATATTTAATGAGTAATTAGTAGTTAGTAATTAGTAATGCTTGTTCTGTGAGGAACAATACAATATAAACTGAAATAATTTTTTATGATCGATATAAAAGTGCCCACTATCGGCGAATCTATCAGTGAAGTAACTCTTTTGAAATGGACCAAAAAAGAAGGAGACTGGGTAGAGCGCGATGAAGTGATTGCAGAACTGGAAAGTGAGAAAGCCACTTTTGAAGTGAATGCAGAAAAAGCAGGGATCCTGAAGCCATTGGCTAAAGAAGGAGATACCTTAACAATCGGTGATGTGCTGGCACAGATAGATGAAACCGCCGCCAAACCCGAAGGAGCACCCGCTAAAGAAGTTGCACCGGTAGCCAATACTCCAAAACCCGTAACCAACGAAGCGCCGGTTACAACAGTGCCTAACGATATCAAAGCCACACCCGTAGCTTCTGCCATCATCGCGGATAAAAAAGTAGATGCGGCTTCTATCAAAGCCTCCGGCACCGGTGGAAAAATCATGAAACAGGATGTGCTGGAAGCACTGAATAATCCCGGTAAAAAAGCGTTCGCCGGTAATGAATTGTTTACCCGTGTGGTGCGCCAGGAAAAAATGAGCAGTCTGCGCAGAACCATTAGTCGCCGTCTGGTGGAAGCTAAAAATACCACTGCGATGCTCACCACTTTTAATGAAGTGGACATGACGCGAATCATGGATGTGCGTAAGCAATACAAAGACAAGTTCAAGGAACAGCATGGCGTAAACCTCGGCTTCATGAGCTTTTTTGCCAAAGCCTGCGCCATTGCACTGGGTGAATGGCCTTCTGTAAATGCCTATATCGATGGCGATAATATTGTGTACCACGATTATGCAGATATCAGCATTGCGGTAAGTACTCCACGTGGACTGACCGTACCAGTGATGCGGAATGTAGAAAGTCTGGGAATGGCCGAGATAGAAAAGAAAGTGGTAGAACTGGCCGGTAAGGCGAGAGACAGCAAACTGACTGCTGAAGACCTGCAGGGTGGAACTTTCACTATCACCAATGGGGGTGTATTTGGCAGTCTGATGAGTACGCCAATCATCAATATCCCACAGAGTGCTATTCTGGGTATGCATAAGATACAGGAGCGTCCTATGGCGGTAAATGGCCAGGTGGTGATCCGTCCCATGATGTACCTCGCACTCAGTTATGATCACCGTATCATCGATGGAAGGGAAAGCGTGAGTTTCCTCGTAAGGGTGAAAGAACTGCTGGAGAATCCTGAATTACTGTTGATGGGGAAAGATCCTGTAAAAACATTACTGGAAGTATAACCCGCTTCCGCTTCTATAGGGCGGTTAAGCAGCATCACTTATATTTGAGCCTGTTGCCGGATGGTAGCAGGCTTTTTCATTTCCTTTTAGAGTAGTCATGCGTTATCAGTCTTATTTTAATACAGCAGTCTCACTCATCCGTTTGTATGATGGAACGATACCGCTTGTTCATTTTCTGAAAAAGTATTTTTCGGAGCATAAAAAACATGGCTCACGCGACAGGAAACTGATCACACATCTCTGTTATGGCTACTATCGAATCGGTCATGCACTTACAACCCTGGATGCGGAAGAACGGCTTCGGATTTCGATTTTCCTTTGTAATGAAATAGCTGGTGATTGGGCAGGTTTATTTGAGGAGCCGTGGTTGGTTGCCTGGACCAGCTCCTTACCGGAAAAAATCAACTGGCTGCAAAAAAATTATCCCGGATTTACCATAGCCGCTATTTTTCCGTGGGTAGAAGAATTAAGTGAGGGAATAGAACCCGAAGCATTTATTCTCTCACATTTCACCCAACCCGATTTGTTCCTGCGCATCCGCCCGGGAAAAGAGAAACAGGTACTGGCCAAACTGATTAAGCAGCAGCTTGCTTTTTCTCAGCCACAAACCAACTGCCTTGCATTAGCCAATACCACCAAAATTGACAGCGTGCTGGACATTGATAAAGAAGTAGTGATCCAGGATTACAGCTCCCAACAGGTAGCCCGCTTCTTTACACTCACTACTCACCAATCACCACTCACTCTATGGGATTGCTGTGCCGCCAGCGGTGGAAAATCTTTGTTGGCTGTTGATTCCTTGCCTGATATCGAACTCACTGTATCTGATATCCGCCCAACCATTCTCAGAAACCTGAAAGAAAGGTTTGACCGGGCAGGGATCAGATATTATCAATCTTTCGTAGCAGACCTGACTCACTCACCCCTCACTACTCACCACTCACCCTTCCATATCGTTCTCTGCGATGCTCCCTGCAGTGGCAGTGGTACCTGGGGACGTACGCCGGAACAACTCTACTTTTTCACAACAGAAAAAATAGTAGAATATGCGGCTTTGCAAAAGAAGATCATTAGTCATGTAACACCCCAGGTAGCACAAGGTGGGTATCTTTTATACATTACCTGTTCCGTATTCAGAAAAGAAAATGAAGAACAGGTGCAGGCTGTTTTGGAATCTGGTGAATTTGAATTGGTGAAATTGGAAGCGCTGAAAGGATATGATAAAAAGGCAGACTCTATGTTTGCTGCTTTGTTGAGGAAGAGGGGGATAGGAAAATAAAGTAAATAAAGTAAATAGGATAAATAGTAAAGGGATAAAACAGGTGTTGTAGCTTCCTATACCTGTTTTATCCCTTTATGCATGTGTGTCGCTAATGTTATCTCAAAACCAGTTCTCCGCGCTGGATGATACCTCCGCCGATTACGTCGTTACCTTCGTAAAAAACAGCACTTTGTCCGGGTGCAATGCCTTTTACATTTTCGTAGAATCTGGCGCGGATGCCGTTATCGGTGGTATATAAATTACTGAGTGCGCCTTTGTCTTTGTAACGGATTTTGGTAATGGCTTCCATACCATCTGTTATGCCATCGTATTTGATCCAGTTGATCTTGCCGATCTGCATATCATTCTGCTCCAGGTCGCTTTCATCGCCCAATACAACGGTATTGGTATCGGGGTTGATAGCGGTTACATATACCGGATGACCCATGGCTATTTCCAAGCCCTTACGCTGACCGATGGTATAAAATGGATACCCTTTGTGTTGCCCTAGTTTCTTGCCTGTTTTATCAACGAACCAACCACCGTTTACTCTTTCTTCCAGTCCTTCTACCCGGTTTTTCAGAAAACCACGGTAATCATTATCGGGTACAAAACAGATCTCGTAGCTCTCGCTTTTTTTAGCGAGTTCAGGATAACCCAGATCCACAGCCATCTGGCGGATCTCCGATTTGCGGTAACCGCCGAGGGGTAGTATAGTACGGCTTAACAGTTGCTGGTCTAATCCCCAGAGCACATAACTCTGGTCCTTGGTTTCATCCAGTCCTTTACTGATCACATAACGTCCATTATCATGCTGGCGGATCAAACCATAATGTCCGGTGGCGATGAATTCGCAATCCAGTGCATCGGCTCTTTTTAACAAGGCCCGCCATTTGATATGTGTGTTACACATCACACAGGGGTTGGGCGTACGGCCGGCGAGGTACTCATCTACAAAATTCTCGATTACAAAATCGCCGAATTCTTCGCGGATATCCAGGATGAAATGCGGGAAACCGTGATGAACAGCCGCCTGCCTCGCATCATTAAAAGAATCAATATTGCAACAACCGGTTTCCTTGGAGCTGGTTCCGCTGCTGGCATAATCCCATGTTTTCATGGTAATGCCCACCACTTCATACCCTTCGTTATGCAACATCAGGGCCACCACGGTACTGTCTATACCGCCGCTCATTGCCACCAAAACCTTTCCTTTACGGCTCATATACTGTTTTTTCATCCCGCAACGCGGGAAAGCGTGAACCTGCAAATTTAAAACAAGTATTGGTATGAACCGGGTTATCGGGCATCTCCGGTATTTCGAAAGCGGAAAAAATAAGGAAAGGAAGCAGGATACCCGCTGTAACCCTATGATTGTAAGGCCTCAATGGTGCAACGGGTAAAGTGCCGAAGGGTATTTTACTCCCAAATTATACAGTGAAAAAGAACTTGTTTATGCGGTAAATACGCTTTTCCCTTAATTTCATTTCCCGGATATTTATAAAAAATTACATGTTATGATAAAGCTTCAGGTCATCGGCAACTTGGGAAAAGATGCCATTGTGAACAATGTAAACGGAAAAAACGTGATCAACTTCACGGTTGCCCACACAGAAAAATACAAAGATGCACAGGGTAACCAGAAAGACAGGACCACCTGGGTGGATTGTGCTTACTGGACAGACAGAACCGCTGTAGCGCCTTATCTGAAAAAAGGAACACAGGTATATGTAGAAGGACAACCCGATGTGCGTACTTACACAACCAGCGATGGCCGCCAGGGGGCATCCTTAACACTGCGTATCTCCAATGTACAGTTACTGGGTAGTCGTAACAGCGATGGCGGTGGTAACGATGGCGGTGGGAATAGCTACCAGTCTGCACCGCCTTCTTATTCCCAGCCTGCAGCCGCTGCTCCGTCGGCCAGTGATCTCACTGAGCCATTGGATGATCTTCCGTTCTAAGAAAAGACTTGTATGATTAGCGAAAGGAGATGTGCGCAGCACATCTCCTTTCTTTTTATCTTAGGTATCTATTTTAATCTTATGAAAAAGGGATGCCTGGTTTTTAGCGGTCTTTTCATCTTGTATACACTGTCTGTTGCGCAGGTAAAGAAAATGCAGACGGATGTATTGGTAGTGGGTGGATCTACGGGCGGTACTGCGGCGGGAATACAAAGTGCCCGCAGTGGGGCCAAAACCATTATCGTAGAACAAACGCAATGGCTGGGAGGTATGTTAACAGCTGCCGGGGTTAGCTGTACCGATGGTAACCATGCATTACGCAGCGGCATCTGGGAAGAGTTCAGGCAGGCACTGTATAAACATTACCAGACCCATAATCTCTTTGCAGGCTGGGTAAGTGAAACCTGTTTTGAACCCCATGTGGGCGATAGTATTTTCAAAGCCTGGGCTGCAAAGGAAAAAAATCTGCAGGTAGCCTATGGCTGGTATTTTGATAAAACCATACAGAAGGGAAATAAAGTAATTGGTGCGGGTTTCGTAAACACTAAGGGCGAAAAACTGGAAGTAACTGCCACCGTTACCGTAGATGCAACAGATCTGGGTGATGTATATGCAGCTGCAGGTGTTCCCTTTGATCTGGGTACGGAAGACAGCTCACAAAGCGGAGAAAAAATTGCTCCCGGTAAAAGTGAAGTGATACAGGATCT
>DASWXD010000026.1:0-19241 GCA_036405675.1 Sediminibacterium sp.
TTACCTGAACCAGCTTCGCTATCTGTCAACGCTCTTCTTTGTTTGATCAGGTCTGTAAAGGGATTGGTTCTGCCTTCATACGGATAAGGATCACCGGGTTGCGCAAAAGCATCGTTCTTTTCAAAACCAATCAGTTTGGCCCTGTCTTTGGCATAGGCTTTACTCAATAAACCTTTCATCGGCTCTGCCGGCGGAAATGCCGGATCGCCATAATAAAAATCACGATCTGCATAAGCCAGGTTCATAGCCTGGTAAACGGTATGAATGTATTTGGGACTATTATAGCCCATCGATTTCAGGTCAAAATTCTCCAGCATATTCAAAGTTTGCAGCATCATCGGGCCCTGTGTCCATTGCTGCAGTTTGTATACATCAATGCCTTTATAGGAGGTCTGCATCGGTTCTTCTATCAACGGTTTCCATTTGGCTAGGTCTTCTTTGGTAATGAGTCCGCCCTGCTCTTTACTGCCTCTTACAAACTCATCGGCAATATCACCCTTGTAGAAACGGTCGTAGGCAGCCATGATGGCTTCTTTCCGGCTTTTCTTTTTCTTCAGTGCATTCTGTTCTGCCTCTACCAGTTTGGTTAATGTTTGCAGCAGATCTTTCTGTACAAAAATTTCTCCTGCTTCAGGGGCTTCGCGTTTTTCGCCTTTATGTGTCAGAAAAACCTTAGAAGAGTAGGGCCATTCTTTGATCCGGTCTTTTCCTCTTTCCATGCTGTTGGCCGTTTGTGCATCAATCGGATACCCCGCAGCCAGTTGCATAGCGGGGGTCAGCACCTGTTGCAGACTCATGGTGCCGAATTCAGACAACATCAAACAGAGTCCGCCTACAGTACCAGGCGTTACCGCTGCCAATGGGCCATATTCCGGTGGAAAATTGTAGCCTTTGCTTTTAAAAAAATCAACCGTTGCGCCGGTAGGTGCCACACCAAGCGCGTTAATGGCAATTACTTTTTTGGTTTTCGGATTATAAATCAAAGCCTGTGTTTCACCACCCCAGCTGAGTACGTCCCACATGGTACAGGTAGCGGCCAGCATGGCGCAGGCAGCATCTACCGCATTACCGCCTTTTTGAAAAACGATCGAACCTGCCGTAGCCGCCAGTGGTTTGCCGGTGATGGCCATCCAGTTTTTACCATGCAGTGGTGGTTTTTGTGTAGGCTGTGCAAACAGACTTACCGTGATGAGTAACGAAAATAAAAGGGTGGGGATTCTTTTCATATGTTGCATTTTACAATTGGGAATGATTAAAGATACTTATCTCTGATTATTTTACAGTGGCATGACAGTTTTGGCCATATTTCGCCGATTCCCCTAACATTTATCATATTTTACCGGGTTGTGGCGGAATAATTTTGTCCCGAATTACAACCATTACCATGACCACAGCAATCTTACCCTTATTACAGAAGTACGACCTGCCCACACCCCGTTATACCAGTTATCCAACGGTCCCTTACTGGGATTTTGGAACGCTGACCGAAGCCAGCTGGAAAGAGACAGTAGTAAATACTTTCCGAGAAGAGAATGGGGAACTCTGCATTTATATTCACCTTCCTTTCTGCGAAAACATGTGTACGTTCTGTGCCTGTAATAAACGCATCACGGTTAACCATGCGGTGGAAGATCCCTATATCAGCAGCGTACTGAAAGAGTGGGCCATGTACCGCTCTCTCTTACCCACTACACCAGTCATCAGAGAGATTCACCTGGGTGGTGGTACCCCTACTTTTTTCAGTCCCGATAACCTGGAACAGCTCATCAAAGGCATTACCAAAGATGCCATTGTGAAGGATAATCATGAATTCAGTATTGAAGTACATCCCAACTATACTACCGAAGAACATATCAAACGACTGGCATCGGTAGGGTTTAACCGGATCAGTCTGGGGGTACAGGATTTCGATCCCAAAGTGCAGTTTGTGATCAACCGGATCCAGTCGTTTGAGAAAACCAAAGAAGTGGTAGACTGGGCGAGGAAATATCAATATACAAGCATTAACATCGACCTCGTTTATGGTTTGCCACACCAGACCGTCAACAGTGTAGAGCATACGGTTGAACTGATCAAAACACTGATGCCCGACAGGATCGCGTTTTATTCTTATGCACACGTTCCCTGGAAGAGCAAGGTACAGCGCAGATATTCAGAAGCCGATCTGCCTGCCGCAGCAGATAAATGGGCCATGTACAGCCGGGGAAGAGAGTTGCTGGAAGCAGCCGGTTTTCAGCCCATCGGGATGGATCATTTTGCGCTGGCCAACGATAAACTCTTTACCGCCGCCCGCGAAGGCAAGCTGCACCGGAATTTTATGGGATATACCACTACCCGGTCGAAGCTGATCATTGGTCTGGGCGTATCCAGTATCAGCGATGCCTGGTATGGTTTTGCACAGAATGAAAAAGAAGTGGAAGCCTATGAAGAAAAGATCAAACAGGGTATACTGCCATTGGTGCATGGCCATCAATTAAGTGAAGAGGATACGGTCATCCGCAGAAAGATCCTGGAACTGATGTGTGAGAACGAAACGGTACTGGATCACCCGTTGCTGGATCCTGCTTTTATAGAATCGGCTTTTGACAAACTGGTGTTGCTGGAAGCAGATGAACTGGTGAAACTGTCCGGCCGCAGAATACAGGTAACAGAAAAGGGCATGTCCTTTATCCGCATCATCAGTGCGGCTATAGATGCCTATCTCTGGCGTAACCATAGCGGTGCCAATACGTTCAGCAAAGCGATATAAGAATGATTGGGGAATGTTCCCACAACCCGCTATTTACCCACTCATCCAATTGATCCGGATTTTGATAGCCCCCGGCTTGTACCTTTGTACAAACAAGTACTATCATTGAAGCACCTCGCAGCCCTCAATACCTATTTCTGGAAATACCGAAACCGCTTTTTCATCGGGATCTTTTTCGTAGTGGCTTCCAACTATTTTGCGGTGCTGGCACCCCAGGTTACCGGTTTCGTGGTGAACCAGGTACAGCAACGTTTGCCCGGCGCACGTCCGGCTGCTACCAAACCGGTGCATGATTCGCTGGTAGACTGGTTCATTACCACCATCCAGGCGGGTAATTTCAGTTTTGGCTGGCTGGTGGCCATTTGCAGTCTTACTATTCTGGGCCTGGCTGTTTTACGGGGTATACTGATGTTCTTTATGCGGCAAACCATTATTGTGATGAGCCGGCATATTGAATACGACCAGAAAAACGAAATTTTTCAGCACTACCAGCAACTGGATACCCAGTTTTATAAAACCCATAGTACCGGCGACCTGATGAACCGGATGACAGAAGATGTGAGCCGGGTGAGAATGTATACGGGGCCGGCAGTCATGTACCTGATCAACCTGATCACCCTCATTGGTTTCTGCGTGGTGAATATGTTGCGCAAAGATGTACACCTCACTTTGCTGGTACTGGCCCCTCTACCGGTGTTAGCGGTCACGATTTACCTCGTGAACAGTATCATCAATAAAAAAAGTGAAAAGATCCAGGGTTTGTTATCTGATCTCACTACCAATGCACAGGAATCTTTTTCCGGCATCCGGGTCATCAAATCCTTTGTACAGGAAAAAGCCATGCTGGGTTTCTTTCAGCGAAACAGCGAATCGTATAAAACCAATGCGGTAGGACTGGCCAAAGTAGAAGCCATTTATTTTCCGAGCATGGCGCTGATGATCGGGCTGAGCACACTGGTGACGATTATGGTGGGAGGCATGCAGGCATTGGAGGATAGCAGTAAAGTGGGATTGATTGTTGAGTTTGTGATCTATATCAATATGCTCACTTTCCCGGTAAGTGCTATTGGCTGGACAGCCAGCATGATCCAGCGGGCCGCTGCCTCGCAGAAAAGACTGAACGAGTTTCTGCAAACCAAACCCACCATCGCCAACAGTGAAGAAAAAGTAACTACACCGGTAGCAGGCGATATACATTTTAATCATGTCAGTTTCACCTATCCGCATACAGGTATCCAGGCTTTACAAAACTGCCACCTGCATATCCGGAAAGGAGAGAAGATCCTGTTACTGGGCAGAACAGGCAGTGGTAAGTCTACATTGGCGCAGCTACTGCTCCGCTTTTATGACCCGCAGCAGGGTAGTATCAGCATCGGCGGTACCGATATCAGGCAGATTGATCTGCGGACACTACGGGAACAGATCAGTTATGTACAACAGGATATTTTTCTGTTCAGCGATACGGTGCGTGATAATATCAGTTTTGGATTAGCCAGTCCTGCCACACAGGAAACCATCGAAAAAGCAGCAGGATTCTCCAGTGTACACAAAGAGATCCTCGGGTTCAGTAAAGGATACGACACGATGATTGGTGAAAGAGGTGTAACCTTGAGCGGTGGACAGAAACAACGGATCTCTATTGCCCGGGCATTGATCAAAGAACCGGAGATCATTGTGTTTGATGACTGTCTGAGTGCCGTGGATGCCAAAACAGAAAATGAGATCATCGGTAATCTGTACAGATATCTGCACGATAAAACAGCCATCGTTATTACCCACCGGATCTTCTCCAGTTTCCCTTTTGATAAAATCATCGTACTCGAAAATGGTGAACTGGTAGAACAGGGTACCCACGAAACCCTGATGGCAAAGAATGGCTATTATGCCGAATTATTCAAGTTGCAACTGATGGAGAACAGGTCGGATAAGGCCGAATCCTGATCACTCCTTAACCAGCCTAAACCCGCCTATTTACTGTGTTCCGGGCCTTCCGGAAAGCCCTGTTCCGGACTTTCTGCTAAAATTTTGGTAATTCGTAAACAATCCTATATTTGTCATACTTAAAAAAGGATTCGAAAACCAAAAAACTAACTACTGTGGCGTACGAGAACAACGACAAAAAAATGGAAAGTGTTTACAGCAAACGGATCAGGGCAGGTAAAAGAAGAACCTATTTTTTTGATGTAAGGGCAACCAGGGGAAATGATTATTTTCTCACCATCACAGAAAGCCGCAAGCGCTTTGATGACAATGGGTACGACAGGCACAAGATCTTCCTGTACAAGGAAGACTTCAACAAATTTATCAAAGCCCTTGGCGAAGCCATCGACTACGTAAAAACCGACCTCATGCCGGATTTTGATTTCGATGCTTTCAACCATGAATACGATGAAGAAGGCGCACCCAATGCAGAAGGTGGAGAAATCGCAGTTGCTGCAGAAGAAGTTGCGGTAGAAGCAGCCGATGTAGTAGCTGAAACGCCTGCAGCACCGGTAGCTGTCAGCAGTGCAGTAGCCGATGCAGAAGCTTCTAACCTGGCTTCTGAAGAAGTAGACAAATGGTAATACACACTTATAGAAAACTGAAAGAGCCGCTGTTAGCGGCTCTTTTCATTTATAAAGTCTTTAACATCCAGATATCACATCCGTTATGTCCCGAGTTACCCATGGGGCCTTTCAGATAAGTGAATCCGAATTTCTCATATACGCTCACTGCTTTCTTTAATTCGGGCATGGTTTCGAGATATACGGACTGATATCCGTTCTCTCTGGCTTTTTGCAAACACTGGTCAATCATGAACCGGCCCAATCCCAATCCGCGGGCAGCAGGCGAGAGGTACATCTTCACCAACTCACAGGTATCTTCCGGCAAACCCTCCGTAGGAAAAATGCCTGCACCGCCTACCAATTGGCCATCTTTAATCGCTACATAATAGGCACTTTTGGGGGTAGCCTGAAACAGTTCAAACAAATGATCCGTAGAATCATCATAATAAACCGTGCCGGGTCTGGCAGCACCAAATTCTTCGAGGCTGCGGCGGATAATGTTCGCCATGGCTGCATTATCGCCCGGCGTTATGGGTCTGATGCTTACTCCTTCCATGATCAGGGTTTGATAAAGGCTTTAAAGGCATTGATTAATCCATTGGTAGATGAATCGTGTGCGTTGACAGGTTCATCTGTTACAAGTTCCGGCAGAATCTGGTTGGCCAACTGTTTACCCAGTTCCACACCCCACTGGTCAAAACTGAAAATATTCCAGATCACACCCTGTACAAAGATCTTGTGTTCGTATAAAGCGATCAGGCTTCCCAGTGTAAAAGGATTGATCTCTTTTACCAGGATGGAATTGGTGGGTTTGTTTCCTTCAAAGATTTTAAAAGGTGCCAGTTTTTTGATCTCTTCCTCGCTTTTATTGGCTTTCATCAGTTCTACTTTCACCCCGTTCTCCGTCTTTCCGTTCATCAGCGCTTCGGTCTGCGCAAAGAAATTGGAGAGAAGTTTTACATGGTGATCGCCCAGGGCATTGTGACTGATGGCTGGCGCGATAAAATCGCAGGGGATCATACAGGTTCCCTGGTGAATCAGCTGGTAAAAAGCATGCTGCCCATTGGTGCCGGGTTCTCCCCAGATCACCGGGCCGGTGGCATAATTCACGGGGTTGCCGCTGCGGTCAATGCTTTTTCCGTTGCTTTCCATATTTCCCTGTTGAAAATACGCGGGAAAACGGTGCATGTATTGATCGTAAGGCAGAATAGCTTCGCTTTGGGCACCAAAGAAATTGGTGTACCAGATGCCGAGTAATGCCATCAACACCGGAATATTTTTGTCAAATTTCTCTTTGTGAAAATGCTCATCTACTGCGTTGGCTCCTTTCAGTAATTGCTCGAAATGATCGTAACCGATGGTGAGGGCAATGGATAAACCGATGGCACTCCAGAGCGAATAACGGCCGCCCACCCAATCCCAGAACTCGAACATATTGGCTTTATCGATACCAAAAGCCGTTACTTCTTTTTCGTTGGTGCTTAAAGCCACAAAATGTTTGGCCACATGGGCTTCCAGTTTGGCTTCTTTCAAAAACCATTCCCTGGCGGTGTGGGCATTGGTCATGGTTTCCTGCGTGGTAAATGTTTTGGAAGCTACCAGGAACAGGGTTTCTTCCGGATTTACTTTCTTGAGGGTTTCGGCAATATGCGTACCATCCACATTGCTCACAAAATAGGTTTGAATACCTTCTTTCCAGTAGGGGCGGAGGGCTTCGGTTACCATAAAAGGTCCCAGATCGCTGCCGCCGATACCGATATTGACAATGTATTTAATTTTTTTACCGGTATATCCTTTCCATTGACCACTATGCACTTCTTCGCAGAAAGCTTTCATGTGTTCCTGAACTTTGCGGATCCGGGGCATGATGTCTTTTCCTTCTACCAGAATAGCCGTGTCGGAAAAATTACGAAGGGCCGTATGTAACACAGAACGTTGTTCGGTTTCATTGATCTTGATACCGGCAAACATTTCATGAATGGCATCTTTCAGTTGACAATCCTCTGCCAGTTGTAGTAACAGTTGCAAGGTTTTCTGGCTGATGATATTTTTGGAATAGTCGAAAAGGATCTCTCCCAGGCGGATGGAGAATTTCTGAAAACGCTCCGGATCAGCCGCAAACAGGTCGCGCATATGCCGGCGACTCATTTCTTCCTCATGGTGTTTCTTCAATAAAAACCAGGCCTGTGTATTCGTTGGGTTAATTCTGGGTAACATAGCTCTACTATTAAATTCTCTTCTTCTTATAAACTATTAATCAGGTCAATGGTTCGGGTAACATCCTGCGGCTGAATATCGAGATGCACTACAATCCTTACCTGTGTGGGTGCAATTGCCATCACAAAAACACCCTGCTCTTTTAAACGGGCCGCCAGAGAGGTTGCCGTGTATCTTCCTTTTACTTCAAAAATGAGGATATTGGTTTCTACCGGTAAGATCTCACCCACAAAATCCTTTCCCTCCAAAGCCGCAGCAATCTGTTGGGTATGGCGGTGATCATCTGCCAGACGGGCCACATGGTTCTCCAGCGCATAAATTCCGGCAGCTGCCAGGTAACCTGCCTGCCGCATGCCACCCCCAAAGATTTTTCTGATGCGGCGGGCTTTTTTGATCATGGCAGCACTGCCTATCAAAACACTGCCCACCGGGGTACCCAATCCTTTACTCAGACAGATGGAAATGGAATCGAATACTTCCCCGTATTGTTTACAGGTTTCGTTTTTGGCCACCAGGGCATTAAACAAACGGGCACCATCCAGGTGCAGCTTCAGGTTGTTTTGTAAACAAACCTCTTTAATGGCTTGTATATCAGCAAAATTGTAGCAACTACCCCCACCACGGTTTCCGGTATTTTCCAGCGAAACAAGGGTAGTACTGGGTTTATGCACATCTTCCGGGTTGATGTTTTCCTTTACCTGATCGGCCGTAATGCGGCCGCGGTTACCATCGATCAATCTGACGGATGCCCCGGCATTAAAAGCGATACCGCCGCCTTCGTACTGGTAAATATGGGATAATCTTTCACAGATCACTTCATCGCCAGGTTGCGTATGACATTTAATTGCTATTTGATTGGTCATGGTGCCGCTTGGACAAAAAACGGCCGCTTCCATCCCAAAAAGAGAGGCCGACATGCTTTCCAGCTGGTTTATGGAGGGGTCCTCACCAAAAACATCGTCCCCAACGGGGGCTTTCATCATAGCTTCCAGCATTCCCGGGGTGGGACGGGTTACTGTATCTGAGCGAAAATCGATCATAGGTTGCGAAGATACTCCGAAACAGTACTGTAACCCAAGCCAATAGCGGTATAATTTATACAGATTCCCCGCAAAAGCCTGCGCTTTTTTGCCCATTTACGTAAGTTTTTCCACAAAAGCTGGCATATTTCGATGTTCCAACGTACCTTTGCAGGCCTCAGAATGGGATGCGTTAACTACTTTAACTATTTCCTTTACAGCGTTTACAAAACAAATGGGGTCTTAGAATCGTTTACTATAAATACGTAACTATACAACATGAGGCAGCTCAAGATCGCTACACAGATTACCAACAGAGATTCACAGGCCGTTGAGAAGTATCTGCAGGAAATTTCCAAAATCCCGATGATCACCCCCGAAGAGGAAACTACTTTGGCGCAACGCATCAAAATGGGTGACCAACGTGCATTAGACAAACTGGTTCAGGCCAATCTCCGTTTCGTGGTTTCCGTGGCGAAACAATACCAGCACCAGGGACTTTCCCTGAGTGACCTGATTAACGAGGGCAACCTCGGTCTGATCAAAGCTGCCCAGCGTTTCGATGAAACCAAGGGTTTTAAATTCATTTCTTACGCTGTATGGTGGATCCGTCAGTCTATTCTGCAGGCGTTGGCCGAACAGGGTCGTCTGGTACGTTTGCCACAGAACAAAATCGGTACTTATAACAAAGCCAACAAAGCCTATATGGCTTTTGAACAGGAGCATGAGCGTGAGCCTTCTACCGAAGAGCTGGCCGAGATCCTGGAAATGAGCGAAACAGAGATCAACAATATTTTCCAGAGCAATACCCGTCATACTTCACTGGACGCACCGGTACACGAAGCCGAAGATGTGGCCATGGGGGATCTGCTGGAAGGCAGCGACGATACCGATGAAGATGTGATGAAAGATTCGCTGCGCGAAGAGATCCGCCGCGTACTGAAATCACTCAGTCCACGCGAAGCCGAGATCGTAAACGCCTATTTTGGCCTGGACGGCGAAAACGGCGTTACCATTGAGCAGATCGGTATGAAATACGACCTTACCAAAGAGCGTATCCGCCAGATCAAAGAAAGAGCCATCAAACGCCTGCAGAAAGCACGCTACAGCAACGCTTTAAAAGCGTACCTGGGATAAAATGCTACATAAACAAGTACTAACAGCCCCTCTTAACGGAGGGGTTTTTATTTGGGGAGAAGGAGCGAGGGAACAGATGAATATTGAACAGACGAACAAGGAACAGATGAACGGAAAATGCCGAATAAATAAACTCCCTACCCAGAACTTAGAACCTAAAACTAAGAACTCAGAACCTATAACTTAAAACTTACGGAAAATACGCCTGCAGGTTACCCTATCCCTACTCATGCAAACCCTACTTAACTTTTATAATTTCTGCTTGTTGTAATCGATATAAATTTACAGTATGAAAAAATGGGGCTTTTTAGGATTTGCATTGGTGCTGTTGCTGGCATGCGAAAAAACGGTGCAGTTACAGCCCGAAGTACAGGCACCCAAACTGGTGGTAGAAGCACAGATCGAAACCGGGCAGGCACCTTATGTGGTATTGTCCAACTCCCTCAATTATTTTTCTACTATCGATGCAGCTACATTGAACAACACCTACGTTACCGGGGCCAAAATAACCGTAAACGATGGTAACAGAACCGTTTTACTGAAAGAATATACGGTTCCACTTACGGGTGGGTACACTTTTTATTATTACAGTACCGACCCGGCCAATGCCATGTATGGCGAGCAGGGTAAAACCTACCGGTTAAAAATTGAAACCGGCGGACAGGTATACCAATCTCAGACACAGATACCGGTGCTGGCGAAAAAGATCGATTCGCTGTGGTGGAAAAAAGCACCGTTTAATACGGATACGAATAAAGTGGTGTTGATGTCGCGGGTGACCGACCCGCCGGGCTATGGCAATTATATCCGCTACTTTACCAAAACCAACCGGGGTGAATTTTATCCGGGCATCAACAGCGTATTCGACGACCAGATCATTGATGGTAAAACATACGATATCCAGATAGACCAGGGCGTAACAAAAAATGAGAAAGTAAAATTCGAAGACTACGGTTATTTTAAAAGAGGCGATACCGTAATCGTGAAAATGTGCAATATTGATAAAGCCAGTTTTGATTTCTGGAAAACATGGGAATTTGCCTGGCAGTCTGTTGGCAATCCCTTTTCCACACCCGGAAAAGTGACCGGTAATATCGATAACCAGGCCCTGGGATCATTTTGCGGTTATGCTGTGCAGTACAAAAGCCTGATTATCCCCAAATAAACCGGTTTTGTGTACAATCAAAGCGGTAAAACGGTAAGGGAATGATATTTTTGCTCGTCTAACATTATAAAGAATTACACATGGCAAATGAGGCTACAGAAAGAGTACATATCCTGATCATCGGATCAGGTCCTGCAGGTTATACGGCTGCGATTTATGCAGCAAGAGCGAACATGAAACCGGTATTGTACCAGGGCATTCAACCCGGTGGACAATTAACCATTACCACAGAAGTAGAGAACTATCCCGGATATCCGGATGGTATACAAGGTCCGGAAATGATGGTGCATTTTGAAAAACAGGCAGCCAGGATGGGAGCGGATATCCGTTATGGACTGGCTACCAAAGTGGATTTCAGTCAGCAACCCTATAAAGTATGGATTGACGAAGAAAAACTGATCGAAGCCGATGCGGTAATCATTTCTACCGGTGCATCAGCGAAATGGCTGGGTATTCCGAGCGAAGAGCGTTTGAATGGTTTTGGCGTAAGTGCCTGCGCCGTTTGCGATGGATTCTTTTTCCGTGGAAAGGAAGTGGCCATTGTGGGGGCAGGGGATACCGCGGCAGAAGAAGCCATGTATCTTTCTAAACTCTGTACCACGGTGCATATGTTTATCCGTAAAGATAAAATGCGCGCCAGTAAGGTAATGCAGGACAGGGTACTGAACACCCCCAATATCAAAGTATACTGGAACACAGACACGGATGAGATTCTGGGTGAGAAAAAAGTAGAAGCTGTGCGTGTTAAGAATAACCAGACACAGGAAACACAGGAAATTCCGATCAGCGGGTTCTTCGTGGCCATTGGGCACCAACCCAACAGTGATATCTTCAAAGAATTTATTACAATGGATGAGACCGGTTATATCCTTACCGAACCCGGTACCACCAAAACCAATATCGAAGGTGTATTTGCCGCCGGTGATGTGCAGGATAAAAACTATCGCCAGGCCGTAACTGCCGCCGGCAGTGGCTGCATGGCCGCACTGGATGCGGAGCGTTATCTGAGTGCGAAAGGAATCGCCTGATCTTAATTAGTAATTAGCGATTAAAAATTAACAATTAGTAGTATGTAAATGCCGATTCCGTTTTTCTATTTTTAATTTTTAATGGCTAATTGTAATTACCGAATGCTTTCCATCCACCTACACAACCTCACCCTCTTTGCCCATCATGGTATTTACCAGGAAGAAAAACTGTTGGGTAATGCGTTTGAGTTGAATATTACTATCAATTATAAGCCAGCTGTCTTGCCGGTAAAACATTTATCGGACAGCATCGATTATGTGGCGGTGTATGCGTTGGTGAAAAAACGCATGGCCATACCGACACCTTTGCTGGAAACCGTGATCACAGAGATCGCTACAGAGATTCTGGCACAGTTTTCTCTGGCAGAAGAAGTGTTGATCGCCATCCGCAAGAAATATCCGCCCATTACGCAGATAGAAGGCAGCGTGGGCGTCAGTTTTACACTCAAAAGAACAACCACTTAATCATCATTGCATGAAATACCTGCTGATCCTTTTTTGTGCTGTTTGTATGCTTTCTGTGAATGCACAGGAGATCAATATCCTGCTGAAAGAAGCCGATAACCTGGAAAAACAATTAAAAGAACCCGAGGCACTCGACAAATACAAACAGGTACTGCTGCAGAATCCAAGCCATCTGAAATCATTGGTAAAACTGGCCGAACTGAATGTGGCACTGGGTAACCGGCAAACCGATAAGAACAGCAAAAGACTTTACTACGAAACGGCATTGTCTTTTGCCAACCGTGCCTTCCAGGCCGATAGTAACCAGGCCGATGCAGCCTATGCGATGGCGATGGTAGCGGGTAAAATGACGGATGTAGAGACTGAGAACAAAAAGATCGTAGCCTATGTGAAAGATGTGAAGTTGTACGCAGACCGGGCATTATCCATCAACCCCAATCATGCCAGAGCCAATTATACCCTGGGTAAATGGCATTATGAAATGGCCAATTTATCCGGTATCAAAAAAGTGGCGGTGAAATTATTTTACGGAGGCTTACCCGAAGGCAATCTGGATGATGCGATCAGATACATGGAAAAATGCAAATCGCTGGAACCGTATTTTGTAAGCAACTATTTAGACCTGGCCAAAGCCTATAAAGACAACCGTCGTCCCGCAGAAGCAATGGAAGTACTGAACAGGTTAGTCAAACTTCCTACCAGAACAACAGATGATATTGCCTATAAAGCCGAAGGGAGTAAGTTACTGGCATCGATGCAGTAGTTGATCTAATACTGTTACTTTTGGATGGTTAGGCGTCAGTACTTGTAGGTGTTTAGGCGTCGGTACTTTTGGGTGTTTAGGCGTCAGGCCGCTTCAGCGTTCCGACGCTGTTTAATTTTTAATTATTAATTTCTAATTGTTAATTACCATGGAACTCCAGCAACTCTTCGAACAGGCCGTAGCCAACAGTAAATTATTATCAGAAAAACCTGATAACGACACCTTATTGAAACTGTATTCGCTGTTTAAACAGGCCACAGAAGGCGATACTACCGAAAGCGGTCCTTCCAATCCCTTTGATTTTGTAGCCAAATTCAAACACGAAGCATGGGCGAAATTGGCGGGCACCAGTAAAGAGAGTGCCATGCAGCAGTATGTAGATCTTGTTACCCAACTGAAAGGGTAGAGAACAGAAGAATATTGAACAAGGAACAGATGAACGGAGTGTATTTTAGTCCGTTCATCTGTTCCTTGTTCTCCGATTCTGCTCTATTTCAACAGATAATTAACCCCAATCCCCAGCGAATTAAGACTGAATCCGTTTAAGCCGGTGGTAAAACCAAACCCATTGGTAGAGCCGGATGTTGTATTGGTTCCATTGGTACTGCTTGTTTTAGTATACCCATATTCGGCACTTAGCAGGTTATTCAGTTGGGTAGTGAGTATAAAACGTTGGTTCAATTGATACCAGAGGCCAATGCCTCCGCGGAGAAATAAGCTGAATCCTTTAGCATCATTGGCAACAGCACTAACGTTTGACTTGTTTTTCTGGATTTGATAGTTTGCACCCACTGTACCCGTTAAAATAAAGTATAAATTTTTAGCAATCGGCTGTAATTGCGTTTGGGAAAAGAAGGCTCCAATCAAATGGTTTTGATAGGTAATCTCTCCTGGTGTCCCGATATCTGCTTTCTGTCGTAAATAAATATAGTTCAACCCATAACCATTGACCTTGTTCTTACTTTTAAAACGATAGAAAATAGGAGTGAGGCCAGCAGAAAAATTATGCTGTTTCTGAACGGAGGAATTGGATGATTCTATTCTTGAGTACCCCATGGATACCTGTCCACCGATCATTTTCTGTCCGGCAGAAAACTGTGCATTGGCCGCAAATACGAAACATAGAGCAGCCAGTAAAAGAACTGATTTTTTCATAAGACAATTGATTTTAAAAATCAACCGCAATCCTTATGCCAAAATCAAATTTTCTATTCTCCCTTCGATCAACCGTTCATCTGTTCCTTGCTCGTCTGTTCATCTGTTCCTCCGTTCTACAGCTTCTTATTCTTCCACCTGCCACTCTGTATATACCAGAATGAAGGCACAAAGATCGTTGTCCAGTAAATCCACTCGCTGGCCCAGCCCCAGGCAATCGGTAGTTTGAGTTTTTCCAGTACGATGTACACGTAAATGCAATAAAAAGTAATTGCGGCTACTTCCGAGAGGAGATTCATTTTGGAATTCCCTGTTCCGGTAACGGCATTCATCCAGACCACGGCCACAGACATCAGCACCAGCGCACTGGATACGACGCGGAGAACGGGTATGGCAGCGGTAATAAAGTCTTCACCCTGTCCGTACATAGATAAAAACAGGTGTGGGAATATATTCAGGAAAAGGCAGACCAGTAACGCAAAACCCAGGCTCCATGCCATGATGCGGTAAATAAGTTCCTTCACATGATGCTCGCGGTTCTGACCGATCACGTTACTCACCATGGTATTGGCTGTAGCCGCAAATGCCCAGGTAAAACAACCGAAGAAACCAAAGATATTCCGCATGGTATTGGATACTGCCAGATCGCGCTCGCCATGGTGTTCTATCAGGATATAAAAAAACTCCCAACTGATTACACTGATGCCATGCTGGAGAATGAGCGGGTAAGACTGGTTGATGATCAATTTTATATTGGCCGCATCATAAGCCCAGTTTTTAAAGAGGTGTAATTGTTTGGCCACGCCGTTTAACCTGATCACGATAAAAATAATGAGCAGTCCCGCAAACTCAGAAATGATGGAAGCATAAGCCGCACCATCAAAACCCAGCTCCGGCATGCCGAATTTTCCATAGATCAGCGAATAATCAAAGAATACATTGGTGACCGCTTCTGTAGCTGTACCGATAATGAGGTATTTGCTCTGGTTGGTTCCTACCAGCAATGCGTTGCGCATCTGGTATAAATATAAAAAGGGGAGACCCAGGATCCGGATATTGAGAAACCTGACACAGATCTGCACACTTTCCGGATCGTGCAAAGACCAACCCAGTACCGTTGGGGCTATAAACCAGGTAATCAGAATGCCCAATACTGCAAATACCATGGCCACCCGTAAACCCTGCGAAAAAAGATTACCGATGGCATCAATCCGGTTCTCGCCCGCACGACGCGAAATCAGTGCCTGCAAACCGTTATTGAGGCCATGCCCCATCACCGCAAAAATGAGGTAATACACACCGGTGATCCCGGCAAGGGCCAGTGATTTTTGCCCCAGTCCACCCAGAAAAATATTATTCGTAATAAAATTGATCTGCGGTACAATAATGGCCGCTGTAATGGGAAGTGCAATACCCAGTATTTGCCGGCTGCCGGTATTTACCTGCAGGTTGATATCTTGTAAGGCTTTTCCCATAATGTGGCGCAAAGCTACTATTTTGCAGTTTTACAGGATCGCTTTTACGACCTTAGGCTTTTTTTATATCATTGCAATGTAATTCCGTTTCATGACCAGCAGAACCATCAGTTACTATAACGATATTTCGGGTGCCACACATTCGCAGGAAGACCAACTGGTACTCGAGTTCAGCCATACGCATGTAGCCTGCCTGGTAAAAGGAGCCGCTTCCGGAGAAACCGAGGCCATGGAAATATTCGATATCGAGGAGAGTGCCGCTGAGTGGATTGATGTGTTGCATGAAGTGAAGAGCCAGTCGCTTTTGCTGAACCGCACCTACCGCGATATCCATTGTTATTACAATTTTGAAGAAGCACTGCTGGTGCCTGCTTCCCAATTTTCTGCTGTGGCTGCCGAAGATTTTCTGTCGATGGTGTATGGAGAAAGCAGCCGGTATGAAATCAAACAGGATACCATTGCGGCTGCTTCTCCCATGGTAAATGTGTACCGGATTAAAAAGACTATTTACGAACAGGTAAACCGCTATTTTCTGCTGAATAAACCGCATCATATATATTCGGTTCTGGTAGAAAATATCCTGAAGACAAAGGATCTGCCCGATCATTTTATCAAACTGGTATTCTACAGCAACCATTTGATAGCAGTAGTGGTAAAGGAGGGCAAACTGCAGTTGGTCCAGTCCTTTAGCTACGACAACAAAGAAGATGTATTATACCATCTGGCCAACCTGAACCGCCAGTTCGCACTCAATCCTGTTCAGTCGCAACTGGAGATCAGTGGCAGGTTTGATACGGGTTCGGAACTGCACCGGCAGTTACAACCGATGTTCGGACTGATCACTTTCGCTACTACGGAACCCGATGGCATTTTTAAAACAGCGGGAGAATATCCCCTGCACTATTTTACCCCTTTTCATAAATTGATTGTATGAGGATCATTTCCGGCAAGTGGGGCGGCAGAAGAATTCATCCACCGGCTAAAATGCCCTACACAAGGCCTACCACAGATATAGCAAAAGAAGGGCTGTTCAATATTCTGCAGAACCGGATGGTATTTGAAGGCATCAAAACCCTTGACCTGTTTGGCGGCACCGGCTGCATCAGTTATGAACTTGCCTCGCGCGGGGCAGCTGATATGACGATTGTGGAGAAAGACAATACCATGCATGCGTTTATCCGCAAGAATATGGATCTGCTGGGAGCAGAAAATGTAAAGATCCTGAAAATGGATGTGTTTGCCTATCTCAATACCTGTATGGAATCCTTCGATTTTATCTTTGCCGGTCCGCCCTATGCACTGGGCAGCATTGATGAACTACCCAAGATCATTGTAGCCAAAAAACTGATCAATCCCGGCGGTTTCTTTGTGCTCGAACACACCCCTCGCAACCAATATGAAAACTTTGCCGGTTTCAGTTTTGTCCGTAATTACGGGAGTACCTTATTTTCTTTCTTCGTGCGGGAGGAATAGTTGATTGGTTTATTCGTTTACTGGTTTATTTGCAGGCATTATTATCAGATTCCCAGGCGGATTGATCAAACGAACCAATAGACCAGTAAACCAATAAACTATAGACCAACAGACCAATAAACCAGTAAACGAATAAACCAATAGACCAATAACCCACTCATGCAAGCCCCCATTTTCATCACAGGTATCGGAACCGATGTAGGCAAAACCCTGGTAGCAGCCATTGTTACCGAAGCGCTGGAAGCAGATTACTGGAAACCCGTACAGGCGGGTTTGACAGATGGTACCGATGCAGAAAAAATACAATCCCTCCTCTGCAATACCTATTCCGTGGTACACCCGGAAGCCTATCGTTTGCAAACACCGGCTTCGCCGCATATTGCTGCGCGGATAGATGGGGTAGAGATTGAACCATCGCAGATCGTGTTGCAGGCAGAACAGATCCTGTCTACTATTCATCGCCCATTGATCATAGAGGGGGCGGGGGGCTTATTGGTTCCCTTATCTGCCAAACATACCGTTGCCGATCTGATCATAGCCTTACGGGCAAGGGTGATCCTGGTAAGCCGCAATTATCTCGGCAGTATCAATCACTCTCTCTTAACCGCCGCCTGGTGCAGGAACAATGGCATCGATGTAGCGGGTTGGATCTTTAACGATGATTACCTGCAGTACGAAGATGAAATTGTAGGCTGGTCCGGGTACCCCTCGCTGGGCCGGATTGCCCGGATGGAGTCCATCAACGCTGCCGAGATCCGTGAACAGGCCCTTCGCCTGAAACCCGTTTTATCCGGTACCTTTGGGAGCTGACTATGACCAAAGAAACCCTCAGAAAAGAATACAAGGCCCGCAGAGCCGCACTTGACCCGCAACAACGTTTGCGACTGGATGATCTTTTGCTGTTACAATTTCAGCAATTCGATTATTCGGCTATCCGAACGGTATTAACCTACTGGCCCTTATCCGGTCAGGCAGAACCCAATACCCATCTTTTTACCGGTTATCTCCGCCACATGTTACCCGAACTGGTATTGGCCTATCCGGTTACCAATACGGTTAGCTACGAAATGACAGCCCTTGCTATTCACGAAGACACTGTTTACCAAACCAATTCACTCGGTATCACCGAACCCAAAGAGGGGAGAGTATTACAACCCACCGAGATAGACCTGGTACTGGTACCCTTACTGGCCTGCGATACAAAAGGGTACCGGGTGGGGTATGGAAAGGGGTATTACGACCGGTACCTGGCTGCCTGCCGCGAAGATATTGTTAAGATCGGCTTTTCTTATTTCGATCCGATTGAAGAGATCAGCGACACCGGGCATTTTGATGTACCTTTAACCTATTGTATCACGCCGCAGCAGACCTATGAATTTTAACACGATCTTCCTGAAATCTTTCCGTGTTTTACTATTACCCTTTTCACTGATCTATGGATTGGTGATCGTGATACGTAACTGGTTATTTGATAAAAAATACCTCAAATCGGCCGAATTCAATTTTCCGTTGATCTGCATCGGCAATCTTTCTGTAGGCGGCACGGGCAAATCACCGATGGTGGAATACCTGGTGGAACTGCTTTCGCCGCGCTTCAAAGTAGGCACTTTAAGCCGGGGCTATAAAAGAAGAACCAAGGGTTATGTATTGGCCAACCAGACAACTACTGCGCTCGAGATAGGAGATGAGCCCATGCTCTTTCATAACAAATATCCCCAGGTGGCCGTGGCCTCCTGCGAGGAAAGAATCGTGGGCATTCCGCATTTACTGCAGGATGTACCGGATCTGCAGACCATCATCCTCGATGATGCCTTCCAGCACCGGGTGGTAAGAGCAGGGTTTAATATTCTGCTCACCGATTTCAGCAATCTCTACCCACAGGATTTTTTTCTGCCTACCGGCGATCTGCGCGACCAGTGGTCATCTGCCAAACGGGCCCAGATCATTATCGTTACCAAATGCCCTTATAATCTTTCTGCCGAAGCCAAACAGAAAATCATCCGCAGCCTGAAACCCGAAGCCGACCAAAAAGTATTTTTCACCACCATC
>DASWXD010000027.1:0-79386 GCA_036405675.1 Sediminibacterium sp.
GAAGGGTGGAGATACCCGGGTGATCGCCAATGTGCTGATGCCGAATGGCAAACTGCGTGTAACGGCTACCGACTCAGACTATGACGACGATAAACATGGTGATTGTGACCACAAAGCGCATAACAGCAAAGACTGTAAGCACAGAGGTCATGATCACAACGACTGTACGCATAGTGCACACGCAGCTGCTAACTGCCAGGACGATGTGTATATGACAGGTCTGTTCATAGCCGAGGAAGTAGAGAGCAAGGGCAACAAAGTGATCTGGAACAGCTACGATTGCAGTGCCCCTGCGGCACCGATTACATCGGTGAACAGCAACAAGGGAGTAACACAGTCGGTATCTGCGGAGAAAGTGACCACTACGAGCGAAGAGGAGCTGAAAGTGACAGTGATGCCAAATCCAAGTACAACTTACTTCACGCTGAAACTGGAGAGTAAGTATGAAACACCGGTGAACCTGCGTGTGATGGATGGAGCGGGCAGGGTAGTGGATGCGAGATCGAAGTTGGGATCGAACAGTACTTTCCAGATCGGCCATAGTTACAGCAGCGGCACTTACTATGCGGAACTGATACAGGGAACGAAGCGTAAAGTGGTGCAGTTGATTAAGGCAAGAGGATAGAGGAATTAAAAATTAGCAATTAATAATTAGTAATTGGAAATTGGTTTTAAAAAGGACCCGCTCAACATGAGCGGGTCTTTCTTTTATGCAGCAGGTTACTGTTGATGATCTGGCAATACACAGATACTATTTTCTTCCATCCGGGAACCTAACTTTACATTACACAAACAGAACTTTATGAACCTCCATCTCTCCAACCAGCTATTCATTGTTACCGGTGCCAGTGCCGGTTTTGGTAAAGCCATTGCTGAAGCATTACTCGCCGAGGGTGCTGGTATTATTGCAGTAGCCAGAGGCGCAGAAAAACTGCAAACATTAGCTGCACTGGCTCCAGACAGGGTTGAGGTAGTAGCAGGAGACATCACTGATAGCAGCGTAATGCAACAACTCGTAACCCAGCTCGGCAACCGGCAGTTACACGGTTTGGTGGTAAATGCCGGTGGACCACCTGCCAAAACGGTGTTGGAGACGACCCTGGAAGACTGGGACAATGCTTACAGAACACTCCTTCGCTGGAAAGTGGAACTGACCCAGGCGCTGGTTCCGAAAATGATTGCGCATAACTATGGCCGTGTAGTGTTTATAGAAAGTTCTTCGGTAAAACAGCCACTTGAAAACCTGGTGCTCAGCAGCTCCTTGCGGGTGGCCGTAGTGGGTATGGTAAAAACTTTATCGCAGGAAATTGCCAAAACCGGGGTAACACTTAATATCCTTGGCCCGGGCTCGCATAATACGGCCGCTATTGACCGCATCTACCAGAAAAAAAGTGAACAGACCGGTTTGTCCGTTAAAGAAGTGAGGGAGAAAGCCATTGCCCAGATTCCGGTAGGCGCTCTGGGCGAAGCGGCTGATTTTGCCAGTCTGGCACTCTGGCTGTTGAGTCCGCTCAGTCGGTATACCACAGGCCAGACCATAACGCTCGATGGTGGCTCGGTAAAAAGTATGCTATAGTTCCCTTGTGTTAAAAACCTGTATGGGACAATCCAGAATCGTGGCTATACGGAGAGGGATCTTGTTTTGTAGAGCCCCCCAATCCCTCTTTTGCTCTTTCTCTCTTGTTTTTCTCTTAGTGAAAGCTCCCGCAGTTCTAATCAGTACACTGATAGGTAGAGGCTCTTTCAATAAGAGTCAAAAAAGAAAAAGAGCGGCTTGCTTTTTTGCCACGCCTCGGCGCCTTTGCGGTACATTTTTTCTCAGAGAGATACAGAAAGTAAGACTAGTAGATAAGTAAGTTAGTCTTCTGCCGGTGTAACCCTTTTCAGGCTTAACTGGAACTTGGTATTCAGCGAAACGGTGAAGTGATTCTCGAGTAGGATGGTTTTTACATTAACATCTTCCAGCATCACAAATGCCAGATCGGAAGCCAGTGCAGAACCACTGATGATATTGGCCACACGGCCCTTGTTGAATTCGATATTGAATTTATAACCCGCTTTACGGCCACTGCCTGCTCTTTCAAAATCAATCCTGTTCAGATCCAATACCTGGTCTCCATTAGCGGTTCTTTTCAATAAAATCTTGATAATGGGAAGATACTTGCTCCAGATCTGTGTGTACATGGGGTTTATTTAGTTGAGAGGGCTTCCGCGGAATACGAAAACTGATGTAAAGGTGCGATTTTTCTCGCCGAAATACGAATTTGATTTTGCGAAATACAGGTCCTGCCTGTATTTTCCACGCTAAACCACCGCTAAAAACAGGGCGTTTTTGCAGAACTGTGTCAAAATAAACGCCAGACTCCTAACTCCAACTCCAGACTACTTCTATCTTCGCAACCTATGACCAGTATCGATAGTGTACAATTAAGCCAGGTAATCGTTCACAAAGTAGGTAACCCCACCCGGGGTGAGCCCCTGCAGCTTTCTGCCAATCCCCTTACCCTGAATGATGAAATTGTACGGGGTTTACTCGCTAAATATTTTCTGGGTCCTTTTAACGAACATGAGCAATACTGCTTTACCCACCTGAGCGATCTGGCTATGAACGAAGTGTACCAGTACGTAAACGGACTCTTTGATGAACCCAAAAAAATGGTACTGTATAGCGCTCAACTGGCCCAGTTCCTGTACAGCAAAAGCACCCATGCCAGGGTGAAAGAAGGAGAACTGTATGTGGCGCATTTCCAGAATGTACCTTTTGGAACCGAATACACAGAAGCCATCGGTATTTTTAAAAGTGAAACCAAAGAAACTTTCCTGAAAGTATTTCCGCACGGCGAGAGTTGGGAAGTGATAGCAGAAGACGGGATCAATATCAACAAACTCGATAAAGGCTGTCTGGTATTCAAACAGAACCGGACAGAGGGTTATGTAGTATGTGTGGTGGATAATACGAATAAACAGAACGATGCGCAGTACTGGATCAACGATTTTCTGCAGGTTACCCGCTGTGCCAACAGTTATCATTATACCGATGCGGCTCTGGGCATGTGCAAACTCTTTATCAGTAATGAACTGGCAGAAAAGTTTGAAGTAAATAAAAGCGAACAGATAGATATGCTGAACCGCAGCATGGAATACTTCAAAACCAAAGACGAATTTAAACTCAATGAATTTGCCGAAGAAGTGTTACACCACCCCGAAGTGATTGATAGCTTTACACAATACAAACAAACCTATGAACTGGCGAGGCAGGTAACCATTGAAGATGAATTTGACATCCATCTATCGGCAGTGAAAAAACAACAGCGGGTATTTAAGAGTGTATTAAAGCTGGATAAAAACTTTCATGTGTACATTCATGGCCGACGCGACCTGATTGAAAAGGGCTATGATGAGATGACGGGAAAACACTATTATAAATTATATTTTGAAGAGGAGAGTTAATAGCTGCCGCTTTTTGAAATCAAACAACCGGGATAATATTATAATCCTTCCAGCTCTTTCCGGAGATCGTATTGGATATCTTCATGCAGGGCATCCATAGCGGCATTTATTTTTTTCAACTGCATCTCGTATAAATTCTGCAACACGGTGCTTTTGGAATAAGGGATTCCTGATGTTTTCATTTTCCGGCAGAAATGGATGAGTAAAGTAGCTTCCACCAGTTTGGACCCTGCATATTTTACATACCGGTTGGCGATCCGCAGAATTTTGCGCAGGCTTTTTTTGGTGAGGTAGAGATTGGCTTTGGGTAATTCGGTAAAAGCTTCATCAATCAGCTCTTTCACACCGTTTAAATAAGCTTCTTCATCATGGGCTTCAAACAATAAAAAAGTGAGCAGTTCTTTGTTCTCTTTCTTAAACTTTGCCAGTCGCAGACAGAGTTCCAACAGTTTGTGCTGACTGCTGGCCTGCAATTCCTGTTTCAGTTCCTGTATACTCGCCGTTTTCATCCTGCAAAGTAACTGCTTTCCCCCCATTCGCTCATTCACTCACCCACTCATTCGCTCATTGCCTACCTTCGCCCCATGCCCTTCGACACTTCCCAACCCCATCCCGAATTATTACTGGAGCTGGTAACCATGCGTATGCCCTATGGCAAATACAAAGACCGCCTTCTCTGTGATCTCCCCGTCCATTATCTCGAATGGCTGCAACGCGAAGGTTTTCCCAAAGGCAAACTGGGTATTTTGCTGGAAACCATGTATGTGATACAACTGAACGGCCTTGGTTACCTGCTGGATCCATTGAAGAAAAAAAGATAGTTTGGTATTGGTTCAGCAGCCTGATTCATTGCCTTTCTCTGTGAAACTCCCAAACTCTGTGGTCTCTGTCTTGAAAATGCATTCACCCGGCATTATCCATTTAATCCTTTAACACAGAGATAGGGAGTAACAAAGAAAACACAGAGATTTTGGTATACTGAAGAGATAGGATTTGTATAAGTATCGTTCCCCTATGCAGATAAATTGCCGCTTTTCTCAGCACAAAATATTGCGTATATTGAAGCCCTAACCCGATTGCATAACGCCCTATAATCAAAAAATCCATGAACAATTCCCGCAGGTCCTTCTTACAGAAAACGGCTTTGGTATTGGCCGGTAGTACCGTATTTTCCCGTGATCTTTTTGCCGCCGCTGCCCCCAAAACAATTACCGGTGTACAATTATATTCTGTACGCGATGAGATGAAAAAAGATCCCCTCGGTACCCTCAAAGCGCTGGCCGATATGGGCTATCAATATGTAGAACATGCCAATTATGTAAACCGCAAATTTTATGGCTACAGTGCCGCAGAATTTAAAAAGATCCTGGTTGATCATGGCATGCAGATGCCCAGCGGGCATACCGTCATGGGCCGCGACCACTGGAATGCCGACAAAAAGGATTTTAATGATAACTGGAAATACACGGTAGAAGATGCTGCCATCGTTGGACAGGAATTGGTAATCAGTCCCTGGCTGGATGAGGGTCTGCGCAAAACCTACGATGATATGCTCCGCTACATGGAAGTATTTAATAAGAGCGGGGAACTGTGTAAGAAATCGGGTATGCGTTTTGGCTACCACAACCACAATTTCGAGTTTACACAGGAGCTGAATGGCAAGAAAGTCTATGACATTATTTTAGACAATACAGATCCTTCACTGGTGGCTCAGCAACTCGATATGGGCAACTTATATGGTACCGGTGCCAATGCCTATGAAATCGTTAAAAAACATCCGGGCCGTTTTGTTTCCCTGCACGTAAAAGATGAGATCAAATCTGCCAAAGGCAGCATGGATGGATACGAGAGTACGATTCTTGGCACAGGGGTAGCCAATACCCGCGCCATTACCGATCTGGGCAAAAAATCCGGCGGCACTTTGCATTTTATCATCGAGCAGGAATCTTACCAGGGCAAATCGCCGCTGGACTGTGTAAAAGAAGATCTGCGAGTTATGAAAAGCTGGGGTTATTAATAACTGTTTATATTTTTCCGAACCCCTCCACTACCGGAGGGGTTTTTTATTAGCGGGTACAGATGCCGCTTCGGAAAGCATAGGTAATAATACCCGCAATACTCTTGGCACCCACTTTATCCATGATGCGCGTGCGGTGACCCTCTACGGTTCTTTTACTCAAACTCAGGCTATAGGCGATCTCTTTGCTTGTAAACTCGCGGCAGATGAGCCGCATGATCTCTTTTTCGCGGTCGGTAAAATGCAGATCAGCATCGGGCGGTAACTGGTAGTTGCGGGAAACAATTTCGGTTAACTTTTCTGTAACCTCCCTGCAGAAATATGGTTTGTGTTCCGATACCGTATTGATGGCTTCCGAAATCTCCTCATTATCGGCACTTTTTAATACATAACCCAATGCACCGGCTTCCAGCATGCGCAGAATGGGTTCTTCTTTGTTATAGGCAGATAATACGATGACACCGGTTCCCGGTCTTCTGCGGGCAATCTCGCGGGTAGCCAGGATCCCATCCATCAGGGGCATATTGATATCTGTGAGAACGATATCCGGCGATAACTCCACCGAACGCCGAACCAGTTCCTGGCCATTTATGGCTTCTCCAACAACTTCGATATGGCGGATCTGGGAAAGCAGGTTACGTAACCCGTTCCTGAACAGACAATGATCATCTGCAATCACTACCCGTATACTTCTCCTGAACATAACCATTGTTTTAAAGGTTAGTTAGATCGGTTGCTGGTTTACCCCATAGGTAGATTTTCTACCTACTGTACCGAAATTTCCGGCTTTGTTTGCTTAGTCCGTTAGGTATTAATACGGTAGAAACTACTTTTTTAACGGGTAAACAGCCTGCGTAATATAAGCAGCGGGAAGTGTTTCCACAATCGTTAAAACACGGTATTTTGTAGCGTTACTTAGCTTTTAGGGATTTTGTATTCTGCCAGCAGCTCATCCAGATCTATGCCCAAACCCTGCGCCAGCGCGGTTAAAGTGGTAAAGGCAAAATTCACTTTACCTTTTTCTATGCGTTGTATCTGGCTGTATTCCAAACCCGCCTCGGCCGCCAGCTGGCGGATACTGAGTCCCTTCTCCTTGCGCAACCTGGTTAAATGTGCTGCAAAACGGGCCAATATTTTTTCCTTGTTGGTCATCAAACAACAAGGTCAATGCAAAGCAGAAATTTATTGACGTATGATTATACGTCATTTGTTTTTTTCTGTTAACTTGTAAGGGCGTGGGCTCATTTGCTCAGCTGGTTGTATGAAAAAAAACCGACTATCAGGCTACCCTCGTAAAATCTTTCACCAGATCCTGTATATCCTGGTAATGAGAATCATCCACAAGCAAAAAAACAGGTAGCAGCTGTCTGCACCCCTTCTTCAGTTCACCGTGATGAATAGAAGCTTGGCAAACAGCAGTGCCATAAGTGTTGTTAATAATTCGGGGTGTAAATGTGGAGTACTAAATCTCCTTAACACAACTATCCATCTATATTTTAAGGAAATTTAGACTTATTAGTTCTCTAACACTTCCCGCTTTATGATCACTGCGATTACTACCGCTTACAGTATGGTAAGCAAACATGGTTTTGCAGATGTGATGCAGAACGGCCTTACCGGCGAAAAATCACTGCATGCCGCCGCCTTTTTTGATGCAGGCGATACGATCTGTCTATTTGAAGCAGAAAAAATCCTCGAAACGGCCACCTATCTTACCATCCAAACAGGAGAACAGAAACATATTACACTCAGTCCTGATTTTTTGCAATACGTAAACCATAGCTGCGCGCCCAATGTATTCTTTGATACCCAACAGATGCAACTGCTGGCTTTACGGGAAATAGAACCGGGTGATGAACTACTGTTTTTTTATCCCTCAACCGAATGGGAAATGGCGCAACCCTTTGATTGTTTTTGTGGTAACAGCTGCTGTTTACACCAGATCAAAGGAGCCGCTTATTTAACAGCGGAAGAAGCAGCCCGTTACCGCCTCACCCCTTTTATCAGCGAACAACTGTTGAACCGCCAGAAGCTTTAGTTCTATGTTGCTGCCAGCTGAAAGAATTACCCGTTTATACCCATTGCCCATCAAAGTATGGGTATTGGCTCCGCAGCTGGTTACTACCGATGCCAACCTTGACTATTATTACGATTTTACACAAAGCATTGCGGAATATACCCGGGTATTTGCCGAACTGCACCTGGAATGGCAATGGCAACCGGTAACCATCACTAACTATCCTGCTGTGATAGATACCATCCTCGCAGAAAAAAACAAAGGACTGGTGATGCCGGTAGTATTGAATTTATGCGATGGCGATGAAGTGAATGGTACCCCCGGTATTTCTGTGGTGCAATTACTCGGAAAGAAAGGACTGGTATACACCGGTTCCGACGAACATTTTTACCGCATCACTACTTCCAAGGTTCCGATGAAGCAGGCGTTTGACAATGCCGGTGTGAACACACCTGCCTGGGAAGCGATCACGGATCCTGACCAGGATCTGTCGGGCATTTTTCAAAGACTGGGCTCGCCCATTATACTGAAACCCGCTGTATCAGGCGGCAGCATGGGAGTGGGTACCCGCAATGTGGTGCATACGGAAGAAGCATTGCAGCTGCAGCTGCAGCAGATGTTCGAAGGATACCGTGGCTGGAACCTGGCGGTGGATGGGATCATTGCCGAAGCATTCATCCAGGGAGCCGAGTTTACCACCATGATCCTGGGGTCGGCTGTTTTTCCCGGACAGTGTTATGTGTTAACACCGGTAGAAAGGGTATTCCATGCCTCTTTACCAGAAACAGAAAAGTTCCTTTCATTCGACAGGTTATGGGAGATCTATGAAGACGAAACACCGATGCCCGAAGAAGCGAATTTTTATGAATACCAGTTGCCTGATGAAGACTTACATACTTCCCTGCAGGAGATCAGTATGGAAGCATACAAAGCCTGCGGCGGAACGGGGTATACGCGGGTAGATATTCGCAAAGACTTTGCCACCGGCCAACTCTATGTACTCGAAGTAAACGCGCAATGCGGTTTAAGTGAAGATGAGAATTATACCTCCATCGGTGCCATTTTACGGATGAGCGGCGTATCTTTCACAGCGGTCATTACCGATATCATCGAAGATGCTTTCCGTAGAAATAAATTATAAAACGGCCCCTGCGAGAAAATGAAAGTCTGCGTACTCCAACCCGATTACTCAACCACCCAGGTAGATTACCAGCACTACGATCCGCCGCGTAACCTGCAGCAGCTTTTACCCGAAGCAGAAGTACACCATGTGTTTCTGAACAAACTCACTACTTACCGCCAGTTACAGGAACTGCAGTACAAGGGCTATGATATTTTTGTTAACCTCTGCGAAGGATACCTGGAATGGGAAGTACCGTCGATAGATGTGATCTATACACTGGATCTGCTGAACCTGCCTTATACCGGACCAACCACCCTCTTATACGATCCGCCTAAAGAGCTGATGAAATACGTGGCTTACTGCGAAAACATTAATACCCCTTCTTATGTATTAATTGAGCAGGAAACAGATCTGGCAACTGCTGTTGCATCATTACAATTCCCGCTTTTTGTAAAACCTGCCAAAGCAGGAGATAGTCTGGGGGTGGATGCACAGTCGCTGGTAAGTAACCTTGAGGAACTCCGGATCAAAGTGAACCATACGATCGGCGCCTATCCGCAATTGCTGGCCGAAGAATATATCGCGGGCCGAGAGTTTACGGTATTGATCGCGGCCAATGCAGATGGCACTAGCGCTACTACTTTTACACCCGTGGAATATATTTTCCCAGAAGGATTTGCTTTTAAGACCTATGCTTTAAAAACTTCCGAACTGCATCCGAAAGCCAATATTCCCTGCACCGACCCGGTGATCGAACAACAACTCCGCGAAGCCGCACAAAAAATATTCAAGGGATTTCAGGGTGCCGGTTATGCGAGGCTCGATTTCCGGTTGAATGAAAAGGGGGAACTCTTTTTTCTCGAGATCAATTTTACCTGCTCTGTTTTTTATAGGGATGGATATGAAGGCTCGGCCGATTTTATCCTGCAGTACGATGGTATTGGCCAGGAAGGATTTCTCCGCCACATGATCGCCGAAGGTTTGGCCCGCCACCGGCGCAAACAGAAAAAATACCGGATCAAAGGAACGGCCATTGCCGGTTATGGAATTTATGCAGTCTGCGATATAGCCGCAGGTGAGATTGTTTTTAAGGGGGAGGGCCGATCGCAACGCATCATCACCCGCCGCTCGGTGCAGGAAAACTGGACCAAAGCCGATCAACTGATTTTCCGGCGTTATGCCTACCCCCTCAGCCGGGAGTTGTTCCTGCTCTGGGACGATAACCCTGCCGAATGGGCGCCCCAGAATCATTCCTGCCAACCCAATACCGCCTATAATGGCCTGGATGTAGTAGCATTGCGCGCCATCCGATCGGGCGAAGAACTGACCCTCGATTACGCCAGTTTCCTCGACGAAAATATGGAACCATTTGATTGTCAGTGTGGTACACCTGTCTGCCGGGGCAGGATCACTGGCATCCCCAATAATTCGGTCACCAGCCGCGAAGAAAAACGCAGTGCTTAAACAACCTTCCTTTTTACAGGTCTAACAGCTACAGCCAAAGGGCTGTTAAAAACAGCGGTACATTTTAACCGGGGGGTATTTACCCGGTCAAACAGGTACAAATCAGCGGGGAGATACCATGTCCAGATTCGAGATCCTGAAGAAATTGATGCAGAAACACCGGTTAAGACTGGTGGTTACCTATGTATTGTTTTCGCTCGAAATGCTGGGATCACTGATGCGTCCTTTTTTTCTGGGCGAAGCGGTGAACGACCTGATCAAGGGCAGTTACCGCGGACTCATTCTCCTGTCTGCCGTTCACCTGGCCTGGTTGGTAATCGGAACCCTGCGGCATCGGTATGATACGCGTACTTATTCTGCCATTTATACTTCTCTCGTTACCCGTTTTTTATCGCGCCGTATTACCCAGGCTGATGTGTCTAAGCTAAGCGCCCACTCTACGCTGGCGCGCGAGTTTGTGGATTTTCTGGAGTTCGACCTGATCTATGTGATGGAAGCAGCGTATAACCTGATCGGCTCTGCCATACTTCTGTACTTCTACGACCGTTCGGTGGTGGTATTGTGCCTGGCCATACTGTTACCGGTACTGGGTATCAGTTATGTATATGGTAAGCGGATGAAAAGACTGAACCGGCTGAAGAACGATGAACTGGAAAAACAGGTAGACATCATTTCTTCCGGCGATAACCAGGCTATCTCGCAACATTTCAACAACCTCCGCCACTGGCAGGTGCGCATCAGCGACCAGGAAGCATGGAACTTCGGCATCATGGAACTGATGGTGATGGTAGTGATCGGTATTTCTCTGCTGATCACGAATACGGTTTCGGGTTCCACCATACTGGCGGGTAACCTGATCGGGATCTATACGTATATACTCAAGTTTGTATCCGGATTGGATACCATCCCTTATACCGTACAACGGCTTACTTCATTGAACGATATTACCCGCAGGATAGAACTACAGACAGAAGACTTTCCAACAGAGGGTCCGGAACCTGTTTACCGCGAGCCAGCCTATCGTACTGCCATCAAACCAGCCCTGTAAATTACCGCGTCTTTGCGCCTTTGCGGGAAAAGATATGCAGACCAAAAGGCAGTTATTTTTCCGATATCGATTTCGTAAACTGTTTGCCCATCATTACTTGCATTCTCCCGAAAACTGATTAATTTTTGTCCTCAATCATTAATCCGTTCAGTTATGTCATCCAGAAGAAAATTCTTACAGAACACAGCCATGGTAGCAGGTGGTGGGCTACTGGGTTCTGCTTTACCCAATTCTGCTTTTGCCTATTTCAAAAACAGTATTGCCCCCAGCGATCAGTTGAATGTGGCAGCTATCGGCATCAATGGAATGGGATGGAGCAATGTTACGGCTGCCGTAAAAGTGCCTGGTGTAAACCTGGTGGGTGTTTGTGATGTAGACAAAAATGTGATTGCGCGCCGCCAGGGCGATATGGCCAAACTTAAAGTAGACAGTTCCAAAGTAACCGTTTACAGTGATTACCGCAAACTGCTGGAGAATAAAGATATTGATGCCGTGATCATTGGTACACCCGATCACTGGCATGCACTGCAGATGATACATGCCTGCGAAGCGGGTAAAGATGTGTATGTAGAAAAACCGGTAGGCAATTCTATCGGCGAATGCCGCGCCATGGTAAATGCACAAAAGCGATACAACAAAGTAGTGCAGGCAGGCCAGTGGCAACGCAGCCAGCAGCATTTCCGCGATGCCATTGATTATGTACACAGCGGTAAACTGGGTATGATCCGCACGGTAAAAGTCTGGTGTTATCTCGACTGGAAACAACCCCTCGATAAACAACCCAATGCGCCGGTTCCGGCGGGAGTGGATTATAAAACGTGGTTAGGTCCGGCACCTACGGTTCCCTTCAATCCCAACCGTTTTCATTTTACGTTCCGCTGGTTCTGGGATTATGCAGGCGGGTTGATGACGGATTGGGGCGTACACCTGCTGGATTATGCATTGATCGGGATGAAAGTGGCCAACCCCCGCGCTATATCAGCCGTGGGCGGCAAATTTGCCAAACCCGATTCGGCCGATGAAACACCGGATACATTGATGACGATGTACGAGTTTGATGGTTTCAATATTGTATGGGATCATGCCGTAGGTATCGGTAACGGTAATTATGGCAAAGACCATGGTATTGCCTTTATTGGTAATAACGGAACCCTTGTACTCAACCGCGGTGGCTGGGAAGTGCTGGAAGAAAAAAAGAATGCGAACAAAGTGGTAGAGCCTTTCCATAAGTCAAGCGATAATGGTTTGGATAACCATTGGGTCAATTTTGTGGATGTGGTAAAATCGCGCAAGCTCACAGATCTGCATTGCCCTATTCAGGCGGGTTCAGATATTGCCTGTTTCTCGCAGATGGGGAATATTGCATACCGCAGTGGGCAGAAATTACAATGGGATGCTGCGAAACAGCGCTTCAAAGATGAAGCCATTAACCAGCAATATTTACTGAAGCAGTACCATAATGGGTATCAGCTTCCTAAAGTATAAGGAGTGGCTCATACAATCCGCAGGAGAAAATTTTGGGTTGGTTACCGACTTATTAATAGATTAGCTATATGAAAAAACCAATTCTCTTATCTGCTGCACTTGCCATTACGGTTACCACTATGGCGCAGCGGAAAATAAACATGGATAGCCTGGTAAAAGAAGCCGCTAAAACAGAATTCTGGGAACCCGTTCCCAAACTGGTAACGCCCGGTAAAACAGCGGCAGATGCGCCTTCAGATGCGATCGTTTTATACAATGGGAAAGATGTAGCGCAGTGGCAGAAAGAGAAAGGCGGCGCCCCCGGTTGGAAGATAGAGAAAGATGGTGCTTTAACCGTGGTAAAAGGTTCCGGTAATATTGCTACCAAACAGGGTTTTGGCGATTGCCAGTTACATATTGAATGGAGAGAACCGGCTGCCATTGCCGGTGCCAGTCAATCGCGCGGCAACAGCGGCATCTTTTTTATGGGGAGATATGAATTACAGGTACTGGATTCATACAATAATCCTACGTATGTAAACGGACAGGCAGGCAGTATCTACAAACAACATGTGCCATTGGTGAATGCGAGCCGCAAACCCGGCGAATGGCAGAGTTATGATGTGATTTTTACTGCACCCCGTTTTTTTTCGGATGGTCAATTACAAACGCCCGCATCCATTACTGTTTTACATAACGGCGTATTGGTGCAGAACCATGTAGCTATCAAGGGACATACCGAATGGATCGGTCAGCCTAAGTACGAAGCGCATAGTGATAAAGAGCCACTGGTATTACAGGACCATGGCATGGATGGTGGTAACCCCATGAGTTACCGGAATATCTGGATCAGAGAATTGTAAACCTTGCAGAATACAGTTAGGCAAACGGCTTCCATCGGAAGCCGTTTTGTTTTATGTATGGGTAGTGTTGAAGCGAAACAATATTATAAACCAAACTGGTGCGTATCTACCCATTCGGCCTTGGTCATCGTCCACCAGTCGTCTGCAATACCTTTCAGCACATACTCATACGGCAGCCAGCCATATCCCGCATCGCCCCAGCCGGCTCCCCAGGAGTTACGGATCAGGAAGGCACCGGTCGTAACCAGCTCCCGGTTCAGTGGGTTGCTGATCTTCATCGTATCATCATACCCTACGGTCATGATGGCATGTCCACCTGTATAATCTTCTTTTTTATCAGGGAAGGGAATTTTTCCGCCTTCGGCATGATCGAGAGAAGTATAACAGGTAAAACCAAAAATGGAGGGCAGCCCTTTGTGCAGGTGATCTTTGATGGCATCCAGTAAATGAGGCCTGCTAACTCCCACAGCATCCAACCGGTAATAGGAAATGGCCTGGAAGTTCTGTGCATAGGAGTACAGAAAAGCGGTTGGCTCATTATTTACTTTTGTTTCATCGTAGGGCCAGTATTTTTCGGGCACTACTCCAAACAGGGCCAGCGATGCCATGGCGGTTCGCAGATAGGCCCCATCGTCGCCGGTTTGCTGCAACAGGTTACGGGTGGCTTTGTACTGAAATAAGCGGGAGCCATCGATATGTTTGCCAAAAGCCCGCCGCTCAAAATACTCATACAAACCAATAGACGCATGGGCCGTGCAGGAACCGATCTGTCCCTGGTCTTCGATAGGCGAACACCAGGCGCGCAGGTCTACTTTTTTGGGAAGCGTGATACTGGTTTTCTTTTTCCCTTTTGCTGAGGTTTTGGCGGAACTCATTTGCTCCAGCAGTTTTTTTACAGGTTGTTTTACACCTCTTTCTACCTGTTTGGTGGTTAGTTCGGAACTGAATGGTGTCTGGTCGCGGAAATCAGGATAGTCTTTTAACCAGCCTTTTCCTTTGGGAAGGTTTTTCATAGTATATCGGATGTTTACAGGCAGCAGTAAGAGCAACTGCTTCCCGGGATCAATGGATATGTAAAAAAAATAAACCCGCCCCGCTTCCGCAACGGGGAAAACACCCTTTTTTTAGCGTATTAATGCTTATCCAATTGCATCATTTGCTTGTTATCTTGCAGTTTCATGAAACAGGGCAATACGATATCTCCATTAATAGCCACACCCGCCGATGTACTGGAATCTGTATTCGGTTATACCGAGTTCAGGCATAACCAGGCGGCCATTATCGAACACCTGCTATCGGGCAAAGATGCCATTGTACTGATGCCCACCGGCGGAGGCAAAAGCCTTTGTTACCAGGTACCCGCGCTGTGTTTACCTGGTGTAACCATTGTGGTTAGTCCGCTGATTGCCTTGATGAAAGACCAGGTAGATGCACTGGTATTAAGTGGTGTAAAAGCCGCTTTCCTGAACAGCACCCAAAGCAGCGGTGAACAGGCAGACATTCTGCAGCAATTGCGCCGCAACGAATTAAAACTGCTGTATGTGGCGCCGGAACGTTTGGTGGGCGGCGAAGTACAGTTCCTGTCTTTTCTAAAAGAGATCAAAGTGTCTTTGTTTGCGATTGATGAAGCGCATTGTATCAGTCAGTGGGGACATGATTTCAGGCCCGAGTACCGCGTGCTGAGTCAGTTAAAGCAACAGTTTCCCTCCCTCCCCATCATTGCCTTAACAGCAACAGCGGATACACTGACGCGGAAAGATATTATTGAGCAGTTACGGGTAACGGATTACCAGGTATTTGAAAATAGTTTTAACCGTCCTAATATCTATTATTATATAAAGCCCAAAAAAGGGTATTACGATGTATTGGTTGATTATCTCGAAGAACACAAAGAAGATAGTGGTATTATTTACTGTTTAAGCCGGGCGGCCACTGAAAGTCTGGCCACCGATCTGCAGGCGGATGGATATAGTGCTGCGGCCTATCATGCCGGACTCGAGAAAAGCATTCGCGATGAACGGCAGGATCTGTTTCTGAAAGATGATATCAAGATCATGGTGGCTACGGTTGCTTTTGGAATGGGCATCAACAAAAGCAATGTACGTTTTGTGGTGCATGCCGATCTGCCCAAAAATATAGAAGGCTATTACCAGGAAACAGGCCGCGCTGGTCGCGATGGCTTACATAGCGAAGCCATTCTGTTCTATGGCGCAGGTGATGTAATGAAACTGAAAGGATTTGCGCAGGTAGAGAATAATCCCGAACAAACGCAGATTCTGCTGAAGAAACTGGACCAGATGGTACAACTCTGCGAAACACGTGGCTGCCGCAGAAAATACCTGCTTACTTATTTTGGAGAACAGGCACCCGACTATTGTGGTAGCTGCGATAATTGTCTGAGTAAACCCGAATTGCAGGACAGCACCGTTATTGCGCAGAAAATTCTCAGTACGGTTTACCGGCTGAACCAGGGTTTTGGAATGCGTTATGTGGTGGATATTATGAAAGGCAGTAACAGCGAAAAGATCCGTGAGGAGCACAAAAAATTATCGGTGTATGGTGTGGGGAAGGACAAGCCGAAGGAAGAATGGCTGCACTATGTGAAAGAACTGTTGCATTACGGTTACCTGCAGCAAAGCGAAGGAGAGTATCCTGTACTGAAACTGGCGGAGAAAAGTAATGCGGTATTGTTCAAAGCTGAAAAAGTTTACTTGTCTGCGCCGGTGCAGGTAGTGATAGCCAAAGAACCGGAGATCTACCAGCAGCATGCTTATGAAAAAGGATTGTTCGAAGAACTAAAGCAGCTGCGTAACCGTATAGCGCACGAAGAGAATGTACCGGCTTACCTGATTTTCAGCGACAGTACCTTACTGGATCTGGCCACGTATCTTCCGCTGGTAAAAACCGATCTCCCGAAGATCACTGGTTTTGGTGCCTATAAAACCGAACGGTATGGTATGCCTTTTCTGGAGAAAGTACAGGATTACTGTATCGAACATAAAATAGCTACCCGTATCGACCTGAAAAAAACGCCGCGTATCAGAAAAGCCAGTGCCCCGCGCGAACGGGCTTCGGATACCAAACGGATCAGCTATGATATGTATCGTTCGGGAAAATCGATAAGAGAGATAGCGGAGGAAAGACAATTAGCGTTAACTACTGTTGAAACACATCTCAGTCATTATATCACCATTGGAGTTCTGGACGTAGATGAACTGGTACCCACTGACAAGAGAGAGTTGATTGAAGCGGCCGCCAACCAATTTGGGCGTCTGGGTTTAAAACAGATCAAAGACCATTTGCCCGAAGAGATCAGTTATGGCGAAATCCGCATGACCATCGCCGCCCTTAACGGTCGGGACGCTTAAGCGGCCTGACCGTTAAGGGCGGGGGCGTAAATTGATTCAGTGGTAACACCCCCTATAGGTAACAACCCCGATGTAAGCAGAATGTATATCGTCTATTCCAAACCACTATTCAGGCAGTTGAAGCTGCCCGAATGGCAAAGGCTGCCATATGCATTATATTCCCGGAGAAGTATATCATATCTATAATCGAGGTAATAACCAGCAAAGGATATTTTTCAGCGATAAAAACTATGCGTTTTTCTTGCAGAAAATCCACAAACAGCTTTCTCCTGCCTGCGAAATGTTGTGTTGGTGCCTGATGCCTAATCATTTTCATTTACTGGTGATGGCTACAGCAAATGGCTGTGCAGAAAGACCTTCTTTTGGCGGTAAACCTATGCAGGAATTTTCTTATCAACTGGGGATATTGCTTAGCAGTTACTCGCAGGCTGTTAATAAACAGAATGGTACGACTGGTTCGTTATTTCAGCAAAAGACGAAGGCGAAGTGTGTTAGTGGTCAGGCCGCTTTGAGCGTCCCGACCCTCGGGAGCTATCTTATTACCTGCATGCATTACATTCATCAAAATCCGGTAAAAGCAAATCTTGTTAAAAAGCTGGAAGATTGGCCTTATTCTTCTTTCAGACAATTAACAGGGGCTGATCATTTTTTGATTTGCAATGAGAAATTGGTATGGGCCCTTTCGGGGTATGGGTCATTCTCATTTTATGCGGATAGTTATGGGGTGTTGGATGAGGAGATATTAAAAAAGATTTGGTAAGAGGCTGAACGAACCGGGTTAACAGTGGTTGGTTTGTGGTGAGATGGGGGGTAAGGTTTCATTATGAACCTGGGCTATTAGTGGTCGGGCCGCTTTGAGCGTCCCGACCACTGGTGGCCCAGCTGAGCGCCCTTAATTCTGCCCAACTGATAGCAGAACCCTGTTGCATAAAACCACAGTGACCACCCTGTGCCGGTGTTTCCAGGAACAGGTAGGGATGGGAAGCAATGATTTCTTCGCACATACATTCGGGTGTTAAAAAAGAATCATTTTTAGCCTGCACGATCAGGGAAGGTATCCGGATGTTTGTAAGCAAAGGTTTTATACTGGCCTTAGTGTAAAAATCAAAAGCATCTGTAAAACCGTGTAAGGGAGCCGTATAGCGGTTATCGAAGTCTGCAAAGTGTTTGATCTTTTCATACCCCGTATAACTGATCTGCTCCGGGAATATTTTTTCTTTGGCCTTGATTTTCCCGCCGAGTTTGCGCAGAAAACGGGAACTGTAAATGGTATTGGTTGATTGCGAAAGGATCTTCACACTACTCACCAGATCGCAGGGAACGGAAAAGCCGATCACTTTTTTTACCTGCTCCGGCACTTCATCCGGAAACTCGGCCACTGCCCGTAAACTTAAACTGCCGCCCATACTGAAACCCACCAGTATAATTTCTTCGTAACCATATTGCCGGATCGAATGGTCAATGACCAGGCGCAGATCACCCGCATCTCCATGGTGGTAAAACCGGGGCAGGCGGTTCATCTCGCCACTACAGCTGCGACAGTTCCAGCCCAGGGCGTCGAAACCGTTCTGTGTAAACAATTTAGCCATCCCCAGCACATAATGTCTGCCGGAATCACCCTCCAGTCCATGGGTAATGATCACCAGTTTTTTACTGCCGGTTCTGTGCCAGTCCAGATCTACAAAATCCCCATCGGGCAGTTCCAGTCTTTCCCTTTCCTGGTAACGGAAATCCACTTTACGGAACAGGCTCGGAACAATCGTCTGCAAATGACCATTGTATTGCCAGAACGGGGCTTTGAATTGTGGTTGCGGGAGGATGGGCATGGGGCGAAGGTAAATCAATGAGTGAATGAGTGGATGAGTGAATGAGAGAATGTTTTGATCGGCATTCACCTAGAGAAGGTGGGGTTTATGGGTAATGCTTTTCTCCTGATATTTATCCCCACTCACTCATTCACTCATCCACTCATTCACTCATTCACTCATTAAGATTATCCGTACCTTCAAATCATGCCAGAAAATAAGTACCTGAAATACTTCAAAGTAGCTTCCCTATTCAACACCCGGCGTACCAGGGATATTTTCCAGGTGAACCCGACGGTGGTGCCCAAGCGGGAGGAAGCGCAGGAGATCAGCGTTAGTGTGTTTGATTATTCACCGGAGCACCTGCATGAACAATCGTTTACCGGTATCGCGGATTGTTTTCCATTTAAAGACAATCATCATACCAGCTGGATCAATATTGACGGGATCCGAAAAGCGGATGTAGAAAAGGTTTGTAACTATTTCAATATTCACGTGCTGATACAGGAAGATATTCTGAGTGTTAGCCAGCGGCCCAAGATGGATGACCTGGATCCGGTACTTTCCTGCCTGTTGAATATGCTGTATTTTAACGACCGTACCGGTGCGGTAGAAACAGAGCAGATCAGTATTATACTGGGTAAAGATTTTGTGCTTTCTTTTCAGGAAGATGCCCGAAGGGATGTGTTTGATCCGATCCGCGAGAAGTTGCGGGTCAGCAATAGTAAACTCCGCATCAGCGGTGCCGATTATCTCTGTTATGCATTGCTGGATATGATTGTAGACAATTATTATGTAGTGATGGAGAAACTGAGCGAACATATTGAACTGCTCGAAGAAAAGATCATCCGCAGCAGTAATACCCGTGCACTGGCCGAGATCAATAACCTGCGTAAGGAGTTGATCGTGTTAAAACGGAATGTGAGTCCGGTGCGGGAGCTTATTAATGGTTTTATCCGCAGCGACAGCGACCTGTTGGAAGAACGCACTACCAAATACTTCAAAGACATTTACGACCATATTGTACAGGCCAATGATCTCGCAGAAAACTACCGGGATATGATGATGAACCTGCAGGACCTCTACCTCAGTAATGTAAACCTGAAGATGAACGAGGTCATGAAAGTAATGGCCGTAGTAACCTGTTTACTGGCACCCGCCACAGTGATTGGCGGCATTTTCGGTATGAACTTCGACCGCATACCTTATCTGCACCATCAATACGGATTTTTTATTGCGGTGGGATTGATGTTGGTGGTGCCGGTGTGGATGGTGTTTTTGTTCCGGAGAAGAGGATGGTTCTAGCATTAGCGGATTAGCGAATGACGGATTTGCGGATTCTTTCTCTGCGAAACTTCTGCCTCTCTGCGTCTCTGCGGTGAAAGTGAGATCTATTCACCGCAGAGAACGAGAGAACAGGGAGTTTACGCCGAGATCGGCCCTTAATCCGCCATCCGCTAATCCGTTATTCGCAAATCCTATATCTTGATCAGTTTCCATTTACCGCGCTTAAACAGGATCACACTCGTAATGGTAATACAGGTTTCTGTTACTACGATGGCAATGAATACACCGGTGGGTCCCATATTCCATACAATGGCCAGCAGGTAAGCAAAGGGGATCTGGAATACCCAGAACCAGAACAGGTTGATCCAGGTAGGTGTTTTACTATCCCCGGCACCATTAAAAGCGTTGATCATAACCATCCCTACGCCGTAAAAAATATACCCCAGACTTACAATACGCAATGCAAGTACGGCTGTTTTTACCACAGCAGGGTCGTTGTTGATCAGCGATACAAAGAATTCGGCACAGGTAAAAAATAACACAGATACGATGGCCATAAAAATGGCATTGTATTGCGCGGTCTTCCACACAGACTTCTCCGCTCTATCGGGTTGCCGGGCACCCAGGTTCTGGCCCACCAGTGTGGCGGCTGCATTACTCAGTCCCCAGGCGGGCATCAGGAAAAAGATCAGCAAACGGATAGCGATGGTATAACCGGCAATGGCATCGCCCCCAAAACCGGCAATGATCCTTGCCATAGCAATCCAGCTGGCAGAACCGATCAGGAACTGCAGGGTACCGGTAGAAGCAATTTTAAAAATGCCTTTCAACACGGACACATCAGGTATAAAATGCCTGAGATGAATTTTAATGATCCCCTTTCCTTTAAACAGATGGTATACCTGGTAACATACACCAATACCTCTACCCGTAGTAGTAGCCATGGCTGCTCCGGGTAAACCAAAATAATGAATAAGGATGGGGCATAGAATGATATTACAGATATTGGCCAGCCACAGACTGCGCATGGCAATAGTAGCATCACCCGCACCGCGGAAAATTCCGTTGATGAGGAATAACAGCATGATCACGATATTACCGCCGAGCATGATGCGGGCATAGGTAGTACCCATGTCAATAATAGCGGCATTGGCACCCATCAGTGAAAGAATGGTTCCGGCATAAAAGAAACCAATGATACTGATCAACACAGAAACGAATAAAGCCAGCAGAGTTGCCTGTGCACCGGCTTTGGCAGCATCGTCATGGTTTTTTTCGCCTACACGGCGTGCTACCATGGCGGTGGCGCCCATACTTAACCCAATGGCTACCGAATAGAGGATGGTTAAAAAAGATTCTGTTAAACCCACTGCCGCTGCGGCATTGGGTCCCAGTTTGCCTACGAAAAAAATATCTACTACGGCAAATACAGATTCCATACACATTTCCAGGATCATGGGAATGGCCAGCATAAAAATGGCTTTCCGGATACTGCCTGTGGTAAAATCCTGGTGTTCGCTTTTAAGAGATGTTTTGAGATTAGACCATAGAGATGGCTTTCTCTCATGAGTTGTATGAACAGTCATTACGAAAATGAATTAGAATGTAAAATGAATATTTACCAATTACAATGGATAACCATTGTGGGTGTGATAGTAAGAGGTGAGCCTAAACGTTCAATGATGTCTGCCTAAGCTCTGCTTAGTTGTTCATGGGCGTAAAATTGGTAAAAAGATGCTGCCGTTTTTTAAGGTGGTTCCGGCGTTGCGGGAACGAAAATAGTAAAATGATCCGTAAAACAAAATAATCAAATCAGATAAACGGCCATATAGCGGTATGAATGTGTCAGTCTTTTCGTTTTGTTTTCTCGAGGATGATCGATGAACGATCGCCGGGATTAAAGGTCTTGGTGATACGGTCATTCATGCCCGATTGAAATGCTTTTGATTGAATATCAAGGTTTATGGCAGAGGCGGAACCAGCATTTTGTGGAATAATGGGCAAAAATCCCCACCAGAATCGTTTGTGATACAACAAATGTGGGGATTGGGTTGTCTATTTATATAAAAAGGGGGATCTAATATCAGCAGTAACAAGGAAACCAGCCTCTTTTTTTTGACGTAATTTACCCGAAAACCTTGGGCTTTCCCTACACGTACAATATTCCACTTAATGCACCGTAACCAACCGCGAACCGTACATCTTCTTTTGCATCCTGGTTTAGAAGGGTGTGGCGTTAGTTTGTATCAGAGTAAGAGGTGGCCAACGATTAATCAGAACAAACCAACATTACTACTCTTCATTTTAACGGTTATTCTCGTAGTATTACCGGTTTTAGTTCAAGGGCAGGCCGATGCAGGTGCTATTTCCAGGAATCAATGTATTCTCACTGGGGCAACACCTGCTAACTTTACTTCGATCAGAGATGTAAGTGGAACTTACTTGAATTACTATTGGGAGAGGGCAACCGTTGCTGATTTCTCAACAGTTACTATAGTAGCTACTAACCAGCAGCAATTTCAGGAAGGTGCACTCGCTGGCGCTGCGGGAACAATTTATTATTATAGAAGAAGGGTTGATCTGGTAGGCGGAGGTCAAAAATTAAGTAATACGATAAAAGTTACAATCGTTGCAGCAACAGCCAATCCAACTTTTGCAGTTAATTCCCCTCCTACTGATCTTAATGTTTGTCAAGGTAGTAATACGCTGATTGTAAATTATACAACTACTGCAGATGAATATATTATAGTTTGGAGTACAACTGCTTTGAATAATGGATTTACTGATCAGTCTGGAACACTTACTCCAGGAGTGGGAAATAATTTATCTGTAAATATTCCGCCTGCTGCATTGCCAAATTCATATACAGGAACGCTAATCGCTACTGCTTCTGCATCAGGTTGTGCACTGGATAACTCAGCCCCATTTACTGTAAAGCCCTTGCCAACAGCAGCTATATCAGGAAATACCACGGTGTGTTTAAATGCGGCTAATCCTTCAATCACATTTACCGGAAGTGATGCAACGGCACCTTATACTTTTACGTATAAAATAAATGGAGGACCTAATCAAACAGTTACTACTACTTCGGGTAATACAACTACAGTTGCTGTTCCTACATCTGGTGCAGGGTCTTTTGCTTACAGTTTGGTATCTGTGCAGGAAAGCAGCACAAAAGCCTGTACTAATAACGCTTCCGGTACTGCAACAGTTGTAATTAGTTCGTTGCCAACTGCCAGTGTTTCCGGTACGGCTAATGTTTGTCAGAATGAATCTTCCTCTATTACTTTTACCGGAGCCAGCGGAACGGCACCCTATACATTTACCTATCAGATCAATAGTGGAGCAAGTCAAACGGTTACCACTTCATCGGGGAATACTTCTACAGTAGCTGTTCCAACAGGCACAACTGGCAATTTTTCTTATTCGCTTGTATCAGTATCTGATGGAAGTGTTGCTGGCTGTAATAATTCTGCTTCAGGAACAGCAACAGTAACGGTAAATGTATTGCCAACAGCTACCATTACAGCTGGGGGGCTAACTACAATCTGTGCGGGAGAGTCGGTAAACTTAACGGCTGGCGGTGGTACTTCATATATATGGAGTACTGGATCAGCATTAAACGCAATATCCGTAGCGAGTAGTGGTTCAATTACTGTAACTGCCACTGATATTAATGGATGTAAAGCAACATCTTCCCCAACAACAGTAACAGTAAATGCATTACCGACAGCTACGATTACAGCAGGATCTTCTATTACATTTTGTGCGGGAGGTTCAGTAACCTTAACAGCTGGCGGCGGTACTTCATATGTATGGAGCACTGGATCAGCATTAAACGCAATATCCGTAGCGAGTAGTGGTTCAATTACTGTAACTGCTACTGATATTAATGGATGTAAGGCAACATCTTCCCCAATAACAGTAACGGTGAATGCATTACCTTCTATCACAGGTATATCAAATCTCTGTGCTGGCACTACTGCTACTTTAACAGGATCGGGAACCGCAGCTGCAATTACACCATGGGCATCTTCAAACAGTGCCATTGCAACAGTTGGTTCAAACGGACTTGTTACGGGATTGATTGCCGGTAACGCTACGATTACCTATACGGATAATAATGGTTGTCAGCAAACAGCCTCAGTGGTAGTGAATGGTTTGCCCACAGCTACGATTACCGCCAGCGGACCCACTGTTTTTTGCGCAGGTGGTTCTGTAAATCTTACAGCGGCAGGCGGTCTTTCCTATAGCTGGAGTACCGGCGCCGGCACATCGATTATTTCCGTGGCCAATAGTGGAACCTTCACCGTTACTGCAACCGATGGAAATGGTTGTAAGGGAACTTCGGCTGCTACCCTTGTTACGGTAAATGCATTGCCCTCGGCTACGATTACCGCCAGCGGTCCAACCAGTTTCTGTGCCGGCGGATCAGTTGGTTTAACCGCCAGCGCCGGAGCTGCTTATGTATGGAGTACAGGGGCTACCACACAGTCTATTACAGTAAACAGTACTTCGTCTCCCACGGTAAGCGTAACGGATATCAATGGTTGTAGTAACCTGTCTGCAGCTATAAATGTTACGGTAAATGTATTACCAACAGCGACCATTACTACCAGTGGGCCAACCAGTTTCTGTGTAGGTGGGTCGATTAGTTTAACCGCGAGTGCGGGGGCCGGTTATCTGTGGAGCACGGGTGCCACCACACAAACCATCAGCGTAACCAGTTCCGGAACGCCATCAGTAAGGGTAACAGGCGCTAATGGTTGTAATGCAACATCTGCCCCTGTAACGGTTACGGTAAATCCATTGCCGTTGGCAACAATCACTTCTCTTGGACCTACTACTTTTTGCGCAGGTGGATCGGTTAATTTAACTGCGAGTGCAGGAGCTATTTATCTGTGGAGTACAGGGGCCACCAGCCGAACCATCAGCATGAATACATCGGGTAACCCAACCGTAACTGTTACAGATATTAATGGGTGCAGTGCTACATCCGCACCTGCTGCAGTAACCGTAAATCCCTTACCCAATCTGGTTATTACCAACCCCGCTGCCGTTTGTGCACCTGGCACAGTTAATCTTACCGCAGCGGCTATAACAGCAGGCAGTACGGCCGGTACGTTATTCACATACTTTACCGATGCAGCCACCAGTATTGCTTTTACCTCGCCCACTACTACCGGTGTAGCAGGTACTTATTATATTAAAGGAACCCTGCCAACCGGCTGCAGCAGCTCCGGGGCAGTAACGGTGGTCATTAATAATCCTCCTTCATTAACCATACAGAACCCTACGGCTGTTTGTGCGCCGCAAACAGTCAATCTTAGCTCGCCCGCCATTACACAGGGTAGCGATAATGGATTGGTATATACTTATTTTACAGATGCGGCACTTAGTGTCGCCCTGTTAAATCCCGCTGCTGTGGGTATTTCGGGTGTGTATTATATTAAAGCCAATGCACCTGGTTCGGCCTGCTCTGCTGTTTTGCCGGTAACAGTAACGGTGTATCCCATACCTACCGGAAACCTGCAAACACCGGCAGTGAATTATGTGTGCAGCGGCTCATCGCTGCAACTGAATGCCACGGATGCGTTTGCTTACCAGTGGCTGTTAAATCAGACTCCGATTACCGGTGCCACCAATGCAGTTTACGAGGCAAGCAGTGCTGGCCTATACTCGGTTCGTTTTATTTCGCAGCAAGGATGTGTGCGTGAAGCCACTAATACCCTGCGGATAGACCAACTGGTAAAACCGGTTCTTCGTTTACAATTGAACAGTCGCTGCGTAGCAGCACCGATCAGCTTCAGTAATCTTTCAACCTATGCCAGTTCGGGCGGTATAAACTGGTTATGGGATTTTGGTGATGGGGCATTGACCAATACTTTCTCACCCACACATACCTACGCAACTGCCGGGAATTATACCGTTTCGCTTACGGCCAATAATCTATCCTGCCCATCTTTCACAGAAACGATCACTGCGGCTATCTATATAGATTCTGCCAGGGTACCGGTAAGATACCCCACTGTAAAAGCGGTGGCAGGAAAAGCTTTTCCATTGACGGCCCGGTCGCTGGGGGCATTGTACCGCTGGCAGCCGGCAACGGGATTAAACAGTACCAGCGTACAATCGCCCATGGCCACACTGAACAACGATATCGAATACACGGTTACCATTACCAACAGTGCCAGTTGTACCACCACCGATACGGTAGCAGTGAAACTGGTGTTTGATGGAAATATTTTTGTCGGAAATGGATTTACACCCAACGGCGACGGGGTTAATGACAGGTGTTATCCGATTCTATCGGGTGTTCGTTCATTGGTATACTTCAAGATCTATAACCGTTGGGGTAACCTGGTATTTCAAACCAATGATGCATCGCCACAGAATGGGTGGGACGGAAAATACAATGGCCGTTTACAACCTGTGGGCACTTATACCTGGATCGCTGAAGCAGTAGATGGCAATGGAAATATCTTTAAACGAAATGGAAATGTGTTGCTCGTCAATTAAATAAAATGAAAAAAAGATCCTGTAATTATTGGTTACTGTTGTTGTTGGTGGGTGTCGCTTTTACGCGGCTCTCACTGGCACAGGATCCGCATTTCTCGCAATACTTCAGCTCGCCACTCACTTTTAATCCCGCGTTTACCGGGTATTTTGATGGACAGCAACGGCTGGCACTCAATTACAGGAACCAATGGTCGGGCGTAGGAGATCCCTACATTACAGGAACCGTTTCTTTTGATAGCAGAATTATGCAAAACCGGATTGGGATGAATGATCGCTGGGGATTGGGTGTACATGCTTTGTATGATAAAACAGCCGGCGGTATTTATCAGAGTAATTATCTCTCTCTGTCAACAGGTTTTCACAAAGGACTGGATGCAGCAGGCGATCAAAGCATCGGGATAGGTATACAGGTTACCCTGGCGAGAAGCAGTATTGATTTTGGTAAACTCTATTTCAACAACCAATTTAACGGCAATAATTTTGACCTGAGTATTCCCAGCGGCGAAACAATGAATAACCGCTCTGTGTCGTATGCAGATCTGAATGCCGGCATCCTGTATAACTATAAAGATGAATCAGGTAACCGTTTTACGTTTGGAGCGGCCATGTACCATGTGCTGAAACCTAGGCTGAATTATTTCAGTACTACCACCAGTACACTGGCTTCGAGATATACGGTACATGCCAGTGCCACATTTCCGGTAAACGACGAGGATCAGCTTTTCTTCAGTGCCCATATGATGCAACAGGGTGGCGCCAGTGCCTACACAGCAGGTGCTGCATATGGATTTGCATTGGGTGCTACGGAAACTGAATTTTACCTGGGTGCCTGGTTGCGGGCAAAAGATGCCCTGTACCCTTATATGGGATTACGTACGCCTGCTTACCAGTTAGGACTGAGTTATGATATCACCAGCTCCGACATCCAACGCCAACAAAAAATGGCCGGCAGCCTGGAACTGAGTTTTCAGTACTTCTTTACCGAAGGGATCAGGAAAAAGGGGATACCTTGTTTTTTTTAGTCAGGAGTCTGGAGTCATGGTTGTCCGTTCAAAACAGCTGCTATCCTCTGTGTAACTCCCAATCTCTGTATCTCTGTGTTGAAAAACTTACAAACGCTCACTTACCCTAATAATAATGGCCTGGTTTTTTAACACGGAAACACAGCGTAACAGAGATTCACAGAGGGTTCCGTCCTTTTAAACTACTGAACTCCTGCACCATCAACAAGCTGTAAAACCAAGTCTGGTAATAATTCAAATAAAACAAATAGATTTTACCCGATAACAGTGAGCGGTCTGGCGTAACGTATGGTTCCACTCCAGACGCCCAACTCCTAACTCCAGACTTTTACAAGCTGATCACGCTGTTGCTGCCGCCATATACATTCGGCTGCTCGCTGTCTGCAGTAGGGTCGTTTACCCAATCTGCGGCGTTAATGCGGTATTTGAATTCGTGTTGTGAATTTTTAGGGAGAGAAACATCTGTGCTGAAACTGCCATCTTTTTTCTTACTCATCACAATGGCATTTTCCCAATCGCTGTTTAATCCGAGGATCTCTACAGTTTCAGCGTTTTCAACGGTAAAAGAGAATTTTACTTTGCAATAATCTTTGGTCTTGAAGTATGTTTTCTGTATCATTTTCAGGTTTTGTGTCTACCCCTTAATACCTGTTTCGGTAAAAAGTAACCCTCGAAACCGATAAATTCTGTCTGACGAGCCTGGATTACACAAAAAACCTTTGCAAAAGCCGCAGTACGGTTGTTTTGCAAAGGTGTAGGGTACGAACGTTCGTGAGCAGATTACCGGTAACTGATACCTTCATTGAACCGGAAGAGTGCATAACCACTACCTTTTAAATAGCCCGGCACATCAGATAATTGTTTTTCTACCACCGCTTCAGACACAGGTGTGGTAAACGGCATTTTACCCGTAGGGTTAAATTTACCGGAAACCACATCCAGTATGGCATCGATGGTGGTGCCAAAAGTGGCGATAACGCCCTTGATATTTTTTTGTGTCTCACTATTATAAATTTCATCTATTACCCATGGATTGGTGTAGTTGATGGCGAGAATAGTCGGTTTTTTGGCACTGAGAGAATTGATATAATTGATATCCACTGAATTTTTAGATAAGGAGAGATAGAGCGGAGAACCATCCGATTGAAAAAGCGATCTGGAGCCGGGTGTAATCCATACAAGAACGAGATCTGCTTCTTCAGGAGTTTTTACAAAAACAAGATCATGGTTATTTTTTTCGGGCAGGTATACATTACTGGCTTTCCCGCTTCTCTGCTGGAAATAGGTTTCGAAATATACTTTTGTTTGTTTTTTAATGGGCAGGGTCTTGCTTTCGTTGCGAAGTAATACGATGGATTTGCGCATGGCGAGATCGGCTTTTTCCTGGAACCCGCTGTTACCTACCAGTTTTTCTGCAGCGCTAACATCTACATACGGATTTTCGAAAAGGCCGAGTGCAAATTTTTCCATCAGCAAACGAAACACGGAATTATCTACCAGCTGCAGGTCTACTTTACCCGAGCGCAGGGTTGCGAGCAGTTGGCTGGGATCTGCGGTGCCAGAGAAAATATTGACACCGGCTTCCAGTGTTTTTTGATAGCGTTCGGTAATACTCAGGTTCTCTGCACCCCAGGGCATCATTTCTATCGGACCTGTATCAGAATTAATGATGCCGGTAAAACCCAGACTATCGCGAAGCAGGTCTTTGATCACCGCTTTGTTATACGCATACGCGATCTTTTCATATTTGGTATCCAGCGGAATGGAATAGTAAGGCATGATGGCAGATGTACCTGCTTTAATAGCGGCTTTAAAAGGGATCAGGTTGTTCTGAAACATCTTACCAGGGAAATGTTCGTATTTACCCCAGTCAAAATGCGGATCCTGTCCGCCCACACCCGCACCACCGCCGGGAAAATGTTTGGTGGTAAGTGCCACAGAGCCCGACGATAATTTTTTACCCTGAAAACCCAGCACAATTTCGGTGATCATCTTGGCCACCCAATCTGCATTTTCGCCAAACGTACCTTCGATCCGCTGCCAGCGGGGTTCGGTACTCAGATCGGCCATATACATATATCCTTTGCGTAAACCCACAGCGGCCCATTCCTGACGGGCAATATCTGCAAAACTGCGAACCAGTGGCAGATCGCGCATGGCAGACAGGCCCAGTTCGCCGGGCCAGGTAGAGAACGCGGTTTTGCCTACACTCAAACCAATGGCTGCATCTTTGGTAATATGGTTACGCGGGTTGGAAGCAATGATAGCAGGGATTCCCAGTCCATCGCTTTCGCAAAGTGCCTGCAACTTATTAGCCCACTCGGCGGTTATACGTGCACTTTCATTGCCACGGAAAATAAAATGCCGGAGGTGAAACCGGGTAACACCTTTGGTAGAACCCACAGACGACATCATGGGTACCGGCAAAGGTTTACGGGTAAACATATTGTTGCTCTGCACCTGGTCCTCTTCATTCAGATCGCTGGAAGGAGTTGCCTTGTTATCACCACCCGGTACTAGTGCACCACCACGGTCGCTTTTTAAACGGGCCGTGCTGATGAGCATAAAACCGGCTTTCTGCTCCAGCGACATTTTAGACAGCAGATCTTTAGCGCGGGTTTCGTTGGGCAGGCGCCAGTCTTCGTATTTGTCTAACTGACCGTTCCGGTTCAGGTCTTTAAATTGATAACCATCAACGGTAAGCAGCTGTACAGAACGGAAACCCAATTGGGGTTGAACAGGTTTTTTGTTGGGTTGTGCAGATGCTGCTATAGATCCAAACAGGCAAATAAACAGCAAAGGGAGAGATCTTACCGGCATAACAATTCTTTTAGTGGATTATACAATTGTGGCAGTGTGCCATAACATTATGAGACCAGTTTTCAGCAAATGGTAGCAGCAAGGGTTACTTAAAAGTATTGGCTTTTTCCAAGCAGGATGGTGATAAAGTGCGAAAACGATTTCGGGTAACTGATAGCTGTTGTAAAGAAGTAAACAACTGCATTCATTAACGCAAGTAGCTTTAAATTAAAGATGCAGGTAATTATTCCTTAACAGTAGTTAGATATATTTGAGTCTTCTAACTCCCACCGGTTTATGAAAAAATCATTTCTGATACAAAGAATCTGCCTGTTTGCAGCCCTGTTGATACATTTTACAATCTTTGTTCAGGCCCAGCAAACAGTCAATACCTTACAGGTTCCCGGCAGAAACGCCTATTCAGTAATCCATGAAAAAGGCGTATCAGTAATACCGAGTGGCCGTTTCCTGACACCTGCCGGTGAAATGATCCGCATTACACACGATCCTTTCGGAATGGCGCTCTCTCCCGATGGCAAAAAAGCAGTAACCCTTCATAACGGCGTGTTTACGATCATTGACCTGGCTGATCTTAACCATACACGTGTTCCGGATTATGATGAGAAAATCAGTTCTCCTTTATCACATGGCTCTTTTCTGGGCGTAGCTTTTGCACCCGACTCACGCACCGTTTACCTGAGCGGCGGCGATAACGGTGCCGTGATTGTATATGATATTGAAAAACTGCAGCGCCTGGATTCCATCTCTCTTAACGGAACAGTGGGTAAGATTGATTTTGAAGATAGCTTTACTGCTGATCTGTTGCTGAATAACAATGAACTGCTGGTGCTTGATCGTGCCAATTTCCGGATGGTCCGTTATAGTCTTACAGAGAAAAAAATTACAGCTTCTATCCCTGTGGGTCGCCAGCCATTTGGTTTATCCCTGAGTGCCGATAAAAAAATGGCTTTTGTGGCTAACGTGGGCATGTACAGTTATCCGCTCATTACCGGTGCTACCAAAGAGAATTATGATTCGATGGTGATATCACGCCATCCCTATGGCGATAATACCAAAGAATCTATTTACGGAACCGTGATCGATGGTAAAAAAATTCCCGGTGTGGGAAGTCCCTCCTCACCCGAAGCCATGAGTGTGTTCACCATCGATCTTGTTACCAACCGGGTAATAGATAAATTCAAAACCGGTCACCAGGTAGGCGAAATGATCGAAGACCTGGAAGTAGTGGGTGGTGCCAGTCCTAACTCGATTGCTGTAGGCAAACAGTTTGCTTATGTAACCAACGCTACCAACGATAATATCTCGGTGATCGACTATAAAAATCACCGTCTGCTCGGACATATCCCCATCACCACCGATAAACGTATTGACCGCTACCGCGGTCTCCTGCCTTTCGGTATTACACTGAGCAAGGATGAAAAAACTTTGTATGTGGCTCTGCTCGGTTTTAATGCCGTGGCAGTGATTGATGTAAACAGCAGGCTCACCAAAGGACTGATCCCCACTGCCTGGGGCCCCACCAGGGTTCGGTTATCGGCAGATGAAAAAGAACTGTATGTGATCACCTGTCGGGGATTAGGTGCGGGCCCCAATGGCGGCAAAGATTTTACAGCACCGCCGCAGGGCACTTTTATCGGCGATATACAATTGGGCAGTTTTCAAAAAATAATTGTGCCGGGTAAAGAAGCATTGGCTGCTTATACGAAACAATCCATTGCCAATACGTTTCAGACGGTGGCTGTTACCAGAGAACCTGGCAGTCCCTTACCTGTTTTGCCGGGCGAAAGCAAGAGTCCGATCAAATACATTGTATATATCACCAAAGAAAACCGGACCTACGATGAAATGCTGGGCCAGTTGCCCAATGGCAAAGGCGATGCTTCACTGGCCAGGTTTGGGGTGGATTGTGAATATACTTTTCCGGATTCGATGCAGGCCGGACTCCGGAACCTCAAAGTGTCTCCCAACCACCACAAAGCCGCTAAAGAATTTGCTTTCAGCGATAATTTTTATTGCGACAGTGATGCTTCCATTCATGGCCATCACTGGATGATGGGTGTGATCCCCAACGAATGGGTAGAAACCAACGCGAGTGTGAGCAAAAAAGCGATGCTCTTTTCCAAAGCTCCCGGCCGCCGTTTCCCGGGCTCTACCGGCAGTATGGATCCGGAAGATTTTGCCGAAGCCGGTGGTTTATGGGAGGCGTTGGAAAGAAAAAATATTTCTTTCTACAATTTCGGCGAAGCCAACGAAACGGCACATGTGCGCGAAGAATGGTACGATACTGCTACCGGTGCCGCACATGGTGTAATGGTGCCTATGCAGAAAGCTTTGTACAACAGAACCAGTACCAGTTATCCGGGGTATAATACCAATATTCCTGATCAGTATCGGATAGACCAGTTTGAAAAAATATTTACCCAAAAATGGATCAAAGGCAAAGAGAAACTGCCCTCTCTGTTAACCATGCAGGTTCCCAATGATCATACAGCTGGTGTAAGACCGGAAGATGGCTATCCATACCGCCATTCTTTTGTAGCCGATAATGATCTGGCGCTGGGAAGGATTCTGCATTTCCTCTCCCGCACCCGCTACTGGAAAAATATGCTGGTGATTGTTACCGAAGATGATCCGCAAGGTGGGGTAGACCATATAGATGCGCACCGCTCGCTTTTACTGATGGCAGGACCTTATGTAAAACGAGGCCATGTAAGTAATACACATGCCAATTTTGGTTCTATCTTAAAAACCATTTACAATATTCTGGGGGTTCCCTATGTGAACCAGTACGATGCTACGGCTTCTCTGCTGCAGGATTTTTTTACGGCTACGCCGGATTATACGCCCTATACACTGGAGAAAAACGATGAAAGGATTTTCCAGGTAGACAAAGCCATGCATAAATACAACCGCACCATTGATTGGCGCAGGATCCTGAAAGGGCCGGAAATGGATAATGCAGCCGAACAGAGAGAAGACCATTATAACCAGAAAAAAACGGTGATCAAATCGTCAGATAAACAATAACGGGGAACTCCCGTTTTGGTAAAACAGGCAGAAAATTCTTTTTGCCTGTTTTTTTTTACCTTGTTGTCAGGAAGCGTTTACCACTTCTTTCGGGTTATGCCAGACAAGCGGAACAAATACGATGCGATCGTGATCGGCTCAGGTATCAGCGGTGGCTGGGCTGCGAAAGAGTTATGCGAAAAAGGCTTACAGACATTACTGATAGAGCGGGGAAGGAAAGTAGAACATATTAAAGACTATCCCACTGCCAATAAAGCACCCTGGGAATTGCCGCACCGGGGAAATATCTCACAGACATTCAGGGAAAAGAACCCGCTGATCACACGTTCGGCTGGTTTTGGAGAGGATAACGCTCATTTTTTCATAGAAGACGCCATACAACCCTACGTACAGGAAAAACCCTTCGACTGGATACGTGGGTATCAACTGGGAGGAAAGTCACTTACCTGGGGAAGAGCCTGCCAGCGCTGGAGCGATTATGAATTCACGGGCCCGCAACGTTTTGGATATGGTTTTGACTGGCCCATCCGTTACAAGGATGTGGCCGACTGGTATTCGCATGTAGAACGGTTTATTGGTGTATGTGGGAACAGGGATGGTATAGCATCCATGCCCGATGGCGAGTTTCTGCCACCCTTTGAGCTGAACTGTGTAGAGGCGTACCTGAAAGAAGTATTATACAAAGAGTTTGGCCGGCACCTGGTACATGCCCGCTGGGCGCATATTACAGAACCGCAGCCCGTGCATCTGGAACAGGGCAGGGCGCAATGTTTATCGCGGAATCTTTGTATGCGGGGATGTCCACTGGGAGGTTATTTCAGTTCAGTGTCCTCTACCATACCCTGGGCCGCCAAAACAGGAAATCTTACCATACTGACTGATGCCGTGGTACATTCTATCATCTACGATGAAACCCTGCAGAAAGCCAGATCGGTCCGTGTGATAGACGCTCATACAAAGGAGATAACCGAATACAGTGCCCGCATCATTTTTGTTAATGCCTCTGCCCTGAATACCAACCTGATCTTGCTGAACTCTGTTTCTGACCGTTTCCCTAATGGACTGGGAAATGATTCCGGTTTACTGGGTAAATATATCTGTCACCATAATTACCGCGCCTATCTTAACGGGCGCATAGATGGTTATCGGGATCGGTATTTCTATGGACGTAATCCAACAGAAACCATTATTGCGAATTACCGTAACCTGGATAAAAAGGATACGGATTTTGCAGGAGGTTATACCACATTCGCAGGTGCCTATCGCGAGAAATTCGATACCACCACCACTAACGAAACCATTGGTGCTGCTTTTAAAGAAGCCATGCAGGAACCCGGTGGCTGGCATGTATATGCCTATATGCAGGGAGAAACCATTCCGAAAGCAGAGAACCATGTTCGTTTGAGTAAAGACAAGACCGATCCTTTCGGGATCCCGCAACTGGTTATATCGGTTGGTTATGATGAGAACGATGATAAAATGGTGAAGGATTTTATAGAGCAGACCACTGCCATGTTCACCAGGGCCGGGGTGTATGATATTGTGGCCAACGACAACCATCAGCCGCCAGGACTGGATATTCACGAAATGGGTGGCTGCCGCATGGGGAAGGACCCTGCCACCTCCCTGCTGAACGAGTGGAACCAGTTACATCATTGCCCAAATGTATTTGTAACCGATGGCGCCTGTATGACAAGTACTGGTAACCAGAGTCCATCTATTCTATACATGGCATTAACCGCAAGAGCAGCTAACCATGCAGCAGCACTGTTGAAAAAAGGGGTTTTATAAAACAGAGAATCTTTTCAGAGAAATATTTTATCCTACATTCGTAACCATCGTTTTAATACCTGCCATTTTGGAAAAGAGACAAGACTATATCAGCTGGGATGAATATTTTATGGGCGTGGCACTTTTATCGGCCCGCCGCAGTAAAGATCCCAATACACAGGTAGGTGCCTGTATCGTGAATGACAAAAACAAAATTGTGGGAGCGGGTTACAATGGACTGCCTATGGGTTGTGATGATGATCAGTTTCCCTGGGATAAACAGGGCGATTTCCTGGATACCAAGTATCCCTATGTATGTCATGCAGAGTTGAATGCGATTCTGAACAATATCGGTATGGATCTGCGTGGCTGTAAAATCTATACAGCTTTGTTTCCCTGTAATGAATGTACCAAAGCCATTATCCAGTCCGGTATTACCGAAGTGATCTATCTGTCGGATAAATATGAGGGCACCGATCCGGCCAAAGCCTCGCGAAGAATGCTGGATACGGCAGGGGTAACTTACCGTAAAGTGAAAGCGACTATTTCGAGTCTGCTGCTCTCTTTCAATGAAGCAGATGTATGATCTCTGCACACCCATAAACCATCCACATGAAAAAATTATTGTTTGCCGGTCTACTGCTCTTGCTCATACAGCAGTCTTTTGCACAGAACCCGGAAGCCAGACTGAAAGAACTGGGTATTACATTACCAGCCGTAGGTACACCTATCGCCAATTATGTAAAATGGGTACGAACAGGGAATCTCGTTTTTTTATCCGGTCACGGACCGGAGGATAAAACCAAAGGCGGTTATATTACCGGCAAACTGGGTAAGGATCTCAGTATAGAAGAAGGGTATGCCGCTGCGCGCCTCACCGGTGTTTCTTTGCTCGCCAGCCTGAAAGCAGCCGTGGGTGATCTGTCTAAAGTAAAACGGATCGTAAAAGTATTGGGCATGGTAAACGGCACTGACAGTTTTGCTGATCAGCCTAAAGTGATCAATGGTTTCTCCGACCTGATGGTAGCTGTTTTTGGCGATGCCGGTAAACACGCCCGCAGTGCGGTGGGCATGGTATCTTTGCCGATGAATATGGCAGTAGAAATAGAAATGGTAGTAGAGATAGAAAATTAAAAGAGGCCCGGAGGCCTCTTTTTGCAAATTAGAATGTAGCACCAACAGAGATAAAAAAGGTTCTGCCATCTCCCGGCAGTACACCTGGTCCCGGATAACCACCGGCACGCCTGGTAAAGTAACGGGTATCGAACAGGTTGTTTAGGCCTGTTTTTACAGACAAACTTTTAGAAAATTTATAGGAAGCCGTCAGATCGGTTACGGTATAGGCGGGGATCAATCCGTTCTGCGCATTGCTCGTAGGAGTTACTGTATTGTTGGCATCGCTGAAAGTTTCACTGCTGTAACTTACCTGGCCGGTGAGCAGGAAAGCTTTGTATCCTGCCGTAATACCCAGGCGAAGAATATTTTTAGGCGCATTCTCTACCTGTTTGCCCTTGGTAGCGGCATCTTTGTGATCGTTGCTGTAACGGGCATCTGTATAACTGTACGATGCGAATAATAGCAAATCACTGGTGTTGCTGGGGGCAAATGCTTTTATGGGATTGAATTCAACAAATCCTTCAAATCCTTTACTGATGCTGTTGCCCACATTCGTGATTAACCGGTAGCTGGCGCCCGCTGGTGTAATGGTACCGATCCGATTTTGGTAAGAGAGATAGTACACGCTTACATCAAACTGTAAATAAGATTTTACTTTTCCGCGGTAACCCAGGTCTATATTGTATCCTTTGGCATCAGCCAGGTCAGGATCTACTACATCGGTACTCGGTGGTGCCTGCAGGTTGGCAAACTGGATAGGACGATAAGCCTGCGCATAGTTGGCATAGAACTCAGTTCCCTTGGTAATATGGTATTCGCTACCGATACCTGCCAGCCAGAAACTTCTGCTCCGCTGGATATTCTGTAGTTGAATGGGTGTACCAGCAGCCGTAAATCCATTGCGTCCGGAAGCAGTTCCTTCCAGCCACTCGTAACGGATACCCGGAATCAGTAAAAACTGATCGCTGATACGGAAGATATTCTCTGCAAAAGCCGCCAGGTTTCTGGAATCAAACCGGATATCAGTAGGATACAGGTCGGCTGCACGCATATCGTAGTTGCTGCCTGTTGTTCCCTTACCATTGGATTGACGGAAAGTGCTGCCCGTGTAGAGGCGGATTCCGCCGGAGAAAGTATTGTTCCTGTCAAACAGCGTATAGTCTGTAATGATCCGGCTTTCCAATGCATAGTTCCTGTATTTATCGGCATTCAACACCCGGTTATTATAATTGCCGGTGGCAGGGTTGATACTGTCTTTTACGGTAATAGCTGAAGTGTATCCCACACTGTTCCTGTCGCCGATGGTGGCGAATAATTTGGTGTTCCACCGGGTATTGGCATTGATCTGGTAGTTGGCAATGATGGCAGGGGTAGTCCAGGTAATATCAAACCAGTTACGGCTGCGTAAGCTTTGGGTAGGATCCTGTGCAAACTGTGCATCAGTTAACCCACCTGCCTGCTGACTGCGGATATGTGAACGCATGAGCTCGGTAGTGATGGAGAATTTAGGCGTCACATAGTAGGTAACGGTACCAAATCCGGCATCGGTATAATAACGGCTGTTCTCCCTCCATCCATTTCCGTTGCGGTGATCAAAGAAAGTATAGTAATGTACTTTTCCTTTTTTACCGCCAATGGCGTTATAAGAGTTGAATAAACCATTACTGCCTACGGTTTGCTGTGTTTCAAATTCAAAAGGTTTGTTGATCTCGCTGCCGTTGCGGAGAATATAATTAACCATACCACCAAACTGCGGACCGTATTGCAGCGAACCCTGACCGCGGATGATCTCTATTCTTTGTACACCCTGCAACTGCGGGTTATAATAAGCTTCGGGATAACCAAAGGGATCGGCGGCAATATCATAGCCATTCTGGCGGATATTGAATTCCCAGCTGCGGTTCGGACTCAGTCCGCGGGCAGCAATACCGATCTGGATGCCGCTGGGATCACTCTCCCAGATATGAATACCCGGCACTTTGGCCAGTACCTGGCGCATATTATTGGTGACTACATTACCCTGCACATTATCGAGCACCACCAGCGAGTTCTTTTTGCCAGCATAAATGGAAGTACCTACAATCTCAGGCATCTGCTGAATATCGCTTTTACTGTTGCGGCCAACCACGGTAATATCCGGTAAGTTATTGATTTTCAGCGTAAAACTATCGGTTTTGCTATTTGAACCGTTTTGTGCTGAAAGGAGAGATGGGAATAAAAAAGAAAAAATAAATATCCTTCGGAACATATCATAGAGTTTAGACCGCGAAGGTATTTTCGCGTACCTGGCCCCCTCTTCTCAATCGGGAAAAACAGTTTACGAAAACAGGAAATATAAAACCGGATGGTTCCATAGGTTTATAACAATGTGAATGCAAATACTCTGAAAACCAACAATCGTTAGTAGATTTATACTTGTAATAATGGCTTGCCGCCCGGCAGCCATATATAAAGCCACCGGGAAAAGAAGGTACTATTGGGGGATATGCTTTTTTTTTGAGGTGGTTTTTTGTGGTCCATCAATTTGCTGCCGACTGATTTTGCAGAAACTTCCTCCCATCCTTTCATATTTCGTATTTTAAGTAACCAAACACTGCGTATGAAATCTGCCTGCCTGCCATTGCTCGCTTTCTTATTTGTTTGTATAAAAGTGAACGCACAGTCCTCTTTACCGGTAAACGACTGGCTGATCCATCCTGTTACGGTAAAAGCAACGGTTCAGCAGCAGGGTAACTACCTGGAACTGGCTAATGGATTACTCAAGCGGATATTTTACATGGGTCCCAACCTGGCCTGTATCGATTATACCAATCTCAGCTCCGGCCAGCAATTGCTCAGAAGTATTGAACCCGAAGCCAAAATCACCATCAACCAACAAGTGTATGCAATAGGCGGTTTACAGGGACGTAAAGAAAAAGCCTATCTCGTAAAAGGCAGCGAAACAGAACTTACTGCCGGACCAACAGATTTTATTTACCGCGATTATACAGTTACTGCGCTGAAACCCTTTATTAACTGGAAACCCGGCACCTGGTTAACCAATGCGCATCAACCAACCGGTAAAGAAATACAATTCAGGTTTGTGTCTGCTTTACCTGCCTTGCAAGGCATCAATATAGTGGTACATTATGCGTTGTACGATGGTATTCCACTGATGGCCAAATGGGTGTCTGTACACAACCAAAGCACAAATACAATTGTGGTAAACAGGGTGGTGAATGAAGTGCTCGGTCTGGTAGAAGAAGAGAGTGCCGTAGTGGGCTCGCCGGAACAGATGAAAAAACAACATGGTATTTATGTAGAAACCAATTATGCGTTTAACAATGCCATGCGGTATGATATCAGCGACCAGACCACGCATTGGAAAACAGACAGTAACTATACTTCGCAGGTAAATTATAATTATCAGACACCCTGTCTGCTGGAAGTATATCCTGAAAAAGTGACTGGTGTTTCTCTAAAACCGGGTGAAACTTTTACCTCGGTCAGAACACATGAATTACTGATGGATAGTTACGACAGGCAGCGGCGAGGAATGATGATCCGTAAAATGTACCGCACTATTGCACCATGGACCACGCAGAATCCCATTTTTATGCATCTGGTCAGTAAAAATGATGAAGAAGTAAAACGCGCCATCGATCAATGCGCCGCTACGGGATACGAAGCGGTGATACTCAGTTTTGGCAGTCACCTGAATATGGAAGACAGCAGCCGCAACAATATTCTCCGATGGAAAACACTGGCCGATTATGCCCGTGAGAAAAAAATCCTGCTGGGAGGATATTCTTTATTCAGCAGTCGCCGTATCAGCGATGAAGATGATGTGGTGGATGCGAAAACCGGTAAACCCGGTGGTGCTTTTTTCGGGCATGCGCCTTGTTTTGGCAGCAAATGGGGATTGGCTTACCGCGATAAAATCAAATATTTTTTTGCAGAAACCGGTTTTGCGATCTGGGAAAACGATGGTCCTTATCCCGGAGATGTCTGTGCTTCTACGCAACATCCCGGTCATAGCGGGCTCGAGGATTCGCAATGGAAACAAATGGAGATCCAGAAGGAATTATATCATTGGTTGAATGAGCGGGGTGTATATATCAATGCACCCGATTGGTATTTTCTGGATGGTACGCACAAGATCGCACTCGGTTACCGCGAAGTGAATTTTTCTTTATCGCGCGAGCAACAGAAAATACTTAACCGGCAGAATATCCATGATGGTACTATCGAAAAAACGCCGTCGATGGCATGGGGCTTTGTACCGCTTACCAAGTACCAGGGTGGCGGACCGGAAGCCGTGCTGGAACCCTTGAGCGAACACCTGGCCGATTACGAACAACTGATGATGCAGTACTATGGTGCCGGTGTACAGGCCTGTTACCGCGGACCAAGATTGTACGATACAGAAGCTACCCGTAAAATGGTCAGCAGGGTAATCGGCTGGTATAAAGAACACAGAAATATTCTGAATGCAGACATCATTCAACTCCGGCGGGCAGATGGCCGCGACTGGGATGGTTGGCTGCATGTTGATCCGGCGGGTAAAGAAAAAGGGCTGATGATGCTATTTAATCCCACCCGGGAAACCATTACCCGCAAAATTAAACTGCCTTTGTATTATACAGGATTGTCACGGCAGGTTAGTATGACAGATGCTAACGGAAAAGCCATTCACCTTTCTTTAAACAGAGATTATACAGTTGATATCAGTTTTACCTTATTACCTGGAGCCTATCAATGGTATGTGCTGGAATAAAACCGGTTTTTACTACCTCTTGCTGTTATCCGGAGTCATTCCTGTAAACAAAAACGCTTCTCTGCTATCCGGCTTCCTGTTCCCGAAAATAACTGGTATATTTCGGTGTAAAAGGGATATGCCGGTAATGGTACCGGGTATACCACGTGTACAAAATTGAAGCATGAAAGAACAAGCACTCAGAAGCCGTAACTGGTTTGGCCGCAAGGGCAAAGACGGATTTATCTATCGGGCATGGATGAAAAACCAGGGTATACCCCAGGATATGTTCGAAGGCAAACCCGTGATCGGGATCTGTAATACATGGAGCGAACTCACACCCTGTAATGCGCATTTCCGCGACCTGGCAGAAGCGGTGAAAAAAGGCGTACTGGAAGCCGGTGGTTTTCCGGTAGAGTTCCCGGTGATGTCGCTCGGCGAAACACTGGTCAAGCCCACGGCTATGTTATACCGTAACCTGGTAAGTATGGATGTGGAGGAATCGATTCGCGCCAACCCGGTAGATGGTGTGGTATTGCTTTGTGGCTGCGATAAAACAACTCCTTCGCTCGTAATGGGTGCCTGCAGTGTAGATATCCCTACCCTGGTGATCTCCGGCGGTCCTATGTTAAAAGGGCATTGGCGGGGAAAAGATATTGGTACATCGGATGTATGGCGTTTTGATGTGGCACATAAACTGGGGCAGATTACACAGGAAGAATTTGTAGAAGCCGAAGCCTGTATGGCCCGCACACAGGGACATTGTGCCGTAATGGGTACCGCTTCTACCATGGCGGTGATGGTAGAAGCACTGGGTTTGTCTTTGCCCAATAATGCATCTATTCCCGCTGCCGATTCGCGCAGAAAAGTATTGTCGCAGCTTTCCGGCAGAAGAATCGTGGAGATGGTGAAAGAGAACCTCACCCTTTCCAAAATACTTACCCGCCAGGCATTCGAAAATGCGATCATGGTAAACGCGGCCATTGGCGGTTCAACCAACTTTGTCATTCACCTGCTGGCTATTGCAGGCAGGATCGGTGTAGAGCTGGATCTGAATGATTTTGATACCCATTCACAGGGTATTCCCCTGCTGGCCAATATACAGCCCTCGGGAGAGAATTATATGGAAGACCTCTACTATTCCGGAGGACTGCCGGCAGTGATCAAGGAAATGAAAAGCATTATTCACAATGACGCACTTACCGTAAACGGTAAAACGATGGGCGATAACTGTCAGCAGGCTGAAGTGTATGATCGAAATATTATCGGTACGATGGAAGCCCCCTTCAAACCCGAATCAGGCATTATTGTAGTAAAAGGAAACCTGGCACCCGATGGGGCGGTGATCAAACCTTCTGCGGCAAGTGCTTCACTGCTGAAACATTCTGGTAAGGCGGTGGTGTTTGAAAATATTGAAGACTACCACGCGCGTATCGAAGATCCGGCCCTGGAAATAGATGCCAATAGTATTATGGTGTTAAAGAATGTGGGCCCCAAAGGATATCCCGGTATGGCCGAAGTAGGCAATATGGCTTTGCCCAAAAAACTGCTGGAGCAGGGTGTAACAGACCTGGTGCGCATTTCAGACGGAAGAATGAGCGGCACCGGTTTTGGAACTGTAGTATTACATGTATCTCCGGAAGCTGCGGTGGGTGGTCCGCTGGCTTTGGTAGAAAACGGCGATATCATTCATCTCGATATCAGCAGCCGTAAACTGGAACTGGCTGTATCGCCCGAAGAGCTAGCCCGGCGCAAAGCCAACTGGCAACTCAAAGAAAAAGTAGCAACCCGCGGATATGTGCACCTGTACCAGACACATGTGGAGCAGGCCCACCTCGGCGCTGATATGGATTTTCTGAAAGGAGGATCCGGCAGCCAGGTTACCCGCGATTCACATTAATGTATCTACCATCAGAGACCAGCCCGCAAACAAAAATTTGCGGGCTGTTTGTGGCCGAAAACCCTGAACTTTGCTGTATGCAACTCTGGAAAAATATCATCAGTCGCCCTTCCTGAATGTACATTTCTGCACTGTGGCTTTAGCCTTTTCACTGCCATTTCCAATTAGTATTTATTGATCACCTGTTATTGTAATGCTTCTTTACAGGATGTGTTGCCATAGCATCTTCTCATACCGGTAGGTGTTACCTGCGGGTAAATCACTCCTAAACGTATACATATGAAAACAATCATTGAGCCCTTCCGCATCAAATCGGTAGAGCCTGTTTATTTTACAACCGAAGAAGAAAGAAAACTTATTTTAGAAAATGCTTTTTATAATCCCTTTCTCATTCATGCAGACAGGGTATTGATAGACCTCTTAACCGATAGCGGTACCAGTGCCATGAGCAGTAACCAATGGGCCGGTATGATGCAGGGCGATGAGTCTTATGCAGGCAGTACCAGTTTTTTTCGTTTCGAAAAAACGATACAGGATCTTACGGGTTTCCCGCTGGTGATTCCTACGCACCAGGGAAGGGCTGCGGAGAAAATTCTCTTCAGTATACTGGGTGGCAAAGGAAAATACTTTGTGAGTAATACCCTTTTTGATACTACCCGTGCCAATATTGAATACTCCGGTGCAGAAGGCGTGGATCTGGTTTGCGAAGAAGGCAAACATCCCTCTATCCCTGCGCCATTTAAGGGTAATATGGATACGGTGACTCTGCAGAAATTCATTAACGAAAAAGGGGCAGCCAATATTCCCCTCTGTGTGATTACGGTAACCAATAATTCAGGCGGCGGACAACCCGTAAGCATGCAGAACATCAGGGAAGTGAAATCGATCTGTAAGGTCCATGGCATTCCCCTGTTCATTGATGCCTGCCGTTTTGCAGAGAATGCCTATTTCATCAAACAACGCGAAGAAGGCTATGCCCATACACCTGTTCCGGAAATTGTACGCGAAATGTTTTCTTATGCCGATGGTTGTACCATGAGTGCCAAAAAAGATGCGTTCGCCAATATCGGCGGTTTTCTGGCTATGTACGATGAAATGCTGGCGCAACAATGCCGTAATATGCTGATCATGACGGAAGGGTTTCCTACCTACGGTGGACTGGCAGGCCGCGATCTGGAAGCCATTGCCATTGGTTTAACAGAAGTGATGGAAGAGCCTTACCTGCAATACCGTATCCGCAGTATTGAATATCTCTGCAACAAATTAATTGCAGCAGGTGTGCCGGTTATACAGCCCGCGGGCGGACATGCGATTTATCTCGATGCCAAAGCTTTTCTGCCGCATATACCGGTTGAGCAATACCCCGGACAGGCATTGGTAGGAGCCCTGTATGTACATGGCGGGATACGTGGGGTGGAGATAGGTTCCCTGATGTTTGGAAAATATACGCCCGATAAAAAACTCATCCCGGCTCAACTGGAACTTGTGCGTCTGGCAATTCCGAGAAGGGTATATACACAAAGCCATATCGATTATGTAGCCGAAGTGATCATTGAAGTATTTCAACAGAAGGAAAATATCAAAGGGCTCCGCATTATCGAAGAAGCGCCGATCTTACGCCATTTCACCGCCAAACTAAAACCGGTTATTTAAGCGAAGAAATACTTTTGCCGGTAAGTCCGAAATGATGCAGCAACTTTTCCACTTCTCTGGCCCTGCGTTGAATGGTGGCAAGGACTTTCTGTAAAGCAGCGGCATGCTCCTTTTGTATGTTGGCGTCTTTGGGTAAATGAAATTTCATAGACAGCAGCATGATATGCATGTTGATGGCATCGTGCCAGTTGCCGATGGCTTCCTGTAACTCGTTACTGTAAGTGTAAAGATGACTGAGGCTGGTTGATTTGTGGGTAGTGGTCCAGTTAACCGCATACAACCATTGTTTCATGCGTTTGCGTAGTGTATGCCATTGGGGTTCTGTGGGTATTTTCCGTAAAGATTCTTCGATTTGGTGTTTCAGTTTAGCTGTGTATAGATCCGTTACTGACTGCCGGGTTTTTTCTATTAATGGCTGGCTTTTGGAAAATCTCGCAGCTAATTTTTTCCGGATAGCGTGCAGTATTTTTTGCAGGGCTTTCGAAATTTCCGGAACAGGGTGTTCGGCTGCACAGGATTGTTGCAGTCTGCGTAATTTGTTTTTAGCGAGCCATGCCAATAATAACTGTTGTTCACGAAGAGTACCGGCTTCGGAAAAGACCAGGTCAACGGCTGTCTGGGTTTTTTTGATGGCTGATTTTCCGTACTCAGTCTTTAAAAATTTGAGAATGGCTCTCATTTTTTTTAACTCAACCCGGAAAGCATGTAAATTTTCTTCGCTGACAGATTTTTCAAATGTCTGCAGATGTTGGAGAATTTTTTTAATCCGTTGGGTATAATATCGTTCCAATCTGCTGCGCATAATGAACGGAATGAAAAGGTACTGCTTTTTGACAGCAAAGAAGCTGGTTTTCTGTTAATTCTGCTTGCTCAGCACCGGAGAGGTAATTTCTTCAAGGGGAGTATTTTCATGTGTACGGATCTTTCCGATCAACAGAAAATACAGAACCACCAGCATAGCTGCTGAGGCTGTTACCAGCAAGGCAGCAGCAGACCCAAACCGATACCAGATCACCCCGGTGAGCGAACTCGCTATCAGCATACAGATACTCTGAAAACCTGCAAAAGTACCAATGGCGGTAGCTGTATCTCTGCTATCTACAATATTGGAGATCCAGGCTTTGGCCACTCCTTCTGTAGCTGCTGCGTAGATGCCATACAGGAAAAACAAACCAAAGAATAGGTACAGGTCTTTGGTGAGAGACATCCCTAGATACATCATTGTAAACAATACCAATCCCGATAATAAAACCGTTTTTAGTCCGATCCTGTCTGCAATGATTCCCAAAGGGTAAGCGAATAACGCATAAATAAGATTGTAAAAAATATACACGCCTATCACTACCGTATCATCCTGTACCGATTCTTTCACCTTCAGCAATAAAAAAACATCGGAACTATTGAAGAGTGTGAAAAACAATAAACCGGCAGCTACTTTTTTATAACCCAGCGGACTTCGTTTCCAGTAACTGAGAAAAGAGAAAAAAGACGATTGTTTGCTGACCGGTTTTGCAGTCATTCTTTTTTTGTCTTTCAGCAACAGGGATGTACCCAATGCCAGCAAACCGGGTATAAAAGCAATGAGAAAAAGTGTTTTGTATTGTTCCGGATACCAATACAGATACAGCAGTGCCAGTGAAGGTCCAATAGCGGCACCCAATGTATCCAACGACCGGTGGAAGCCAAAGATCCTTCCCTTGGTAGCGGGCGTGGATTCATCGGATAACATAGCGTCTCTGGCGCCGGTGCGGATTCCTTTTCCGAAGCGGTCAATGGTTCTTGCAAAAAAGATCCATACCGGAAACACAAACAGCGCCATCATAGGTTTTGAAATAGCACTGAAAGCATATCCAATCTGTATAAACGGGACCCGCTTAAATGAGCGATCCGATAATTGTCCGAAATAGCCCTTGCTAAGTCCGGTAGTGGCTTCGGCAAAACCTTCGAGAAGGCCGATCAGTACCACAGAAAATCCGATCGATTGTAAATAGATGGGCATGATAGGGTATAACATTTCACTGGCCACATCGGTGAATAAACTCACCAGCGAGAGGATCCAGACCGTACGCGAAATGTTTTTCATGTACCTAAGTTACCGCAAAAGCGGTCATTATGTATGCCTGGCTTTTTTCTCGTTTTTATAGTGCAGCCAAAGGGTAATGCCTACACTGAGTAAAATCACCGTTACCTGAACAAGGCTGAACAGCAATGAGTGTATATTAAAAATAAGAACCAATAAACTGGAAACGGTACAATACACAAACAAAAAATAACCGGTAATGATCCAGGTGCTGGTATAGCTGGGATATTTTCTGTTGGGGATCGCATACGTAGTGTTATCGCGTAGGAATAAAGGGAGTAGTTTTTCTATATCCCAGACAATGAGCCATAGGTTTGCGAGCATCATCAAGCTGGTAATGACCCAGGTACCGCCAAAATTCATTGACAGGGTAATCAGCCAAACATTACTGAGAATGCCGAGAAACATCACCGCTCCCATAGTGGCAAAACGTTGCGACATTAACAGAAAGGCTGCCACTACCTGCACCAGCCCCAGAAAATGCCAGTACATACCGGTGCGGTATAACCCTTCAAAGAAAAAGCCAATCGGTGTATCTATAGTTAGCAGGGTAAAACGGTTGCCCAATAGTTTGGTAAGTCCGGAAGGAATAAACGCAAAACCGATCAGGTACCGGGTTAACATAGCCAGTACATTCAGGGTACGGTTGTTTCTGATCCGGACATAAGTTTGATAGGGGAAAGCCATACAGTTAGTTTAGGATCTGGTAAAACTAACTTTTCTGCAGGATGACTGCTAACAGGTAATCACTTATTACTGCCGTTTATCATTTCACGGACGATGGATAGTTTTTCTTAGAATACTTCTCCCAGATTCATAAACAATCCTCTTGATCCACCCTGGCCAAATCCATAATCAAGGGCAATATTAGTATTCGAATGTTTGTTTAATTTGATACGGATACCCGCCCCATAACCGGTTTTAAGTCCCTGAATACTTTTACCCGCCTGTTCTGAAACGGATTGCATATTGGCGAAGATCACGGCACCCAAAAAACCATTCTCAGTGATACCGAAACGGTATTCAGATTCGGCAAACAATAATTTATCGCCCCTGAATCTGCCCTGTATATAACCCCGCCCCGTATTATTATACACATCCGAAGCGGTGGCAGGTAAATGCAGGTAGGGCGGTTTGCCCTGCAGGGTAAGTAAGTTATAGGTCCAGAAAGCCAGCACATTTTTACTGGTTTTCGGGAAAGCAAAATATTTGCGTGCATCTATCACCAGGCCCTGCCAGTGCTGGTCACTTCCCAAAGCGGTAAGGTTATTCCGGTAGATCAGATTCACATAACTACTGTTGGGAACCGGGTTTACCAGGTTTTTACGGGTATCGTACAAAAGGTTCACAGAAACGCCGATGGAAGTGGATTTTTTGGTAAAACCATACTGGCTAAAACCTGTAAGCGGTTTATTAAGGGAAGTGGTGTCTGTAATATTCCAATGGTGATCGATGGCCAGCCCCGGACCCAGATACAGATCAGGAGCCAGTCTTTTTATGATTGATTGGTGCAGTTTCAGGTAATGATAATCCAGCAGATCAAAGCGGTTCAGTTCACTGTTGGCTCCGAGACCAAAATCTTTTTGTGGAAAACGGGCGTAAGACCAGTTGGTGTTCAGAATATATTGGTTGTTCCTGAGCCATAGATTAGATACGAGCTGCCCGATGATCTGTTTGTTCTGCGTGTATTTCAATTCGCCGGAGAGAGTAGAATTATTGTCTGTTTTTCTTTTGCCCGGTACTACCAGACTGGCATTTAAAGAAACGGCCAGCCGGGTAACAAGACTGTACTCAACCGCAGGAATAAATGTAAAGTGTTTGCTTTCGGCAGTATCGTTATAAGCCCTTGTTTTGCCGGGTTTAAAAACACGGTAAATACCATCCACAAAATCTACCATCGAATCTTTTCCGGGCTGTTTGTAAAAGGCAAGGGTGAAAATATTTTTCCGGTGTCCGGGCAGGCTATCTGTATACCGGGCCTGCGATTCTGTTAATAAAACCGAGAGGAAAGCGATGATAAGTAAGCGAAGGGTCAGGGGCATGAACATTTTATTCTGGTGCTGCAAAGTAACATCCACTTTTTTTCTGCTGCAGAAATTTATTTACAACCAGATTTTTATCAATGTCAGGATCTTTTCCGGTAGCTAATAACAGCCCAGTAATTAACGACAATGGCGAAAATAAGCATAATGAAAAGCGGTTGTTTTATATCGGATAAACCACTGCCCTTTAAGACCACCCTTCTCATAACTTCAATAAAGTAGGCTACGGGATTAAATTTTGTTACCCATTGCGCCCAGTCAGGCATACTATCGATATTGGTATACAATCCTCCCATCAATACAAATATCATTAGCAGGAAAAACGAGATCAGCATAGCCTGTTGCTGATTTTCAGCGTAGGTGGATATCAGAAGTCCTATACCTAAAATGACCAGCAGGTAAACAGCAGCAAACACATAAATCGTAAAATAGGTACCAAGGGGAATGATTCCATAAAACAGCCAGGCAATAAACAACCCTATTGTAATCACAATTAATCCAAGTATCCAGAAAGGAATAAGCTTGCCTAGAATAAAGTGGATTTTTTTAATAGGTGTTACATTGATCTGCTCAATAGTTCCTATTTCTTTCTCCCGAACTATATTGATGGCAGATAAATTCAGACCTATCATGGTAATCAATAAAACCAGAATGCCGGGTACCATAAAAAATTTATAGTTCATTTTCGGATTATACCAGTTCGAGGATGTTGTTTCAATAATAGGTAATTCATTAAAGCGGCCTGGTGTGAGCAGGGCTATCCTGAAATCGTTATTATAATTCTGTATAATGGTTCTGAGGTAAGTGGCGCCCAGATTGGCTTTTACGCCGTTAATGGCATTTACGGCCAGAAAAATCGTTGCTTTTTTTTGCGCATACAGGTCTGCTTCAAATCCCCGGGGTAACTCTATAATCAGATCAGCTTTGTCGTTGTCAATGCCCGTCATTGCCTGGTTAAAATCACCACTGTAATCAATCAGTTTAAAATAATTGGAAGAAGTGATCTTATGGATAAACCTGTTTGAGGTAGTACTGTGATCTCTGTCAATGATAGATATATTAATGTTTTTGATCTCATAATCAGCCGTCAGGGGTAAAATAATCAGCTGGATAACGGGCAGGATGAATATTACCCGGATAATGGCAGGGTCTCTAAAAATCTGTTTGAATTCTTTTTCTAATATATATTTTAATGGGTTCATGACAATCTGATTTTGAATTTTTTGATAGCCATGGAAAAAAAGAATAGCATCATACCGGTAAGAATGAATACCTCCTTCCAGATCAGTTTAAACCCAAGGCCCTTGATCATGACAGATTTCACAATAATGAAATACCATTTTGCAGGAATGATATTGGATATCGTTCTCAGGGGTAAAGGCATGTTCTCAATAGGGAAAATAAAGCCACTGAACATGACAGTAGGTAAAAACATAACGATCAGTGAGATGAACATGGCTGATTTCTGCGAATCAGTAACAGAAGAAATCAGCAGACCTAATGAGAGCGAAACAAGAATGAACAGAATGCTGACCGCAAATAATAAAATCAGGCTTCCGTTGATGGGCACATCCAGTATAAAATAACTCAGTAATAAAATAGTAATAATATTAATGATGGATAGTATAAGATAAGGTACCGCTTTGGCCAAAATAATAATCAACGGATTTACCGGCGATGCCAAAAGAATTTCCATATTACCCAACTCTTTTTCTCTAACTATGGTTAATGAAGTCATCATTGTGCATACCAGCAGTAGTACCATCGCCATAACACCGGGCACAAAATTATAAGCGCCTTTTAACTGGGGGTTATACATCATCCGTGTTTCAAGGTCAATGGTATACGGAACTGTATTGAGCTGATTTATTTCTTTCTGAAAGTCTGCAATAATAATAGAAAGATAGGCGGTAAGTGTAGTGGCTACATTCGGATCGGATGCATCTGCAATGATTTGCAAACGGGAGTTGTTCTGCGCCAGTATTGTTTTGTCAAAGTCAGAAGGAATAACGAGGGCTACTTTAATAACCCCCTTTTTGAACATTTTTTCAATATCAGCCGTTCGGGTACTTTGATTGTAGAGCTCAAAGTATTTGCTGGCTTCTATTTTCTGAACCAGTTGTACCGAGGCGGCGCCATTAGACTCGTTAACGATGGTAATATGGGCATTTTTAACCTCATTGGAAAGGGCAAAACCGAAAATGATAATCTGAGCCATAGGCATACCCAATAAGATTAACAGCGTTTTTCTATCCCTGAAAATGTGATAGAATTCTTTGAGGATAAAATGATAGAACTGCTTCATATTATTCGGTCCTTTTGGCTTTTCTGGCTATTTGTAAGAAAACCTGGTCCATGCTTTCCGCCTGATATAATCTCTTCAGATTTCCGGGTGTGTCCAGGGCATCTATCTGTCCGTCTACCATAATGGATACCCTATCGCAATATTCTGCTTCATCCATATAATGGGTGGTAACAAATACAGTGATGCCTTTTGCGGTAGCGTCATAAATCATATTCCAGAAATCCCTCCGGGTTATCGGATCAACACCTCCCGTGGGTTCATCCAGAAAAACAATCTGTGGATCATGAAATATAGCTACTGAAAATGCCAGTTTCTGTTTCCAGCCCAGCGGTAATTGCCCTACCAGTTGATCTGCTTCTTTTTCAAGACTCAGTTGCGTAAGCAGCTGTACAGTTTTTGTTTTGATGATCTCGGGCCTGATACCATAAATACCTGCATAAAAACGGATGTTCTCCCTGATGGTAAGGTCTTCATATAAAGAGAACTTCTGACTCATATAGCCGATATTCTTCTTGATTGATTCATTCTCTTGGTATATGTCAAATCCGGCCACCGTAGCCTTCCCGCTACTGGGCATTGATAAACCGCAGAGCATTTTCATAGCAGTTGTTTTTCCGGCGCCATTGGCACCAAGGAACCCGAAAATTTCTCCCCTTCCTACCTCAAAACTGATCTCATCCACTGCTTTAAAGCCGTTGAACGTTTTTGATAATTTTTCAACTATGATTGCTTTATTGATCATGGTTTCTCATTAAATCGATAAAAACATCTTCAATACCCGGGTGTATCCGGCTGGCTTCAACACCTTCCGGAAAATGAAGTTCTGTTGATTGCTGTCTGATTACTGCATGATGATATTCACCAAAAGGATATACCTGTTCTGCAAAATCCCATTGTCTGGCCTGTAGTAATAAGGCTTGCATATCCCGACCCTTGATGCGGTAAATCGTTTTTGAAAATGTATGCGTGATATTGTGCGGGGTATCAATATTCAGTATGCTGCCTGACTGTATCAATGCTACTTTGTCGCAAAGATTGGCTTCGTCCATATAAGGAGTTGATACGAGGATCGTGATGCCTTCGTTTTTTAAACCTTTCAGCATGTCCCAGAACTCTTTGCGTGATACAGCATCAACACCAGTAGTAGGCTCATCTAAAAACAGAACAGAGGGGCGATGTATCAGCGCACAGCTCAGTGCTAATTTCTGTTTCATGCCGCCTGACAGTTTACCGGCCTTTCTGTTTTTAAAGGGTTCGATTTGTGCATAGATACCCTTTATCAGATCGTAGTTTTCATCAATAGTTGTTTCAAAAATACTGGCAAAGAAATTCAGATTCTCCTGTACGGTCAGATCGGCATATAATGAAAACCGCCCCGGCATATAACCAATTCTTTTCCGGATCTCTTTATATCCGCTTATTACATCGAAACCGTCAACCAGTGCCGTACCCTTATCAAATAATAATAGGGAGGTCAATATTCTGAACAAAGTCGTTTTCCCGGCACCGTCGGGGCCAATTAACCCAAACAAAGAACCCTTCTCAACTTCAAAGCTGATATTGTCTAAGGCCTTCACAACAGTTTTACCTGATGTGTAAGACTTGCTTACCGACGAGACAACAATCGATGCCTGCTCAGAATGATACTTCTCCATACATGCCGATTTTTAAATAGCCATCATTTTTTACGAGCACTTTTACCGCATACACGAGGTTAGCCCGTTCGTCTTTCGTTTGTATTGTTTTGGGTGTAAATTCGGCCTTAGATGCAATTGCCGATATGGTTCCGGCATATTCTTTGTATTCTTTCCTTCCCTTATCAATAAAAACTTTTACTTTTTGCCCGATTCTGATCAGGGATATCTGGTCTCCGGTTATGTATATGCGCAGGGTGAGTTTATTTATATTGGCGATTTTATACAATGGTTTACCGGCTGCTGTTATTTCTCCTTCTTTTGCATAGGTGGTTAATACTATGCCGGTTACAGGATTTATCAGTTTTGCTTTATTGATCAGATCCTGTACCTGATCAATTTTTTTATTTACCGGATTGATCTCACTCAAAACGGCCTTGTTCTGATTCTGTACGGTAGCAACCTGAACATTGATCTGTTGTTGTGTAACTTTTATCTGTTTATTAACGGCTTCAATCTGATAATTGATATCATCCAGCTGTTTTCTTGTAGCCGCATCACTTTTCAAAAGGTTTTCTATTCTTTCTTTTTCGAATAAAAGGTTTTTCAATAATGCCTGCTGAACCTGTATCTGGTTATTCAATAGTATTACCTGGGGCGATACATCTGTCGTTTTTTCATGGATAGATTGCAAACTTGCATATAACTGAGCCCGTTGCAGTAAATAACTGGCTGAATCCAGCTGAGCTACTACCTTATCTTTGGCAAGGCTATCTCCCTCATTTACTGGAAAGGACAATAGTTTTCCCGGGATCTCGGCAGAAACTATCACTTCTTCTGATTCAAAAACACCTTGTGCATCAAACTCAGAATTAGATTTGCTGCAACCAAGCAGCAACAGTATGAAAAATGGAAGAGTATTTTTTTTCATATAATTATTTTTTTCCTTTTAATAATTGGTACACCAGTTTTGATTGAATAAGTTGTATTTCGTGTTGGATCAGTGCCTGTGCAGAAAGATCATATGCATTCACCTCTTTCAGATAATCATTCGTGTTAATGACACCATTGGTAAGCTGTGCCAGTGTAACATTTTTAATCTGCTCTCTGATAGATACGATTTCTTTGTCCGATCCAATCAGTTTTTCCAGTTTAGTAATCTCATCCAGCTGCTGTTTCAACTGAATATTTGTATTCAGGAGATAAGTTTCTTTTTGATTCCTGATAAGTCCGGTTTGATTTTGCAGGATTGTTTTTTCCTTTCTGTTTGTATAAAAACCACCCAGCGACCATTGCAGTTTGATGCCTGTTATTGAAAACCAGCTGAATTCATTCTTCAACATATTCAAACCAGGTTTACCATAACCGCCTTGTAAAAAAGCCCCCATTTTTGGTTTTGTTCTGGCATCAATCAGCCCGGTTTGTCTATCAACACTATTGATCTGTGCGTCAAATAAGGAAACTTCCGGTCGTAATATCTGGTTGGTTTCGTCTAAGAGAATGATCTTTTCGGGTAATACAAAAACAGCCGAGTCGGTCAGCTTTTCACCACTCAGCAGTTCGAGCGCATTATACAAGGCCCTTTTTGCCGGCAGGATCTCATCTATCCGCTGGTTATTCTGTAGGATCTGTGCCTTAACCTGCAACACATTATTCCGGAATACCACCCCGTTCTTATACAGGGCCTCCACTTTCTGCAGGCCATTATTTAGATCGGTAGCTATATATTTCAGCTGCGTTAAAACCGCATCAGTGTATAAAATACTGCAATAAACCATCGTTACCCGCTCGTTTAATTTGTACAACTCTACTTCATTTTTCAGCAAGTCTATTTCAGTACTCAGTTGGGAGATTTCTCTGGTTTTTTTATTCAGTCCTCCGTCGTATAGTATTTGTTGGATTTCTGCAGTGGCTTTGTATTGATCTTTGGAAAGCGGATCAATCTTGAACAGATTATTGGGAATGGTTAATCCGGTAACATCAGATTGGTAGGTAACCTGACCATTGATGGTAATCTGCGGAAACAGCAGTGTTTTAATATTATCAATGTTCAAAGACGCTGTGCTTTTTAGTAAATTATGCTGGCGTATCAAAGGATAATTGCTGAGTGCTAAATCCTGCATTTTTTCCAGTGTATATGTTTGTGAGACTCCAATATTGGCAATCAGCAGAAAAAAAATAATCAGGTAACGCATAACAGGGTTATTTTTTGATTGAATCAATAATGAACTTCGGTACTTCCTGTATTCTTTGCAACATCAGTTCGTGATACTGTTCCTTACTAATCTTCATTCCGTACAGGAACATGGGCTTCATCAGAAAGGGGAACACACACATGCTCAGTATATTCATTACAAGATGTTGTGGTTGGATCGCTTTTATATGTCCCAATTCTACTTCACGTTCTATCTGTTTGCTGAATTTTGGGAAGTCGGGCAGGTCGTCTGCAAACATCTTGTGAATGAAAAGCTCGGGCTGTTTGTTAATCTCGCTGATCACAAATACCGGCACAAAAGGATTGTCGATTGCCATCTGGATATAGGTTTCACAGATGCTTTCTATTTTCTCGAAAAGCCCCATATCTGAAGCGATCTTATTTTTTAGTATCGGAGAAAATTTCTGCAGTTCTGTAAAAAAAACCTTTTCGAATAAGAGGTCCTTGTTTCTGAAATAATAATGAAGCAGGGCTTTGTTAATACCTGCTTCATCTGCAATCTCCTGCATCGATGCCCCATCCTTCCCTTTTACCGAGAAGATGGTTTTGGCAGCCAATAAAATGGAATTCTCGGAGGTCGTTTGCTTATTAACCATATGGTTTAACCTTTTGGTTAACAAAAATAGGTAATTAACCAAACCACAGTCATTTTTTTTTTGATTGATACTTTTTCAGCAGAAGATTTTAACCGAAACAATTTCGTAACTATTTGATAGATTGTGTATTATAGAATATGTTATGGTTTCTTTACTGCCCTTATCACACTGGCTTTTGATCCTTCCCGCCGCTTTTATCATCGGCTTGGGTAAGGCGGGGCTGAAAGGCGTGGATATGCTGAGCGTAACCCTGATGGCTTTTGTATTTGGCGGCAAAGCTTCTACGGGAATTGTATTGCCGCTGTTATGTATGGCAGATATTGCCGCTGTGGCCTACTATCACCGGCATGCTCAGTGGAATCATTTCCGGAAAATCACTCCCTGGATGGTACTGGGGGTATTGCTGGGCGTTTACTTTGGGAAGGATATGAATGAAACGATGTTCCGTAAACTGATGGCAGTAATCATCCTGGTCACTATCGCCATAGTATTGGTAATGGAAACCCGTAAATCGCAGAAAGTACCCGCGCATCCTTTGTTTGCCATTGGTACGGGTTTGTCGGCGGGTTTTACCACCATGATCGGTAACCTGGCCGGCGCTTTTGCCAATCTTTATTTTCTGGCCATGCGCATGACCAAAAACGATTTTATCGGAACAGCCGCCTGGATCTTCCTGTTCATGAACCTGTTCAAACTGCCCTTCCAGATTTTTTACTGGAAGAATGTTACCCTGCAAAGTTTTCAGGTAGATCTGCTGCTGTTACCCATGCTCGCCCTCGGCTTTTGGGCCGGCATCCATATTGTGGGAAAGATCAAAGATGCGAGCTACCGTAAACTGGTCATGGTATTAACGCTGGCGGGTTGCGTGTTGATGTTGGTGAAAAATTGAGTCAAAGATCTTTTCATAGAGGAATGTATACTATCATCATCCATCATACTCTTACTACTTAGGCTCCACCGGAATCCAGATCTCTTCTTCCGAATCGGCACTTCCCTGTTTGTATTTTTCTCCCAGTAATTCAAAATGCGGCCGGTTGGCTAACGTATATCCCGAACGGGGTAACCATTCACTGAAAATATAAGAGAAGATCTCGGTTCCCATGCCGGTATGCGGAAACACGGCGTACAGACCTTCTTCTACCAACAGCAGTTCCATGCCCTCCGGAATATTCACTGCCTTGGTTACTTCTGCAGCCGCCCATTTGGTAAAAGGAGTATGCGGATGAAAGGCAAGGAAATAATCCGGGGGATAGAGTTGTAAAGAGAACAGATCGGTCCCGGTTTTGTGCGAGATCGTATTTCTTACCGGCATAAAAGACTGCCAGAGTTGTCCGGTTTTGTTGTCGGCCATAGACATCGATAGGTGTTTGCCTACCAGTATCTTTTGAGCCATGTTAACGATTCTTGGTTCCATGCAGTAGGTTTATATGGATCTGGTACTGAAAATGAATCTCTGTAATGAATTGCCGTTCTGTTACTATCCCCAGCCTAAAAAATTACTGGAATAAATATGGCAAGCTATGATAATATATGAAATAGCTATATATTTGTTTTACCCTCCCCCCAATCACTAAGCATCCCAAGTTTGTCTGTTTCGTTTATCTATTTAATCCATAGTCCTATGCGTTTATTACAAACCAAAAAATTGATGCTGGTTGCTGCCCTTTTAATGACAGTGTCAACCGCTTCTGCGCAACTGCATGAGCGGATCTACATTCAGTCAGACCGGAATAGTTTTGTGGCGGGAGAAACGGTCTGGTTTAAAGTGTACCTGCTGAACTCACTGATGCCGGGAAGTACCTCTACCAACCTGTTACTGGATCTGGTAGATGAATCCGGCAAACGGATCAGCAGTGGTAGCCTGCCCATTTTTGGCGCCACCGCTTCGGGCAGTCTTGATCTGCCCTTAACCCTGCCGCAGGGAATTTATTTTTTGAGAGTGTACACCAATACAAAACCGGATAAAAACAAGTATTTCTCTGCAACAAGAATACTCTATGTATTCAATCCTTCTGCTACAACGCCACCGGTAGCGACTGAACCTGCTTGTATTTTTCATCCTTCATCGGGCAACCTGGTAGTAGGAATTGCCAATACTATCTATGTAGAAACACGGGATCCGCTCGGTAAACCTGCACTTACCGAAGCGAAGATTATAAATGCCAAAGGAGAGGAACTGGCCGTATTTACAACTGATGCAAACGGAAGAGGTAAATTTGCACTACTACCCGCAGCAGGCGAAGAATACACGGCCCATGTTCGGTATGCAGATGGTACCGTTATAAAAGTACCCTTACCGCGCCCCGACGAAACCAAAGTATTACTCTCTGTATGGGAAGCCCCCAAAGCCAGGCAGTTTAATGTATTTATACCCGAGAACCTGCGCGATGGTGCTGCTATGTCTATCAAAGGGTATATGGATGAAAACCTCATATTCGAAAAAAAGTTTGTTGCCAATACAGCCCAGGTAAATGCCCGCATCCCTGTTGATGAATTGCCTACCGGTTTATTACAGTTGATGGTGGTTAATGCAAGGCAACAAAAACTCGCCGAAGCTGCCAGTCTGATTGTGGCAGATAGTGCATTTGTTCCGGTTGCTTTCACCGCTGATACACTGAGTCTTTCTCCTAACGGAAAAAATGTATTTACGATAACCCTGCCAGCGGGTGTTGCGGGTAGTTTTTCTGTTTCCATTACTGATAAAGACAAAACCATTTATACAGAAGAGAATAATATTGCTACAGGTTTGTTGCTGAACCAGGATAGTAAAGAGCACGCATTCATCAGCAGCGCCAATCTCAGTGCCGGCATACCGAAAGAGCAGCTGGACCTGTTGATCGGAACAACTGCCTGGCGCGATCAGTTGGTGGCGGCAACGGATACAGTGATCAATTACGATTCTGCTTATATCACCATCAAAGGAAAAGTACTGAACAAGGGAAACAACAAACCCCTCACCAAAGGTGATCTGAGTTTTACCTACACCACCCGCGATTCTGTAACCAATATGCTCCCGGCATCGATTGAAAAAGACGGCAGTTTTGTCTTGCCGCAACTCATATTTGAAGGGAACCAGCTGTTCCGCTATTCGCTGAATGGCGATAAATGGATTGAACTGGCTTTGAGTATGGATACCAGCAAACCGGAAGACAGATTCCCCTTACCCTTCCGGAAAAACTATCTTACCGTAAACAGATCTCTGTTTGCCGATGAAGAAAAACTGGCAGTGGTAAAAGAAATGCATACGATTCTGCTGTCGGATTCCATTTCGTCAACAGGATTACGCGAAGTAACTGTAACGGCGCGGAAAGTGCCGCCCAAACAACAGGTGAACGACAGGTACACATCCGGTATGTTCAGAAGCATGGGCTCTGCCAAAACACTGGATCTGATCAATGATCCACCCAGTCCGGCGTATAATATCCTGGATCAATTGCAGGGACAGATAGCCGGTTTAATGATCAGTTCCGGTGGCGGTAATTATACCATACAGGCCAACCGGCAATTGTCTTTGACCATGATGCCGGAAGTGCGTATATTCCTGAATGAAATGCCTACTACCATCGATTTTCTGAAAGGTATCCGTGCAACGGATGTGGCGCTGGTGAAATACTACCCGCCCGGCATGGGAGGGGGCATACCAACCGTAGGCATTGGTGCTGCATTGGTGGTGTACACCAAAAAACCAGCTGATGGCGGTACCCAGATAATTGGTGCCATGAGCCAGTTCAAATATCCCGGTTATTTGTTAAACAAAGATTTTGTCAACGATTATCTGCAGAAAAATACACTGGGTGTTGGCAGAAGAAATACCGTGTACTGGAACCCGAATCTCTTTCCTGAAGAGGGAGGCGCTGTTTACAAGATCCGTTTCACCAATTCAGAAACTGCTAAAAAACTGAAACTGGTCATGGAAGGAGTAGCTGCAGATGGCAGATTGCTGCATTTTGAGAAAATCCTGGAATAAGTATTTCCGCATAAGAAATAATCAGCATGCTACGCCTTTGGAAAAGATCCAAAGGCGTATTGCTTTCTTACAGGATGGTATATACATTTTCACCATCCTTCCGGGAGGGAATAAAACTATTCGGGATCTGACTTATCTTACCGTTTATTATTTCAACCAGACCTCATGAAAAGAGTCCGCTTTTTACTATCTGCCATTATATTATTATTTGTATTGATGACAAACCTGCCGGCGCAGGCGCAACCCGAGAAAGCAGAAGCCGCCATCAAAACTATTATGGAAGAAACAAAAGTGATGGGGCTTTCTGTTGCTGTGGTGAAAAACAATCAAATCATCTATACGCATTCTTTTGGACTGAAAGATGCGGAAACCCATACGCCGCTGACAGATGACTGTTTGTTCAGGATTGCTTCTATCTCCAAATCTTTTTCGGCCACCGCTATGATGCAATTGGCAGAAGCGAAGAAACTGTCATTAGAAGAAGACATGAGTAACCTGGTTGGTTTTCCTATCCGGAATCCCAAGTATCCTGAAACGGTGATCACGCTCCGCATGGTTTTATCACATCGTTCTTCCATCAATGATAGCCAGGGCTATTTCACGCTCGACGCTATCAACCCCGCTAAAAATCCCAACTGGGCAAAATGTTATAACGAATATGAACCCGGAACCGGTTACCAGTATTGTAACCTCAATTACAATATGGCAGGTACGATCATTGAAAAAATTTCCGGAGAAAGATTTGACCAGTACATCAAACACCATATTCTGGATCCCCTGCAGTTATACGCAGGCTATTGTGTAGACTCGCTCGATCGGTCCCGCTTTGCTACTATTTATGAATACAATGGAGATTCTGCGAAGTTTATCGCTTCGCCGGCTGCATATGCTCCCCGCAGCAAAGAGATTGCGGCATATGTTATGGGATATACCACGCCCGTTTTTTCGCCTACCGGCGGAATGAAGATCTCGGCCTCCGACCTGGCCCGTTATATGATCATGCACAGCAAACAGGGAAAATACAAGGGAAAAAGAATCATTTCGCGCAAAAGTGCCCGCGAGATGCAAACACCGCTGTCTGATAAAGAAAATTACGGATTGGCTTTGTTAAAAACCGATAAACTGATTCCAGGTAAAACCATGACCGGCCACACCGGTTCTGCCTACGGTTTATACAGTGTTATGTTTTTTCAACCCAAAGAAAAATTCGGATTTGTGGTGATCAGTAATGGTTGCCATCCGGCTTATTCAGATGGCTTTAATGCGGTGATGCGGAAAACGGTGAATAGTCTGTATGAAGCATTCATCGTAAAATAAAATCACTTCCCGGCATATATGCGGAGAACAGTTTGATTTTCCGGAAGCTGTTAACTGTTGATAGCCTGGAAAAACAGACTTAATTTGTACGGATCCAGTTTCCCGTTGGTTCTTACACTGCTGCAGAGATCGATACCGAAAGGGTTTACTTCGTCTACGGCTTTTTTTACATTGTCAGCATTGATGCCACCCGCCAGAAATACGGGAACCTTACTTTGTTCTACGATTTTCCTGCTTAAGCCCCAGTTATGTACTCGTCCCGTTCCGCCCAGTTCTTTGATGGCTGCTTTGGGGTTACCGCTGTCAAGTAATAAGGCATCTACCGATGCTCCTATGCGGATGGCTTCTTCTACGGAACTTTCATCAATCACATGTATTACCTGCACCAGCTTAATGGTGGGCAGTTCTCTTTTGATCTGCTCGTAGGTTCCTTCTGCCAGTTCATCTACGATCTGGATGGTATTGGTAAGCGTTCTCCGGTGATGCGCTATAATTGCCTGCGCGGCTGTTTCGCTCGTTAACATAAAAGTGGCAATGGGCGGAGGCACCGTTCTCGCAATGTCAAGTATCAGGTCATCAGCAATGGGGCCGGGACCACTGGGCATTTTCGCTACCAGGCCCAATGCAGAAGCGCCATGTTCTATCGCTATCCGGGCTTCTTCCACAGAACTGATACAGCATATTTTAACCTTGGGGTTCATGGTTCAAAACTAATACTGTTTTTGTTCGGACCGTAACTGTATACAGGAATACGACTTCTTGCCTGATAAGCGGTTTGTATAAAACTTAACGTCCAACCAATTTCTGCAGTGCTTCCGGATAGCGGGCTCCCTGTACAGCAATATTGTCAGCAGCGGTATTGATCTCGCGCAGATCCGCTTCGGTAAGCTGGACGGCTATGGCTCCCAGGTTTTCTTCCAGCCGGTGTAGTTTGGTAGTACCGGGAATAGGGGCTATCCATGGTTTTTGCGCCAGTAGCCAGGCCAGTGCAATCTGCGCGGGGGTAGCATTTTTTTGCTTCGCGATGCTATGCAGCAGGTCAACCATACTTTGATTCGCCTTTCTTGCTTCTGCTGCAAAGCGCGGAACCACATTGCGGAAATCGGTGCTGTCAAAATGCGTGTTCTCATCGATCTTACCAGTAAGAAAACCTTTTCCCAGCGGACTGAAGGGAATAAAACCGATACCCAATTCTTCCAGTGTAGGGATGATCTCCTGCTCGGGCTCTCTCCACCACAAAGAATATTCGCTTTGCAGGGCCGCTACCGGTTGCACGGCATGTGCACGGCGGATGGTTTGCACGCCGGCTTCCGACAACCCAAAATATTTTACTTTACCTTCTTTGATCAGGTCCTGCACTGTGCCAGCTACATCTTCAATCGGCACATTCGGATCAACCCGGTGCTGGTATAATAAATCGATATAATCAGTTTGTAATTTTTTGAGAGATGCTTCTGTAACCTTACGAATATTTTCCGGGCGACTGTTTACACCCAGCTGGGTGCGTCCCTGTTCAAAACCGAATTTGGTGGCAATCACCACTTCGCTGCGGAAAGGGGCCAGGGCCTCACCTAATAATAATTCATTTGTATCCGGACCATACGCTTCTGCCGTGTCAAAAAAAGTAACACCAGCTTCCACCGCTTTCTGTAGTAAACGAATGGCATCCTCTTTGTCTGTTGCAGGGCCATAGCCAAAACTCAGTCCCATACAGCCAAGGCCAAGGGCCGATACTTCCAGTCCGCTCTTGCCTAATTGTCTTTTGGGTAGGATCGTATTCATAACACTTTGTTTTATTTGCTGAACAAAACTACACAAGCAATAATAACCGTAATAACAAGAATGAAATAACTAACTACGAATTTCAAACAGTCCTGAACTGCAGCGGACTGATGGACACATGCTTTTTAAAGAAGTTATTGAAATGAGTGGTCTCTTTGAAACCAAGGGTATAAGCTATCTCGGATACCGTCCAGGCACTGTGTTTCAGCAGGATCTTGGCTTCCTGAACCAATCTCTCTGCAATCAGTTGAGTAGTGGTTTTCTCTGTAATTTCTTTAACGGCCCTGTTTAAATGATTCACATGTACATGCAGTTGCTGTGCATAATCAGAAGCTGTTCGAAGCGATATCTGGCGGTGGGTATCATCGATAGGAAACTGCCTTTCGAGCAGTTCGAGAAAAAGGGTGGCAATGCGTTGAGAAGCATTCAGAGGTTGTTTGTCCAGCGTAGCAGAGGGCTGTAGCTTCATGGCAAAATGGATCAGCTCAAATACAATCGTGCGCAGTACATCGTATTTATAGATATAATCAGAGTTGATCTCTTCAAATATCCGTTTAAAGAACACGGTTACCTGGTCCACCTGTTCATCGGTTAATTCAAACATATGCGTGCCGCCTGGCTGAAAGATGGCATATTGATTCAGATTTCCATACTGGTGAAAAAAATGCGTATTGAAAATACAGAACACACCGCTGCGGATGGTATCGCGGTGTTCCCACTTATAGGGGATCTGCGGATTGGAAAAAGACAAAGCCTGCCGCTGTACCTGGAAAACCCTGTCGGCATAATGTACCTGGCTTTGACCCATTACCAGCATGATCTTGTAATAATCCCGGCGTTTATAGGGAATAGATTTTGCATTGTCTCCTACAAAAGGCTCCAGCTTGAATACATTGAAATGTCCGATCTCGTTGCGGATATTATCAGGCATCCAGGCAAACTTATTCTGATAGAATTCTTCTATGGTTTCCACTTTACTCATCTCCCATAAATTTACCGTTTTCATGGCTAATCTGATTGTTTCAGGAATAACCGCCAAAAAAGAGGTTGTCGCATGTACGTGATATAGGTAATGCTAAGCATGTAAAAAGACAAAATCCGTCTTTTGGTATCTAACGAAATTCAAATTGATTTGTATGTTTTTCAAACAATTGGCAGGCAGGAATGCAAAAGGGGTATAGCAATTGACTATACCCCTTCGTGCTTTTACCAGTTTAGGTAAATCAAGGTTGATACGGGTTCCCGGCTAAGTGGTTACATCAGGCGAAGCTGAATAACAGTGGGAAAAGAAATGTGACCAGCACACTCCAGATGCCATACACGGGCAACAATACCACGATGCTGTTTTCCAGTTGCTGCACTTCGGCTTTCCCTTTCAGAATCCGGAATAGTTGATATGCTACAAACAGCAGGTTTACGAATATCAAGAGGTTAGCACCCAGTACTGCTATCCTGTTTGGTGTAATGCCAAACTCACTCAAACGAAATGCAATGGCAGAAAGGGCAATCCCATTTAGTATGATGGTTAACAGTGAAAGCCCGAATAAGACAAGCAGGTTTAGTTTGCCTTCTGTTTTTTTGGTAGCTTCTGATACAGAAAACAGGATGATGGCCATTACGGCAATCAGTAATCCATTAAAGAGTAACAGGAAATTTCTATCATTATATACATTCTTACCGGTATAAATGATGGCCACTAAGAAAACCAATAAGGTAATAAAGACCAGCGGAGTAAAAATTCTGGCGATCACAGGAGAAATTTTATTGACCAGCTGAGGATTGTTTACTACCAGGTAGGCAGACAGTATCGGAATACCCGAAAGCCCCCATACAGCTATATTTTTTGCATAAAACTCCTGAATATGCAAACCGATCAGTTCAAATAAACCAATGGTGATACCGGTAAACAAAATGCCTGCCAGCACCAGCAGGGCAGACATCACCGCAAAGTCTCCGTTAAAACGCAGGAAGTCGATCCGCTGTGCATGACTTTTCCAGTTGCCACCGGCAAAACTATAGCCCAGCAGTGTCCACAAAAAAACAGGCAGGTGAATACAAGCCAGCACAATGGAATTACTCGCAGGATTGTTGGGTAAGAAATTAATATAGAGGGCCGACAGTATAACAGCTACCAGTGGTACCAGTAGCTGGTTGATAGTAGTCTTTTGCTTCCATAAAAAATAAGCCAGTAACATCGGGAATCCTACCAGACCAATATTGCGCATAAAAAAATGATCCGCATTTATGCCGGTGAAATCCGGGATTTTGGCCAGCAAGCCGGTAACGAATGCAGATAGAAGTACAAACAGCATTTCCTTTTTCGGACCGAGGTACAGCTCTTCCTGTTCAAAATTTAATCTTTCATTCCATACCTGGGCACTGGCATGTGTCTGGATCTCGGGGTATACTGTGTTGAATACGCGTTGAAAGACAGTTTTGTTTTTGCGGTATAATTTTTCCAGTTGTTTGGGGTTGTCTATGTGTTGGAAGAGTTCTTCTCTAACGGTATTGAATTCTGGACCAGAGTTTTGTGTGATTACTGCCATGATTAAATTGTTTTAGAGCAGGAGTATAAGATATTTGTTAAATAGATTGTTTGATTAGTTTCTCGAGAGCTGTCAGGTGTTCGCTGAATGCTTTTTTACCTGTACCGGTTACTGCATAAGAGGTATTGGGTTTTTTGCCGATGAATTGTTTTCGCACTTCTATGTATTCCAGTTTTTCCAGGGCACTCAAATGACTGGCCAGATTACCATCGGTGATCTGTAATTGTTCTTTGAGCGTGCCGAAGTCAATAAAGTCGTTCACCATCAGGATCGACATAATGCCCAGGCGTACCCTGCTTTCAAAAGCCTTATTTAATTCTTCAATATAATTTTTCACTGCTCGTATTTAAAGTAAATCCTGATGCCGTATACTATATGTAGAATGCCGAATCCAAATGCCCAGAACAGCAGGCCGTAGTCTGTAAAAAAAGAAGCGAGCAGTCCAAGTGTCACTTCCAGTACACCCAGGTAGCGGATATCATTAAGGGTATATTTACTCGCATGTAACAGTGCCATTCCGTAAAAGAGTAAAGTGGCAGGAAGCACCAGAGCCGGTTGACCCTGGTACAGCAGGATCAGACAATAGATACCGCCTGTTACCAATGGAATGAACATGTTCAGGAGCATTCGTTTGGCGGTAGCGTCCCAAACCGGCAGATTTTGTTTCCTGGCTTTGCGAACAGACAGGTAGATGCCGGTAAGCAGCGAGAGTAACAATACAGATCCGAAATCGGCGGCCAGTAAGTCAAAGCGGCTGAAGCCGGTTACAGCAGATTCCTGTTGAATGAGGGAGTAATAGCCAGGTTCAAGCGGTGAAATACCCAGCACCAGATAAGCCACTGCGATAGCGCCCAGGGCAAATATCCCCACAATAATGCCGGCCAGTCCGCTCAGCGACGAAAACCGGGAGGAGCGTTCCATCAGGTTCCTGATATCGCGGATGGCATCTAACTGTTCCTGTTGTTGGTTCATATTGTTTATTTAAAAGTACTTTGTAATTCAAAGTTAATGGAAAATCCTGATTCACCAAATCTATTCAGGGTTTTGGCTTTGTATTAACCAATAAGGCGAGGGTCGGGTGTTGACGGCAGCGTTGTAATCTCTTGTTCCTTGATTTTCAATTGGTTGAATTGGTTTTGCCAACTATTGACCTGATAGTGCCGGCAACCGGATCATACCAGGTGCTGGCCAAAATGAATAATATTACCGCTATTATCCAGTATACTGAACTGCCGGAGCTTCCAGGGTTTGGTCTCTAATTTCCCGTTGGGATGTACAATACCGAGATGGCTGCATTCCTGGTACAGGGCATCTATTTCATCTACATAAATATAACAGCCGGTATTTTTCGGGATATTCTCATCATCGCAACGCCATAAATGAATACTGATCTGGTCACGGTGAAACATCAGGTAACCATCCCAATTGGCATTACAGGTAAAGCCCAGCTTTTCATAAAAGTGGATAGTGGGCTGCTGTTCCAGGAAAGCAAGGATGGGTGCGGCGGTTAATAGTGGCATGGATTAAAAATACGAAAAAGACTAATCGGATTCTGCGAGCGCAAACTTTTGGAAAGTTTTAAAACTTTCCAAAAGTTATTGGTTCTTGATGGCCAGATCCGTAAAAAATCCCTCGGTACCAATATCTACAAACAGGCCGATGGCCCCGCTGGTATTTTCTCCGAGTTTCAGATCGTTCACGATCAATGAGGGATAAGTCTGGTTATTGATGAATAATTTTGCACGGGTTCCCTTTACTTCAATTCTCAAATGGATCCATTCGTTCAACCCCATATCCGCATAACTCTCATATTCACCAGCGCTTTCCTTTCGTAATCGGTCGTATTTAAAATCGGGGTATGAAAAATACTGCACAGACCGGTTTCTCCGCAACTGCTGCTCGGCCCTGCCATTGGTTGGACGGATATAGATACATTCGAAGCGCTCATTTTTTTCACTGACCCGGAATGCCACACCAATAAAGCCCCTGGCATGGGCAGGTGCATCGGGCAGCAGTCTGCTCAAAACATTTACTTCTATAGTTCCATCCCGGAAAGACAGATCGTTTATCCGCACAAAAGTGGCTTCGTCATCTTTTGTAACAGCAGGGTCTTTTGTTACCCTGATGGCTTTTCTGCCATCTATGTCAACAGTTTTCATAAATACCTGCACCGCTGTCAGGTTCATTTTTGTTAAGGGTATTTGCTGGCCATAGAGTATACAGCTGCTGATAAACAGTGGAAATAATAAAATGAGGTACTTGTGCATGATAACTTTTGGAAAGTTTTAAAACTTTCCAAAAGTTAGTAGTTATGTTTTAGTCAATCGACAAATATTTTGCACACTGCTTCCAAAAGCTGAAAAACGAACCATAATAGCCCGCTACTTGTGGATAGATCCAGTCGCGGCTATCCTTAGTGCCCGGGTAATGGGTAAAAGCGGGATGTTCTTTGGAGATAAAAGTCTCGCTGGCTGAGAGCGTACTTCCCTTATACAAAGCTTGTAACTCAGAAACTTCACCACAAAAAACCTGAATGCCTTCAATATTATTGGCCAGGTTGATGATAAAGGATATTACTTTTTCACTAACCGGATACTGATCAAAATGGGAAGGCTCTAATAGTAAAATCCGGTTCGCGCTATCCTCTTTTCTCCAGAGCGGATCAAGATTGTAAGCATTAAACAGTAAAGTCGGTTTTGTGATATCGATTGCAGGTAATGAAGTTACCGGTAACCTGGTTTGCAACTGCAAAGTTGTGGTCGCTTTCAGAGAATCCGGAACCGGCAAGCTGGCTATTTCTTCATAAGATCTGTCTAAAAAGCTGTGCTGCTGATTACTGTTTGTGTACCGGTTGATATTTTCCTGGTTGCAATAATATTTTTTGGAAGCAAATGCACCGGCAACCCATTGCCAGCTGCAGTTATTACTGGCGATATCACCATCCAGTAAATGATAGTATAACCATCTGGCAGGTTGCAGCCAATGCGCTTTGGCGATATTACAGGTAATAGATGCTACATACATCCTGCTATGATTGTGCAGGTAGCCGGTAGTATACAGATTTTCTAACTGTCTGTCGATGCTGGTAATACCTGTTGCTCCATCCTGTATGGCAGTTACCATCTGATGATGCAATGTATCCGGCTGGGTTTGTTTCAGGTCCTGCCAGATCAGCTCTCCTTTTGCCTGCCAGATGCGTTGGTAGTATTCCCGCCAGGTCAGCTCCTGTAAAAATTTTTCAATGGCGTAGGGCTTGTATCCTTTGTTAAGCACCGATTCCTGCACCTGTTTTACACTGATCACTCCCCTTGAAATATAGGGAGATAAATAGGTTACAGCACCTTTGATATAGTTCCTGGTTTTGGCGTATAGAATAGGATCGATCTGTTGTATTTTTTCAAGTATCAAATGATGGTCAGTAACAAATTCAGTTTGGGGTAATTCGTCAGTATCATCGAATAAAGTAGGCATGGCTATCGTTTACTTATTTTATTATGGGTAATTGTTTTCTGCAGTTTGCATTTAAAACGACTTATATCCGAACTTCTCAAAGCCCCGTGTTTAGTGCTTCTGCCATTGGTTCTTTTGCGCCACATTTTAAAACTGCTGGCTTTCATTTCTTTGCGCATCAATGCAATCACTTCTTTTTCCATGAGGCCAAACTGCATTTCAATGGCTTCAAAAGGGGTCCGGTCTTCCCAGGCCATCTCTATGATACGGTCAATTTCTGCTGCGGTCAGTATTGTTCCTTCAGGGTTTGGCATACTGTAATCTTTTCAATCGTTGGGTAGTATGATAGCTGTCAAGTCCGGTACAGGAAACCGTGCCGGCTTTTTCAATATCTAAATAGCCATCTTCCTGTAAACAATCTTCCGGGAAATACAGATCCCTGATTTCGCCGATAATGAGTAGGGTACCATTGATGGTCAGATCAATGCGTTCTTTAAAATCAACAGCCAGTTGAACCGCACTTTCTTTTACGAAAGGTGCTTTATAATCATTTTTATATTCTCTCGTTAAGCCGGTTGCATCAAATTCAGAAACCTCTTTGGGATACTTGGCCGATGTCTGGTGCGCCTGTTGGTAGATACGCTCATTCACATGGTTAATGGTATACACACTTGTTTCCAGGATATTAGCCAGAGTATGCCGCTCCACCGAATCGGGGCGCATGATAAAAGAGATCAACGGGGGATTGGCGCCGATATGAACCACAGAGCTGAAGATGGCAAGATTGGTTTGGCCCTGCTTATCAGCAGTGCCGATCAGGCAAACGCTTTTAAACCCACCCACACTGTTGATCAGGTGTGCCCTCCTCCGTTGCTCCATGTTCATGATCTCGGAATAAGTAAGTTGCATGTTTATTTTTTTAGTTGACTGTCTAATTGGTTCAAAATTTTTTCTGCATGGGTTAGATGCAGCTGTTGTTTTTCGGTTGTCATTTTATCAAAGGTTTTTACCAGCATCCCTAAACGTGGATTTTGCAGAAAGAAAGCACGGTGCACATGCATGAACCGCCAGAACAGTCCATCCCATACGGCCTGCCAATCGCCTTTTTCATAATCACTCATCTTCATCAGGTAATTGCTGCCGCTGATATAGGGTTTGGTGGTCATCAGCCCGCCATCGGCAAACTGGGTCATGCCATATACATTGGGCACCATTACCCAATCGTAAGCGTCAATAAACATTTCCATGAACCAGCGGTAGACTTCGTCGGGATCAAATTCGCAGAGCAGCATAAAATTGCCCAACACCATCAATCTTTCTATGTGATGGCAATATCCGGTTTGTAAGATCTTTTGGATGGTGATATCGATAGGAGGGATTCCTGTTTCGCCCGTCCAGAAACCAGCCGGGATCTTTCGTTTGAATTGCCAGTAGTTGGTGCTGCGCTGTTTGCCACCTTCCCGTTCGTATACGATGCGGATAAACTCGCGCCAGCCCATGATCTGCCTGGTAAAACCTTCCAGTGAATTGAAAGGGACATTGTATTTTTTAGCCGCTATTATTGCCTTGTCGATGATCTGCTGTGGTTGCAGCAGGCCGATATTGAGCATGGGCGATAATACCGAATGGTGCAATACTGCTTCTTTAGCTACAATGGCGTCTTCATAGATCCCAAAGTTGGCAAACCGATTTTGCAGAAAATCATCCAGCCAGGTTTCCGCATCGGCAAAAGTTGTTACGAATAAACAGGGACTATCTATCGAACCATAATTATTCGGAAAATGTTGCTGTATATATTTTCTGGCTTCCGTAACAAATTCGTTCTCTTTGGGTAGCCTGAGTACGGGTGCTTTTTCTTTTTTAGGAAACCGCTGCCGGTTATCCGCATCAAATGTCCATTTGCCACCAACCGGTTTCCCGTCTTTTGCTAATAAGATATTTCTCTGCTTCCGTTGCCAGGTATAAAAATCGGTTTGGAAGTATGTTTTCTTTTTGCTGAAATATGCTGATACGTTTTGCGGTGTATTTAAAAAATTGGGACTGTCACTTACATGCAGCGATATTGTATGGGTGTTACAGGCAGCTTGCATTCGTTTGTGTAACCAATCATCTGTTAAAGCTGCTACATGTATGTCGGTAACTTTTTGTTCGGCAAGATGAGCCACCAGTTGTCTGCAATCATTTTCCCTGGCATCGGTTTCAATATAGTGTACGGTATATCCCCGTTGGTGTAGCCAGTTCTCGTAGAATCGCATACTGGCCCTGTGTAATACCAGCTTTTGTTTGTGAAACCGGTATTGCCTGAAAAACAACCATTCTTCTACCAGGTAAACCGGGCGACCTTTTTGTAAGGCAGGATGGTTCTCAAACAGCTGGTGAGGGAAAATAAGGGTTACCGCATGGGTCATCCAACTGTAACAAAAATCAGGGTTTAGTGTTTAAACGACTGGTAAATTAGCTTCATTATCCAAGTAGAATGGGATAAAGTATCCGCCGGTATTAGCCGCTTGACTGAGATGATCAACATAAAAAAGCCTCCGCAATGATGCGAAGGCTTTGCTCCCCTTACTATGGAAAGTTGCAACTCCTATATTATTTAGTCATAATGAAATCTGCACTTTGCAATTTGAATCTCATCGTCTATAACCCTGTAAATTAATCTATGTTCCTCATCAATTCTTCTGGACCAGAATCCGGCATAATTAAAACGTAAAGCTTCGGGTTTGCCTATTCCTTCATAAGGGCTTCGAGAAATTTCTTTGAGTAATTCATTGATTCGCTTAAGCTTTTGTTTATCGTTTTTTTGCCAAAAAAGATAATCCTCCCAGGACAGTTCTGTAAAAACGAACTTCATTATTCGATTAGTTTTTTGTGCAGTTTTTTGCCCGACTTTAATTCTTCGATAGACGCATCTAATCTTTGTTGATTAATCCGGGATGACAATTCGTGTTGAGTAGTTCTCAGTGAATTGTATTCGTCTAATGAAATAACAACAACGCCCGTATCTTTTCCTCGGTTAATAATTAAGGTTTCAAAACTTTGGGTAACCTTATCGAGATAACCCTTGGTGTCCTTGCGAAAATCTGAAAGTGTGGTTGTAAGCATATTTGTACTTATATGTGTACAAATATATGTACATTATTTAAACAAGTCCCAATAAAAAGGGTCATACTATCAAAGTATGACCCTTTTTCCTGCTCCCCCTTCTGGACTTGAACCAGAGACCCTCTGATTAACAGTCAGATGCTCTAACCAACTGAGCTAAGGAGGAATTTCCCGCTATGGGGTTGCAAAAATAGGGAAAAATGTATTCCGGCAAAATCTATGGCTGAAAATTTACAACAAACTCCAAAATCCCTTGTCTTCCAGTCCAATATAAATGCCATCAGAGCGTGTTTCTAAGGGGTAGGTCTTTAAAAAATAGCCCTCGCCACTGGTATTTCGTCCGTTTTTCAGGTCAAACCGATAACGGTGCAGGGGGCAGGTTACCTGTCCGGCGGCATTGATATACCCATCGGCCAGAATACCACTGGCATGCGGACATTTATGCGCACAGCTGAATAGCTGTCCATTATGCCGGGCCAGGGTCACCGTTTTACCCCCGGCTTCTACCAGGCAGAGGTTATTATCCTGCCAGGGTAGTTCTGCTTCGTGTGCTGCAATTTTATACCAAACCATCTTTGAATTTGAAAATTTGAAAATGTGTTGATTTGAAAATGAAAGATTTACCCGGCGTTTCCATTTTCAAATTTTCAAATTGAATTTAATACTGAACTGTTCTATAGGGGTATCTGATCTTATACATATCCCTCACCTTGGTTAAGATCATTTCTCTCAGCGCGTCGATATTGTTTTTTTCCTGGGCCGAAACAAATACGCAGTTATTGTCGGTGGCTTCGTCCCATTTCTCTTTCAACTCGCGCAGGATCTCCTGTTGCACACTCTCATCCAGCCACTCGTCAAAGTTCTTCTCGGTGTAGAGGTCCATTTTGTTGAAGATGGTGAGGATGGGTTTTTCGAAAGCTTTCAGCTCCTGCAGGGTCTTGTTCACCACACCGATCTGCTCTTCGTATTGCGGGTGGGAGATATCTACTACGTGTAACAGAATATCCGCTTCACGTACTTCATCCAGTGTGCTTTTAAAACTCTCTACCAGGTGGTGGGGCAGTTTGCGGATAAAACCCACCGTATCACTCAGCAGGAAAGGGGTATTCTCAAACACTACCTTGCGGGTGGTGGTATCCAGGGTAGCAAACAGTTTATTTTCAGCAAACACCTCGCTTTTACTCAGCAGGTTCATCAGCGTGCTCTTGCCTACATTGGTATAACCCACCAGGGCCACCCGTATCAGCTCGCCACGTTCTTTGCGTTGGGTAAATGCCTGTTTGTCTATTTCGGCCAGGCGTTTGCGTAAGAGGGAGATCTTATCCTTCACGATCCGGCGGTCGGTTTCGATCTCCGTTTCGCCCGGTCCACGGGTACCAATACCACCCCCCTGGCGTTCCAGGTGTTTCCACATACCTTTTAAACGTGGCAGAAGATATTGATACTGAGCCAGTTCTACCTGTACCTTGGCTTGTGCGGTTCGGGCCCGGCTGGCAAAAATATCGAGGATGAGGTCGCTGCGGTCAATGGTTTTTACACCCAGTTCTTTTTCAATATTGGAGATCTGTGAGCCGGTTAACTCATCATCAAAAATTACCAGGTTAATATTCCGTCCCTTTACATAGGTCTTGATCTCTTCCAGTTTACCTTTGCCCACAAATGTGCGGCTGTCCGGATGCGGCAGTTTCTGGGTAAAGCGTTTTACGGCCACGGCACCGGCGGTTTCTGATAAAAAAGCCAGTTCATCCAGGTATTCGGTCACCTGCGCTTCGGTCTGGTCTTTCTGGATCAGCCCCACCAACACGGTCTGCTCTTCATTCTGTATCGCTTTCTTTTTCTCGATCAAGGGGAAATAATTTAGGCGAAGGTAATCAATGATTGGCGTGAATGGTGAGTAGTGAGTAGTCAGTAGTGAGAGGGCAAAAAAATAGTGAGTGGATAACCCCACTCACTACTCACTACTGACCACTCACGAACTACAGCCCGCTGATCGTAACGCCGAGTGAAAATTTATTCATACTGGCACCTACGCCATCTTTTAATACACCGTTAAACTGGTATCCGGCATCAATCGAGAAAATACCATAGCCTACGCGGCCGGTAAGGGCCAGCATGGTACCGTTGAAGAAGCGTTTGCTGCTTTCTTTTTCGATATAACTGGTGCCGTATACAGAAGCACCACTTTTGGTAACCAGGTTTTTACCCTTGCTATAGGTCTTCAGCAGGGTACCCACTTTAATACCCAGGGCTGCTTTCCAGGACTGACCGGGATTGGCCGGGTCTGAGAAATAACGCAGTTCTACCGGGATCTCAGCGTAGATATTGGTTACTTTATATTTACTGAAGTGATTGGCACTGTCTACATTGGTAAAAGGCAGCTTAGCGGTATTGGCATTGATATCTACATTGGTGTTCTTGAAGAACATATTGCTGCTTCCGATACCGATTCCATAAGCGATGCTGTACTTGGGATTGGTTTTGAAAGGCTTATCCAGCATGAAATAGATATTGAAATGCCTGCTGAAACCGCCGGTACGAACACTATCCGGACGGTTGGTCCAGCTATCAGCGCCATATTGGATCATAAAATGATCGGCAGCACGGTTGCTGAGGTCTATTTTATTCTTGGTGTCGGTGGTTTGAGACAAAGCCTGGAAAGAAGCGGAGAGACTTAGAAGAACAAGTAATGTTTTTTTCATTTCAGATAGTTAATGGCAGATAGTTTGCCTTAGGGCGCAAAAATAACAGAATTGGCTGCATACCAGTGGTTAAAAATTAGTCAAAACACAGATTGTGGGTACCAGACATGCTGTTTTCTGTGTAAAATCCGCGAATTGGCCTCTCTGAAGCCGTAAATGAGCGCTGAAATGCCCCTTTTGATGCCGGTGTAAACCTGGTATCGGGTAAACAGAAGCGCCGATATCCTCCATAACAGCCTATCTTTACAGCTAATCATCACTTAAATATTTTTATCCGCTTTGAAGTTTACTGAATTTGGCCTCGACGAAAGATTACTGGAAGGGATCGACTCGATGGGCTATGAAAACGCCACCCCCGTACAGGAACAGGTGATTGTACCGATTTTACAAGGGAAAGACATTATTGCCTCTGCACAGACCGGAACCGGCAAAACAGCCGCTTTTCTCCTGCCTGTTATCAATAAGATTATTACCGAACCACATGATGCGCATAATATCAATGCCGTCATTATTGTACCTACCCGTGAACTGGCAGTTCAGATAGCCCAGAGCATGGAGGGACTCTCTTATTTTACCGATGTAAGTTCCATTGCCGTTTATGGCGGTGGCGATGGTACCAGTTTTACCACCGAGAAAAAAGCTTTATCGAGCGGGGTGGATATGGTGATCTGTACCCCCGGTCGTATGATTGCCCACCTGAACATGGGTTATGTAAAGATGCAGGCAGTGAAATACCTGATCCTGGATGAGGCAGACCGGATGCTGGACATGGGTTTTTATGATGATATCATGAAAATCATCTCTTTTCTGCCCAAACAAAGGCAGAATCTCCTGTTTTCGGCCACTATGCCCATGAAAATGCGCGAAATGGCCCGGAAGATCCTGCACCAGCCGCTGGAGATCAATATTGCCATTTCCAAACCACCGGAGCAGATCGTACAGGAAGCTTTTGTGGTGTATGAACCCCAGAAGATCCCCCTGGTGAAAGAGATCCTGCGTAAAAAAGACTTCCAGAGTGTGATCGTTTTCTGTTCCAAGAAGATCAATGTAAAACAGCTTTCGAATGAGCTGAAACGTTCTAAATTCTCGATCGAAGAAATTCACTCAGATCTGGAGCAGGACAAACGCGAGCAGGTATTACAGGATTTCAGGAACAAAAAACTGAAGATCCTGGTGGCTACTGATATTTTAAGTCGGGGTATTGATATAGAAGACATAGACCTGGTGATCAACTACGATGTTCCCAACGACGGCGAAGATTATGTACACCGGATTGGCCGTACGGCCCGTGCTGCCAGTGAGGGAACGGCTTATACCTTTATTACTGAAAAGGAACAGCAGAAATTCGGACAGATTGAAGAATTGCTGGGTCATCCGGTAACCAAGGCAGCCGTGCCGGAACAGTTTGGTCCTACACCTGTCTATAATCCACGCGCCGGCCGCGCACCACGTGGTGGCAGCGGTGGTGGCAGAAGCCATCCACCCCGCGGAGGCAATGGTGGCGGTAAAAAATATGCCGGACGTAACCCGAAAAGATAATCACTCTGATTAGCGATACTGATGTAAAGGACCTGAAAGGGTCCTTTTTGGTTTCTTTTAATTCAGTTTAACGGATAAGATCCACGCATGGGCCGCTGTGGAATCTGTAAAATACTGTTCAAAAGGTTTACTGAATTTTTCCTGGTAGTCTTTCATTTTGGTTTCATCCTGGTGCACATTGGCCATGGCCACTACCCGGATGCCCCGTTCGGTGGTAAGGGTGATACTTGCTTCGGGAAACATATCGAGGTAGCCAATGCGGTATCCATGCCGGGCCAGTAACAGGGGTATGATATTGCGGTATTGTTTGTGCACCTCAAAATTCTCTGCCTTGAATCCATGCAGATCAACCAGCATCTTGATAGCTGTATTATCGGGCACCTGCTTCATGGTTTCGGTCAGCGTATTTTCCCATTGTTGTATATCTGCTGTATCTAAGAGGCCGCTCAGGCGGGTGGTAACCAGTTGTTCTGCAGGTTGCCAAAAGCTATTAGTAATTTTTGTCATTGGTTGATTTATATTAAGATTAAAAATAATGGTAATCGGCGTACCTGTCCCGCCTCTTGTATGTACGGCTTCTGACCTCTCTGTCAGAAGTAACAGGTTTTGTCAGGTTCACGATCAGCAAGGGATTCGGGCAGGCGGTAGGATGGAACGGAAAGACAGGAAAAGGATGAAAGGAAAATAGTTCCCCCAACCGGGCTGAAAAATCTGTCTGGCATAAAATGACTAATCTATTGTATCATAATAACATACACTATCTTACATTTATAGGCGCTAAGCCATGTACTTTTCTCTCTTTTAACAGATCGGGTGATAATTATCATTCATCATTGTTGAAAGAAAAAATACCTTGCCATGGTAATGCAGTAACAGGAACTGATAAGCATCATCATCAAACAGGCAAGGACACCCGTTAAAAAACGCAACACCGGTTCTGATACTAATCCATATCCACGAAACCAGGTATGTTATCCCCCCCCGATTACACCTGATTGTTTTTATTACAGTTGTCTGTGATAGTATCCTCTATTTCAGATGCATGCAGTTGTAAACGTGTATAGACTAGTATGAAAAGATATCGCCTTCGGTTATTGGTTTATTTTTTTGCGAGCTTTTTTGTCACAGCCCTCCTCGTTTTATATGCGGTTGAGTATAATCGTTTGTCTGCCAGCAATAACCAGAATGCTAATTCGAAAAAGATCATCAACCTGATAGATCAGGTTGATGCATTCAGGGCCTCACTAAACAGCATAAACATTACTTTTAATAAATACCTGCTCACGCGTGATCAGGAAAGGTTGAAAGGTGTCAGTATCTCTCAGAAAAAAGCCATTGCACATCTCGACAGTTTAAAACAGATCTGCAGCAGTTACTCTGCGGAATGTGCAGATATTAACCGGCTGGATTCTTTGTATCAAAAGAGCCAGTTTTACATGAATTCCCTTTTAGAAAAACTGGCTACCGGCTCAAAAGATCTGTCTAAGGAGATATCTGATGAAAAAAAATACGATTCCCTCCGCACCAGCATCATCCGTGAATGTGACCTTATTAAAGAAACAGGTGATAAACGCTTATTGATGATTCATGATCTGTACGACAGGGAGTCTACGGATAAGTATATGTTATTGGGGATGGTAGCTTTTATAACGCTCCTGATCCTGGGGTTCATTATCTGGCGGATTTTTGTAGAACTCAAAGCCAAAGAATCGATATTAAAACGATACCGGCTTTTTGAGCAGTCAAATGAAGGATTGCTGGTTACTGATAGCGACTTTGTGGTTACTTATGCAAACAAGGCCATTGATGGCTTGCTGAAGTTGAATGGTTTTGATATTACCGGGGCGCGCATTTTTGATTATATCAGTAATCCGGATGTGCCGATGAATGAGGAACTGCGGTCTGAACTCGTTAACAATCTTGCTAAAAGCGAGACCACTTATTTCGATTTTTATCACGACGCTGTGGCCAAATGGTTGCGGGTTACCATTCTTCCCTCTTTCAGTAACTATACTTTTTTTGTAAAAGATGTAACAGCAATCAAGGAAGCGGAGCAGGCAGCGTATAAGTCGAGAAGACTGTATGAATTTATCGGAAGCTGTAACGACCTGATTTTACGGGCCAAAACTCCGGAAGAGATTTATGGTGAGATTTGTAAGATCGCTGTTGAAAAAGGTGATTTTATTTTTGGATGGGTAGGCATTCCTGATGAATCAAAACAGATTATTGAATCACGATACCAGTGGAATGAAGAGCAGGATTATGTGAAAGAACTGAAAGTATCCACCCTCGAAGATGCTTTTGGGCAGGGGCCTACTGGCAGGGCTTACAGAACCGGTAAATATTATTACTGTAATGATATTGCGAACGATCCGGTGATGGCTATCTGGGCATCGCGCGCTTTGGAAAGAGGTTTCCGTTCTTCTATTGCGTTACCGGTGAAAACAGGAGACAAAGTGGTAAGTCTGGTTACCCTATATGCACCACGGGCTTTTTTCTTTACTGATGATGAGATCCGTTTGTTGCTGCGCGTAGCAGAAAATATCAGTTTTGCTATTACGGCTTTTGCGAATAACCAGAAAAGAATAGCGGCCGAAAAAGAATTACTGAAAGTAACCCGGGCGGTTGAGCAGAGTTCTGCTTCTGTAGTTATTACAAATATCAATGGAGATATTGAATACGTGAATCCTGCTTTTACCAAACTGACCGGCTATGAAATGGAGGAAATAAAAGGACAGAATCCGAGGGTATTAAAAAGCGGGTATACCAGTCAGGGTGAGTATGAAAAAATGTGGTATGCGATCACTCATTTCAAAACCTGGGAAGGTGAGTTTCTGAATAAAAAGAAAAACGGCGAAACCTATTGGGAGCATGCGTCCATTTCTCCGATCATGAATGAACAGCAGGAGATTACCCATTTTGTAGCTGTAAAAGAGAATATAACCGAACGCAAACGGATAGAACAGGAACAGAAGCGATTACTCGACATATTTGAGAATACCAATGCATTCGTAGCTACCTGCGATATATCGCGAAGGTTCATTTATGCCAACAAAGCCATTCGTGATATCCTGGAAATAGACGGAGATGATATTACCCAATACCTGGTAGATGATTTCAGGGGTGATGACGGGTTTAAGGTACTTGAAGAAATGGATGTTGCTTTACAGAAGACCGGAAAATGGATCGGCGAAAATACTTACCGGTCCAGATCAGGGAAAGAGATCCCTGTAATGCAGGTTGTGGTATTGCATAAAGACCAAACCGGAAAAAATACGCAGATCTCTACAACTGCTATCGATTTATCGAGAGTAAAAGAAACAGAAAAAGACCTGATACGATTAAACCGCGAATTGCGTGAGTTTTCGCGTCACCTTCAATCGGTAAGAGAAGTAGAGAAAAATAAGATTCTGAGCGAAGTGCATGATGAACTGGGTCAGGGGCTGGCTGCATTGATGATTGATGTATCATGGATCAAAAAACACCTGAAAGACGAAGACCCCACGCTGGTATCAAAAAAAATTGATGGGTTACTGGATGCGATCTCAGGTAATATTGATGCTTTCTCGCGCATCTATAGTTCGATGAATCCGTCTATGCTGAGCGAGCTGGGACTTCATGCATCTATCGAATACCTCATC
>DASWXD010000028.1:0-37209 GCA_036405675.1 Sediminibacterium sp.
TCATAAGGGTATGCTTAACTGTGTTACAAACAGGTTTCCTGCTTCTCCTGCCTGCAAAGTATAATCCGTACCATACAACAAAGATAAACGGCTCCGGAGGTTGCGCAGACCGGTACCAGTTGTATCCGGTTTTCCCGACACGGGCAACAGCAGGTTTTCTACCCTGACCTCCAGTTGGTTTTGGTGTACCAGCACAGACAGGTTAATAAAATTATCTTTTCTCAGCTTATCTATCCCATGTTTGAATACATTTTCCACCAGCGGTATCAGGAGCATCGGGGGTACTGCCACCATTTCACAGTCAGTTTCTTCCTGTATGTTTACTACCAGGGGGTAACGCATCCGCATTTTTTCCAGTTCGATATAACTGCTGATAAAATTCAGTTCCGCAGCGAGTGGGATTTTTTCTTTAGGCGCTTCATCTACAAAATAGCGAAGGATCAACGAGAGTTTCTCCAGCAAAGCGGCTGTTGCCGGTGATTCGCGCTGCGCCACAAAATAAATATTATTCAGGGTATTAAACAGAAAATGGGGCTGTACCTGCGATTTCAGCAGATTCAGTTCCGCTTCTGCATGTTGCTTCTCTAATTGTTCCTGCTTCCCCTTGAGTTGAAAAAAACGCAATGTGATATAAAACAGGATACTCGTCAGATATACCAGAAAACAAGTGATTAAGGAAGAACCAATACCCGACCAGCGGAAAGGGGTAGGTTTTTCAGCAAAGAACTGATTGTACACATAAAAACTGCTATAGTACCGGAAAAAAGCAACCAGGCAGATCAGTAACAAAGCCAGTAACACATATAGTATCATCTGCTTTTTTTCGTAAAAACGCGGTAGTAGTAACAATGCATTTCCGTAAATAATCACGACATAGGTACTCACATTCAGCGCCCCATATACCAGGGCCTGATTGAATGGGTCGAAGGCCATGATGGACAATACATGTATCAGGAATACCAGTATCCAGATAATCCATTGAATCTGTCTGAGTGTAACAGTACGGGCCATGTTCAGCATAGAGTACAAATTTAATTTTTACTGCTGCAAATCATAGCTTTTTTAAATTAATGGGGCTTTTCTTTCAATGAATGCAGCTATATAGTCACAGGACAGATCGGTTGAAAAAAAACGGCCATCTGTTTAATTCCCCGGAACCGGTATTTTTCCTGTTTCATTTTTGCAGTCTAAATCAATTTGTATGAAACTATTTACCACCGTTCTGGTTTTCTTCCTGCTGGGTCATTTGATGGCACAGGTTCATAAAATGGACACTTTACTGATCAAACCCTCAGATGTTAGGCCTTCCGTATTGCAGCCGGGCACCCATCGCTGGCTGGTATATTTTAAAATGGGAAAAGACAGCAGCCGGTCCAGGTTCAGTACCTGGACCAGGAAGATAGACCTCATCAGCTACCAGGGTAAAGAAGCCATTAGTGTAACACAGGAATGGGAGAACAATGATACTGTGGTACACAAAGTGTATTCTGTGTGCGACCGCAAAACCTTTGCCCCCTTATTGCATGATGTATGGAACAAGGGGAATACCAGCAGCCGTTGGGATTTTATCAGCCGGGAAGCGATGATCAATGGCAAACCCGTGAACAGCCATGATGCAGACAGCAATAACGCGAAACGTTACAAAGCTTTTGAACAGTCCTTCGGCCAATATGTATTGAACTGGCATCTGGACCTGGAAACTTTTCCCCTCCTACCCTACAAACCCAACACCACATTTGCCATCAACTTTTATGATCCGGGATTCCCGGCGCCTAAACTGGTGTACTATACCGTTACAGGAAGTGCCACACTCAGCGGTTTTGACGGACAGCAGATCGATTGCTGGATACTGGAACACAAAGACTTTGACCGCGTGCAGAATCATGAAGTATTTTATATCAGTAAGAAGACAAAAGAAGTGTTGAAACTGGAACAACAGTTTGGCACAAGATTCCGGTATAAGATCAAATTAGGATTCAGCATATAAAACATATTACATGCATACAATCATTTCCTTACTACTGCTCACAGGTATTTTTATTGAAAAAGGGTATTCGCAACATTCAGATACACTTAAGATTGGCACTGTTATCAATAAGCTACCCATACAGGCAGATTCGGCTAAATACCTTCTCTATTGGGATTTGCCCGGAGACAGATACAGACAGGTGGCTCTCGAAACCAGAAAAATAGAGCAACATCAATTGAATGGGAAACCTACTTGGGTATTCATACAGAAATATCAAACAGAAAAAGGCACTGATGCTGATACCACTTATTTTAACGACTCTACCTTGCAGCCCCTGGCATACAGAACCCATATCTCATCACAGGGATACCGGGAACTGGTTGATTTTGGCACTGATGTTCTGACAACAAAGATCATTTATGCAGACTCTGTGATTACTAACGAGCAGAGAATACCTTACCATTACATCAATGCTGCCATGGAAGATTATGTAATTTCAAAACTTCCTTTACAGAACCATTATTCTGTTTGCTATTATTTACTTAATCCAGGCAAAAATCATTCAACCCTGTATGAACAGGTTACTGTATCAGGTACGGAGAAGTTTATATTACCAGACTATCAGGAAGTCGAGTGCTGGAAGCTTGAACTCAATAACGGCTTTTCCAAAACAGTAGCCTGGTATAGTAAAAAAGATAAGACTTTTCTGAAAAAACAATTCGTTACAGCACAGAGAGGATCATTTATAAAAGTCAGGCTTTACTGAATCACATAAGAGGAATTGGGTATGGATAAAAGGAGGGCTTTTAAGTTCTAGGTTCTAGGTTCTTTGTTCCAGGTTCTTTGTTCCAGGTTCTTTCCGTTCATCTGTTCCTTGTTCATCTGTTCCCACCTTCTTCCGGTAATTAAAAAGCCGCAATGATTGCGGCTTTTTAATTCAGTTTAATTCATCCCGGGAAACCAGGGTCTACCTACAATCTCCCTGAAAGGCCATGGAATACTGGCCAGTACCACGATCAGGGCGATGAGGAAATAATAAAATGCCTTTTTATACTTTACTTCATCACTTACCGCTTTTTTGGCCATACCGTATCCCAGAGTAATCAGAATGATGGCAATCACCATTCCCAACGGATGTTCTACCCAGTAAAAACGGAAGAACTTATCTTTCATCGCACTGGTACCTTCGGGTAAAGTAGTGGTTAATATCCCGTAACGACCCATAAACACCTGGTACAATCCCAGTAATAAAGTGATGTGTGCACTGATCATGGTGAACAACCAGATCTTCTTATCACCTGCTGCAAAAGCCTTTTTACCCTGCCAGCCACTATAGGCTTTCAGGATAGAGACCAGCAACAAGATCAGAATTACCCAACGAAGAAAATTATGTAAGTGTACCATTCCTGTTTGCATATCAGTTGTTTTTTTGTAAGCGAAAGATAAAGCAGGGTTTTGGAAAAAACGAAAGTTTCTTTCGTGAGATGTGAGTGGTGAGTAGTGAGTAGTCAGTAGTGAGTAAAACCGACTACTCACTACTCACTACTCACCACTGACTACTCCACCCAATCTGCCACAAACAGATTCGTATCCCTTGTGCCGCCATTGTTACGGTTAGAGGCGAAAATGATCTTTTTGCCGTCCGGACTGAACATCGGGAAAGCATCAAAGCCCTTATCACGGCTGATCTTTTCGAGGCCCTTGCCATTGATATCGGTGAGGTACATATTAAAAGGGAATCCTCTTTTGTATTCATGGTTACTACAGAAGATGATTCGTTTGCTATCGGGTGTGAAATTGGGTGCCCAGTTGGCCTGCTCCAGGTTGGTGATCTGTTTGGCATTTTTTCCATCTGCATCCGCTACCCATACTTCCATATGGGTGGGTGCTACCATTCCCTCGGCCAGCAGTTCTTTGTATTCTTTGATCTCGGCATCGGTTTTAGGCCGGCTGGCACGCCAAACAATTTTTTTACCATCCGGACTGAACCAGGCACCGCCATCATAACCCAGCGTATTGGTTACCCGTTTTTCTTTGCCGGTGGCAAGGTCCATGATGTATAAATCCAGGTCTCCGTCTTTATCGCTGCAATAGATCATTTTTTTGCCATCGGGCGATAAGGTTCCTTCGGCATCATAGCCTTTGGCGGTAGTTAATTGCTTTACGATCTTTCCATTCAGGTCGGCCATGAAAATATCATAACTATCATACAGCGGCCAGATATAACGGTTGCCGTATTTTTTACGGTCGGGTGTAGGCGGGCAGGTATCTGCTCCCTTATGCGTAGAGGCATACAGGATATGTTTACCATCGGGCAGGAAATAGGCACAGGTGGTTCGGCCTTTGCCACTGCTCACCATTTTATAGGTGAATTTCTCATCCGGTTTGGTGGGAATTTTTCCGATAAAAATCTGATCGCAGGTAATCCCTTCTTTGGGGTTGGTGCGTTGAAAAATAATGCTCTTGCCATCATAACTCCAGTAAGCTTCCGCATTATCGCCGCCAAAAGTTAACTGACGTACATTTTTAAAATGCTTTTCACCGGCGAATAAAACAGAATCATTTACGACAGCCTGTGATGGCTGAGCCAGTAACTGACCAATACCAGCCAACAGGCATACCCAAATAATCAATCCTCTTTTCATATGGCTATTTGTTAATATTCGGCAAAAATAGGTTTCCGGCAACAGTCTTACGTCAGAAATCTGTCACGAGCCATTCTATCTGCTTAATTTTACCGGATGAAAGTATGGAAAATCGTCTTTTGTGTACTGCTGCTGGCAGCCTGTAAAAACGATCTGAAAGAGAAAGTACCTGGTACCCTGCCCAAAGAGAACATACCCGCACCTGTACAGAACCTGCTGACCAACGTAGAACAATATCCCGACAGTATGGGCCTGCGGATGAAACTGGTGGATGCTCTGGATAGTTTAGGCGCTTACCAACAGGCTTTGGGACAGCTGGATTCGCTGATCAGAAAAGACAGCCTGAACTACGGTCTATGGTACCGCAAAGCCCTCTTACAGGAAAATGCCAAAGATACCACCGGGGCATTACGATCTTACCGTTATGCCATCCGCATTTATCCATCGCCCGATGCTATGCTGGCTGCCGCCAACCTGCTGGCTGAGAAAAAAGATACCACAGCTTTGCGGATCTGCCAGGAACTGATGGTTTCCGGAATGGGCAGAGAGTATGTGGCACATTGCCATTTTATTACAGGTGTCTATTACGCAAGAACTGGTAATCAGGCAAAAGCGATCGAATCATTTAACAGCTGTATCCGCAATGATCTGAATTATATGGAAGCGTATATGGAAAAAGGGTTTCTTTATTTTGATAACAAACAGACCCGGGAAGCGTTGCAGGTATTCCAGACGGTGGTAACCCTGAAAAATACCTATGCAGATGGCTATTACTGGATCGCCAAATGCAAAGAAATATTGAAGCAACCGGCAGAAGCCATTGATAATTACCGGAAATCATTAACACTGGATCCAAGATTAAAAGAAGCAGCCGCAGCATTGAGCCGCTTAGGCGCTAAATAAATTTAATCGCAGACAAGCAATAAATTCTGCAATTTCGCAGCATCAAAATTGAATCATGGCCATCATTGCTCCCTCCCTCTTAAGTGCCGATTTTCTGAATTTGCAGAAAGATTGTGATATGATCAATTCCAGCCAGGCCGATTGGCTGCACCTGGATGTGATGGACGGAAGTTTTGTGCCCAATATCAGTTTTGGATTCCCGGTTATCGAACGGGTATGTAAAGCCACTACCAAAGTTTGTGATGTACACCTGATGATTCTCGAGCCCGGTAAATATGCGGAAGCTTTTCAGAAAGCCGGTGCCAATATCCTTACCGTACATATCGAAGCCTGTCCGCACCTGCACCGCAACCTGCAACAGATCAAAAGCCTGGGCATGAAAGCGGGCGTAGCGCTGAACCCTCACACGCCTGTATCGCTACTGGCCGATATCATCCAGGATATTGACCTGGTTTGCCTGATGAGTGTAAACCCGGGCTTTGGTGGACAACAATTCATTCCCCGCACACTCGATAAGATCCGCGCACTGAAACAAATGATCATTGATAGTGGATCTTCTACCCTGATCGAAATCGATGGTGGTGTTACACTGGACAATGCAGGCGCTATTCTGCAGGCCGGTGCAGATGTACTGGTAGCGGGCAATACCGTTTTCAAATCTGCTGATCCGGTTGCTACGATCGCTGCATTGAAAAAGTTATAATTGCAGGCCCCGCAGAAAATCACAGAAACTTCACAGTGAATTTTCTTACAGGTAACAGACTATATACCCGCAAAACACTATCCACATCTGTGTATAAGAAGTGTTAGGATTTTATTATGTCTTCCAGTTAAATTTGGAATAGTAGTTCAGATCTTACTAATCCATTAAAATCTCATCAGCTTGACAGAAACCATCATTAACCTCGAATCCGTTAATCCCATCGAATTCTTTGGTGTCAATAACGGAAAGTTAGATTTGCTGAAAAAGAAATTCCCATTGTTAAAGATCCTCTCCCGCGGGACGCAATTAAAATTGAGCGGGGCTCCTGAACAAATAGAAACAGCAAAAGAAAAGATCGATCTCATCATTCAGTACCTCGAACGCAATGGTCATCTGAGTGAAAATTACTTTGAACAGATCCTGGGTGGCGATGATACAGAAACCGTTGATAATTTTGTTGACCGTAATCCCAACGACATTCTCGTATTCGGCCCCAATGGTAAAACCGTCAGAGCCCGTACACAGAACCAGAAAAAAATGGTGCATGCGGTTGACAGAAATGATATCGTATTTGCCATCGGACCAGCCGGTACCGGTAAAACCTATACAGCAGTAGCACTGGCAGTGCGGGCGCTGAAAAATAAAGTAGTCAAGAAAATCATCCTTACCCGCCCTGCGGTAGAAGCCGGCGAGAGTTTAGGATTTCTTCCCGGCGACCTGAAAGAAAAGATCGATCCCTATCTGCGCCCCCTATATGATGCGCTGGATGATATGATACCGGCCGATAAACTCGGTTATTATATGAGCACCCGCACCATCGAGATCGCCCCCCTGGCCTATATGCGCGGACGTACCCTGGATAATGCTTTTATTATTCTGGATGAGGCGCAGAATACGAATGATCTTCAGTTGAAGATGTTCCTTACCCGTATCGGTGCCAATGCCAAAGCCATCATCACCGGCGACCCCACCCAGGTGGATCTGCCGCGTAATATGCGCAGCGGTCTGGAAAAATCAACCCGGATCCTGAGAAATATCGATGGTATTTCCCATATCGAATTAACAGAGGAAGATGTGGTACGTCACCGCCTGGTAAAAGCCATCATCAAAGCCTACGAGAAAGAAAAAGAAGACACCGATCAGGGTCATCACAGATAATAAAAAGTAACGGTCTCAATTTGATTGAGACCGTTACTTTTTTATGCAGTACCTAGGTAGTGAGTGGTGAGTAGTCAGTAGTGAGAAAAAACATTCTAATTGCCGAGCCCTACTGACTACTGACTACTGACTACTCACGTACCACTAGTCACCCAATATCTCATGCCCTAATTTATCACGTTTGGTTTCGAGGTATTTACGGTTATGCGAGTTGGGATGGATCTCGATGGGAACGATCTCCACCATCTCCAGTCCGTACCCTTTTAATCCGGCGCGTTTGCGTGGATTATTACTCATGAGTTTTAATTTGGTGACACCCAGGTAACGAAGGATCTGTGCCCCTACCCCATAATCTCTTTCATCCATGCCAAAACCGAGATGCAGGTTGGCTTCTACGGTATCCATTCCCTCTTCCTGCAGTTTATATGCTTTGAGTTTATTTACAAGGCCAATCCCCCTTCCTTCCTGGTTCATATAGAGAATGATTCCTTTACCCTCCTGCTCTACCATCTGCATGGCTTTGTGCAGCTGGTCGCCGCAATCGCAACGGAAACTGCCGAGGATATCGCCGGTGAAACAGCTGCTGTGCACCCTGGTTAAAACCGCTTCGTCTTCTGTCCAGCTGCCCTTGATCAATGCCAGGTGTTCTGCACCGGTGGTTTTTTCTTTAAAAGCCACGAGGGTAAAATGGCCGTATTTGGTAGGCATATCCACCCGCACCAGTTCTTCAATCAGCGAATCACTTTTTAGCCGGTAGTCGATCAGGTCTTTGATAGAAATAATTTTCAGGTCAAATTTCTTAGCTATCTCCAGCAATTGCGGCAAACGGGCCATGGTACCATCTTCGTTCATCACTTCAACCAATACCCCGGCAGGTTCAAGGCCGGCCAGTCTTGCCAGGTCTACCGCAGCTTCTGTATGCCCGGTTCTCCGTAATACTCCACCGGTTTTGGCTTTGAGTGGGAAAATATGCCCCGGACGGCCCAATTCGGAAGGTTGCGTTTTCGGGTTCACCAACGCCTGTATGGTTTTGGCCCTGTCCTGAGCCGAAATGCCGGTAGTCGTACCCTGACCGATCAGGTCAACCGATACGGTAAAAGCCGTTTCATGTAAGGAGGTATTGGAGGTAACCATGGGTCCCAGATCGAGTTCGGCGCAACGTTTTTCAGTCAATGCGGCGCAGATCAGCCCCCTGCCCTCTTTACTCATAAAATTGATCACTTCCGGGGTGGTATGTTCTGCTGCTATGATAAAATCGCCTTCGTTTTCACGATCCTCATCATCTACCACAATCACCATTTTCCCTTTACGGATGTCTTCTATCGCTTGCTCAATCCTGTCTAACATAAAAATTATTGAAATGCAAAATTACAGTGCAGTCGGGGTACTTCGGGCATAAACCTGAAGAAAAGCCCACCTACGACCGAAATTTTACAAATCCCGAAAATGACTGCTTGATCCAATCAAGCAAGGTAATCGGATCAGTTTGGCCTGTATTTCAGGACGGAAACAGGGAAAATAGAAACCAGGTGGGCATGGAAGGGTAGTTATCCACAACCGTATGCTGAATACATATCAAAAAAAATGCGTTTACCTTGAAAAACAACAAAATATCACCCAAAAAGATAAAAAGATACCAAGATTGCGGGTAAAACAGCCAAAAGAGTCTTTTGACAATAATTTGTTAATATCACCTGACTATACACACGGGAATATTTGCTTTCTTTGCACTTGAAAAATTAACACTATGCTTAGTAAAAGAATTGTACAATTTGTACTGGCGGTTTTGCTCTTGCCGGCATTTGCACTGGCACAGACCACCACCAGTAGTCTGGGAGGTTCCGTTAAAACCAATACCGGTGAACCGCTGGTAGGTGCCACTGTAACGGTGACACATGAACCCACCGGTACTATTTACCGCGTTCAGAGCCGCAATGGCGGTCGTTTTGACGTGAATAACCTGAACCCCGGGGGTCCTTATTCTGTAGAAGTATCGTTCATCAACTTCACGAGCGAGAAAAAAACAGATATCTACCTTACACTGGGTGATGTATACCGGGTTGATTTTGCCCTGGCTTCCAAGGCTTCCAACCTGGGTAATGTAGTGGTAACCGGTTTGCGTAAAACAACCGATGCTTCCGGCAAAGGGGGTACTGAAACAACTGTAGGCCGCGACAAAATGGCCAATCTGCCTACTGTTGGACGTAATATTTATGATTATCTCCGTGCAGTTCCCCAAGCGAAACTGGTGAATGGTTCAGAAGGTGCGATTTCCATCGCCGGACAGAACAACCGTTACAATGCTTTTTATGTGGATGGTGCGATCAATAACGACGTATTTGGTCTGGCAGCTTCCGGAACCAATGGTGGTCAGGCGAGCATTTCTCCGATCTCTATCGATGCGATCGATCAGTTCCAGGTAGTTATCTCTCCTTACGATGCGGCCCAGGGTCACTTTGTAGGAGGTGGTATCAATGCCATCACCAAAGGTGGTACCAATAAAACAGAAGGTTCTGTTTATTATTTCCTGCAGAACCAGAACCTGGCAGGCAAAACGCCTACAGGATTGAAAGAGAATGCTACCAAACTGAGTAATTTCTCTAAAAAAACCTATGGTTTCCGTGTAGGTGGTGCTTTTGTGAAAAACAAACTGTTCTATTTCATCAACGTAGACCTGCAGCGCGATATCCGCCCGCAGCCATTTGATTTCAATAGTTATGCCGGTAATACCAAGGATATCACGATCCTGAATAACCTGGCCAATACCCTGCGTACCAACTACGGTTATGAACCCGGCGGTTTCCTCGATAATACGGAAGAAGTAAAAGCCGACAGGATTGCTTCCCGTATTGACTGGAACATCAGCGACAAACATAAGCTGACACTGAGCAACCGTTACACCAAAGGTGAGCGTTTGAATACCAGCAGCAGCAGTACCGGTACCATCAATTTCTATAACAATGGTTATAGCTTCCCTACCCGCAGTAATTCTACTTCTGCAGAATTAAAAAGTGTCGTAGGCAGAAATGCTTCCAACAAATTGCTGATTACGTTTACAGATGTATCGGATGACCGCAGACCATTGGGACAGGATTTCCCCCGTGTACGTATCAATGACGGTTCCGGTGCTATCGTATTCGGACCAGACAATAGTTCTACTGTTAACCTGCTTACCCAGAAAAACTGGACCGTGTTCAATGAATTCAAATTCACTGCCGGTAAACATGGTTTGAAAGTGGGTGTGGATTGGGAGTACAGCGATGTATTCAATGCCTTTATACAGAATACCTTCGGTAACTATACCTTTTCTAACCTGAATGCCTTTTTAACCAATGCAGCACCCAGTGCCTATACTTACGGTTTCCCGCAAATCGATAATGGTAAAGGTGACAATACCAACGCTGCTGCCAAATTCAAATACGCTTCAGGTTCCTTGTTTATCCAGGATGAGTACAGAGCCAATGATAACCTGACCCTGAATTTTGGTATCCGTGCAGATTATTCCAAATTCCTGAGCAAACCTTGGGAAGATGTTTATACCAACACGGTTGCCATTCCTAAATTTTCGCAGTACTGGGATCTGAAAGGTGCACGTTCAGGTGCTACACCAAAAGTGCCTATCTCTTTCTCTCCCCGTGTAGGTTTCGTATACAAAATACCTGATGAGAACATGACCGTACGTGGAGGTTTTGGCCTGTTCGTAGGACGTATTCCATTGGTATGGCCTGGTGGTGTGTATAACAACAATGGTATCTTCATTGGTGGTTATACTGCCAATAGTACACAACTGGCGCTGATCCGTTTCCGTAACGATCCTAACAACCAGTGGAAACCAAGCGAAGTGGGTGCCGGCGTAACCAAAGGACCTTTGAACCTGGTATCTTCTGAGTTTAAACTGCCTAAGATCTTCAGAGCTTCACTGGCTGTAGATAAACGCTTTGGCGATGGTTGGTCCGGTACTTTGGAAGGATATTTCTCCAAAAATCTTAACGAGATCAACTACACCAATATTAACCTTCTGCCTCCTGTAGGAAAAGCCGTAGGACCTGACACACGTAATGTGTATTCTACTGTTAACAATGCGAAAATTCCGATTAACGCAGATGGCAGCAACCCTTATGATAATGCTATCCTGTTAAGCAATAACTCAGAAAAGACAGGTTTTGCTTACGGAACAACAATCACCTTAACCAAACGTACCCGTACCAACTTCACTTTCGAAGTGAACTATAGCTATGGTAACTCTTTCACACTGAATGAAGGTACCAGCTCTGTTAACCTGAGTCAGTGGAGATTTATGGAGACTGTTAACGGACGTAACTATATCAGCCGTTCTATTTCTGATTTCAGCGCAGGTCACAGAATTTTCGCTTACCTGAGCAAGAAATTTGAATATGCCAACAAGTCGCTGGCAACCACCATTACCCTGGCTTACACTGGCCAGTCCGGCTCTCCACTTAGCTATGTATATGGTTCCAACAGTATGACAAGAGACGATGGTTTAACAGGTGGTAACGACCTGATTTACGTACCCACTGCAGGCGATCTGGCCAATATGACTTTTGTAACCGGTAGTGGTGTAACTGCTGCTCCTGATGTACAGAAAGCTGCATTGAATAATTATATCCAGAACGACGAATACCTGCGTAACCGTCGTGGACAATATGCAGAAAGAAACGGAAGCCGTTTACCATTCACCAATATTGTTGACCTGAAAATTGCACAGGATTTCAATATCATGGTAGCAGGCAAACGTTACCAGTTCCAGTTAACCTATGATGTATTTAACTTAGGTAACCTGCTGAACAGGGATTGGGGCCGCCAGTACTTCCAGAGCAACGACCAGTTCTCACTGGTGCAGTTTGCCGGATACAAGAGCGCCACAGATCTGACACCTACTTACCGCTTTAACCCGAATGTAACTTCTGCATGGGGTGTTAGCACAAGTACCAATGCTGCTTATGCCGCACGTTGGATCAGCCAGTTAGGTTTACGTTTCACGTTCTAAGCACACTTTATTCAACAATAAAAAAGAGGCTGTCTCAAACGAGGCAGCCTCTTTTTATTATTGAATTAGTAGTTAGTAATTGTTAATTACTAATTATTAATTTCTAATTATTAATTTCTAATTATTAATTTTTAATTATTCAGTCCCCATCCCCATTTCAAAAATGCGGGAAACGCTTTTCCCCAGGTAGCTACATCGTGTTTGCCATCTTCCAGTTCCAGGTATTCGATATGGGCATCGGTATAGCCTTTGGCTTTCAGTTCTACGATCAGGTCCAGTACATCATCAATCGAATCAATGATACCATTTTTATTCCTGTCGGCCGTTTCATCCAGTTTACCACATTCCAGGAAAAACTGTAACCAGGGATGAAAATGTCCCTTGCGTACCTGCAGGTGCATCAAACGATCCAGCTCATCGTCATATCCATCATCATAGCCTTTTCTTCTCCACCACAAAGAAGGACTGAACAATCCCACTTTATTGAATTCACTGGCATGGTTCCATACAATATCCATCGCACTTAATGCACCCAGTGAGAAGCCAGCAAAAGACTTGTGTTTAAAAGATGGAGCCTGGTAGGTTTTACGGATAAAGGGTAATAATTCTTCAAATATGAATTTACTGTACAGACCCGCTTTGGCGCCTCTTCCTTTGAAGTCGGCCGAATAGGCGGTACCGTATTCCATTTTCCGTTCGGGTCCGCAATGAATACCCACACAGGCCAGCGGTTCAATGGTTCCGGAAGCGATCAGTTCATCCAGGATTTCGTCAAAAGCCATAGTGGCCAGATCCTGTCCATCATTGATCAGCAGCAGACTTAACTGGTCGGCCTGCCTTTGCGGAAGCGGCAGGTACATATCTACCAGTACTTCCCGTTCCAGGTATTCGGAAGTAAGGGAAAACTGTTCTACGGTTACAGCAGAAAGTACAATCGGTTTTGTGTCGGCCATGTTTTCAAAAATAATGGAATGATCACAATTCTGCGGAATGAAATCTCCACAAAACCACCTGAGGGTCCATCGCAGCGATTCACTTATAGCAGAAAAGATTTATACGGGCAGGTTTCTTATTTCAACTCAGTTTCGCTAAATTGACTACGAAACCTATTAGGGAAACCTCATTATTTACCAAACGATTACTTATGAAAAAGATCGGCATACTGTTCGGCCAGGAAAGAAGTTTTCCCATGGCTTTTGTGGAGAGGATCAACAGCAAGAATATTCCCGGTATTGTTGCCGAACCTGTGCGTATTGACAAAGTCATGCAGGGCGAGTCCAGCGGTTATGCCGTAATTGTTGACAGGATCAGCCAGGATATCCCTTTTTACCGGGCCTATTTGAAAAATGCGGCACTCTGCGGCACAGCCGTCATCAACAATCCCTTCTGGTGGAGTGCCGATGAGAAGTTTTTCAACAACTGTCTGGCCACCAAGATTAATGTTCCCGTTCCCAAAACGGTGATCCTTCCTTCGCGGGATCTTCCGCCGGATACATCAGATCAATCGTTCAGCAACCTTGCCTATCCCCTGGATTGGGAAGGCATTTTTAAATATGTAGGTTTCCCTGCGTACATGAAACCTTTTGCCGGTGGCGGATGGAAAAACGTATACAAACTCACCGATATGGATGATTTTTTTGAGAAACACAGCGAAACCCAGCAACTGGTGATGCTGCTGCAGGAAGAAATCATTTTTGAAGAATATTACCGTTGTTACTGCATTGGTGGCAAACATGTGCGTATCATGTCTTATGAGCCCCGCAACCCGCACCACCTGCGTTATGTGGCAGATTTCAAACCTTCGGCAGAGAAGCTGAAAGAGATGACGGATATCGTGCTGCGCATCAACCAATACCTCGGTTATGATTTCAACACCGTAGAACTGGCCCTGCGGGATGGCGTTCCCTATGCCATCGATTTCTGTAACCCGGCACCGGATGCAGATATCAAAAGCGTAGGACAGGAAAATTTTGACTGGGTAGTAGAAACCGCCGCCAATTTTGCCATCGAAAAAGCGCAGGCACAAAAAGACGGTGTAGACAACCTTACCTGGGGGGAATATCTGAAAAGAGGTACTGCCGGGAAAAAATTATATTAGTGAGTTGTCAGTAGTGAGTAGTGAGTGAGGGTATTATTCACATTGACAATTGACCACTGACCACTGACCACTGACGACTCACGACTCACGACTGACGACTGACGACTGACGACTCACGCTAAAGAAAGCTGCTGCTATGGGAAATCTGAATTTTAAACATTTTACACTGGGCGTAGAAGAAGAGTACATGGTGCTGGACCCGCATACGCGGGAGTTGAAGAGCCATGAACAGCGGATTGTACAGGAGGGTCAGAAGATCCTGAAAGACAAAGTAAAGGCTGAAATGCACCAGGCGGTGGTAGAAGTAGGTACCGATATCTGTGCCAATATAGAAGAAGCCTTTAAAGACGTGGCCTCGCTGCGCGGCAATATTGCACAGATTGCCGGCGACCTGGGTTACTGGATCGGAGCTGCGGGCACCCACCCCTTCAGTCATTGGGAAACCCAACTTATCACCGATCATGCGCGTTATAATGAAATTGTAAATGAACTGCAGGAAGCCGCCAGAAGTAACCTGATTTTTGGTCTGCATGTACATGTAGGCATGGAAGACCGCAGAATGGCCATTCATATCGCCAATACGGCCCGTTATTTTCTTCCGCATGTGTATGCCATCAGTACCAACTCTCCCTTCTGGGAAGGACGGGAAACGGGTTATAAATCTTTCCGCACCAAAGTATTTGATAAGTTTCCGAGAACCGGCATCCCGGATTATTTTGAAAATATTGAAGCGTATGAGAATTATGTGAACCTGCTGATCAAAACCAATTGCATTGATAATGCCAAGAAGATCTGGTGGGACCTGCGGGTACACCCCTTCTTCAATACTGTAGAATTCCGCATCTGTGATGTGCCGATGACCATTAACGAAACCATCACCATTGCCGCATTGTTTCAGGCCATCTGTGCCAAGATCTATAAACTGCGCGGGCAGAACCTGAACTTTATGATCTACCAGCGTTCCCTCATCAACGAGAATAAATGGCGGGCAAGTCGTTACGGGATTGATGGCACCCTGATTGATTTTGGCAAGGAAACGGAAGTGAATACCAGGGCACTGATTTATGAGCTGCTTGACTTTGTGGATGATGTGGTAGATGAGCTGGGCAGCCGGCACGTGATTGACTATGTGGCCCGGATTTTTGAGACGGGAACGGGTGCCGACAGACAATTAACGGTATTTCGCGAAACCGGCAGCCTGGTAAATGTGGTGGATTATATCCATGATTCATTTCTAAAAGTTTGATTATCATACTATTACTAAAAATCCCACAGCATATAGTTGTGGGATTTTTAGTATATAAAATCCGTAAAATCTCTTACAATCAAAGCAACGAAGTAACTTGCCACGGTATCTACTCATTACCAAACTATACAAAACACTCCCCAGGTGACCGACGAATACGAACTGATAAAGGGTTGCATCCGGAACGATGCCCGGTGCCAGCGCATGCTGTTTGACCGGTATGCCGGTAAGATGATGAGCGTATGTTTACGTTATGCCAAGGATTCGATGGAAGCGGAAGATATGATCCAGGATGCGTTTATCAAAGTGTTCCAGTATATCGGCCAGTTCAAATTTGAAGGTGCTTTTGAGGGATGGATCAGGAGAATAGTAGTTAATACTGCCATCCGCCACCTGGAAAAGAAAAAACTGCAGTTTAAAGATATCGACGATAACAGCCAGAACGCCCCTTCTATTGATGCCCAGGCTTATTCGCAGCTGGGAGAAGCAGATCTGATAAGACTGATCAGCCAGTTACCGGATGGCTACCGCCTCGTATTTAACCTGAATGCAATTGAAGGCTATAGCCATGAAGAGATAGCGAAAATGCTGCATATTCAACCCGGCACCAGCCGCAGCCAGTTAGTAAAAGCGCGGAAGATGCTGCAATACCAAATCTTACAATTACAAAAAGTTGCTGTATAGGATGAACGATACCCAATTTGATGACTTCTTCAACGACAAATTCAAAGACCACGCTGTGCCCGTGCCGGCAGGTCTTTGGGATAAGGTTGTGGAAGGTCAATTTGATCAGTTCGTGGGCAACAGTTTAAAAGATGCTGAAGCTCCCGTACCGGATGGGTTATGGGACAAGATTAACGATAAACAATTTGACGGATTTGTGGCCAGCACGCTGTCCGGTGCTATTGCGCCTGTTCCGGCTGGTTTGTGGGATCGCATCAGTGATGGACAGTTTGATCAGTTTGTAGCCGGTAAACTCAGCGATCATGAAGCACCGGTACCCGCGGGCTTATGGGAGAAAGTTCGTCCGGAAGAAGAGGATGATGACAAGGTCGGTTTCCTCTGGTTCCGCTACCCTGCTGCAGCCATATTGATCCTCGGCCTGTTAACAGCCGGCGCCTGGGGGGGTTATCTTTATTTCAGCTCTCATAACCAGCAAGCTGCAGAATCCACCATCAGTAAATCTGCACCTGCCAAGCAGGAGCCCACCACCCATACACCGGGTAATACAACTACTCCTTCAGAAAATACAACCCCTGCCACGCCACCAGCAACGGAACAGGCTGCCACAACCAACAATAACCGCAACCTCCTGCCACCTGCCGGCAATGCTACCGATAACGGTTTAGCCGGTTCAGCTTCGCAGGATGCTACCGTATCGGGGATCCGCAGGAAAAAAGGAATAGAACTGTTGAAGTCGTTTGCTCCTGCAGGCAATGATCTTACCCATACTGCGTATGATCCTTTCGGCAACAAAACACACGCAGCAGACCAGACTTTGGCAACTACTGATGATCGTGAACTGATTGAACCTTATCAACAGAACCTGTTACCGGCCTTTGTCATTCCTACACTGACAGGATATGATATGTCGCAGAACCTGCAGGACAAACAACTCTCCACACTGAACCATACCAACCAGTTCAAGAATATTATCATCTGCCCATCCGATAACAGACGTAATACCGACTGGTACCTCGAAGCCTATGCTTCTCCGGATCTGGCGTTTAAGTCGGTGAGTAATGTTTCCGCCTCTCCTTTATACATGCTGAAAAAAGACAGTAGTGAAAGTATGCAGGTGGGTTATTCTGCCGGACTCAGGCTGGTGAAACCCCTTACAGATAATATCCTGTTAAAAGCCGGTGTACAGTATTCGCAGGCTAACGAAAAATATGTGTACCGTACAGAGAACGAAGTTAAGACCACTACGGTAGTGACTGTACGCACCATTATCCGTGCACCCGGTGATACGGTGATCGTGCAGGATACCAGTGTATTACAGACAGTAGGTTTCCGGAATAATACCGTGCGTAACCGGTACCGCAGTTTTGATATCCCTTTAACCGTAGGTTACCAGTTTGGCAATGAGGATCTGAAATTCGGAATCAATGCGGGAGTGGCGGTGAATATCTCTTCCTGGTACCAGGGGGTGATGCTGGATTCTTCCCTGGCCATTGTACCGCTGACCAAAACAGGCAATAATGTATACAAAACCAATATAGGACTGGGATTGATCGGCAGTTTCAGTGTAGTGAAAAAGATGAGTGAGGATATGCATGTTTTCTTTGAGCCTTATTTCCGGTACAACTTATCCAATATGACCACCCAGCAGGCCAGCTTCAAACAGCGTTTCAGTGTGGGCGGATTGGCCATCGGGCTCCGGATTAACTTAAACCGAAAGTAACAGGCAGCAGAAGATACCCGTTGGGTATCTGATAGACAGTAAAGGTTATGAAAAGAATTTTACACATCATGGTAGGTTTGTCTGCGCTCTTCCTTGCTTCCTGCAAGAAGGAACTGTCGGACAATTTCACCACATATACCAATCATCCGCTGAATGATACGGTATGGGTAAAAAATCTGCTCAGTACCCATTCTGTGAATGATCTGTTCGATCTCCTGCATCCCAAAGAACTGCTGGTAGATTCTTTTAATGCGGTGAACGGCGGGAAATTGTCTTTTGGAGACAGCCTGGAACTGGAATTCAAACCTAACAGTCTGGTAGGACCCGGATCGACCGGCACTCCCCAGGGAAATGTACGGGTAGAGTTATTACCCCTGCGGCGGAAAGGAGATTTTATACGGGTATTTAAACCCACTACTACGGCCGATGGCAGTTTGCTCGAAACCGGTGGTGGCTTTTTTATCCGCGTATCAAAAGAGGGAAATGAACTGCGCCTGGCTACCGATAGTACTTTCCGGATCAAGTTTCATGATATAGATACCGCTAAGGCTGACATGCAGGCTTTTTACGGACGTGAAGCAGTACCTGTACCTGCCAAAGGAATTGATACCGTATTTTCCTGGGTGCGTGATTTTAATACCGCATTTCTGCCTACCTGGTCAAGATTGAGTAATAACCCGCTGGTTCCCTCCTATTATGGATATGAACTGGTATCCAAAAACCTGCGTTGGGTTACAGCCAGCAGGTATATAGACAGTAGTTTGCCGAAGGTAAAAGTAACAGCCATCTTATCGCCCAATTTCACCAATAAAAACACGGCAGTATTTATCGTGGTTGATGGCCGTAAGATCGTGGTGAACTGCAAGGGAGATTATGCTTCGCGCTCTTTCTTTGCTAAAAACATTCCGTTGCGCAGTAAGATCAAACTGATCTCTATTTCCAAAATAGGCAGCGACCTTTACTGGGATGAGAAAGAGATCAGCAGTGTAACCCTTACCACCAGTTACAAACTATCTCCTGAAAAGAAAAGTCTGAAGGATATTCTCAAAGAATTAGACGAATTATAAAGAAGTTCCTTGTTGAACATATACCGGGGGGTATAGAAAGGGCCGCAATTGCGGCCCTTGTTTTATCTTTTAAAATCGAACAGTGTGGCTGTAAATAGCCCCCTTTCTCTTTTCTTGAAGATGACATCCCAGTTGCCACGGTAACGAAGGATTTTGGGAACGGTTAGTCCGTCAAATTTGGTCATTTCCACTTCCATGCTCACATCAAAATCATAGACACCGGCCTTATAGCTGAGCGAGTAATTACGCGCCAATACTTCCAGGGTTTTCATATCAAACCAGGTAACCATCTGGTCTACCACTACCCTGTCGCTTTTCTCCTTGTTTTCTTTGGGCACGATGGCAAACACATAGGCCAATCCGCCATGAAACTCTTCTATATCCAACCTGTAATCGTATAATTTGTGTGCATCCTCATCGTACAGGTCCAGTTTGTCGCCGATAAAAGGAATACCGGGAATCTTTTTGCCGGGATTAAAGAACAGCATTTTCAACTGCTCTTTGTGTTTCTCAATTCCTTTTTTATCGCTGAAGCGGAGGTTACGGCCTTTCACAATATTATTTTCTCCGCAAACCTGTCCCTTGGTAAAAAACAACCCTGCATATAATTCCGGGGTCATGTAATTGTAGTCATTTTTCCGATCGTAGAAGTCGCCGGTCACGGTTTCTTGCAGCACATCCATGGTACGGCAATTGCCGCTATGGTTCTGCCGGGTTTTGCTGGAAAGAGAAGCTTTGACCACTCCTTTTTTATCCAGCATTTTAATATCGTTATAAGAGCTGAATCCGAGTATGCGCAGGTTGCGGAAGGCTTTATAGAAAGTAGTGTCTTCTTTGATCTGGGTTAGCAGTGTTTTGTAGTCGAAATTATTCCGTACTACTACTTCACTCAGGGTAAATCGTTTCTCGTCTATGATCACAGAGGTATCCTGGGCGAGGGAAGCGGTATAAGAAAACAGAAGCAGACAGAAAAAGCTGTATCGCATCATTTGGGGAATATCATTTTGTAATCTACGCGGATCTTCCCTTTACTGATATCATTCAATTTCCCCTGCAGCATTTTACGGCGTAGTGGTTTGAGGTAATCGATAAAGAGTTTGCCTTCTATATGGTCATACTCATGCAAAATTACCCTTGCCGTAATACCGTTAAAGGTTTCTGTATGCGGTTGAAATTGTTCGTCGAGATAATCCATCACCACTGTTTCGGCGCGGCTCACATCTTCGCGGATCTTGGGAATACTTAAGCAGCCTTCATTATAGGCCCATTCTTCGCCCTCGAGCGATCTTACCTGTGCATTGATGAAAACCCGTTTGATACCGGGCGCATCGGGATACAGTCCTTCTTCGTCTTTTTCCAGGTTGGCAAAGATCTGGGTACTATCCATCACAAACAGGCGGATATCCCGGTTGATCTGCGGTGCCGCCAATCCTACCCCATTGCTGGCATACATGGTTTCCCACATATCTTCTATTAAAGTGGCCAGACCGGGATAACCGGGGTCAATCTCCTGGGCTACTTTACGTAATACTGGTGCTCCATATGCGACGATCGGAAAAATCATTACTAAGCTGTTATAAGTATCGAAATGCCGCAAAAATACCGGAAAAGGGGCAACCGGCAAATGAGAATCGGGGCAAATTGGTGAATGCGGCGTTAATTCGACAGCTTTATTTCAATGGCAGAGGAACAGATCACTTATTCTGGAGAAATTCCTGCAACATAATGGTGGCTGCGATCTGGTCTACATTACCCTTGATGCGGCGGTCTTTTTTCTTCATCCCCATTTCTACCATGGCGCGGGAAGCCATTTTGGAAGTGTAGCGTTCGTCAACCGTTTGAATGGGTATTGCCGGAAATTCTTTCTTCAGCCGAACAATCGCCGCTTTCACTAACGGGGTGGCATGGGTAGCAGTATCATCAAGATTCAGGGGTTCCCCGATCAGGATCAGTTCTACCGCTTCTTCCTGGAAATATTTTTTGAGGAAGGGGATCAGGTCTTTGGTTTCTATGGTAGTCAATGAAGTGGCAATGATCTGCAAAGGATCGGTTACCGCCAGTCCGGTTCTTTTTCCGCCATAATCGATACAGATGATCCGGGCCATGATTGATTGCGCTTTTTTAAGTTACGAAGCAAGAGAAATGAAAACAGATAGTTGTTCTTTATTACCCTGATCTGCTGCAAAGATAGACTACATCAGTAACAGATCTCCTATCACAAACAGGGCAAATACCACACTGGCAATACCGTTGGCCGTCATAAAAGCGATATTCACTTTGCTGAGGTCGTTGGGTTTTACGATGGAATGCTGGTAAACAAGCATGCCCACAAATACCAGAATCCCAATCCAATACAACCAGTGAAACCCACCATAGATACCTGCAGCTATTACACAAGCTGAACTGGCTGCGTGCAATAATTCGGATACCCGCAATGCTTTTGCTTTACCGAGTACACTGGGAATAGAATAGAGTTGCTGTGACTGGTCAAATTCCACATCCTGAAGTGCATAGATCACATCGAATCCACTTACCCAGAAAATCACGGCCAGTGAAAACAGAATGGGCAGGATATCAAAGCGACCCGTTACAGCCAGATATGCACCAATGGGTGCCAGTGAAAGTCCAAGACCCAACACAATATGACACAAAGCTGTGAACCGTTTGGTATAACTATAAAACAGGATCACAAACAAAGCCACCGGCGAAAGGAAAAAACAGATATCGTTGATAAAATAAGTGGCTGTTACAAACAATACGCAATTCAATATCACAAAACGCAGCGCACTATTGGCCGATATAATACCCGCCGGAATTTCCCGGATGGCCGTACGGGGATTTTTCGCGTCGAAACTTCGGTCGAGGTACCGGTTAAATGCCATGGCTGCACTTCTTGCCGTAACCATACAGGCCAGCACCAGGAATAGTTTCATGCCCCAGCCATCGATTGCTGTAGCCTGAAAAATCAATTCACCCGCCTCCGGATGTTTCTGCATATATGTGATCCCCAGAAAAAATCCAATCAACGCAAACGGCATCGCAAAAATCGTATGCGAGAATTTCACCAGACTTAAATATTTTTTTACTGTCGTCATATCATCTCATTAAAAGCATTCCTCCAACATTCTATCATACTATCATTCTATCATTCTATCATTCACTCACTCATCCACTCATTTCCCTCTTACCGTCTCCCACAACACAATCCCCGCCGCCACCGAGATATTCAGCGAATGTTTCATGCCGAACTGTGGAATTTCGATACTGCCATCACAAAGCGGCAAAACCTCCGCATCTACCCCCTCCACTTCATTACCAAAGACCAGTGCAATTTGATCATCGCCCCGTTCAAACTGCTGTAAAGGAATACTGTTCTCAACCTGCTCAATGGCATATACTTTGTACCCTCTCCGTTTCAGTTCCTGTACCGCTTCTTTGGTGGTGGAAAAATACAGCCAATCAACGGTTTCTGTAGCACCAAGGGCCGTTTTATGGATGTCGCGGTGCGGCGGCTGGGGTGTATAGCCACATAAACAGATGCCGCCCGCCAGAAATGCATCCGCTGTGCGGAACACACTGCCCACATTATGCATGCTCCGGATATTATCGAGCACCACCATGACGGGGTTCTTTTCGGCCTGTTTAAAGGCATCCACCGACATCCGGCCCAGCTCATCCATGGTCAGTTTTCGCATGGCGCAAAGGTAGTTCCATCCATTCAAATAAAGGATCGGTTAAAATGAGTAAGATTTGCTATTTTGTTCTTCCCAAAACTTAAACATTTCAGCTATGAGAAAAAACACCCGCCTGTCGGTCATATTGGCTTTGGCCCTGCCTTTCGCAGGCCTGGCTCAATCAGAAAATATAGATCCTGCCGTGATGCAGAAGATCCGGAAAGAAGGCCTGGAAAATTCCAAAGTCATGGAAATCGCCTTTCACCTTACCGATAAAAGTGGTAACCGGCTAACGGGCTCTCCCGGATTTAACCGGGCCGCCAATTATGCCAAAGAAACCCTGGCGGGCTGGGGACTCACCAACGCCGCCATACAACCCTGGGGCGAATTTGGGAAAGGATGGGAACTGGAGAAAAGTTATGTAGCCATTACGGCTCCTTATTATAAATCACTGTCTGCTTATCCTAAAACATGGACTGCCGGTACCAAAGGACAGAAAAATGCAGAGATACTGGTGATCAGTGCCAAAGATTCTGCCGGACTGGAAGCGTATCGCGGACAACTGAAAGGCAAACTGCTGATCATTGATCAGACCACTCCTTATAAACATAGTTTTAAAGCCGATGCCGTAAGGTATACCGATGCCGAACTGGATGCCATGGCCAAAGCAACGGCACCCGCTGCTGCTCCCCGTCAGCCAGTAGATACAGCTGCCCAAAGAAGACAGCGGGAAGCCATGATGGCCCGGTTCAATAACCCTGCCGCCCGTATGCTGACCGTATTGAAAAATATGGCCAAAGCGGAAGGGGCTGTGGCCCTCTTCAGTAATGGCAGTACCCGTAGCCATGATGGAACTATTTTTGCCCAGGGTGGTGGCGCGTATAAAGCCAGTGACCCGGAAAATTTTCCTGATATCGTTCTGGGTATCGAAGATTATAACACCATTCTTCGTTTGGCCAAATCAGGTGAAACGGTAAAGATGGATGTGGATGTGAAAACGAAATTCCACACCAAAGACCTGAATGGATATAATGTGATTGCAGAAATTCCGGGAACCGATCCGGCTTTGAAGGATGAAGTGGTGATGATTGGCGCCCACCTGGATAGCTGGCAGACCGGCACCGGTGCTACCGATAACGCATCCGGCTCTTCTGTGATGATGGAAGCTATCCGGATCCTGAAATCACTTGGGTTCAACAACCGCCGTACCATCCGTATTGGTTTATGGAGTGGCGAAGAGCAGGGATTGCTGGGATCAAGGGGTTATGTAAAAAATACTTTCGCTGATCCGGCCACCATGCAAACCACAGCAGCACATGAGAAATTCTCTTCTTATTTTAATATCGATAATGGTACCGGCAAGATCCGTGGTATTTACCTGCAGGGCAACGAAGCCTGCCGCGATATTTTTACGCAGTGGCTCGCTCCTTTCAAAGACCTGGGTGCTACTACCGTTACCATCAGCAATACCGGTGGTACCGATCACCAGGCTTTTGATGCGGTGGGATTACCCGGTTTCCAGTTTATCCAGGATCCTATTGAATACGATACCCGCACACACCACAGCAATATGGATGTGTACGATCACCTGATTGCCGATGACCTGAAACAGATCGCTACCATTGTAGCCGCCTTTGTTTACAACGCTTCCCAGCGCGATGCCAAACTGCCGAGGAAAGAAATGCCAAAGCCGAGGCCGGCGGGAGGGTTTGGGTTTTAGGGTAATTTTTAGTTAATAGTTAGTAATTAATAGTTAATAGTGAGGGGTCTGGTTTCTTTTAGAGGCCAGACCCCTTTTTTGGATACATATCCATTAATTACCAACTTTTAACTTTTAACTTTTAACTTTTAACTCCAGACTCCCCCCAACTTTCTTTCCACATCCCCCCGAATATCTCTACTCAGAATAAGCACATCTGTATATTTGTTACCCATGTCAAAATCGAGCGCAGATACTCCTTTAATGCAGCAACACCGGGCTATTAAACAGAAATATCCGGATGCCATTCTGCTGTTCAGGGTGGGCGATTTTTATGAAACCTTTGGAGAAGACGCCATCATTGCTTCTAAGGTGCTGGGCATTACATTGACCAAGCGGAATAATGGTGCTGCTTCTTCCAGCGAGCTGGCCGGTTTTCCGCACCATGCGCTGGATACTTACCTGCACAAACTGGTAAAAGCCGGCTACCGCGTAGCCATCTGCGATCAGCTGGAAGACCCGAAAACGGTGAAAGGAATTGTGAAGCGGGGGGTAACAGAAATGGTAACACCGGGTGTTGCCACCAACGATAAACTGCTGGAGCATAACAGTAATAATTTTTTGGCAGCCGTTCATTTTACAGAGAAAGAAACAGGCATCGCTTTTCTGGATATTTCTACCGGTGAATTTTTCATCGCCGAAGGCAATGATGAATATATTGATAAACTGCTGCAGGGCCTGAAACCCGCAGAAGTGATTTACCAGCGCAGTTACCAGAAACATTTCAAAGAGATTTTTGGTCCCAGGTTTTACACCTATACCATGGAGAGCTGGATCTTTGATGAAGCGTTTGCCACAGAAAGCCTGCTCAAACATTTTCAGACACATTCGCTGAAAGGATTTGGCATTGAAGGCCTGCACCAGGGCATTACCGCTGCCGGGGCCATTCTCTATTACCTGAAAGAAACCGAACATCCGCACCTGCAGCATATCACTTCTATCCAGCGGATGGAAAGGGAAGATTTTTTGTGGATGGACCGCTTCACCATCCGCAACCTGGAATTACTGTATACCGGAACCGATAATGGCAACAGTTTATTAAAAGTGCTGGACAATACAGTAAGTCCCATGGGTGCCAGAATGCTGCACCGCTGGATGATTTTTCCGTTGAAAGAACTGAGCCGCATTAATGAAAGACTGGATACAGTTTCTTTTCTGGTATTACAGACTGATCTGCGCAAGCAACTGACGCAGGCTATTAAGGTCTGTGGCGATATTGAGCGGCTGGTGAGTAAGATCCCCATGAAAAAGATCAATCCGCGGGAAGTAATGCATCTGGCAAGAGGTTTAGAGCAGACAGAACAGATCAAACAGCTTTGTGCTGGGGTGGCTAACCCTTACCTGCAAAGATTATCCGATGCTTTAAATGGTTGCCATCTGATAGTGGAAAAAATTCTGCGGGAGATCAGCGAAAATCCGCCGGTGGCTGTTAACAAAGGAGAAGTGATCAGAGCAGGTGTACATAAAGAACTGGATATGTTGCGCAGTATTGCCAGTGGCGGAAAAGAGTTTCTGGTAAATATCCAGCAAAGGGAAGCGGAAAAAACCGGCATTTCTTCACTGAAGATCAGTTTCAATAATGTGTTCGGGTATTATCTCGAAGTAACCAATATCCACAAGAACAAAGTGCCGGCCGAATGGATCAGAAAACAAACGCTGGCCAATGCGGAACGGTATATCACCCCCGAATTAAAAGAATACGAAGAAAAGATCACGGGTGCAGAAGACAAGATCCTGGCAATAGAGATGGATCTCTACGATAAACTCCTGCTTGCCTTGCAGGACTATATTGCCCCGATACAGATCAACGGAAATATTTTAGCTACGCTGGATTGCCTGATCTGTTTTGCAGAGAATGCTTTACAGTACAACTATAAAAAACCGGAACTGCACGAAGGGTATGACCTGACATTTACAGAAAGCCGTCACCCGGTAATCGAAAGAAATTTACCTGCGGGAGAAACCTATATCGCCAACGACATCACGCTTAACTCAACTGATCAGCAAATCATCATTCTTACCGGTCCGAATATGAGTGGTAAGAGTGCCATACTCCGGCAAACGGCCCTGATTACACTGATGGCACATATGGGTAGTTTTGTACCGGCGGCCAGTGCACGTGTGCCGCTGACCGATAAAATTTTTACAAGAGTAGGCGCCAGCGATAACCTGAGCGGAGGAGAATCTACTTTTATGGTGGAGATGAATGAGACCGCCAGTATCATCAACAATATTTCGCCACGCAGCCTGATCTTACTGGATGAGATCGGCCGCGGTACTTCTACCTATGATGGCATTTCGATTGCCTGGAGTATTGTAGAATACCTGCACGGATCGCCTGCAGCCCCCAAAACTTTGTTTGCCACACACTACCATGAACTGAATGAACTGGAAGAAAAACTATCCCGTGTACAGAATTTTCATGTAACCAATAAGGAAGTGGGCAATAAAATCATTTTCCTGCGTAAGCTGGCCAGAGGCGGTAGTACCCATAGCTTTGGTATTCATGTGGCGAAAATGGCGGGCATGCCAGCAACCCTGATTGATAGAGCTAATGAGATTCTGGGACAACTGGAAGAAAGATCTGCCACGGGTGGGGACGCTCACAGCGGCCTGAATGGTGGTAATGAGCATAGCGGTGGTACCGGAGTGGATAGTGGGAATACCCATATCGGTCAGGCCGCTTTGAGCGTCCCGACCGATATGGGGCATCGTTTGAAAAATATGTCGGCACCACAGATGCAACTCTCCATCTTTGATGCACACTCCGAAACCTTTGATGAAATCCGCAAAAAACTCAATGACCTCGACATTAACCGGCTTACACCGGTAGAAGCACTGATGAAACTGAATGAGATCAAAAACCTGTTGAAATAAATCTTCACTACCCTGCCTGCTGATTATGCAACAATACATTACCCATTTTGCGCTGGTTATAAAAGATTATGATGAAGCCATCGCATTTTATACGCAAAAACTCCATTTTCAATTACTGGAAGATACAGTACTGAGCGAAACCAAACGATGGGTACTGGTAGCACCACCCGGTGCAAAAGAGTGTAGTATCCTGCTGGCCAAAGCAGCTACCGATGAACAGCAAACAAGGGTGGGTAACCAAACGGGGGGCCGCGTATTTATGTTCCTGAACACGGATGATATCTGGCGCGATTACAAAGACATGACGGCGAAGAATATCAAATTCATCCGCACACCGCAGGAAGAAGCATACGGAACGGTGGCAGTATTTGAAGACCTCTATGGCAACCTGTGGGACCTGATTCAACAGAAAAGTAAGTTTCCGAATACCTAACTCGTTCTGCCCGGAAAATATCAGCTCGCAAAGGCACGAAGGCGCAGTTGTTTGTTAACCGGCCAATATTTTTTTACTGCGCTCGATGGCAGCGGGGAAGGTTTCTGTTACGTTCGCCTTGCCAACGGCAAAGAGTAAGCGTGCATCTTTCAGTTCCTGCAAAACCTGTGCGCTGTGCACTTCGGAGAGAATGATTTTAGTGCCTTTGTGTCTGGATTCTTTATACACTTCCTGTAAAGTTTTGATACCGGTAGCATCAATGATCGGCACTTTGCGCATGCGGATGATGAGTATTTTAGGTGGCTTCTCAATAAAACGCATGGCATCTTTGAATTTGTAGGCGGCACCAAAGAACAGCGGGCCGGTGATTTCAAATACTTCTACCTGTTTGGGTAATTGGTAATTATCTACGGAGTCTGCATCAATGCTGTTCTCATCAGACTGGGCCGTCATACTGCTTACATCACTGAACTTAATCATCTTCTGCATGAACAGGAATACGGCCAGCACCATACCGATTTCGATGGCCACCGTAAGATCTACCAATACAGTTAAGAGAAAAGTAGTTACCAGTACGGCCACATCGCTGCGGGGGCCTTTAAATACTGAGATAAAACTCTCCCACTCGCTCATGTTATAAGCTACCACTACCAGTATACCCGCCAGTGTAGCCATCGGTATGAGGGCGGCCCATTTACCTACAAATAACATGATTAGTAACAGGGTAAGTGCATGCACGATTCCTGCCACCGGCGTTCTTCCGCCATTTTTTACATTGGTGGCCGTTCTGGCAATGGCACCGGTTGCCGGTATACCGCCGAACAGGGAAGAAAAAATATTGGCCGTACCCTGTGCCACCAGTTCCATATTGGAGCGGTGGTTACCACCGATCATTCCATCTGCTACTACGGCTGATAAAAGAGACTCTATACCGCCTAACAACGCAATGGTGAAAGCGGCAGGTATGAGTTTTTTAACGGTCTCCAGGTCAAAGGCCGGCAATACTGGTGAGGGAAGCGAAGAGGGAATACTACCAAAACGACTACCAATGGTTTCAACAGGTAAGTGTAAAAAATAAGCGGCTACAGTCGTTAACAGAATGGCTACCAGCGAGCCGGGAATTTTATGCGATACCCGGGGCCATAACTGGATAATGAGTATAGTAACACTGGCGATAAGGAAAGAGGTCCAGTTGATGGTAGAGAGATGTCCGGCATAGGAAATCCATTTATCTGTGAAATCTGCGGGCACGGCGCCCATCTGTAATCCGAGAAAATCCTTGACCTGTGAAGAAAAAATAATCAATGCGATACCACTGGTAAAACCGATGATGAGCGGATGCGGAATAAACTTGATCACAGCTCCCAACCTCGCAAAGCCCATCCCTATCAGCATCACTCCTGCCATGAAAGTGGCAATGATCAATCCATTAACACCGAACTGCTGTACAATTCCATATACCACTACAATAAATGCACCCGTGGGGCCTCCTATCTGCACTTTACTTCCTCCTAATGCAGAAATGACAAAACCGGCTATTACCGCTGTAAACAAACCTTTTTCGGGCGATACACCTGAGGCAATGGCAAAAGCAATGGCCAATGGTAAGGCTACAACACCCACAATAATACCCGCCATCAGGTCTTTGGAAAACTGTTGGCGGTTGTAATTTTTCAGTGAATCAACCAGTTTGGGTTTAAACATCATCCTGTTTTTAATTGTGCAACAACTTAGAGCCTGTTTAAAAATGTAAGATCATCGTTTTAAGCTACTAGCTGTGAGCCGTGAGCCACCAGCTTGGCAGGTGCTTATCGAGCTAAATAGTAACACCTATTATGAAATTTCAATAGGCCGATGGTATTTGAAAACTTTCATTTTAAACGGGCTCTTATACCTTGATCCAGCATTTCAGCAGCTCATCAGCCGATACACTTACTTCCATGTAATTGCCCGGCATTTCATTTTCTGTGCTGTGAAAGGTAACGATACGTGTACCGGGAGGTTTTTTCTCCAACTGGCGGAAAAGATGCCGGTTATACTGTGCATACAGTTCGCGCGAGTACGTGAGCGACTCATCTATGCGGAAACTATCGTCGAGGTTCTCGTAAAAAGCATTGAAGAAATAAAAATGATCATAGGACGCCAGGTCGGTATCGAGGATATTCTGGTGGAGGAAAGACACATGGGCTAAACCCAGTACACGATTCGCCTCTTCGGCGTTGGCTACCAGGCTGGCTCTTTGTTCGATGCCGGTATAGATTCCTTCCGGACAATAATACGCTGCAGCGAGGCAGAATTTACCACCCCCACTGCCAATATCGAGTATGCGTTTGTGTTTGTCGGCCGTGAGAAATTCGGCAGCTTTGCGTGCCACATGCAGGGGTGTCCAATGCATATTGGCCTGTGCGCGCACGGATTCGGGATACAGCTGATGAAACTGCCCATCAGATGCAAACCATTTTTGCAGGAGACCGGGTTCTGTATGAACAGCTTGCGTTGTATGTAATGGTCCCTTTTGAACCATTTTACCTGCTTTCATTCTACAAAGTTACCATTTTACCCGCAAATAGTTTTACAGGTAAGATAACCACCAGTGTGTATTGGTGGCTTTGTATTGACTGTACCGCTTGCAGAAAGGGTATAAAATCAATACCACCGCTATCCAGATGAGGTACACAATACCCAGCGGGAACCCAAACTCATTGGGCCGGAACAACATCATACCCGTTGCGGCCTGTTCCATGGTAAACCCTGTGGCAAAAAAAGCGATGGTACAAAGGAGGTGAATGAGAAAAAAATGCAGCAGGTAATAAAACATAGGCACCCTGCCATAGATGACCACCCATTCTGTCCATTTGCCTTTGGCTTTTTCCAGCCAAGCCAGCACGATCAATGCGGGGCCGAGGGTGATACAGCAGTACAGTAAGGAAGGCGGATACTTGGTAACATTAAAGAAGGAAAGGATGGTAGCCGTTGTGTTTTTCTGTTCAGTCCAGGGTACTATATCACCATAGGCATTGAACCAACGGATTACAAAAAAGGCAATGGTGGCACCCAAACCGAACCCAATGAGTTTACGTCTGCGTTTTACGGCATCATACCCCGGCACAAATAATGCGCCCATGCAATACCCGAGTAGCATAATTCCCGGCCAGGGAATCAGCGGGTATAATACCCCAAAGAACCTGCCCGGTGAATATTGCGTAAAATATTGCTGGTGCAGCAGGGCCCACCAGAGAGGCGTTTTTTCCATGGCGGAGGAGTTGAAGATATCCAGCATATTATGACCGGCAACCATCACAAGACCTATCACGAAAAGAGCAGGTAAAGGCAGGTATAAAAATGCAGCGAGTAATATCATGGATAACCCGGTTACCCAGATCACCTGCAGGCCCAGAAAATGATACAATGGATCGAAAGAAAACAGCAGGTTAAAAATGGTGATTTCAAGAATGATCAACCACACACCTCTTTTGAGCAGGAAAACAGACATTTCTTTTTTGGTCTTTTTACTTCCCGCGAGAAAAGCGGAAGTGCCTGCCAGAAAAACAAATACCGGCGCACAGAAATGGGTGATAAACCTGGTGAAAAAGAGAATAGGTGTGGTAGTAGCCGGATTGGTAGGATCGCTGGTCATGGCGCCTGTATGGAAAAAATCGCGCACATGGTCTAAGGCCATGATGATCATAATACTACCCCGGAGGATATCAATGGAATCGATCCGTTTTTTTAAGACAGCCAATGTTTCCATAGTAAGGTTTTGGGTAAAATACGGAAACTATTGCTGTTTTGCCAGCTTTCAGTTTACAAAAATCAGAAATTTATCTCCCGGCAGGTTACTACTGTATGGATTCATCCACTACATACGAGTAGTCATTTCCATAGTACCCATTCCCGTTTTTATAAACCATCCATGCTATGACAACTGATTTCTTATTCTTTTTCCAGATATATTGTAGTCCGTCGGGGGTAGCATAGCCCACTACAGGCGCAAAGCCGAACATTTGTGTATAACCATCTACGATCTTCATTTTAAGATCTTTCATAACAGCATAATCCTGGTATTTGCTGATCAGTTTAGGATATTCGATATTGGTTCTGAAGCCGATAATTTTCTTATTATCATTTACATACACCGATAGATCGTCCACATCTTTTGAACTGATCAGTTTCAGTCCGGGAAAAAGACCACTTTTTTCACTGGAGGTTCGCCTGAAAAAATTAGGATGTTTTTTCTCTGCTTCTTCCAGTGTTTGTCCCAACTCCCATCCCTGTGTCAATGAATAGTCCTTAAACAGTTTTTCTCTGGTAGCAGCATCAGCTGCTTTTTTTTCCCGCAGTTCCTTCTCTTCGATTCCTTTCTGCTCCATCTCCATTTTCATCTTTACCACTTCCAATACTTTATCCTCATTAAATTCTTTGATATCTGGGGAATTTTGAAAAGCCGTAATGGTTTTCAGTAGACTATCCTGGTAATTTTTCTGTGTTTTAGCCAGTTCGCTTTCTATCTGGATCTGGAGGTACAGTATCTTACAGTTGGCTCCACCCAATTTGGCTTTGGCATTTTTCAGAAAAGTAAGTGCTAAGGGGTAACTGCCCTTCCCATAATTTTCTTCAGCCAGCATATAAGCGGCTTTGGCTTCCGTTTCATTTACCTGGCTGTAAATAGGTTGAGAGAATAACAACAACAACGCAATAATCAATCCTTTTTGCATATGGTCCATTAAGTATTATTTTCTATTCAGGGCTTATGCCCCATTCTAAGATCACATTATTACCCTCTTGAAACAGGATTATCTTATGGGATTTTTGACGTGTATCTAAAGAGATTCATCAACCGCTTCTGATATAAAATAACCGAACCAGCCATCCCCTTCCTTACTAACATCTTTCCAGTTCCGGATAACCGTTTTCTTGTTTTTCTTCCATACATATTTTATTCCATCACCGGAACTGGCAATAACTGGATCAAAACCAAATAACTTGGCAACGGCTTCCATCTCACCCACTAACCATTTCCTGAAATACGCATAGTTGTTCTTCTTACTATCACTTTTTTCGTAAGTAACCCAGAACCTGTTACCAACAATTCTGTTATTTTTAATGAAAATACTAGCTGTACTGGTATATGTAGGATATGCCACAGGTTTTGCTGTTAATATCTCCAGCCCGGGATAGTCCTGGCTGATTTCTCTTCTGGCCCTGCGAAAAAAAGCCGGGTTTAACTTTTCTGCATCCTGCACCATAATGCCTAATGTGAACCCCTCTCCAAACGTATAGTCTTTGAAATACTTATTTTTTCTGCTATTCTCAGTCGCTTTCTGTGCTGCCAACTGAACTGCTTCATCCTCCAAATTTTGCACTATTTCCAGTTTTATCTTGGCCACTTCCAGCACTTTGTCCTCTGTAAAATCTTTGACATCGGGTAACGATTGAAAAGTGTTGATAGTCTGCCATAAACTATCCCTGTAATTCCTATTCGTCTTGGACAGTTCGCTTTCTATCTGGATCTGGAGGTACAGGATCTTACAATTGGCCCCGTCCAATTTGGCTTTTGCCTTTTTGAGAAAACTAAGTGCTATCGGGTAATTACCCTTGCCATAATTTTCTTCGGCCAGGATGTATGCAGCTTTAGCTTCTGTTTCGTTTACCTGGCTGTAGAGTGGCTGTATCAAAAGCAGCAACAGGCAAACAAAAAGTATCTTTTGCATAAGATTCATATAAAAACTAATTGTCGATATCCGGGATCAGGAGTAAGGGAGTTTATTTAAAAAAAAGAAACTGTAAAGATCAATTAGACTCATCCACTATATCTGAAACATAGGTACCATAAAAACCATCTCCCTTTTTGGTAATATTTGTCCAGATACGGGTAAAGGTTTTCCCTTTTTTCTTCCATACAAATCCCAATCCCTCAACAGAAGGAAGCGAAATGGCTTCAAAGCCGAATAGTTTGTTATTTCTGTCCCGCTCGTCCAACATCGACTTTTTGAATGTTTCGTAATTATTTTTTTTACTGTCGCCCTCTTCGTATTCAAGCAATAACCGGTTACCCACTATTTTATTATTTTTAACAAAAATGGAAGCGGTAGTAGTATAGTTAGTTCCAGACACAGGCTTTGAAGTAATCATTTCCAGTCCGGGATAATCCTGACTGATTTCAGTTTTGGTTCTGCGAAACCAGGCGGGATACATTTTTTCGGCTTCCTGTACCGTCAGTCCCACAGTCAGACCTATGGTGAAACGCCAGTCTTTAAAAGTCTTATCGCTCTTGGCTTCTTCTGCCAGTTTCTGCTCGGCTAACAGTGCTGCTTCTTCTGCCGCTTTCTGGGCTATTTCCAGCTTCATCTTCACCACTTCCAATACTTTGTCTTCATTAAAGTCTTTGATATCCGGTGAATTCTGAAAAGCAGTGATGGTTTTCAATAAACTATCTCTGTAATTTTTTTTGGTTTTAGCCAGCTCACTTTCGATCTGGATCTGGAGATAAAGAATCTTACAGTTGGCACCACCCAGATTGGCTTTTGCATTTTTTAGAAAAGTAAGTGCTACCGGGTAATTACCCTTACCATAGTTTTCTTCGGCCAGCATATAGGAGGCTTTGGCCTCGGTTTCATTCATCTGCGCCAATACCGGGAGAGATGACAATAGAAAAAAGGAAAGAACAACACATAAACGCATATACTAGCTTATTAAGTTTTTAATTATTCCAGAAATCAGATTTCTTATCTGTTTTCTTTTCATCAGTGGCATTTTTCTTGCCGCCTGTTTCCCAGAAATCGCCACTGGCACCTGATGCAACAGTAGTGGTTCCGGGTGGTGCTTTGATCGCAAAGGTTCTTACGGTGAGTTCGCTCTGTGCCGCCAGGTTAACAAAAGCTTTCCGCATCTGCTCGGCTTTGTCTTTTTCGCCATAATATCCCACCAGCATCACTTCTCCGGGGGCATAGCCTTTCAATTTACTGATGACACTGGTTTTATAGGGGAATGTACCATCTGAATACTGTTTCACCGGGAAAACATTACTGACGGCTACGACGGATTGTTCCTTATCAAAAGCTGACATATCTGTCAGATAGGCAAACATGTATACTTCAGGCAATACCACTTTATGCGAGGTAAGTGGTGTTCCTCCATTGGGGAAACTGCGTAATAACTGGTTCCGCATGCCTATACGGGCCTTTATTTTGGCTGCGGCAATCGCGGCCAATTGTCTTTCCCTTTCTGCCCGCAAGGCTTCTCTGGCTTCCCTTTCTTCTTTGGCGGCTTTGCTGCTATTGATAATACCGCCGATTAACTGCATACTCTGTCCAATGGCCCGTTCTGTACTATTTCCATTAAAATTTCCGTTAACGGCATTACTCAATTTGGCATTACGTGCCTGCTCCAGATTCTGCACTTCGGACCTGATAGCGCTGCTTTGCTGGTAGAAAGCAGCTTCCAGTTCCTGTACAGAATTATAGGAGCCATTCAGGGAACTGAGCGCAGCCAGATTCTCTTTTCCGTTGCGGATGGCTTCTGCATAATAATAATTCTGTTTCCACATCTCCACTTTCTGCTCTATCTGCTGGTTGATGGCTCTGTTCTGCGCCTCGGCATCTGCAAACATTTTATTTACCTGGCTTCGCACTTCTTCTGCAGTGAGAGTGGGCTTTTCCTGCTCTACCGGTTTTTGCGATTTGGCAGCAACGGCGTTTTTGGCATCCTGGTATTCCTGTTGCGTTACCTGCCTGAATTTTCCATCCTCTCCCCGATGAAAATACCCCCCATCTGTAGTGCGCACAAAATCAGGTAGGTTTTTATGTATGGGCTGATCCGGAATCGGACCACCTTTCTCCTGTTTTTTTTCTGACCAGAAACTCTGGCCGGATTTCCCATTATTGTTTTGATTGGGGGTAGCTGTTGGTTTGATGGAGGGATCTCCGTTGGGATAGGAATTAAAAGGCGCTAATTTAGCTGCTGCCGAGTTAGAACCGTTATTATCAGATCCATTGGTATTGCCTCCCCCCGTATTCCCACCATTTGAAGGACCATTCCTTTGCGCTTCTGCCCGTTTTTTCTCATCCTCGGTTTTTTTCTTATCCGCATCGGCCTTTTCTTTTTCTATCTGCTTTTTCTCATCCTCGATTTTTTTCTTGTCGGCATCGGCCTTTTCCCGTTCTGCCCGTCTGGCATCATCTTCCTTTTTCTTAATAGCTGCCTCAAAATTAGTAATAGCCCTGTCCATGGCATCTGTACCATGGTAGCCAACCGAGGTCAAGCCCTGAATATGCGCCGCATAACTTTCCACACGGGTGTCTTTGGGCACTTCTGCCACCTGGTTACGGCCAAGGAACCACTCGTAACTGATTTGTTTGTTAACACCCGGTCCCTGCACCCGCACACTGAAAGTGGCTGCGGAAAGGCCGATGGGATAAAATGGGTCAAACCCCAGATCCCTGTCTGTGTAAATTTTTCCGCCGCGCATATACCGATAAGAATATGGGGCCACGGGATTTCGCGGACTGGCCAATGTGATCTCCATTTTCAGGATCAGGTAGGTCTTTGTGCCCAGATTTTCCAGGAAAAATTTGGGCACAATTCTAAAACCCGGGGTAACTAGTCCGGAGGTATACCCGGCTGGCATGGGCCAATCTCTGACACTGACAAAAGTTTGTGCCCGGGCAACCTGAACAAGCAATAATAAAGCAATAAGGAGCCGCTTCATCATAGGATAATCAGTAGTTTAGGGAAAAGATAGTGCATTCAAATATAGGTAGCAAACCCGTATAAAAAAACAGCTGTTTATCCCTTTATTAGTGCAACAAATGTTCTCTCTTTTCAACATCCATTCTCTTTGCAAAGCTTCTCTTTTGAGGGCAGCTCTTCCTCATAAATCAGTTTCCAGGGAATCTTGCGGGAAGTATAGGTAGAAAGGCCGGCATTATGAGCAGCCAACCGTTTGAGATAATCGGTTGTAAATCCTTTGTAAAAGGAACCGTCTACCTCACTTTGGATGATATACACGTAGTAATGTTCCATAAACAACAAAGCCTCTCTAAGAGGGGCTTTGCGGATCCCGGCGCTGCCGGGAGACTCGAACCCGTCCCGGCTCAGCCGGGACCGTGACAGGGCGGCATTCTCGATTTTATTTGAGCAAATTAGATGGTTGTTGAATTAACCAGTTGATGTAATGACTGTTCTGCTTTTTTAGCATCAATTCTCTTTGCAACGCTTCTCTTTTAGAAGGCAGCTCTTCCACGTAAATCAGTTTCCAGGGAATCTT
>DASWXD010000029.1:0-7916 GCA_036405675.1 Sediminibacterium sp.
CTTCGGCGGCCATATAGGTTTGCGTAAATAATCTTTCTCTGAATCCGGTTAATAATCCATCCCATGCACTGAAAAAGTCTTCGGGTGGTAACCCGCCAAATTCTTCGGCCCATAAACTTTTATGTCCGGCACTGCAAACGCCACGTTTCAACTGGTGAATATCTTTCCCACCTGTCAGCAGAAACGGGATCCAGTCGCAATGCTCTACCCAGGAATGAATATTCTTTCTGACTTCCTCATCTTCACGAAGTATATGCAGCAGTTTGGCCCAGAACCATTCAGATGAATAAATGCCGCCAACAAACTGCAGGTAATTGGTCGTAAATTTTTGGGCATGCAGATTTAATTCATTGGCTTCCTTTACTGCTGTATGATCCTTCCACAACACAAACATGGCGTTGGGATTGTCTTCCAGTCCGGGTAACAATGCCAATGGTGTTCCGGCATGATCTACCGCTACCGGTGTGGATCCGGTGGTATCCACAGAGATCGCTTTAACAGCAGCCGCTACCATACCGCCAGCTTTCTCTAAACAGGTTTTGATAGTTGTTTCAATACCTTCGATGTAATCAGCCGGGTGTTGCCGGAACCGGTTCGCCGAAGGATCGCAGTACAAGCCTTTTTTCCAGCGTGGATACTGATATACAGCAGAAGCGATCTCCGTTCCATCACCTGCATGCACCAGGATGGAACGTACCGAATCGGTACCGAAATCAACCCCTATCACAAACTGGTCTGTTGTTTTCATGTTCAGCTGAATAATTGATCCAGTTGCGGATCGGTATAATCATTAACAAAACAGATAATATTGTTGTATTTACCAAACTCTTCCTTCGTATGCATCGTAGTAAGTACTACTGTTTGCATTCCTGCATTCGCTGCTGCTTCTACTCCTTTGGGGGCATCTTCAAAAACAACACAATCGCTGTATGGCATACCCAGTTGATCTGCACATTTGAGATAGGTTTCCGGATCGGGTTTACTGTTCACCACCTGTTCGGCCGATACTACTACCGGAAAATGTGAACGGATCTGTAAACCATCCAGCACAAAATCAATATTATACATGATCGCTGCAGAACCAATGGCCATAGGTATGGAAGCCTTGCTGGCGTTATCTAAAAACTGATGCAAACCCGGCAACAGTTTCAGCAAGGGACGAAATGCAGCCTGGTAAGCCGTTTCTTTTTCATAACTCATTCGGTTCTTTTCTTCTTCCGAAAATCTGCCTGGAAAAATCCTGTCGAGCAATTCATTGTTCTTACCATAACATTCTTCTTTCATCTGTTCCATGCTGATATTGGCTCCCAGACTATTCAATATTCCATGCCATGCTTTGATATGGTATTGCATATCGTCAATCATGGTACCGTTGAGGTCGAAGAGAAAAGCGGGATTGTTGGGCATGAGGGGGGGAGTTCTAAGTTTTAGGTTGTAGGTTTTAAGTTCTAGGTTTTAAGTTGTAGGTTTTAAGTTCTAGGTTTTAGGTTCTAGGTTCTGAAATACTGGATGGGTGTAGTGGAAGTCAATTTACCACCGGCAACCAGTAACCTGTAACCAGTAACCGGCAACCAGCCCCCCGCATTCCGTTCATTAAATAAACCGGTTGATCAGATTTTCCAGGTATTCCTGTTTGCCGCTGGCTACTTTGGGTTCGCCGTTGGCGATGGCAAAGTCGCGGAGACTTTCCAGGGTAAGTTTACCTGTTTCAAAATCCTTTCCGGCCCCGGTATCGAAAGATGCATAACGATCTGTACGGATCTTTTTATAATCTGAGTGGTTCAGTACATTGTCTGCTACAATGAGTGCTCTGGCAAAAACATCCATGCCACCTACATGTGCATAAAACAGATCGGCCGGATCGGTTGAGTTACGCCTGCGCTTGGCATCGAAGTTAATTCCACCACCCGCAAAACCACCTGCTTCCAGTACCACCAGCATGGTTTCTGCGAGCTCGTTGATATTGTTGGGGAACTGATCAGTATCCCAGCCATTCTGGTAATCGCCGCGGTTGGCATCCATACTGCCCAGTACACCTGCATCGGCAGCCACCTGTAGTTCATGCTGGAAGGTATGACCGGCCAGTGTAGCATGGTTTACTTCAATATTCAGTTTAAAATCATTGAGCAGATCATATTGACGCAGGAAACCAATCACAGTTTCGCTATCATAATCATACTGGTGTTTGCTGGGTTCACAGGGTTTGGGTTCGATGAAGAATGTTCCTTTGAATCCATTTTTCCGTGCATAGTCTTTGGCAGTATGCAGGAAACGGGCCATGTGTTCTTTCTCGCGTTTCATATCAGTGTTCAGCAAACTCATATATCCTTCACGTCCGCCCCAGAACACATAATTCTCACCACCCAGTTCAATGGTAGCATCCAGCGCAGCTTTTACCTGTGCACCGGCATGTGACAATACATGAAAATCTGGATTGGTAGCCGCACCATTCATGTAACGGCGGTTACTGAACAGGTTAGCCGTGCCCCATAATAATTTTACACCGCTGGCCGCCTGTTTCTGTTTGGCATAGTCTACCACCGCCTGCAGTCGTCTTTCGTTTTCAAGTACGTTATCAGTATAATCTACCACATCCACATCGTGAAAGCAGTAATACGGAATATTCATTTTGGTAATGAATTCAAAAGCAGCATCCATCTTATCTTTTGCTCTTTCCACTGCATCTGCTTTGGCGTTCCATGGATAGATATGCGTAGGTTCTCCAAAAGGATCGCCGCCATTACCTACAAACGAATGCCAGTAGGCACAGGCAAAACGTAACCAGTCTTTCATGGGTTTGCCGGCCACTACTTTCTCTGCATCGTACCAGCGGAAGGCTAATGGATTATCACTGCCGGTTCCTTCATACTTTACCTGACCGATTCCCTGGAAAAATTCTTTGTCGCCTGTGATTACTTTCATGTTGTTATGATTTAATCAGTTAATAATGTAGAATCATTTTATTTTTTCTTCCAGCAATGATTTCCATTCCTGGTACAACGCATCATAGCGTTGGGTATCGGAAGGTTCCACTACTTTCAGTTTTTCTCTATTTACAAAAGCTTCTTTTTCACTGTGGTAGATACCGGCACCAATTCCCGCACCCAGGGCGGCGCCCACACTTCCATCACAGGCATATAGTTCAACGGGCACGCCGGTGGCATTCACAAAAGAATCCGCAAACACATCGCTCAGGAAAAGATTGGCCCTGCCTGCGCGGATCACAGATGGTTGCAACCCATTCTCACGCATGATATCAAGTCCGTAGCGGAAAGAAAAAGCAATTCCTTCCTGTGCGGCGCGGTAAATATGTGCAGCACTGTGTTTATTGAGATCGATATTGAGCAGATGGGCACCGATGGTTGCGTTATTCAGCATTCTTTCCGCACCATTTCCAAAAGGCAGGATCTGTAAACCATCGCTGCCGGGTGCAACAGTAGCCGCTGCCTCATTCATCTGGGCATAACTGAGTTGTGCACCGGTCATATTCCGGACCCAGTTATTTAGGATCCCCGTTCCATTGATACAAAGTAACGTACCCAGCCTTTGCTGTTCTGGGGCATAGTTCACATGTGCAAAAGTGTTGACACGCGATTGTTGATCGTAAGCCAGTGTATCACTCACACTATAAATCACACCGGATGTACCGGCGGTAGCTGCAATTTCTCCGGGCTGCAGTACGTTCAGTGATAAAGCATTGTTTAACTGATCGCCAGCTTTGTAGGCAACAGGGATGCCCGCTTGTAAAGAAAGTGCGGCGGCTATATCAGCCTGTAACAGTCCATGGGGTTCAAACACTTTTTTGATCTCCGGTATCAGTGATCTGTCAAACCCATAATACCCGAATACATCATCAGATAAACTATGTTGGGCAAAATCCCAGAAAATACCTTCCGACAAAGCAGAAACGGTAGTACTGGTCTGCCGGGTAAATTTCATCGCTATAAAATCACCGGGTAACAATACCTGGTGAATCTGTTCGTATACCGCAGGCTCATTTTCTTTTACCCATGCCAGTTTGGAAGCTGTGAAATTGCCGGGAGAATTCAGCAGGTTCGATAAACATCTTTCTTTCCCGATGGCCTGAAAAGCGCGGTTACCAAAAGGCACGGCGCGACTGTCGCACCAGATAATACTGTTGCGTAATACTTTCTGTTCTTTATCCACCAGCACCAATCCATGCATCTGGTACCCGATGCCGATGGCTGCAATCTGTTGGGGATCATACTTACCGCTTGCATGTGCCATGCGTATGGCTTGCTGCACATGTTGCCACCACATCTCGGGCGATTGTTCGGCCCAGCCGGGCTGCAATGAAATGATACCTGATTCCGATTCGGGGTACTGCGCAGAAGCTACGGACTGCTGTGTAGCTGCATCAACCACCGATACTTTGATCGACGAAGTACCCACATCTATACCTAATAATAACATGTGCTTTTTAGTAACACTTTTTATATCCGTTTAAATAAAGTCAGCTACTCCCTGCTGTTTGCCTACCAATTGTGCATGTATTCATCCGTTGGCAGCAATCCGGCTTGTGAAAATTCACAAAAGGAAACATTAGCTAACTAATGTCGGGAGATTTTTTGAATTTGTAACCGATTGCATAAAATATTTTTACACAGTGCTATTACCAGGCCAAAGCGGATGGGTTACCGGGGGTGACCACCGCTTCAGTCATGCAACATACTACTCACCTGATCTGGTACCGTAACCGGGTGCAGCCCAGCAATACTGGCAGTGGCCTGTAAAAGGAACGAAAACGATAATCGTAAAAAGGAACCGGACACAGCGGTTTATTTTTCAATTCCACTTATATTGCAACCGATTGTATTATGCGAGGGGAAAAAGAAATAACCATTTATGATATTGCCAAACAGCTTGACCTGTCTGCAGCAACCGTAAGCCGTGCGCTGAAAGATCACCCCTCCATCAACAAACACACCAAGAAAAAAATAGCGGAACTGGCCGCCCGGCTGGGTTACCGATCCAACACTTTCGCCAGTAATCTTCGCCAACAAAAGACCAACACTATTGGCGTGATATTACATGAATTGAGAAGCCAGTTTATGACATCGGTACTGGCAGGCATTGAGAAAGTAACTACCGAAGCCAATTACGATCTGATTATTGCACACTCCTCAGAAAGTGCCACCAAAGAAACAGCCAACGCTGTAAACCTTTTTCATAAAAGAGTGGATGGTGTGATCGCTTCACTGGCTTTTGACACTGCCAATCTGGATCATTTCAAACCATTTGAAAAGAAAGGAATTCCTGTCATTTTTTTTGACCGGGTATTTGAAGAGGCAGATGGTGCCAAAGTCATCATTAATAACCGCAAAGCAGGATATGAAGCTACTTCTCACCTGATAGAACAGGGCTGTAAACGTATTGCCCATATTACCGCCAACCTCCAACGAAACGTATATGCAGAAAGGCTGAAGGGCTACCAGCAGGCTTTGGCCGAACATGGATTGAAATTCAGCGAGAAACAGGTGATCGTAGACGACCTCAGCGAAGAAGCCAGTATCCGCTCTGCCAGGAAGATTCTGGCCATGCGCCCCAGGCCGGATGGGATCTTTCTCACCAATGATTTCTGTGCCGCTGTATGTATGCAGGTGCTGAAAGAAGCAGGTATTCGTATTCCCGAAGACATTGCCATTGTTGGTTTCAACAACGATGCCATTTGTAAAATCATCGAACCCAAATTAAGCACCATCAATTATCCGGGTATCGAGATCGGCGAGATCGTTGCGAGGAATATGATCAATCACCTGCAGGGCCATTCAGACATCAACCTGACCAATACCATTATTATCAAATCAGAATTAATTGTGCGGGCATCATCGTTGAGAAAGAAGAAGTAATTCTGTAACTGCTACCACATGAAAAAATTACTGTACGCTCTCCTGCTCTTGCTTCTCTATGCCCTACCCGTTCTGGCAGAAGATGGTTACCGTCTATGGCTTCGTTATGATAAGATCAGCAATCCCACCCTGCTATCCACTTACCAGTCGCAGGTAACAGCCGTATATGCAGAAGGCCACAGTGAGATACTGAATGCTGCCAAAGAAGAACTGACCCATGGCTTCTCCGGTTTACTAGACAGGAAAATAACAGTAGCTTCTACTTTAACTGATAACAGTATCGTCATAGGTACGCCGCAGAGTTCGCCTTTGATCGCTTCCCTGCAGTTATCACAGCTCGAACAATTATCATCGGAAGGGTTTACTATCTTCAGCCGTAAGATCAAGGAGAAAAACTGCATCATCATTGCTGCTAACACAGATGCCGGTGTATTATACGGCAGTTTTCATTTGTTGCAACTGGCACAAACACAGCAGAAGATCATCAATCTCGCGGTGATCAGTTCTCCCCGGATCCAGTTACGCATTCTCAATCACTGGGATAATCTTACCCGAACCGTAGAGAGAGGATATGCCGGTTTCTCCATCTGGAAATGGCATTTGTTGCCCGGCTATATCGATCCCCGTTATAAAGATTATGCCAGAGCCAATGCTTCTATCGGTATCAATGGCACTGTAATAAACAATGTGAACGCCAATGCACAGATCCTGACAAAAGAATATTTGCAGAAAGTAGCGGCACTTGCCAAGGTTTTCAGGGCCTATGGCATTAAGATCTATCTGTCGGCCAGGTTCAGCGCCCCCATCGAGATCGGTAAACTGAAAACAGCTGATCCCCTGCAACCGGAAGTGAAAGAATGGTGGAAGAAAAAAGTGGATGAGATCTATACCTATATCCCCGACTTTGGCGGCTTTGTGGTAAAAGCCAATTCAGAAGGACAACCCGGACCGCAGAACTACCAACGTACCCATGCCGATGGAGCCAATATGCTGGCCGATGCATTGGCTCCGCACAAAGGAATTGTGATGTGGCGTGCATTTGTGTACAGCAACGAAACACCTGTAGACCGGACCAAACAGGCTTACAACGAATTCAAACCTTTTGATGGCCAGTTCAAAGGCAATGTAATTGTACAGGTAAAAAACGGCCCGCTGGATTTTCAGCCCAGAGAACCTTTCCATCCCTTGTTTGGTGCACTGCCCAAAACACCGGTGATGATGGAATTTCAATTGACACAGGAATACCTGGGACAGGGAACTACGCTTGTTTACCAGGCCCCTTTGATAAAAGAGGTACTGGATGCAGATACCTACCGCAACGGCAAAGGCACAACAGTAGCCAGTGTGATCGATGGTTCGGCTGAAAAACATACCCTGAGTGGTATTGCCGGCGTGGCCAATATCGGCGACGACAGGAACTGGTGCGGACATCCATTTGCGCAATCCAACTGGTACGCTTACGGCAAACTGGCCTGGGACCCATCGATCAGTTCAGATAAAATAGCAGCCGACTGGATCCGTATGACGTTTACAAATGATCCGGCTTTTGTTAGCACCACTAAAAAAATGATGCTGGCATCAAGAGAAACCGTGGTGAATTATATGACCCCTTTAGGCTTGCATCATATTATGGGAGACGGACATCACTATGGTCCTTCGCCCTGGTCTGACAGATTGGGCAGAGCCGACTGGAATCCCGTGTATTACCACCGCGCAGACACAGCCGGTATCGGATTCGACAGAACGGAGAAAGGCAGTAATGCGCTGGAACAATATGCGCCGGAAGTACGAAAGATCTACCAGGATCCCGCTACCTGTCCGGAAGAATATCTATTGTGGTTTCACCATGTGAGCTGGAAACAGTCGCTTAGATCCGGCAAAACACTTTGGGAAGAACTCTGTGCAAAATATTATGGTGGTGTAGAAGAAGTACGATCCATGCAAAAAAACTGGGAACTGTTGAAGGGTAAGGTTGATGAAGAAAGATTCTCACATGTACGTATGTTATTGGCTGTACAGGAAAAAGAAGCGGTATGGTGGAGAAAT
>DASWXD010000030.1:0-7431 GCA_036405675.1 Sediminibacterium sp.
TGGTAAATGTGGCCGATAAACCAGCGCTCTGTGATTTTTATCTTGGCTCTATCGTACAGAAAGGAAGTCTGAAAATTGCCATCTCCACCAATGGCAAATCACCTACCATTGCCAAGCGCTTAAAAGAAGTATTGAATGAAATCATCCCTCCAGAAATGGATGATGTTCTCAATGATATGCAGCAGATCCGGCAACAACTGGATGGCGATTTTTCGGATAAAGTAAGGCAACTGAATGATCTGACCAAAGTACTCGTAGCCAAACAGGTTACGCTGGCAGAAGTAAACCAGAAAAAAACCAAGGAAAAAAAATGGCAGCAGATTGTAAAGCTATGCCTGTTTGCTTTTGTGTGTATGATCCTGGGTGCTGCGGTATTCTCTTTCTTCCCCGCCAAAGAACTGGTTGGCGTCGTAAAATCGATACCGGATTACATAGATGTTTCTTCTTTCCTGATCATGTTACTCACGGGTTTTATGGCACAGATGGTAGATGGCTCACTGGGGATGGGTTACGGTACCATTTCTACTACCTTCCTGCTGGCGAACGGGGTAAATCCGGCAGTAGTAAGTAGTAGGGTGCATTCGGCAAGGGTATTTTCGAGCGGGGTATCGGGCTATAGTCACCACCGCTTCGGTAACATCAATAAAAAATTATTCAAAACACTGGTGATCCCCGGAATTTTCGGTGCAGTGGCAGGTGCTACACTGGCCTTTATCGGTCAACAGTATTCAACTTATGTACGGGTGCCATTGGCTATCTACACCTGCTACCTCGGCTATTTTATCATTAAAAAAGCGATCAGGAAAAAATCCCATCAGGACAAAGTAAAACGTGCCGGCTGGCTGGCGGGTATCGGTGGGTTTATGGATGCATTTGCCGGTGGTGGATGGGGGGCACTGGTTACAAGTACCTTGATCTCTAAAAGAAAAAGCCCACGGTATGTAATCGGTTCGGTTTGTCTCGCAGAATTTTTTGTGGTTTTTGCGAGTGCCGTTACTTTTTTTATCCTGTTAAAACATATCCCGCTGGGAGATGTACTGGGTCTGATCATCGGCGGCATCATTGCCGCACCCATTGCCGCCCGGCTGGTAGGTAAACTGCCCTTAAAAACCATGTACTTCCTGGTAGGAGGCCTGGTCATCTGCACCAGCCTCTTCACCCTCTGGAAATCCATCAGTATCCTGCTTCGCTAAATCAAAAAAAATCAGAACGTAACATTCTAAGTAAAAATAAATCTTCCATTCATCTGTTCTTCTGTTCCAGTTGATACACCCTTACATAATCCACTTCCATTCTTTTCGGAAAAGAAGTGGCAGAAGCATCCCCGCCATTATCTCCCCCAATCGCCACATTCAGCAACATATAATGCGGCTGCTGAAAGGGATTAAAACCGCTGCCATCTTTGTTGGCCAGTTTATCTAAGGGTACTTTTATCATTTCCGTACCATCCAGAAGCAGCGCTATGTATTCCGGCGTCCAGTCCATCCGCCAGATATGAAACTCACTGGCCCATTTACTGCCACCCAAAGAATCGGTAGAAAGTTTAGCGCTGTACCATGCTGCTTTTTTATCGGCACCTAAACAGGCAATATTGGCCAGCAATTTTCCACGATAATATTCCATGATGTCTATCTCGCCATTACCGGGCCATGGTTTGCTTTCACCCAACGTCCACCAGGCGGGCCAGATACCGGCATCTATCGGAATTTTACCACGCATTTCAAAACGGCCATAGAGCCAGCTTTTTTGTCCCCTTGTTCGCAAACAGGCTGAGGAGTAATCGATAGTTGGGCGGTTCTTCCGCCAGTCGGAACTGTTGGCCACATAGCCAGGGTTGGCCCGCTGCTCTTTTCTCACTTCAATAATTAAGTTCCCATTTTCGCACCATGCATTCTCTGGCTGATAATATTGCCATTCATGATTACGCACAAAACCTTTTTCATAATTCCAGTTGCTACTGTCGGGGCGGCTATCGCGGTTAAATTCATCGGCCCATACCAGCCGGTATTTTTCCTGCTGTGCAGTAACAGATAAAAAGCTCAAGCAGAAAAGACAGAGAGAAAGAAATTGACGCATAGGAGGTTCGGTTTTAATGAAAATGATATGGAATGTTTTGCTGACTTAAAAAGGAGAGGGACTTACCGAAGTCCAACCGCCATCCACGATCAAGGTCTGTCCGGTTATCTGTCTGGCTTTATCCGAAACCAGGAATAAAGCCGCTTCTGCAATATCCTCCACTGTTGCCGGCCGGCCCATGGGTGTAAGGGCAGACCAGGTTTGGGTATAGCCCGGATCATCCAATGTTCTTTCCGTTAAAGTAGCACCGGGGGCAATGGCATTAACGGTGATCTGGAAAGGAGATAATTCAATCACCAGGTTTTTGGCCAGCATCTCCAATGCCGCTTTGCTCATACTGTAGGCTGCCAGTTGTTTATGTGCCTGGTGACCGGTAACCGAAGAAGTAAACAGGATGGTGCCACCCGTTTTCTGTTCTTTCATCTGCTGCGCAGCCGCCTGTGCGAGGAAAAAACTACCCGCCAGGTTTACCTGCATTACCCGTTGGAACGCTTCGGGTGTATACGTGAGAAAATCGCCGAACAAAGTAATACCGGCATTGGCAATTACGATATCCAGTTTCCCGTAAAGGGTTACGGTATGGGCAACCATGTTTTGAATACAGCTGATATCACTGGCATCGCCAGCAAAAGCGAGACAGGGGTTACCGGTTTCGGCAGTAATCAATGCGGCTGCATGGTGGGTCAGGTCCGGATCAATATCATTCAACACTACCTGTGCACCCTGCGCAGATAGTCTTTTGCAGATCTCAAAACCGATCCCTTGTCCGGCACCGGTTACAATCGCGGTTTTTTGGGTAAATGGCATGCAATCGGTAATGGTCTTACCGAATATACTGAAAAGGATGGCTGGTTGCACGGGAGTAGCCGTAAATCGTATTTGTAGCAGTACCCGCAGGTATAATCGAAGGGGAGCGGGATAATCTCTGCATCAATCAACAAAAATTGTTTGTTTTTTGTATTTATTTCTTTGAATTCAATTGTAGATTACAAGTGAAAATGGGGAACATTACATCAGTTCTAAAAGCCTGAAAATATATACGCTATGGCAAAATTTAATCTGAAGGTCAACGGTACAAACAAGGAAGTGGATGTAGATCCCGCCACCCCGGTTTTATGGGTCTTGCGCGATCACCTGCATCTGACCGGAACCAAATACGGATGTGGCGTTGCTTCCTGCGGTGCCTGCACCATTCATTTGAACGGGAAAGCAGTCAGGTCTTGCCAGCTGCCGGTATCTGCCGCGGGTAACCTGGAAATCACTACGATCGAGGGCTTGTCTGAAAAGGGTGATCACCCGGTGCAGAAAGCCTGGCTGGAACTGGATGTGGCGCAATGCGGCTACTGCCAGACCGGACAGATCATGAGTGCCTCCGCCCTGCTGAAATCCAATCCCCATCCCAGCGATGCGGATATCGACAATTTCATGAGTGGTAATATCTGCCGTTGTGGTACCTATCTGCGCATCAGGGAAGCCATTCAGACTGCAGCCAGAAACACTGCTAAATAATTTCAACTACTATTCAATAAAGTGCCTATTATGGGAAACGATAAAAATATCTATAGCCGCCGTTCCTTTCTGAAAGTCAGCTCCCTCACAGGTGGGGGTATGATGATTGGTTTTAGCTGGATGGCCAGCCTGAAACCCACGGAAGTGTTGGCGGGTAATACCGCTGCTGCCGAATGGATTGAACTGACCGGCTTTGTAAAAATCATGCCGGATAACATGGTCAAGATCATGTCGCCCAATCCGGAGTTCGGACAGAACGTGATCACTTCCATGCCCATGATTATTGCCGAGGAGTTGGATGCCGATTGGAAAAAAGTAGTGGTAGAACAGGCAGATTTTAATATCCCTAAATACAAAAGCCAGTTTTCGGGCGGAAGTCAGTCCATACGCCAGGGCTGGCAGTTATTAAGAAAAGCCGGTGCATCGGCCAAAGCCATGTTGTTACAGGCTGCTGCTGCCGAATGGAATGTACCGGTTGCCGAATTAACGGCTTCGCAGGGCGTGGTGTATCACAAAGCCGGTAACCGTTCATTGACCTATGGGGCATTGGCTACGGCTGCTTCTAAATTGCCCATTCCGGAAAAAGTAGAACTGAAAAAAACAACAGATTTTTCGCTGCTGGGTACAGCGCAGAAAAATGTGGAAGGCCAAAAAATTGTAACCGGTAAACCCCTGTTTACCCTGGATTATCACCAGGACGGCATGTTGATTGCCATGACCATCCGGCCTACGGCTTTTGGCATGCAACTGAAATCCTATGATGCAACCGAAGCACTGAAAATGCCGGGGATCAAAAATGTATTTGATATCAAAGTGTATAAAGAAGGATATGAAAGAGCGGGGTTTGATACCCGTACTTTCAATCATTTGGTGGTAGTGGTAGGTAATACTACCTGGGAAGTAATGAATGCAAGGAAAAAGTTAGCCATACAGTGGGAGCCGATGCCGGAGAAAAAGGAAATGGTGGCTGGCTGGGGAGGCAAAAAAGAAGAACTGATTCCGGCAGGTTTGGAAAGTTCTGCCGATCACATGAAAAACATGCGCGGGATGCAGAAAAAACCTGCCCCTGTTTTGCGGAAAGATGGTAACCCGGAAGCAGCTTTCGCGAAAGCCAAAAAAGTACTGGAAAGAACTTACTCGGCCCCGTTTCTGCCGCATAATACCATGGAACCCATCAGCTGTTTTGCCCATGTAACGGAAGAGAAAGCTTTTTTTGTAGCACCCACCCAGGTGCCTGATTTTATCAGGCCCACACTGGTGGCTAATCTGGGCATACCCGCATCTAAACTGGAGATCCAGCTGGCCAGAATGGGTGGCGGTTTTGGCAGGAGGGCTTATTGTCATTACATGGTAGAAGCCGGATTAATTTCGCAGAAGATCAAAGCGCCCGTTAAACTCGTGTATACCCGGGAAGATGATATGACCAATGGGGTGTACCGTCCATCTTATATGGTAACGTATAAAGCGGCTATTGATGAGAAAAACAATGTGACCGCTATTCATATCAAAGGAGGCGGCATTCCGGATAATGCCATTCATGCCAACCGTTTTCCGGCGGGTGCTTTTGACAATTATCTCGCAGAAGGCTGGACCATCCCCTCCAATATTACCATTGGTGCATTCAGGGCACCGGGCTCCAACTTTATTGCGGGCGCCGAACAATCTTTTCTGGATGAACTGGCAGAAACCCTCGGGAAAGATCCGATTGATTACAGAATTGAACTGCTGCAAAAAGCCAAAGCGAATCCTGTAGGTAAAAACAACGATTATGATGCAGACCGCTATATCGGTGTGCTGGAGCTGGTGAAAGAAAAATCGGATTGGGGTAAACCGAATACCAAAAATGCACGCAGGGGTGTGGCAGCTTATTTCTGCCATAATTCTTATGCGGCGCATGTGGTGGACCTGACCATGAAAAACGGACAGCTTGTAGTAGAGAAAGTAGTTTCTGCGATGGATTGTGGCCTGGTAGTTAACCCGGAGGGTGCTACCAATATGGTAGAAGGTGCTGTGGTGGATGGCATTGGTAATGCCTTGTTTGGTGGGCTGGTATTTGAAAAGGGCGAACCCAAACAGAAGAATTTTAACCAGTACCGGATGATCAGGCACAGGGAAGCACCTAAAAAAATAGAAGTTCATTTTGTGAAAAACAATATCGATCCCACTGGTTTGGGCGAGCCTCCGTTCCCGCCCATTTTCGGGGCCATGGCCAATGCCTTGTATAAAGCAACCGGTAAACGTTTTTATGATCAGCCGTTCATTAATGCGTTAAATACAAAAGGATAGTCTCTGCGAGTACACGCTGTCCTGACTCATACTAATTGAAATATAAAAGCACCGTATTTTTTATACGGTGCTTTTATATTTTGATGCCATGGTTGGTTGCCTGACCAACAATAACCCATTTAATATTGCCCTGTTTGTTAAAACAAGTACAAGGTTTTAGTGAAACAGGAAATAATGAGTTTGCTTGTTGATCACTTTCGGAATGAACTATTGGTCAGGCGGCCAACAGTGGCGTGGGAATAAAACATAGAATTGCTCAGGGATAGGTTGCATAAAAGGGAATAAAACGAAAAAGAATAATCATTAATTTTAAAAATAAGAAAATAAACTTTTGAAGTAAGTGATTGCAGTTAACTAAACTGAGAATATGAAAAGAATATGGTTGATGGGTTTGCTTGTTATAGCAGGTTATATCTCCCACGCACAAAAAAGTGAGGTAGAAGCCAAAGCGGCCTACCTGCTGGCAGAGGAATTTTATGGGAAAGGCGATTATAAGGCAGCATTGGATTATCTGCAACAGGTAAAACTGAGTCTGGGTGGCAGCAATTGTAAGATCTTATACCTGGAGATTATGGCCACCCGCGAACTATATACAAAGGATTCCGGCCTGGCTGATAAACTATTGCCTTTAATAACGGAATTTGAGAAAAGTTCCGACTATGCAAACTTCAACGAAGAGAAAATCCTGGAAGTCAGCAAACTGAAACTTCTGATGAAAGGAGAACAAAAGGCGGCCAGAGAGGAACTGAACAGATTGGCTGAAGTAAAGATTGCGAGGGAAAAGAGAATCGATTCATTGGCAAAGGCAAGAACCCCTGCACAAAAAGCCCTTTTCATTAATACGGTAACCGAATTGGGTCAATTCAATATTACGCTGGACGAATTGGATAAAGCCAATCCTAAATGGAAAGTAAAAAAATGGGTGGTAGAAAAACTATCGCCTACTGTAGATTTCTATCACAACGCAGAACTAAACTTTAACGCGGCAGATTTCCCATTCCCCAGTGGCCCCAAAGCTTCTCTCCATGGCGGTCACATCGTTGGTGTATATATAAAAGATGGGAAAATTACGGGCTATTATGTGCTGTGGTTATATTTTAATTATGTTAGCGGTGCAACGAATTCATACAATTGGTTTGTGGCACAGCCAGTTACTGCAGCTAATTTATTCTCTTCTATGTATCAGCTTGATCCTATCATTACGCCATTAACCATCAACGGAGTAACCGCCAACCGCTATTTGTGGACTGAAGGCAGGTATGGCTACATGATTGATGAAATGCATTACCCAAGTGGTGGTGGCGGAATTGTAAAAGCGGTAAAAACTTATTTTTACAATCCAACAGAGAAAGAAACAGCAACTTATCATCCTTCAGAAAAATGATCCTATGTATAAAAGGATAATCCCAATACTTTTTTTATGCCTTACCTGCTTTGCTGCAAATCTGAAGGCACAGGATGCGCAGACAGAAGCCAAAGCGGCCTACCTGCTGGCAGAGGAATTTTATGGGAAAGGCGATTATAAGGCAGCATTGGATTATCTGCAACAGGTAAAACTGA
>DASWXD010000031.1:0-65136 GCA_036405675.1 Sediminibacterium sp.
TATTTTACTACCTCAGTAATTTATGATAAAGTGTTTCCATTAATCGAATTTGAAGATCTGGCTGGTAAATTTCAACAAGTAGGTGATGACGGCGCAGCATACTATTTAATAGTATTCTGGGCAAGTTGGTGTGGCCCTTGCCGAGAAGAGATCCCGATCATCGATAAATTATACAAAAAGTATTCTAACAGCGGTCTATCCATAACCAGCATATCCATTGATGGTGATAAACGTAACTGGCAAACTGCTTTGCAGCAGGAGAAACCCATTTGGCAGCAATTAATAGCTATTGACTCAACCAGGACCTTTGTGAACGTACACTATGAAATCAAAGCTATCCCAAAAGCATACCTGTTCAATCGAAAAAAAGAATTCATCGGGAAATTTGATAACGCTTCTGTTATGACGAAGAAGATTGAACAGCTTCTTGCAAATGGCAAGTAAACATTCTTTCTGAGAAGCATCTCTCCACAAAGAACTCTTCCCTTAGAACTAAACCATATAGATAAAACAACACAAAACTCTAGTCTATCCATAACCCCAGCCTTCAGGCTAGGGACTATACAACCCCCAATACCTCCTGGCTTTAGCCCATACAGCTAAGGGCTAAAGCCCCGTACTCTAAAGAGACGCTTACTCCCCATGCTAAAGCATGGGGTTAATAGAAACACCTGTTCCATTCTACTTCCCATGACCCGCTCTAAAGAAGACAATCTATCTATAACCCCAGCCTTCAGGCTGGGGGCTATGCAACCCCCAATACCTCCGGGCTTCAGCCCTGATGGTAGAGGACTAAGACCCGGTAGCCTAACAACACGCCCAATCCCCATGCTATAGCATGGAATTAATAAGATGCATTGTTATTTTCTCGCTCTCCAGGAATCGCTCCAAAAGGGACGATTCCCGTAAAACACCATTCTTCTATAACCCCAGCCTTTAGGCTGGGGGCTACGAAACCCCCAATACCTCCGGGCTTCAGCCCTGATGGTAGAGGACTAAGACCCGGCAACCTAACAAAACGCCCAATCCCCATGCTGAAGCATGCCGTTAATAGGATACGTTGTTCACTTCCTTTCTAAACAAAGAGTCTCCCTCACGGAAGACTCTCGTTGAATTTGAAAATACTTTTTGTTCCGCCTGCTTATCCTTTGTCATTTTTCCGGATATCGTAGGCCGGGTAAAAACTTTTGTACCCTAACAAACGCGCGGCCGGCGTCAATAAAAAGCCCATCAACCGCTGCATGAATAAGGGCGGGCCCGCTATATAAGAATCAAAACCGGCATGACTGATCAGCGATAGCTGTATCATGGTACCCGGCGATTTGCCCAGGCCCTTGTGATCCATCAGCCCATACACCTGCGCCAGGTGAAAAGCGAATTTTTCGGGGAATGCGATCAGTCCACTGGTATGAATCGTATCAGCCGTTTCATTAAACGGTTTGTGCGGTGTGCCCCTGGGAATATGCAGGGTTTCGCCGGGGCGGATCTTTTTCACTTCTCCGTTCACCAGCAGACTTAATTCGCCGTTGGTGATGGAAAAGTCTTCATCAAAACCGGTGTGTATATGTTCCGGCGGACCAGGCGCAAAGGGCTCAATAGCGGCTGAGCAATACACAAAACCGTTCTCCTGTTTTACCACGGTTTGTTTTATTTTTTCTGTTTTGGAATAAAAAATATCTCCGGGTTTAAAATAAGTAGCGATATCCGGCTTTTGCTCAGGAAATAACACCGCATGAAACAGGTAGCCGATCAGCAGATAGGCGCCCAGCAGGATCAGTAAATACATAGTTGCTTTTTTAAGAATTTTTACGAACATGGTTATTGATTTATTTCGGCAAAGATGAAACCATGCCCGCACGGAAAATTGTATAAATCGGACATGTTGATCCGTACAGGAAAAACTCAGGAGAAGAGGTGAAAAGGCAGTTCGCTTTTCTGCAACTGGTACTGTTTGGCAGTAAGGCCGGTATAGTTTTTAAAGATGCGGCAGAAATGGGCCTGATCGTAAAAGCCCGACTGGTGGGCAATATCGGTAAGGGAACGATGATGGCCATGCATCAGCTCTACAGCCGTGCGGAATTTTTTATGGATCACAAGTTCTTCGGCCGAAACGCCAAACAATCCCCGGGCTTTACGGTTTAGCTGGCGCGAAGAATAATAGACCTGTTTCGAAAGTTCATCGATAGTTTGAAATGGCTGTGCACCTGCCGAAGTAAACAGATCGCAGAAATACTGTGTGCGGGTACAGATCTGCTGAGTAAGTACCGGAAATTCGTTTTCGATGATGGTCACCCTTTCTGCAAAACCCGGCGCTTCATGTAACTGGTGCCACAAAGAGCGGAAAGCCGGTTTGATCAGCGACAGATCAATCAGTGTATCCTTTGATTCAGAAGGAAGGATACCCAGTAACGGTTTTACCATATAGGGTTGTAACCGTATGCCAAACAAATGCTGTTTACCGCTATACTGTACCCGTACCAGGTGTGTGTTCCAACCCTGTATAAAATGATCGGGAGCCGTTACGGCAGTTTGGCTATGTGGTAAAATACCCTGCATGGGATCCGATAAATTAAATACGATCTCAACCACCCCCTGCGGTAGAATCAGCTCCTGCGATATGCCGGGGGCAGCTGTTTCCCATATAGCGGTCACATAGTTGCTCAGCGCCGAGCGAAAGGGTAGGTGAATATGTGTGGTCATGGTTCCCGACAAAAATAAAAATTCTGCTGGTGGCAGAAAACCACAAGCAGGAGCAGTGGTGTTTACAACGGGGCCGGAGGGGGTAAATGAACAGGCGAACAGATGAAAAAGGAACGGATGAACGGAAAATACAGAACGCAGAACCCCGCCCTTCCATGCTGTGATTTTTAAGCCAGGGGCAGTATCTTACACAAACAACCACCCTGCCATGAAAACAAAGCTTTTGATCTTCCTCCTTTTTTCCGGCACCACAGTCCTGGCACAGAAAACGGATCCGGCTGATAAAAAAATAGTGATCGGTATCGTAAACCGCTTTTTTGAGGCCCTCGAAAAAAAGGATACCGCTTTGTATGGCAGCCTCGTAATGCATAATGCGCAGATCTGGGTTTCGCGCAAACGGAATGACAGCTTACTAACCCCCATGCGCAGTTTTGCAGAGGATATACAAAAACTACCCTTTTACAAAGAAACACTCTTCGAAAAAGCATTTAGCTACGAAGTGAACCTGCACCAGCACATTGCAGTGGTATGGGCCCCTTATAGTTTTCATCTCGACACAATCTTATCGCACTGCGGCATTGATGTATTTACCCTGCTGAAAACAGCTGCAGGCTGGAAAATAGTGAGTGCCGTGTATACCGTAGAGCCCGATGCTTGTGCGGAACTGCGCAAAACAAGCAGCAGCTCTTTATAGGATCAGCCATACATACCCATCACAATAACTTTGACTAACCCTTTTAACTACCCGGAAATGAGTATTGCAGTAAGAATAAAATCTCTCTTTATCAGATGTATATTCTTTTGCTGTATCCCTGTTATGCTTCTTTCGTTTCAATCAGGGAAACCAACAAACAATCTTCGTTCGGCTACCTCACCACAAACCTATAAACCCTGGGCCTATTGGTGGTGGATGGGTAATTCCGTTACAAAAGAGGGGATCAGCCAAAACCTGCAATCATACCGCAAAGCCGGTTTGGGCGGACTGCATATCATACCCATCTACGGCGAAAAGGGAGATGAAAAAAACTTTATTCAATATCTATCGCCCCGTTGGATGGAACTCCTGGTTCATACCGTACAGGAAGCTGAAAAACTGGGGATGGGCATTGATATGACTACGGGAACCGGATGGCCTTTTGGCGGACCGAATATCGATATACACAATGCTGCCAAAAGATTCGTGATCAAGCCGGTTGATCTAGATACAATATACAGCCCTGGAGATATTACCAAAAGAATGGACGGTGCAGAACTGATGGCTTTATCGGTTAGACAAACAAATGGCAGTTATGAAAATATACTTGCTAACATAAAAGCCGGTACAACCGCTTTACCAAAGCGCTACTCCGGTAAAGCCTTCGCCTTACTGATGTTGCCTACCAAACAGCAGGTAAAAAGAGCGGCACCGGGAGGTGAAGGACTGGTAATGGATTATTTTAACCGGCAGGCGATCAACCGGTATTTTGAAAGGTTTGAATCAGCCTTTCAGGATCTGCCTTTCAGATCGGGCAGGGTGCGTGCTTTTTATAACGATTCCTATGAAGTATACGGCGCCAACTTCACCGATCGGTTTCTGGACACATTCAAAGCATTGAGAGGCTACGACCTCACGGGATACCTGGATATACTGGCAGATTCAAACAGGAACGAGCAGAAAGAACGGATCGTGACCGATTATTGTGAAACCATTTCCGACCTGCTCTATTCCGGGTTCACTGTTCCCTGGGTATCCAAAACTCATGCCATGGGAAAACTTACCCGAAACCAGGCACATGGCTCTCCCGGTAATCTGCTCGATCTGTATGCTGCTGCCGATATACCCGAAACAGAATCCTTTGGCGCAAGTGGTTTTTCCATTCCCGGTGTACGGCAGGACCCTGATTTTGAAGAACAGCGTTTTGGTCGCCCCAATCCGCTGACAATGAAATTTGCTTCATCCGCGGCGCATATTACCAACAAAAAACTGGTATCGTCTGAAACAGCTACCTGGCTGGGCGATCATTTTAAAGTGGCCCTCTCACAAATAAAACCACAGATAGACGAGCTATTTACAGCAGGCATCAACCATGTTATATATCATGGCATTACCTATAATCCACCGGATAAACCTTTTCCGGGAAGACTGTTTTATGCCTCCACCAATTTCGGCCCTTTATCACATTTCTGGAATGAACTTCCCGCCTTAAACAAATATGTAGAACGTTGTCAGGAAGTATTGCAAAACACAAAACCGGATAACGATGTGCTGGTGTATTTTCCGATTCACGATATCTGGGCAAAAAAATATACAAACGAACTGATCGTCAAATTCGATGTGCATCATTCCGACAAATGGTTACAGGAAACTAATTTTGGCAAATTGGTCTCCCAACTTTGGGAACAGGGATTCGGCTTTGATTATGTCTCTGATAAAATGATCGCCGAAGCCGTTATGGCAGGTGGCAAAATACAATTCGGGGGCGGCAGTTATCGGGCATTGGTTGTTCCTGAATTAACCTATCTGCCGGAGAAAACCCTTGAAAAAATATATGCATTGGTTAAAAAAGGCGCACGCGTTATTTTCGAGAACCACCTGCCGCTATCGGTTCCGGGTTGGGCTAATCTGCAGCAGCGTAACCAAAAAATCGGTTTGTTAAAAGCACAGTTGCAACCGTTGGTAAAAATTACCCCTGCTGTAACTGAAGCATTGAATCGCGCAGGAATTCAGCAGGAAGAGCTGGCTTCTTTAGGACTCTCCTTTATCAGAAAAACAAAAAGCCAGGAACGGGTTTATTTTATATCCAACCTGGGAAATCGGTTTAGTAAAGGGGTGCTGCATTTATCCAGCTCTTCAAAACAGGTAGAAATGATCAACCCGCTAAAAGGAGAAAGCGGCATCATCCCATCCACATTTGAAAACGGTAAAACAACAATACGGCTGCAGCTGGAACCGGGAGAGTCGCGCATATTGATCTGCCATAACAGGATAGTACCTAAACAACAATGGCTGGATGACAGCGTTGTGAACAAAGCGCTTACCATACATCCGGAATGGACCATTACCCCTATCAGCGATAGTGCTCACAAACCAGCAACCATACATTGTTCTGCTTTACAATCATGGACAAATTTTGGTACAGACTGGTCTGTATTTTCGGGCAAAGCGGTGTACACCGGCGGGTTCAGATTGGAAGATCGCTATATCGGCCAAAATATGCTGATCGACCTGGGAGATGTAAGAGAAACGGCCCGGCTGAAAATCAATGATATTGATCTCGGCCTGTTATGGTGTGTGCCCTATAAAACCATCATACCCGGCAACCTGCTAAAAGAAAAAAACAAGATTGAAATTGAAGTAACCAATCTCTCATTCAATAAGGTGATTGAATTGGACAGAAAGGGTGTTCAATGGAAAAATTTCCATGAAATAAATTTTGTGAACATCAGGTATGAGCCTTATAATGCCGCAGATAAAGCACCGGTTGCATCAGGGTTGCTGAGTGACATACAATTATTTCCTATGCTGAATAAGCAAAAGAGTATTCTCGAAAAGTAAAAATGAAGGCAGAAAACCTTTGCCGTTCCCTTCGGCGCATGGATAAAGATCCTTTTAAAATTCATGGCGGGCGCTTTAGTGCCGGGTTTCGGTTTTCAGAAGGCGATCATTCATGGGTCTTCACGTTTTATGGAAAAAGAAGAACATACAACCCGGAACAACCAAACCGCAAGTTCCGGGTTGTAACCTCAACAATTACATCCCATATTTGTAATACAATTATCCAACTTGCAAAAAAACAATCAACTGGATGACACAACCATCCGAAGCCTTATCAGGCAGAAAAAGATCCGGCTCGGCGGTAACAGGCGGCTGCGGATCTATGGTGCTTTATCTTGCGCATCCGGTAAGCGGATGAAAAAGGAAAACCGGGTTTTCTTTGCATCGGAAGAAGAAGCCCTGGCCAACGGCTACCGGCCCTGCGCACATTGTATGAGGGCCGCTTATCAAAATTGGAAAAATGGATCTGTTCAGTAACGAAAACACCAATCTCTTACCCAAAGACGGCACCGTACATTATTACGGCAAACTGCTGAATCGTACAACGGCCGATCAATACCTGCAGGCACTGCTGAACAATATTGAATGGAAGAACGACGAAGCCATCCTCTTCGGCAAACGCATCATCACCAAACGCAAAGTGGCCTGGTATGGTGACCGCGCTTTCGAATACACCTACTCCAACAGCACCAAAAAAGCCCTGCCCTGGACACCCGAACTGCTGCAACTGAAACAACTGGTGGAAGCCAAAACCGGCGAAACCTTTAATTCCTGCCTGCTCAACCTCTACCATACCGGCGAGGAAGGCATGGCCTGGCATAGCGATGGTGAGAAAGACCTGAAAAAAGATGGCGCCATTGGTTCTTTGAGTTTTGGTGCAGAGCGCAAGTTTGCTTTTAAACACAAAACCAGTGGCGAAACCGTATCGCTGGTGCTGGAGCACGGTAGTTTACTGGTGATGAAAGATACCACCCAAACCCATTGGCTGCACCGCTTGCCACCCACCAAACAAACCCGCCTGCCCAGAGTGAACCTTACGTTCAGGACCATTGTGGGATAAGTGAGGGGAGAATAAAGACTGTAAGGATTGATGGGAGAATAGGTGATATGCCCTCACAAAAAACCTTATCTTACTATATCAAACCCTTTACCATGCTTAAGAAAATATTACCCTTGCTTGCGGGTGTGCTCTTTTTTTCCTGCAAAAACAATTCTGCCGATTTTAAAATGATTGAAGTGAAATATCCGCCAACCAAAAAAGACAGTACCGTTAAGGACGATTATTTCGGAACCATTGTAGCCGACCCCTATCGCTGGCTCGAGAATGATACCAGTGCAGAAACCGCCGCCTGGGTAGCTGCAGAGAACGAAGTAACGCTGGGTTACCTGAAACAGATCCCCTTCCGCGAAGCCATTGGCAAACGGTATGAACACCTGTTTAATTATGAAAAATTCTCTGCCCCCACGCGGGAAGGAAAATACAATTACTATTCTAAAAACTCCGGCCTGCAGAACCAGTATGTATTATACCGCGAGCCGGTAGAGGGTGGCGCGGCAGAACTATTTCTGGATCCCAACAGTTTTTCTAAAGATGGTACCACTTCGTTGTCCAATATCAGTTTTTCAAAAGACGGATCCATGGCTGCCTATAATATTTCAGAAGGTGGCAGCGACTGGCAGAAGATCATTGTAATGGATGCCATCAACAAAAAACAGGTGGGCGATACCATGCAGGATATCAAATTCAGCGGCGCTACCTGGAAAGGCAATGAAGGGTTTTTTTACAGCACCTACGAACGACCCAAAGAAGGTAGTTTTCTGGCGGGTGTAACAGATAACCACAAACTCTATTTCCATGCGGTTGGTACGGCACAAAAATCAGATAAGCTGATCTATGCCGGCAAAAACGAATCTATCCGATACCTGGGTGCCAGCGTCAGTGAAAATCAGCGTTGGCTATTCATTTATGCCGCCAACTCAACCTATGGCAATAAGCTATTGGTCATTGATCTTACGCAACCCTCGGCTCCCGTAAAAACACTGGTTGCTGATATAAAGAACCAGCATTCGGTAGTAGATGTGGATGACAATTACTTTTATATTCAAACAGACAGAAATGCACCAACCGGAAAATTAATGCTGGCGCCCATCGCCACACCCGAAGAAAGCAACTGGAAAACCCTAATAGAAGCCAAACCGGAAGTGTTGAGTGCATCTGCCGCAGGCGGATCCCTGTTTTGTTCTTACCTGAAAGATGCCGTTAGCAAAGTGTACCAATACGACAGAGCCGGAAAACAGATCCGCGAAATCACGTTACCGGGTCTGGGCAGCGCCAGTGGTTTTTCCGGAAAACAGGATGATACAGAACTGTTTTATGGCTATACCAGTTATACCACACCCTACTCGATTTATAAAATGAATATCGCTACCGGTAAAACCAGTTTGTACAAACAACCCAAACTTGACTTCGATCTGGATGCGTATGAATCCAAACAGGTGTTTTACCCGTCTAAAGACGGCACAAAAATTCCGATGATCATTACCTACAAAAAAGGAATGGAACTGAACGGAAACAATCCTTGTCTCATGTATGCTTACGGTGGATTCAGTGTAAGTATAACACCCTACTTCAGCACATCGAATATGATCTTACTCGAGAATGGTGGTGTATTTGCGGTGCCCAATCTGCGCGGCGGAGGCGAATATGGCGAAGCCTGGCACGAACAGGGCATCAAAACAAAAAAACAGAATGTGTTTGATGATTTTATCGCTGCAGCAAAATACCTCACAGATAATAAATACACATCCAGAGAAAAGCTGGCCATTGAAGGGGGCAGCAACGGTGGATTGCTGATCGGTGCCTGTATTACCCAGCAACCAGACATGTGCAAAGTAGCGTTTCCGGCCGTGGGTGTGATGGATATGTTACGTTACCACCGCTTTACCGCAGGTGCGGGCTGGGCCTATGATTATGGTACATCGGCAGACAGTAAAGAAATGTTCAACTATCTGTATAGCTATTCGCCGGTGCACAATGTAAAACCCGCCGCCTATCCTGCTACGCTCATTACCACCGCTGATCATGACGATCGCGTGGTGCCGGCCCACTCATTCAAGTTTGCCGCCCGTATGCAGGAAAACCAAACAGGTAGTAATCCGGTATTGATCAGAATAGAAACCAAAGCAGGCCACGGTGCGGGTAGAAGTACGCAGCAGATCATTGCCGAAACAACGGATAAGTGGAGTTTTATGTTTTATAATATGCAGATCAAGCCAAAATACTGATGGGCAAAAATCCCCTAAAACAATGATCCGGTATCGTCTCTTACACACTCCTTATATTCAACGCATGAAAAAAATAATCGCCTGTATTTTGCTGATCAGTGTTGTATACTCCTGCACCAGCAAAACAGAAAAACAAAATAGTCCCGAAACCCTTCCCATCATCGGAACCTGGCAATTGCTCAGTGGCACGCTGATCGAAAAGGGAGATACGGTGATAACGGATTATACAAAAGACCGTTCCTTTATCAAGATCATTAACGCCACCCATTTTTCTTTTACGCAACACGATCTGAACAAAGGGCAGGGGGCAGATGCTTCTTTTTCTGCAGGTGCCGGAACCTATACCCTTACCGATAGCACTTATACCGAACACCTGACTTACTGTAGCGATCGGGCCTGGGAGGGGCATGATTTCAGCTTTACCCTCACCCTGCAGAACGATACCCTTACGCAACGTGGCATAGAAATAGTAGAAGCCACCGGCGTTAATCGCTTGAACATTGAAAAATATGTGCGGCTAAAAAATTAATCGGCACTTATACGAACTGAAAATACAACAACCCGATCGCAGCAACCGTCATCACCAACAGAGTGATGACACCCAGTATATTGGAGAGTGCAGAATTGGTATGCTCGCCCATAATGCTTTTGTTATTGGCAATATGCAGAATGATAGCGATCAGCACCGGCGCGGTTAATCCATATAAGATAGCCGTATAGATCAGCGCCTGGATCGGTGTAATACCCACAAAGTTCAGCGAGAGCCCCACCAGCAATGAAACAACAATAGATACATAAAAACCTTTTGCCTGCGGGAATTTTTTATCCAGTCCCGCTTTCCATCCAAAAGTTTCTGCCAGCATATACGATTGCGCACCGGCCAGCACCGGGATGGCGAGAAAGCCCGTACCAATTACGCCGATCGTAAAAATGAGATAGGTGAGTTTACCCGCCAGAGGTTCCAGTGCTTTGGCGGCCTGGTCTACCGTATCTATCTGGCGGATACCAGCTTTGTATAACACCGCACCGGCTGTAAGTATGATAAAAAACATCACCAGATTAGAAAGCGCCATACCCAGGTTCACATCCAGTTTCATGTTATCGAGGATCTGTTTATCTACCACCACTTTTTTTCTTTTATGGGCAATATCTTCTGCTTCCATAGTAGCCTGCCAGAAAAACAAATAAGGCGAAATGGTAGTGCCCAGTATGCCCACCAGAATGGCCAGAAAAGCTTTGTTGAACTGGATATGCGGAATGAATGCGCCCTTCAGTACTTCGCCCCAATCCTGTTCAACCATAAAGGGCACCAGTATATATAACAACAACGACAGGCAAAGCCACTTCAGAATAGCGGCCAGTTTGCGGTAAGAGAATTGAATGATCACAAACATCAGTATTGCTGTAACCGACACACAATACACCGTTTCCGGAATACCGGGATACAGCATATGCGCCACCGCACCCATACTCTGTATATCGGAGCCGATGTTTAAAGTAATGGCAGGAAAACCAAAAAGCAGCATCAGGTACAATACCGGTTTGGGGTAATGATTTTTCAGCGTTACCGTTAATCCGCGCGAAGTTACCAGACCGATCCTCGCACACATGGCCTGTATGGCCGCCATCATGGGAAAAGTGAACATGGCGGTCCACAAAGTGGCATAGCCAAACTGTGCACCCGCCTGCGAGTAAGTGGCAATGCCGGAAGGATCGTCATCACTGGCACCCGTTACCAATCCCGGACCCAATGAGCGCAGGATTTTTTTCCAGTTGGTTTTTTTTGATTGTTTCCTATCTGTTGGGGATGATGGCATAATTCCTTTTCTGAAGATCCTGGAAATGATTGTGATGACTTTTTTTCCTCTGCGATGGTGAGTTGCTATTAAAATTACGCATTCTTTAGGTTACGCTAACCGCTATCTAATAGATGAAGGCCATACACTATTGTATGGCCTTCCGGATAATGGTAATAAAACGGGCTTGCGGTTACAACTTCTTTATAATGGCTTTTACATTGTCTTCAATGTCTTTATCGGTCATACGTTTTCCGTTGATCACAGAGCTGGTCCAGCCCTGCCAGATGGTTTTTTCCGTATGTGCATCCATCATAGTCAGGGTTAGTGTTCCCTCCTTAATGGTTTCTTTCCGGTTATCATATCCTAAAAACTGCGAAGGATAATAGACGGGCACATACCGCCTGCTATACGGGTTAAAAAACCAGCGGGTAGTAGGCATAGAATATACGGGGTCGCTAACGGTGCGGTTTTCCCTTTGAATGTCTACGTCATATACCAGCAATACATCCGGATCGGTTGCCGCCAAACGCCAGCCCTTCTGCTGCAGGTTACGGTCTATGCTCTCGCGGATCTTCCGGTCTACCAGATCATTGGTTTTGGGTTTCTGTGTAATACTGTCTTTTTGCGTACCAACCACCCAGGCATACGTGTTGATTCTGGTAAAATCAATGGTATCGTCTTTTTGTACATAGGCCGCACGATTACAAGCTGCCAGCACCAGCACTGCCAGCATGGCGCCCATGAACCAGGGTATCTTTTTCATAACGAGCTGATTGGGGGTTATCCAATACAACTATACCTGTTCAATCCACGTGCCGGGTGTAAGAAAGGCAGTATAAAGATTTGTGAAAGCGCAGCTGTTACTTACGCACGATGTTGTAGATAGCCACCGGCGGCGAAAAATACTGGTCATTCTCATTCTGGCGCGAGATCTTTCTTACCACACCCATTCCTTTTACCACTTTACCGAAAGTGGCATAACCCTGTTTATCCGGTACGTTCTCTCCGCCCAGGTCCAATCCGGGTTGTTTGCTTAGGCAGATAAAAAATTCTGTACCGGCCGTTCCGGGTTCGGCGCGTGCAAGAGAGATCACTCCTTCATCATGAAGAATGTTGGTCTGCGATGTGTTTTCGTGCGGAATACCCGGTATGCGAACCGCCAGTTTGTTATTGGTTTTCCAGATGCCGCCCTGTATCAGTTCTGTTTTGGGGGCATTGGAGGGTTGGTTGTCCATGGTGAGGGCACGGTAAAAATTACTGTTGTAATAGTATCCCGAATCTATGTAAGATAAAAAAGCGGCCACGGTTTGCGGGGCCTGTTGCGGGTAGAGTTCTATTTCAATATCTCCTTTTGCTGTCTGTATCTGTATATGGGGTTTATTGGGGTCCCGCTTTTGCTGACAGGCGGATAGCGAGAGAAACAGCAGGAAAAATACAGCCACGCTGTGGGATGAGGTTTTTTTCACCGCAGAGCCGCAGAGGGCAGGGAGGGTTCGCAGAGGGATGAGATGATTACTCATGGGATGATTTCAAACACAAAAATCTGCGTTTTCTCAAAAGCATTAAAATTATTATCGGCTACCAGTACCAGGGTTTGGTGCCCGTTGGGTAAACGCGGGCCCAGTGTCATGCCCTCCACATTATCTACATAGATACCCAACGAATCCAGATTCAGTAATAGCTTTTTGGTAAGCGGCTTAGCCGGCGGTGTTTGCCGTAAGGAAGGGTTATTGCGGATATCGCCCGCTTTGCCCAGATCGGTCAGGTAAAGTTTGATAGTGCAGGGCAGCCGGCCGGTAGAGAAGGAACGTTCCATCACAATCATTTTATTGCCGCCAATGGCCAGGATATCCGGCACACCGTTTACCATGAACGCATTGGCGGGTGTGGTGGGATAGGCAACAGGGTCCAGTTGATAAGCATACTGTGCCGTGTTCTTCCGGGTCCTCACATCAAAGCGGTAGATCCTGATCCAGGCATGGTTCTCGGTAAGCCCCGCCCGCGGACCATCTTCATACAAAGGCTCTTCCGCATTCACATACAGTGTCTGATAGTTGCGATCAAAACTCATTCCTTCCAACACGCCGTTTTGTCGCGGACCTTTTTCAGTTGCCTGCATGCGCAGATTGGCGGGTAACCGAAAACTGTCGCGGTAGCGGCCCCGCAAAGAAATAATGTTGATAGAGGGGTTTTGTAATATTGTATCATTTCCGCGTATAATCCTCTCTCCTTCACTGCTCCAGACCAACCGGTTTCGCAAAGGGTCGTAGCGCATGGCTTCGGGGTCGGGTGTGTGTGCGGGGTTTTGTTTGGCATTGGGATAAACAGTACCATCGGGCTGCAGTAAAGTATCCACACCAACCATCACCACACTATCAATTCCCTTCGCTGTAAAAAAGATGTTAGCAGTATAAAACCTGGCTGGATTAATGGCCGAGCGGTCATCGCTAATCATATAATAGACACCGCGACGCCTATCGTAATCAATCGAGGATAGTCCACCCACCGTAGTTCCCTTAAAAGAAAAACCATGCTCAATTTCTTTTTCACCTATCAGCCGCAGGCTGCTGATGGTAACGGGTTTCTGTGCCATCGAACCCGTTACCAACAATAAAGCCAGCAAACCCAAAACCGTTCTGTATTTTCCTGTGTTCATCTTCTACTAACAAATTTACTGACCGATCTTCTGCAGGTAGCCCGCTAATTTCTCCAGTGATGCAGCCACCACGCCGATCTGTTCCTGCGCTTCTTTCCAGTTGCGCTGTTCTATGGCCTCACGCACGCCAGGAATCGTTTTTACACCATAACCCGTATAAAAACCCGGTGCATATAATGTGTGTTTGTACCAGCTTCTGCGAGGTAAGCCATTAGTGGTTAACAATTGTTGCTCTGCCTGGTACAGGGCCTGGTTCAACGCAGCAGTATTGGTGCCCGTAGCGACGGCTTTTGTCCAGGTGGCGGCCAGTTGATCGGTGCTTTTCTCCAGCAATGTCAACGCATTCAGCAAAGGCGAAAAATCAAGATAAGGTACTTCTGCTTTTGCTACCGGTGCTTTCTTTTTTTCGGTAGGATCATTGGCCAGTGCATAACCATTGGCGCGGATCAGTTCATTTTCTGCAGCCGTGCTTTCGCGCAGCTGGTCGGTCTGGTTCAGCAGGTCTTTTACATAATCACTTACGGTGCGTTGCAGACTGCGGAAATCAAAGGGCAGGGTTTCTGCATTGGCCATGCGCAGGGCCGCGCGACCGGCAGTTTGTGCCAATGCCACACCATAGAAAAATCCAGGGTCTTTAAAACGACTGTAATCATCATACGAATCATAGATCGAATGGTATTCGCCGCCATCATCTTCTCCGCCATAGCCGATATTCAAAGAAGGAATACCTGCGTGTTGTATAAACGAAGAATAATCAGAGCCAGAACCCATGGCGTTTACTTTGAAAGTAGTTTTAGCCATCGCTTCTTTTTTTGCTTTGGCATTGGGTGCATCTACTGCATTCATCGCTTTTCTTCTTTCAAAAACAGAAAACTTTGTTTGCGGGTCGGTCACGTCTTTACTGATCTCGGTTACCAATGTTTCCAATGCATGCGAGCCATCCACACCCAGAAAACCGCGGCCATTGCCATCTGAATTGATATACACCACCGTTTTCTGCTGCAGTTCGGTCATATGATCTTCTACCCATTCGGTAGAGCCCAGCAATCCAGGTTCTTCAGCATCCCAGGCACAATACACCAGGGTACGTTTGGGTTTCCAGCCGGTTTTAACCAGTTCCCCAATGGCCTGTGCTTCTTCCAGTAAAGCCGCGGCACCGCTGATGGGATCGTTGGCGCCATTTACCCAGGCATCATGGTGGTTACCCCTGATTACCCACTGGTCGGGAAATTGTGAGCCGGCTATTTTGGCAATGACATTATACGCAGGTTTCAGCTGCCAGTTAAAATCTACTTTCAAATGCACTTTCGCTTTACCGGGACCGATATGATAGGTAAATGGCAATGCGCCCCGCCAATCAGCCGGTGCTACCGGACCCTCCAGTGCCTGTAACAAAGGTTGCGCATCATGGTAACTGATGGGCAATACCGGAATCTTCAACAGGTTGGGTGCTTCCAAGCGATCTAAACGTTTGGCATTTTCGGTGGCGCCGATATCGGGCGTTAAAGGATCGCCGGGATAGATCACCATATCCATGATAGATCCGCGCTGTACCCCATATTCATTTTTGAATGCGCCTTTGGGATATACATCGCCCTGGTAATAACCATCATCTTTGGGATCAGAATATATGATACAACCAATGGCACCATGTTCCTGCGCCACTTTGGGTTTGATACCGCGCCAGCTGCGGCCGTATTTCGCAATCACGATTTTTCCTTGTACGCTAATGCCCAGGCTTTCCAGTACTTCGTAGTCCTGCGGCAAACCATAATTCACAAATACCAGCTCGCCCGTCACATCCCCGTCGGCACTCCATGCATTATACGTAGGCAATTGATCTTCCTGGTTAGAAGTGCCATCTTCTTTCAGCGCAGGTTCTTTCAGCAATGCTTTGTAAACGGTGGGCGATACCATTTCGAGCACACGCGTTTTGGGCGTGGGAAACAATACCCGGTAGGTTTCTATTTTCGCGTCCCAGCCATAAGCTTTGAATTTTTGCAGGATATTTTCTGCCACGGCTTTTCCACCCACCGATCCCACATGGTGCGGCACGGCAGACAATTCTTTGATTGCTTTCCCGATCCGCTCGGCACTTAACTGTGCATCAAATTTCTGTTCCAGTTGCTTTTGTGCAGCAGTCGAATTTTCGGTAAAGCCGGTAATCGTTTTTTGTGCCGTTGCTTCATTGGCAAAACTCAGCGCGGCCAGCAGACCGCATGCAAATAATCTTCTCATGTAGGGTAGGGAATTGTTGATAGAGCAATTTAAGGAATTACCATGGGTATGTTACCGGCTTTTGTATTTCATGGCATCCCGGTTGTGTCACTCACTTGTGCGGTTGAAAAAGCAGCAGCAAATTCTGTTCTCTGTGATGGTAGCCCCAAAAAAACCCACGCTTTCGGGCGTGGGTTAATTTCTCTTATGCCGGTAAAGCCTGCCAATAACAACAGGTCGCTATTTAAACATCGCCGGATGCATCTCATCCCATTGCGTAGCATCCTGGTAAGCTTTAGCCGCTGCCAGAATCGCGGCTTCATCATACAGTTTACCAATTAATGTGATACTGGTAGGCAGGTTATTTCTTTTATCAAAACCCGTAGGCACACAAACCACCGGGTGACCGGTCAGATTCGTAATGGCCCCCTGGTTGCCGCTTCCCCGGGTTGGACAGATCAACACATCAATATCTTTCATCGCTTCATTCACCTGCTGCATCAACAGGTAACGGTGGCGGTTGGCATTGATATATTCCACCGCCGGCACAAAACGCGACGTGCGGAAACTATTGGGCCAGTCGCCCCGGCCCTGACGCGTCATTTCATCATCCAGATTAGTACGGGTAAAATCATCAAAAGCGGCAGCACACTCGGCACCAATCACAATGTCCATGATGGCATAATGATACTGGGCACTGTCAGGAAAATTAATCGGAACCAGTTCTACACCCATTTGTTTATACGCTTCCAGCACTTTCCATTCGCTGCGGCTGGTATCGGTAATGCGGTCATAATAATTTTTGGCATAAGCCACGCGCATTTTTTTCACATCAGCTTTGGGCTGGTAGTTAAAAGGTTTGTTTACGGCACTCTGGTCAAGACCATCGGTTCCGTGTATATATTGGAACACCACCGCTGCGTCTTCAGCGCTGCGGCAAATAGGTCCTACTTTATCCAGGCTCCAGCTCAATGTCATGGCACCGGTGCGGCTGATGCTCCCGAATGTGGGACGCAATCCCGTAGCACCGCAGGTAGAAGAGGGCGATGTGATCGATCCCCAGGTTTCGGTACCAATGGCAAAGGGTACCAGTCCGGCCACCGTTGCCGAAGCCGATCCCGCCGATGAGCCCGATGATCCTGTTTGCAGGTTCCATGGATTTTTGGTGCGGCCGCCATACCAGTAATCGCCCATGGCCAACGCGCCCAGTGTAAACTTGGCCACCAGTACAGCGCCGGCATTTTGTAATTGGGTATACACAAAAGCATCCTGTTCTATCACCTGGTTTTTATACGGTGCAGCACCCCAAGTTGTTTTGGTTCCTTTCACTGCAAACAGGTCTTTTAATCCGTAGGGAATACCGTGCAACGGACCGCGGTATTTACCCGCAGCTATTTCAGCATCTGCCTGCCGCGCCTGCTGCAGGGCTATTTCTTCTGTTACCGAGATCACACATTGCAGTGTATCGCCGAACCGGCGGATTCGGTCAATAAAAAATTTCGTGAGCTCCACAGAACTGATCTTTTTGTTTTTGATCAGCGAAGCCAGTTGCAGGATATTGTAAAAAGCAAGATCGTTCAAATTAGTGGGCAGCGATATTTTGGAGGGAATATTCCAGTTGATCTTCTCCTGTTTATCATTGAACTGCATACCGGGTAATACCGGGCTTTGCCAGAGACTCATCGGTACGTTGTTGTTCAACGGTTTTTTGTGCATGAGGCGATAGAGCAACATATTCTCTTTTACCCCATCGTACATACTGTCGATTTCTGTTTGTGTAAAACTCAGATCCAGCAAATGAGCCGCTGCCGGCAAATCGTTTTTGGTAAGCGTGTCCTGTGCCCGGGTTTGCATACTGCACAACAAGGCCAGTGCAATGATCGTTTTTCTCATAGATATTTTTTCTTTTTTAATGTCTTGTTCTATTGAATTATTTATAATTTACTGGTACAGAAAAAGAAAACCGATAATTCGGACTGTTCGATGAAAAATATCTAATCAGTCCCTGTGTACGGGCCTCTTTTTGTTCGGTGCCGAGCGAAGGCGATGGCAGACAAAATGATGCGTAGCATCCCGCTAAAGCGGGAGCAGAAGAAAAAGCAGCCCGGTAACAGGGACGGGGCCCAGCGGCCGCGAGCGACATAGGTTTTTGAATTGTTGGGTAATTGATTATAAATAGCACAACCCGTTGTTATTTATTCTTCGTTTTGAAAAGTGTTCCCCTGTTTGATATCACCGGTTTCAAATCCTTTTTTAAACCAATACATCCGTTGTTTGGAACTGCCATGTGTAAACGCATCCGGTACCACAGTTCCCCCGCTTCTTTGTTGCAAACGATCATCGCCAATGGCATTGGCGGCATTCAGCGCCGACTCCAGATCGCCACTTTCCATGAAGTTTTTCATTTGCTGGTTCCGGTTGGCCCATACACCCGCATAAAAATCGGCCTGCAGCTCTGTTTTTACTGATAACTTATTGGATTCGGTCTTACTGAGTGATTGTCGCTGCTGTTCCGTTTGCTCAAATACACCCATCAGTTGTTGCACATGGTGCCCTACTTCATGTGCGATCACATACGCCATCGCAAATTCGCCCGGTGCGCCAAAGCGGGAATCCAGTTCGGAGAAAAAAGAAAGGTCTAAATACAATTTTTCATCTGCCGGACAATAAAACGGCCCCGTAGCCGCGCTCGAAAATCCGCAGCCTGATTGGGTTTGTTCTGTAAAAAGAACCAGCGTGGGTTTGCGGTAGGTTTCGTTTCTCTCTTTAAAGATAGCCGACCATACATCTTCTGTATCCGCCAATACCACTTTTGAAAAAGAAGCCAGTTTTTCTTCCGCCTCGCTGCGCGGTGTTGCGGTGGTTTGGGTTTGCGGTTGCTCTACAACACTGTTTAAGACGGTAGAGGGATCTCCGCCCAGTAACAGGTAAATAATGCCGATCACAATCGTGCCAATGCCGCCCTTCAGTATCATTCCGCCACCAATACCCCGGCGGTCTTCTACATTATCGCTTTCTCTTCTGCCTTGCCATCTCATTGTTTCGCATTTAGGGTGATTCCCGTTTCTGTAACAGCACCGTTCGTGCATTGTTCAGATCAGAGAAATATTGGGTTTTCCTGGTTCAAAAAGCAACTACTCGTCTTTAATCTTACGGTTCAGGTATCCTTCATAGTCGGGTATGGTAGTTTCATATTCACCGTGCATAAAAGGAGAGGTCATGATAAAATCAGCCGTTGCCCTGTCGCAGGCCATGGGTATATTCCATGCTACACATAAACGCAGCAAGGCTTTTACATCACTGTCGTGTGGCTGTGCTTCCATGGGATCCCAGAAAAAAAACATCATATCAATTTCACCATTGGCAATCATGGCACCGATCTGCTGGTCGCCACCCAGCGGACCACTCAGCAGTTTTTTTACCGGCCTGTCGAGCACCTCTTCCAGCAACCTGCCGGTTGTGCCGGTAGCAAAAAGTTCATGTTTGGCAAGAGCCGTTGCATTGTGTTTGGCCCATTCCAGCAGGTCTGTTTTTTTATGGTCATGCGCTACCAGCGCTATTTTTTTCCGTTTACCGAGAATTTTTACAGTATGCATGTTTTTATAATTAATACGCCGTATGAAGGTAAGGTAACCGTTGTTTACAATAGGACCTTGTTAGCGCAGTTCTGCGTAAAAACTTTTACGCCAGCGAACGGCAATCCATGCAGAGAAAGGAATCAGCAAAAAAATCAGCCATGCAAGCGAAAGTAACCCTGTCGTCAATAATAAAAGATAACACAGCAATAGCACATACAGCGGATATACAAACAGCAATACGCCAAACAGAACCGAGTCATAAAAAACTGTGCCACGGGTTTTCTGCTGCACCAGCTTTTTAACCGGATAGTACAAAGGCGCATGTATACAACAGGCCGGTAAAGCAATACAGGCGTAACCGATTTTTTCTGCCATCGTTATACGCCCGGTATCCGGCAGTTCTATTCTTTGATTGATTTCATCATAGAGTATTTTGTTGAAACAGATCAGGCTGCGGGCTTCCTCTTCATAAGGTAAGAGGGTTTGCGGCAACAGGGGTTTACCAAAATGCATTATTACTTCTTTGCCAAAGCGACGGAAATCATCGAATGCAATTCCCATCGGTAATACAGAAAATCCCGGCAGGTGCCGGTTCTCCCAGGCAATTCTCGCGGCACCTTTTTTAAAGGGCTGCAGCTGGTGGGTGTTCAAACAGATGCCTTCAATAAAAATCAGCACAATACCTCCGGCTTCCAACACTTCTTTGCTTCGCTGAAAGGCTTTTTCGTTCAGGTGAAGATTTTCTTTGCCCTCCCGCAAACGGTAAATAGGGATCATATTCAGCAAGCGGAGCAGGGCATTGTGCCAGGGTTTGTGAAATGCATCGCCCCGGGCCAGAAAATGCACAGGCCGGTCAAACTGCGCGCCAATTACGATGGCATCCAGAAAAGAATTGGGGTGGTTGGCCACCAACAGCACCGGACCAGCCAGCGACAGCGATTCCCTGCCCCTTACCCTGGTATTGGTACAGAAGATCCTGAGTGCCAGCCGAACCCATATTTTAACAAGGGAGTAGAACAAGGCGGTTTATTATACTGCTAAATGTAACAAATCAATGCTGCCCGGTGATGTTGAAAACGAATAGGTTATTCCCATTTTACCGGTATTTTATGGTGTCTTTCTATTTGAATTCAGAAAATAACTAATTCGGGGGCAAATGCCTGTTTTGTTTTAGTAAAATCGGCGCATAGGACCTGTCCTGAATTTCTCTCCTTCCGGGCACAAAAAAACCACCGCATCCCTGCGGTGGCCTTACTAACTAACCCATCAAAAACAAGTTTATGCTTCAGCCGCAGCTCTTACTTCTGTGATTTTAGCCCTGATTTTGGCTTCAATTTCATTGGCCAGTTCAGGATTATCGTGTAACAGGGATTTTACCGAATCGCGACCCTGTCCCAGTTTATTGGTTTCATAACTGAACCAGGACCCGCTTTTCTGCACAATGCCTAACTCTACACCCATATCAATGATCTCGCCCAGTTTGCTGATGCCTTCTCCGAAAATAATATCAAATTCTGCCGCACGGAACGGTGGTGCTACTTTGTTTTTCACCACTTTTACTTTTACGTGGTTTCCGATAGCAGAATCCCCGTCTTTAACCTGTGTCATCCGGCGGATATCCAGCCTTACTGATGCATAGAATTTCAAGGCATTACCTCCGGTGGTTGTTTCGGGGTTGCCGAACATTACACCGATCTTCTCGCGCAGCTGGTTAATGAAAATACAGATCGTGTTGGTTTTATTAATGGTAGCAGTGAGTTTACGCAATGCCTGGCTCATCAGCCTGGCATGCAGCCCCATTTTACTATCGCCCATTTCGCCTTCCAGTTCACTTTTGGGAACCAGGGCGGCCACAGAGTCGATCACCACCACATCCAATGCGCCGGAAAGGATCAGCCTGTCGGCGATCTCCAATGCCTGCTCACCATAATCCGGTTGAGAGATCAACAGGTTATCTACATCTACACCCAGTTTCTGGGCATAAGAACTGTCAAACGCATGTTCCGCATCTATTATGGCACACATACCGCCTTTTTTCTGCGCTTCAGCGATCACATGAATAGCGATCGTGGTTTTACCGGATGATTCCGGTCCATATATTTCAATAATTCTTCCTTTTGGTAAACCACCCACACCCAGCGCAGCGTCTAAACCAATCGATCCGGTAGAAATCACTTCCATCGGCTCCTGGCTTTTTTCATTCATCATCATCACACTACCCTTACCATAATCTTTATCGATCTTATCGATCGTCAGCTTTAACGCCTTCAGCTTGTCTGCATTACTCATTGTCGTAGAATTTAAGGATCAAAATTAATGGAGTGGTAAAAGTATCTGTTTTTTCTTATTCACACTAATTTTTTTAGTATTTTTTTTACTAACGTATTTAGTTTGGTCTTATTGTGTCTTTTCTTCCGTTGTAAATATAGGGTTGCGAGCCGGTCAGTAATCGGGTATTTATACTGTCTGTAGCCTGTTTTTTAACCCTTTTGCGGAATCTCATAGACCATATCTGCATTCCAGCCATGGTATTCAAAATAGCCCAGGGTCCGGAACCCCAGTTGCTGGTAATAGCGGACGGCCCGCTGGTTGCCGGTTTGTACCCCTCCCCATAAAATCAGCCGGGTAATTTTACCGTTACTGAGATCGTTGGTTATATAAGTAAAAAGCGAGCGACCCAGCCCACGGCCCTGCCAGTCGTCTGCCACAGAAGGTGCAAAACTGGCATCCGTATCGGGGTTTAGGTCTAAGCCATAGGAAGAAAGCCTGGGTGCGTCATGCTGCAGGAATCCCTGGCGGAGAAGCGCATACGCAACGATCCGGTTTTCTTCGGTGGCGATATAAGCTGTATTTTTCGGGTCCTGGTAAAACCGGGTAAGTGAGGTTTTGTCAAAACCATGCGGACCAAAAAATGCGCGGGTTTCCTTTCCCAGTGCTGAGAGATAGGTGACCAGCTGTTCCAGATCCGTTGTGTCGAATTTTGTAATTACCGGCAATGCTTTTTTATGTACAAAAATATCTTTTATACGGTTTTCTTATCGCTGATAATGGTAAGCGGTACGGCACAGGACAACTGGAAACTGACAGGAGAGAAGGACGGCATTAAAACCTATTCGCAGAAACGCAGCGATTCAAAGATCAATTCGGTAAAACTGGAAGCGGTATTCCAGACAACCCTCTCACAACTAACCGCGGTGATTGCGGATGTGTCTGCTTATGATGACTGGGTCTTTAACAGCCGCTCCACCCGTTTACTGAAACAGGTTTCGCCATCAGAATTATATTATTATTCCGAAGTGATCTTTCCCTGGCCCGCTGTTAACCGCGATTTTGTTTCGCATGTAATCATCAGTCAAAACTCTGTTACCAAAGAAGTAACTATCAAAGCCAATAATGTAAGCGGATGGGAACCGAAAAAACCCAAACTGGTGCGGATTGATTACTCGGAAGGTGCCTGGACACTTACTCCACTTTCCAAAAAAGAAGTAGCTGTTACCTACACATTAAAGGTTGATCCTGGTGGCGATTTACCCGCATGGATCATCAACTCTTTTTCTGCCAAGGGGTTGATACAGACCTTCAAAAATCTGCGTACGCAACTTACCAAAAAAACAACCCTCAACAGACCTTCGTTTATTACGGATTAATACAGATTCTTTCCTTCTGTACATAAGATGCTACCATCATCTACCAGTAAAACCGTTCAGCATTTGTTTACTCCTGCTGTGAAGCTTTCTTTCTATCTTGTTTTTAAACAAATGTTATGAAACCTCTCTACGTTTTCGCCAGTCTCTTTCTGTTTATCTGCACAGCAAAAGCACAACAGCCGAAAGTAAATCCGATTATTAAGTCTTACGGTTCTGTCTGGGAAATTCCCAACGCTACAGAAAAGCCGGATAAAAAAATGGAATACAAAATCCTGGTAGATATCACCAACCAGGCAGAGAAACCCGATACCCTGAATCTCTATCTCGAAGCCATTGCCACACTGATGAACCTGCACGGATCTGCCGGTGTACCTGCCAATAAAATGAAAGTAGTGGTAGTGATCCATAAAATGGCCACTTTTTCGATCCTGAACCAGGAAAAGTACCGGCAGAAATTCAAAACGGATAACCCCAACCTGCCGCTGATCTCGGAATTGAGTAATGCGGGAGTGCAGTTTTTTGTATGCGGACAAAACCTCATCCGCGGAAAACTCACCGAAAATGATATCGCCCCGGAAGTGAAACTGGCTACTTCTGCCTTAACAACCCTTACCACTTACCAATTAAAAGGGTATGCGCTGATCAATTTCAAATAAAACAATCCTGTTTTACCCGATCAATCCTGCTTTCCGGCTGATCTCCATCATCCGGTCCATGGATTTTTTGGCCTGCAGCCGAAGGGTTTCATCCATGATCAACTCAGGTGTCTCATACTGCATACAGATATACAGTTTCTCCAGGGTATTCAGCTTCATATGCGGACAATCATTGCAGGCACAGCTGTTATTCGGTGGAGCCGGTATAAAGGTCTTGTTGGGGCTGTTTTGCTGCATCTGGTGCAGGATGCCTGTTTCTGTAGCAACGATATATTCGTTACCTGAATCTGTTTGGGAGTATTTCAGTAACTGGGTGGTACTGCCAATATAATCTGCAATAGCCAGCACCGCCTCTTCACATTCTGGGTGGGCAATCAGTTTGGCTTTGGGATGGCGGATTTTGAGTTTGGTAATTTTTTCGAGACTGAAGATCTCGTGTACCATACAGGCCCCGTTCCACAGAACCATCTTACGGCCTGTTTTTTTGTTGAGATAGGCACCCAGGTTTTTATCGGGTGCAAAAATGATGGGTTGGTCGGCAGGGATACTTTCGATGATCTTTTCTGCGTTTCCACTGGTGCAGATGATATCGCTCAAAGCTTTCATCTCGGCGCTGCAGTTGATGTAGGAAACCACCAGGTGACCAGGATATTTTTCCTTAAAAGCCCTGAAGAGCGGTGCGGGTGCACTGTCGGCCAATGAGCAACCGGCTTTCAGATCCGGCAGTAAAACCTTCTTGCTGGGGTTTAGGATTTTGGCTGTTTCGGCCATGAAGTGTACACCGGCAAATACGATAATGTCGGCATCGGTTTTACTGGCCTGTTGCGCAAGGCCCAGGCTATCTCCGATATAATCTGCCACGTCCTGGATATCAGGTTCCTGGTAATAGTGGGCGAGAATGACTGCATTTTTTTCTTTCTTTAGTCGCTCAATCTCGGCAAATAAATCCAGACGCGCATCAATTTCTATGTCTAAAAATCCTTTTTGTAAAATGGCTTCTTTGTCAATGTTCATAACGCTTGTAATAGTATTAAATAATACTTTTTATTAAAACAAACTACTACTATTAGGGCTGTGGATATCGGGATAACTTACTTATCCCCAAGACGCAAAGGTAATTACCCTTGGCTTATCCACCCTAATTCACAATTTCATCCACAGGTTTTTTAGCATTCTGTACTAAATCCAGCTGTTTTATGAACAGCTGTGGATTAACTGATTCACATACGCACTATTTCACTATCCACTTTTACGGCACTGTGAATTAACAGGGATAAAATGCAAGTGAATTCTGACTCAACCACTTATACCATACCACTGAAGGGAGTTTGTTCCAGTTCTTTCCACAATCCAAAAGGTAAAAAACCGATTTCTCCACCGAAAAACGGGTTTATAAACAGGGTTGTGTGAATATCCTTTTAAGCACATCAATACCCCGAAATCGATCCATCCTTCACCAAAAACAGAAATCCGGGTTACTGACCCTTTTTGGGATCACTATTCCAATTTGCCTTCCGGTTTAGGGATAATGTTCTCCCCCCGGCCGAAATCCTTGTGTTTCTAAGACATAAGCCTGTTATCCACAATTTGTTCTAATGTTTTATTCCCCTATTTTTGCCTCCCGTCTAAATCCGGGATAAAACATTAATTAAAGTATTATGTCTGTAATTCAACGTATTCGTGACAAAGGTGCATGGATCATCTTCAGTATCATCGCTTTGGCTTTGATCGCTTTTATTCTGCAGGATGGTGTAGGCCGTGGCGGAAGCGCTTTTTCCAATACCAGTGTGATTGGTAAAGTAAATGGTGAAAAGATTGAGAGGGGCGCTTTTGAAGAGCAACTGGCCCTGCAGGAGCGTATGTACGGTCCGCAAGGCGCCCAGCGCGAGCAACTGATCGGTTCTACCTGGAACCAGGCTGTAGAGAAGATTGTACTGGGTCAGGAGTATCAAAAACTCGGTCTGCAGGTATCTGCCAAAGAACTGAGCGATATCCTGTTCGGCGAAAACTCTCCCCTCAAAAATGAATTCACCGATCCGAATACCGGACAGTTCCTGGCCAACAATGCCAGAGAAGCTTTTGCCCAGTTAAAGAAGAGTAAAAACACGGAGCAGATCAAAATGATCAATAGTGTATATATAGAACCATCTATTGAACAGACTCTCCGTAACAAATACCAGAACCTGCTGATGCAGGCTGCCTATGTACCCAAATGGTTACTCGAAAAGCAGCAGGCTGATAACAATGCCATTGCTTCTTTCTCTTATGTATATGTACCTTATGCATCTGTTTCTGACAGCACGGCTAAGGTATCTGATGATGAGATCGCTGCTTATGTAAAAAGCCACCCCAACGAATACACCAAACAGGAAGAAACACGTAATATTTCTTACGTATCATTCAGCGCCGCACCCAGCGGTTCTGATTCTGCTGCTATCCTGAGCCAGGTAGCTGCCCTGAAAGAAGAATTTGCCGCTACAGCCGATGCAGAAGCTTTCCTGAACAAAAACACCAGCGAAATACCTTATTACAATAGCTATTTCAGCAAAACACGTATGCAGCAGACCAATAAAGATACCCTGGTGAAAATTCCTACAGGTACAGTATATGGTCCTTATGTAGATGGTAATAATTATATCCTCGCTAAAATGGTGGGTGTAAAACAATGGCCCGATAGCGTAACGGTTCGCCATATTCTGGTAGCTACAGCAGATCCCAGAAGCGGACAGCAGATCCGTCCTGATACCACCGGTAAAAAACTGATCGACAGTATTGAAGCTGCGATCAAAGGTGGCGCTGATTTTGGCGCTTTATGTACCAAATACTCTGATGATCCCGGAAGTAAGGACAAAGGCGGTGTATACGAGTATTTCCCACAGGGACAGATGGTGATCCCATTCAACGATTATTGTTTTGATAAACCCGTTGGAACCAAAGGTGTAGTGAAAACCGACTATGGTTATCACTATGTAGAGATCCTGGGACAAAAGAATTTTGCGCCTGCTTACAAGCTCGCTTATTATGCCAAACCGATCATTGCGAGCAATGAAACCGTTTCTGCTGCCAGCACGGCCGCATCCCAGTTTGCGGTAGCCAGCAAAGACGGAAAGAAATTCAATGCCAATGCGCTGAAGGAGAATAAAATGATCCTGAATGCGAACGATATCAAACAGAATGATTTTGCCGTAACCGGTTTGGGCCAGAGCCGAAACATGGTACGCTGGGTATACGAGCATGGCACCGGTGATGTTTCTGAACCTTTTGAAGTGAACGATACATATGTGGTAGCCATAGTAACTGCGGTAAACAAAGCCGGACTGGCTTCTGTGGCCGAGGCAAGACCCACTGTTGAAACATTGGTACGGAACGAGAAAAAAGCCAAACAGATCATCGACACCAAATTCAAGGGCACTACACTGGAAGCGCTTTCCAGCAGTACCGGAGCAATGGTTCTGCGTGCGGATAGCCTGAGTTTTACAGCGCCATTCATTACAGGCGTAGGTAGCGAACCCAAAGTAATCGGTGCCGCTTTCAACAAAAGCCTCCAGGGTAAAGTAAGTGCGCCGATTGCGGGAGCAACGGGTGTATTTGCCATTAAAACAGAAGCTATCGGTGCCAAAGCCGAAGCGGTAGATCAGGCTTCCATTAAACAGGGTCTGATCCAGAGCGCTAAAATGGCTTCTTACCGTGGACTGGATGCGCTGAAAAAAGCAGCGTCCATCAAAGACAACCGATCTAAATTCTATTAATAGTTACAACTGATCAGACAAAGCCCGGCCCCAGCGCCGGGCTTTTGTTTTACGGAAACCGAAAACAAAAACCAGGGGATAGCTGTAATTTTACACTGTAAAGAGATTTCTATGAGCGAAGAAATGGTGAACAAGGTAGCAGAAAGCGGATTGATCAGTTTTGATCTGGAAGAATATTATCCCAAGGGTGAGATAAAGACTTTTGACCTGAAAGAATATCTGTTCATGGGTCTGATCCTGAAGGAGAAGGATTTCCGCGCTGCCCTGCAAACCACCGACTGGACCGTTTACCAGGATGCGAATGTGGCTATTACCTGCTCCGCAGATGCCATCATTCCCATGTGGGCCTATATGCTGATAGCCAGTTATCTCCAGCCCTATGCCAAAGAGATCGTGTTTGGTGATGAGAAGAAACTGGTCAGCACCCTGCTTTTCAAAAACCTTGCTGCTGTTAAAGGAGAAGAATATACCGATAAGCGGGTGGTGGTAAAGGGCTGTGGGGAAGTGGAAATTCCCGAATCGGCTTATGTAGAGATCACAAACAAGCTGCGACCCTTCGTAAAAAGCATCATGTACGGTGAGCCCTGCAGTACGGTGCCGATCTACAAAAAGAAACCCTGACCGGTCGGGACGCTCCCGCGGCCTGAACGGTCAGGGTCATGGTTTCTTAACTTAGTTTATCCTTATTTACGTTTGATTTTGCAACGCTGCATTGTCCACCCCCTCCCCACCACCCATATCCCCATTTTGCCAATCATCCCCATTTAACCAGCCAAAACAGGGGCTTTCCTTTTTTGGTATTAGTTTTGTAGCTGTTAGTAAAAAGGAGGAAATATGAAACGCAGAATTTTACCCCTGCTCTTCGTTACACTCGTAACAGCCGCTGCTGCACAGGAAAGCAATAGCCTGGCGCCCGATCAGAATCCCAATTACCTGATCAGTCAGCAGAAATACATGAACCAGAAAGACTCTCTACTATCCTGGGAGAACACAACGGTTCAGCAAACCTATAAAGCCTACGACTGGCGCGAAGCCAGGGAAGAGCGCAGAGCCGAAAGACGGACTTATCGCCGTCAGTCGAGCAGCTGGCTGGCACCTTCCTTAAGCTACGGTTATCCATCCCATTACGGCTGGAACAATTATGGTTACAGTCCGTATATCCGCTATAACAGCTGGAGCCGTTGGAACCGGTGGGGTATCACAAGACCTTTTCTGGGTTTACAACTCGGCAATTTCTGGCTGGGCTTCTGATAACTTTCGCATCCTTACTTCATTCATCCTATAACCATATCTTCTTATGAAGCGTACTATTTTACTATTAACTACTGCCACCGTATTATTTCTCGCCGCCTGTTCCAACAGAACCGTTACCCGGATCGATCCCGCTACACAGATCGACCTGAGCGGTAACTGGAACAACACAGACAGTCGCCTCACTGCCAAAGAGATCACCGGCCAGATCCTCAACGAAAAATGGATCGTGAACCATGTGGCCGCAAAAGGTAAAAAGCCTGTTGTGATCGTAGGTATGATCACCAATAAAAGCCATGAGCATATTGAAGCGGAAACCTTTATGAAAGACCTGGAGATCGGATTTATTGAATCAGATAAAGTGGGCCTGGTGCAGAGCGGCAAAAAACGCGAAGAAATGCGCGCCGAAAAAGCTGACCAGCAAACCAACGCTTCTCAAAGCACGATGAAAAAATTCGGACTTGAAAAAGGTGCCGATTATATTCTGCAGGGTTCGATCAACTCCATTGTTGATGCGTATAAACGCGAAAAAACGGTTACTTACCAGGTAAACCTGGAGCTGACCAATATCGAAACCAACGAAGTGGTTTGGATAGGTGAGAAGAAAATTGCCAAACTCGTTAAGAACTAATTGCGGCATACTTCGCGGCAAGAAACCCTCTTTTATGATGAAGACCCTGAAACAGGCATGGATAGCTTGGCTATGGATGCCTGTTTTATTTTCCTGTGCTACGTATAATACCAAACTGGCCGGCTACTATAACAGCGTGGCCCAGACGGACTATTATCGTGCCAAAAGCCTGCTGGAACAAAACGGTTTTCTGCAGCAGGACCGCAACAGGCTGCTTTACCTGATGGAAAAGGGAAAGATCTATCACCTCCTGGGTTCTTACGACAGCAGCAACCTTTACCTGAATCTCGCCGATAATTTCCTTGAGCAAAAGCGAAAAACAACGGGTGATCTAATTGTGAGTAATCTATTAAACCCCATGATGCAGACCTATCTGGGCGAAGACTATGAAAGATTTCTCCTGCATTATTACAAAGCACTGAATTATCTGTATAAGGGACAAACAGACGAAGCACTGGTAGAAGCCCGGAGAATTTCGCTGAGCACACAGGTGCAACAGGATAAATTCAAACCCAATGCAGACCGTTATACCGAAGATGCTTTTGCATTAATGGTACAGGGAATGATCTACGAAACAGCTGGCGAAATCAATAACGCCTTCATCTCTTACCGCAACGCCACCGATTTGTTTCTTTCTGCCAAAGGACCCAATTATTACGGTGTTACAATGCCGGAGCAATTAAAGAATGATCTGTTCAGTACTGCAGACAGAATGGGCTTTACTGATCAGATAGAAATTTATCAGCGTAAACTGAACAGGACTTATACAAAAAAGGAAAAATCGGAAGGAGGAGAGCTGATCCTGTTTATTGAACGCGGAATGGCACCGGCCAAAACCGAGCAGAATTTTGTACTGATGCAGAATGGTAATGGAAATGGTGTATTTCTTTTCAACAGCCAGTACGGCAGCTTTAATGTTCCTTTTGATTTTGCAGCGGCGCGTATGTCACCCTCTTCTTCTTCACTGAATGAGTTCAGAACTGTTCGTGTAGCGGTTCCTTCATACGTGCCCAAACCATACAGCAGCGCACCAGCTGTTGTTACACTAAACGGAACTACTTTTAAGGCAGAACTGGCAGAAGATATCAATACCCTCGCCCCCGAGATCCTGAAAGAACGGATCCTGAAAGAAGTTACCGCTGCCTTAACCCGACAGCTGGTAAAAAAACTGACCGAAGCCGGTGCCTCTGCTGCCGCCAGGGAACTGGTTAAGAATAACAGTAAAGAAAAAGACGAGAATAAAAAGAAACGGAATGCTGATGCGGCTGCATTAACCGCGGGTTTACTGGTAAATATTTTCAATACCGCTACAGAAAAAGCAGATACACGTAACTGGCAGTCATTACCCGCACAAATACAATATGTGAGAATTCCGCTGCAGAAAGGCGCCAATCAGGTCAGCCTGCAATTAGGAAGAAACAACAAGAACATTACCATCAACGGAAACGGGAGTATACAATTTTATAACTGGGCGGTTACCAATTAAGGAAGTTACGCTATGCGCTGGCTGTAATGGTATCCTGTCTCATTTTCACTTCTTCATATTTCGCATCATAATCTTCGCGAACGGTACCAAAAATCCGGTCCCAGAAAAGAAAATACAAACCATAGTTACCGGTAAAATACTGGTGGTGCTGGTTATGGTTTACCGAGGTGTTAATCCACCTGCCAACAGTGCTTTTACTGAAACCTTTCGGATATAATTCGTAACCAAGATGTCCATATACATTGTAGATGATCATCATCAGAAAAAAGATGAGCAGATGTGACTTGTGAATAGGAATGGTAAAGAGAAAGATGATCACAATGCCCACTTCTACTACCGCTTCCAATGGATGAAAAGCATAGGCTGCCCAGGGGGAAGGATTGGTAGATTTGTGGTGTACCAGGTGAAACCATTTGAACAACGCTTTGTGATGCATTAACCGGTGCGAGAAATAGAAATAGGTATCATGCATCAGGAACATCAGTGGATATACCATAAAATAGTAGGTCCAGCCATAGTCTGAGATCTGCAGGTAACGGGTAGTATGAGGAGCCACCTGCGGATGAACGAACAATACCACCGACACGAAAGAAAAGATACAGATGGTAAGAAACGAATAAAAAATCTCCCGCAGGTAATCCTGATTTTTTGGAAAACGGACTTGTATTTTTTTATAGAAGAAACGGTTTCGCCACACAATATAAAACAGAAGAAAAGCAAGGCCCGCTATCATAAAATAACGGCCGCCGATGAGCCAGATGCTTTTAAAATAGAAGGACCAGTTCATTACATAAATATAAGAAATGATATAACCGGTTTTCTTTTTGTTTACCTTACAACTATGAAAAACAGGGACTTTTTAGCCCTTTCAGCCGTTCTGGTTTCTCCCGGAGCTTATGCCATTAGCAGCTGGTTCCTGGTAGATGCACAAAGCAAGGGAAAGGAAATGTCTGAGATGGAAGGACTGTATGCCCATGTATTGCCGGTATTCCAATCTTCTTTTGCTACACAGCGTTGGATTTTACTGGTGCTGGCCCTAACCGCCCTTTATTTTGTGTTGCGCAACCGTACGCTGATTAGGGATTCTTTCTGGCGCAGGCTTTTCCGCAAAACAATCATGCTGGTAGCTATGCTCGAAGCATTTTTTCTGCTTTTTTCGATGATGTAGTTTTAACCACTGCTATTCATGAATTTGGCCAATCCTTCTTTTGCCTGGCGTTGTATACGTCGGTTCATCCAGCCCGACCAGCCCAGTAATAATCCGGGTAAACCCAGCGCTTGCCTTGTCCAGCTATAAATAGCAAAAGCATCCGAGTGTTCAATAATCAATCCATCCCTGAATCTCATGTGTGCGGTGATCCGGTTCACCACCCTGCGCCCGGTTTTGGAAAAGAGATAGGAGGCGGTCCAGTTGCAGGTGGTATATTCCTCGTCCAGCAGCTGGATATTTCCATACACCAGCGAAAAATCTTTTGCCTGTTTACACAGCATTTCCCACATAGCGCGGGTTTCGGTACTATCCAGCAAACCGAATACCGGGTCGCTAAAAACCGCTTCATTGTGGTAGCAGGATTGCATGGTGGCATAATCCAGTTGCTGAAAAGCCGTGTAAAACCGGTTGATGGTTTCTTCGTTGGTCATATTAATTTATTTGCCCTTTCGGGGAGATCAGATCAATGTGCTTCTAACCAGTTACTGCCTTCGCCCACTTCTGCCTCCACCGGTACACCGTTGGGCAGGATCATGGCGGTGGTCATATTATCGATGATCAGTTTTTTTAAGGCTTCTTTTTCTTCTTTCACCGCATCAAACACCAATTCATCATGTACCTGCAGGATCATTTTAGATTGCCAGTTTCCTTTTTTCATTTCCTTGTGGATCTTGATCATCGCCAGCTTGATCATATCCGCTGCCGTTCCCTGTATGGGCGAGTTAATGGCATTTCGTTCTGCATAGCCCCTCACGGTGAAGTTGGATGAATTGATATCTTTCAGCCAGCGTTTTCTTCCCATCAGGGTTTCTACATATCCATTCTGCTGCGCAAAGCGGACCGTATCATCCATATAAGAAGTAATACCTACAAACTCTTTTTTATAATTATCAATGATCTCTTTTGCTTCGGAACGTGAGATAGAAAGATTTTCTGCCAAACCAAAAGCACCCTGGCCGTAAATGATACCAAAGTTCACACTCTTGGCTTTGTAACGCATTTCTTTTGTTACTTCGGCCTCGGGTATATTATATACTTTGGAAGCGGTGGCGGTGTGAATGTCTTTGCCTTCCTTAAATGCCTCACACATATTCGGATCACCACTGATGGCAGCTACAATGCGTAACTCGATCTGTGAATAATCCGCACTTACGAGAATGCGATGGTTATCGCGAGGAATAAAGGCTTTGCGGATCTCTCTGCCCCGATCGCTTCTGATAGGGATATTCTGTAAGTTGGGATTATTGCTGCTCAATCTTCCCGTAACGGCCACTGCCTGTGCATAAGAAGTATGTACGCGACCGGTTTTGCTATTGATCATCTGCGGTAATGCATCTACATAGGTACTCTTCAGTTTAGTCAATTCCCGGAAGCCTAAGATATCAGCCACAATCGGGTTGTTGGCGGCCAGTTTTTGTAATACATCTTCGCCGGTTGCGTACTGACCGGTCTTTGTTTTTTTGGCCTTGGGATCTATTTTCAGGAGATCAAATAAAACCTCTCCCAGCTGTTTGGGCGATGCGAGGTTAAACCGTACACCAGCCTGCGCATATACATTCTCTTCAAACTGTTTGGCGTCTTTCTCCAGCTCTTTGCTGTAATCTTTCAGAAAATCCACATCAATCTTCACGCCTTCAAATTCCATATCTGTCAGCACCTGCACCAACGGATTTTCTACTTCTTCAAAAACTTTCTCTACTTCTTTTTCTTTCAGCAACGGAACAAATGCCTGCTTCAGCTGCAGGGTAATATCAGCATCTTCTGCGGCATATTCTTTGGCTTTTTCTACATCCACATCCCGCATATTTCCCTGTGTCTTTCCTTTTTTGCCAATCAGTTCATCAATATGAACGGGCTCATAGCCGAGGTATTGCGCACTCAGCAGGTCCATGCTTCGACGCCCCTCCGGCTCAATTACATAATGTGCCAGCATGGTATCAAAGATCTTTCCTTTCAGTTCTTTGTTGTACCATTTTAATACCAGCATATCGTATTTGAGATTCTGTCCCACCCAGGTAATGGTTGCAGAGGCAAAAAGCGGATCCAGTTTATCCAGGATGGTTTTTGTTTCCTGCTGGTCTGCCGGACAGGGAATATAAAATCCTTCTCCCTTTTTGTGCGAAAAACTCAGGCCCACCAGTTCTGCTTCGTTGGCATCTATATTGGTGGTTTCGGTATCAAAACAGATTTCTGTTTGTTGTAAAAGGGTTTCCACCAACTGCTCAATGGCTGCGGTTCCCTCTACGAGTGTATAATTGTGTGCGGTATTATGAATATTTTTTTCTGCCAACAAGCCCGAACTTTCTTCGCCGTTTAAAACAGGAGCTGTATCTTTTTTAGTGTTGCTGTCTTTTTTATTTTGTGAAGAAACCGTGTTGCCAAACAGATCTGTCTGTATAGATTGAGGTGCCGAATGAAAAGCATTAAACTCATCACCAAGAATCCGTTTACCGAGTGTTTTAAATTCAAGCTCTGTAAACACTTCCACCAACGCTTCTTTGTTCCATTCTTTTAAACGATAATCTTCTTCATGAAAATCAACGGGCACATTGGTAATAATAGTGGCCAGTTTTTTACTCATGATGGCCATCTCTTTGCCGTTGCGGATCTTTTCTCCCAATGCTCCTTTAATATTATCTGCATTGGCTAAAATATTTTCAATGGTATCATATTCCTTGAGAAGTTTCGCAGCTGTTTTCTCTCCCACTCCCGGAATGCCGGGAATATTATCTACCGCATCACCCATCAGTCCCAGCATATCCACTACCTGCTCCACCCGTTTGATATCCCATTTCTCACAGATCTTTTCTGCGGTCAGGATCTCTTCCGGATTACCGAAGGATGGTGGTTTATAAATATATACATGCGGATGAATCAGCAATTGCCCATAATCTTTATCGGGCGTAACCATATACACTTCATAGCCCTTATCAGCCGCCTGCCAGGCAACCGTTCCAATCACATCATCCGCCTCATACCCATCCAGTTCTACTACGGGAATATTAAAGCCCTGGATAATCCGTTTGATATCCGGAAGGGAAGCCAGCAGGTCTTCGGGGGCTTCCTGGCGGTTGGCTTTGTAGTCGGTAAAATCCACATGTCTTTCAGTAGGTGCATGTGTATCAAAACAAACGGCGAGATGCGTTGGTTTCTCTTTGTTGATCAGTTCAAACAGTGTATTGGTAAAACCAAATTGCGCATTCGTGTTTCTTCCTTTCGAGGTAATACGCGGGTTACGGATCAGCGCATAATAAGCCCTGTAAATCAAAGCCAGTGCATCCAGCAGAAATAGTTTTTTGCCCATGGGGCTAAGGTAGGAAATGCAAGTGATAGTCCATAGTGAATAGACATGGAACGGTTACACGGAAATAAAAAGCCCCCGGATTTTCCGGGGGCTATATACAAAACGATAAGAATCAACCTCTTTTATTTCAAACCATATTTATACATATACCTTTCGTACAGTTGTCTTTGTTTATTATCGAGACTCACTTTACGTCCCTGGATAAAAGCATCTGTTACCGTACTGCTTTTCATATCCAGAATATCGCCTTCACTGATAATAATGTTGGCGTCTTTACCGGTTTCCAGTGATCCTGTTTTGGCATCAATACCCAATATCTTAGCTGCGTTCAGGGTAATGGCCTGTAATGCCTGCTCTCTGGTTAAACCATAAGTGGCAGCTGTACCAGCATTGTAAGACAGGTTACGGTAACGGGTATTGGAACTTTCATCGTTCAGCGCAAATAATACGCCCGCTTTCTGTAAGGCAGCCGGTGTTTTATAAGGCTGGTCCACATCATCGTCTTCTGTAGCCGGCAGCGAATGCTGTTCGCCCAGGATCACTGCAATATTGTTGGCTTTCAGCAGATCGGCGATCTGAAAACTTTCGCTTCCGCCAACGATTACCACATCAAATCCAAACTCTTTCGCAAAATCAATGGCAATCAGCATTTGTTTTACCTGATCTCCATGCACAAACAGTTTCTGCTTTTTGTTAAACAGGTTTTTGAGCGATTCAAATTTCAGGTTTACGGCACTATGCGTTGGCTCCTGCAGATAGGCTTTTGCCTGGCGGAAAAAGGATTTGATCTCTTCTACCTTATCCAATGCCGCTTTTGACGGATCTGCCGGACCGGCAGAAATTCCGAATTGCGCCAGTAAAGCCGGTGGAATACCACCCCTTCTTCCAAAGCGGTTGATGAAACTGGGCATGTTGATGTGCATCCCCCCGTCCATGTCATAGGCGGCGTCTTCCCAGTTCCAGGCATCCAGTTGTACCACGGTAGAAGAACCACTCACAGAGCCACCAGCCGGAACTACATTGGCCAGTAAAATCCCGTTTGAGCGCAATACGCCGATGACACGGGAATCCGTATTATATGCTGTAATAGAACGGATATTGGAATTGAAATCTCCCAATTCCGAAAAATCATTACTGGCTCTTACACCTGACCCGATCTCTTTCAGACCCAGGTCGCTGGAGGGAAGAATCAATCCGGGATATACATGTTTGCCTTTAGCATCTACTATAGTAGCGCCGCTGGCCGATGGGGTAATATTGGTACCCACATTGGTGATCTTGCTGCCATTGATTTCAACGGTAGCGTTTTCCAGAACGGTTCCGTTACCTACGTGAACGGTTCCGTTGGTAATATAGATACGGCCTTTATTTTCTTTGGCCGGGTAAATTACTTCCTGTGCCTTTGTAAAACCGGCGACCAGCAGTAATACGCTGAGTGTGCTGAATATTTTTTTCATAATCTGTCGGTTTTTAGTTGTTGAGGTTTACTTCGTCTTCTGAATGAATGGTGAACAGACCATCTTTGTGGTCGTGATCGCCACAGCTTAACAGGATCTGGAAGCTGGGTTCTGCGGGTCTTACAGCACCACCACCTCTTTTCTCGCCGATCATTTTCTGTGTCAGACGGAAACGCTCGCTGCTGATTTTCTTTCTCTGCTCAGCGTCTTTTTGTCTGTCGAAGTAAACAATACCATCCACGATGGTTTGTTCTGATTTTGCATAAATGCTCAACGGGTTATCACTCCAGATCACGATGTCGGCATCTTTACCGGGTTTGATACTTCCTACTTTATCATCTACATGCAGGGCTTTGGCCGGATTCAATGTCACCATTTTCAGGGCATCTTCTTCAGATACACCACCATAGCGAACCACTTTGCCCGCTTCCTGGTTCAGTCGGCGCGCCATTTCTGCATCGTCTGAGTTGATACATACGTTCAGGCCCATCTTGTGCATGATCGCAGCATTGTAAGCAATTGCATCGGTTACTTCTACTTTATAATACCACCAGTCAGAGAAAGTGGAAGCACTCGAACCCTGTGCCTTCATTTTATCGGCCACTTTATAGCCTTCAAGAATATGCGTGAACGTGTTGAAAGTGAAACCATATTTATCCGCCACGCGTAAGGCAGCGGTGATCTCGCTTTGTACATAAGAGTGACAGGTAATAAAACGTTTTTTATTCAGGATCTCTACCAGCGCATCCAGTTCCAGATCGCGTTTGGTTTTGGGATCTGCTTTCATAGCTTTCTCATAATCTTTGGCACGGGCAAATGCATCGGCCAAAACTTCTTCCACACCCATTCTTGTATCAGGAAAACGGTTATTGCTGGTAGAAGTAGTTCTCTTTACGTTTTCGCCCAGGGCAAATTTGATAAAGCCATCAGAACCCTTGAACTTCAGATCCTCATCATTGGCACCCCAGCGCAGTTTGATCAGCTGGGTTTGTCCGCCAATGGTATTGGCCGAACCGTGCAGGATATGAGAGGAAGTTACACCACCACTTAACTGGCGATAGATATTAATGTCATCCGGATTCAGGTTATCGGCAATTCTCACTTCAGAAGTAACCGACTGGCCACCTTCATTAATAGAAGCGGCTGCAATATGCGAGTGTTCATCAATGATACCAGCGGTAACGTGTTTGCCGGTACCATCAATCACTTTGGCTGTTGCATCAGTGATGTTTTTTCCTACACGGGCAATTTTTCCGTCTTTCAGCAACACATCTGCATTTTCCAGTTTACCCTCTTTTTCGTTGGTCCAAACGGTTGCGTTTTTGATCAGGAGGCTTTCCTGTTTGGGCGCTTCTTCCCAGCCATATCCATCAAACGGATAAGTTACTCTGGATAAACGCTGTGGAATATTCGGGCGTCTTCTTACGGAGTCGGTAGCGGCAGCAGGACTTGAAACGAAAGAAGCGGTCCAGGTAATTTTGTTACCTGCCGTATCTTCTCCCAATCCATTCCAGTTGTTTCCGTTGGCTACACCACTGAGGCGGTATTGCGCAGCAGCTGCGCCACCACGTCCACCGCCAAATCCACCACCCATTCCGGCAGCAGGTGCAGCAGCACCGGCAGCGGGCCTTCTGGCAGGAACGGTGGAGAAGCTGAGTTTTACCAGTTTGCCATCGTGACTGAATTTACCGGTAAGGGTATCTTTTCCAATCACATTGGCTGCCGCGGCACTTTTTACATCCAGGGTATAGTTTACATTTCCCGAAGGGGTATTCAGTGTAAGGGTATAGATTCCTTTGATATCAGACCAGGCATCTTCTTTCACAGCATATTTATCACCCTGTACCCAGTTGTGCAGAATAGTGGTTTTGTCGGAGAAAATCGGACCGCTGGTGATCAGGAAGTTGGCCAGTTTACCGGCTTCGAGACTTCCGACTTTGTCATATACACCCAATAAGGTAGCTGGCGCTTTGGTAAGCGCTTCCATGGCTTTGTTTTCTGACAGACCCATTTCTATGGCTTTACGCAGGTTGGTCAAAAACTGTTTGGGGTCACGCAGATCAGCAGCTGTTAAACAGAAGGGGATATTCGCTTTTTCAAAAGCAGCCGGGTTGGTGGGAGCCAGTTCCCAGTGTTTCATATCACCCAGAGAAACCGAACGGGCATCGTTGGGGTCTTCTACATCCATCGCCTGCGGAAAGTTGAGCGATAATATATAAGTAGCTTTTGTAGCAGCAATATCTTTGATACGCTGGTATTCGTTACCGCCGCCCTTGATGATATATTGTGCATCAAATTCTTTGGCAATCCTGTCAGCGCGCAGATCATTCCATTTGTCTTCTGCTTCAAAAATCTGCGGAAGTGATTGGTTATTGTTCCATGCCTGCAGCGAAAAGTTGACACCTTCTTTAGCGGGTTTGTTTTTATACCACTGGGCATCCAGGTAACTCTGGCGAAGTAAAGCAATACTTCCCATCACACTGGATGGATAACTCTGCGTAGACGTTCCTTTGTTAAAAGAATAATGAGCCGATGCTTTTTCTTTCAGCATCACCAGGTTCTCATTCTGGTTAGCCAGGGTAACCACTGTTCCGGTTCCGCGGGCAATTCCATCTTTCACGTGTGTAAGTACGGTACCGAAACCCACTTCACGCAGTGTACGGGCTTTTGCATCATCTACCGCAAAAACGCGCGACGCATCTGTCTCCGGCTTAATGGCCTGGTTCCAGCCATAGGCACCTTTGGTGTTGGATGTGATCTGGGAAGGTGCATTAAAATTAAAACCACCTGCTCCTCTGGCTGGTGGCGTAATACCATAATCGCTATAGATATCTACAAAAGAAGGATAGATAAATTTGTCTTTACAATCTATCACCACTGCGTCTTTTGGGATTACAATACCCGATGTTCCTACGGAAACGATTTTCCCGTCGCGGATTACCATCGTGGCATTTTTTAGTGTGTTTTGTGCATTGGTAACAATGGTGGCATTCGTGAATGCAAAACAGCCTTCGCGTTTGTCTGCCACCCCATTAACCGGGAAGGTTTCCTGGGCTTGCAGCATCACAGCAAACAGGAGCCCGGAAAGCAGGAGCTTGAATTTTCTCATAATAGTTAGTTGGTTTTGGAAGAGTTCTAAAACTACTGAAAACGATGTATTGTAAAAACCATTCGTCATAAATTCGGTAAAGGTGTTATAGTGTCGGTGAGGCGGCTATTTTGTAAAACTTCCCGCATCTACGTCTTTGATGAATTTGATGAGACCCGGGAAATAGGTAGTCTGATCATCCCACATACTGCCATGACTTCCATTCGGACAAATCAGACTTCTTCCCTGTTGCACCTGTGTGGCCATCCATTTCATGTGCTCCGGATCCATCGTATCATGTTTTCCGCCAATGGTCAAAGTAGGTACTTTTATTTTGGGCAGGTCTTTACTCCGGTCCCAATTGGCTAACCGACCGGAAATACCAAACTCCGAGGGCCCTTGCATCATCGTATAGATTTCTCCGTTCATATGAGGGAACGCTCTTTGTACGGCATTGGGCCAGGGTTTTACCCGGCAGAGATGGTCTTCATAAAAACCGGTCAGCAGTTCCATGTACTTGGGATCTGTATAAGCACCCCTCGCTTCCATCGCCCGCACACTGTCTACCACAGCCGGATCCATTTGTTTGGCGAGGACATCTTTGGCGTATTTGCCGTACTCCGGACAACTACTCATCATATTACTGATAATAAGTCCTTTGATATTATCCTGGTATTTCAGTGCATACTCGGTAGCCAGGATTCCGCCCCAGCTATGACCCAGCAGATAAAAATTGTCTTTATTCATGCCCAGCGCTTTTCGCACCTGCTCTACTTCTTCTACAAAACGATCGGTTGTCCAGAGGCTGCTGTCTTTGGGCTGGTCGCTGAAATAGGAACCCAGCTGATCGTATTCATAAAACTCGATTCCTTCCTGTGGTAAAAAGCTTTCAAAAGATTCGAAGAATTCGTGTGTGCCACCGGGACCGCCATGTAATAACAGGACTTTTATTTTAGGATTGTTGCCGAATCGTTTCGTCCAGACATTGAATTTCCCAACAGGTGTTTCGATAGGAATCAGTTTTACACCACCGGTCTGGATACCCGAATCAACAATGGCGTGATAATCTTTTAGAGAAAGGGCGTTGGTGTCGGTTTGTTGGCAGGCAGACAATAGCAGTATCAGCCCAAGCAGGGAGAGAATAGGTTTCATAGCAGAATAGTTTACGAAACCTAAGTTATCCAATAATTATTTAACGACCCATATAAACCATCAGGATCTGCACATCGCTCGGGTTTACCCCACTGATGCGGCTGGCTTGTCCAAGAGTGGCGGGTCTGATTTTTTTAAATTTCTGTAAAGCTTCGTTGGAGAGTGCATTTACTTTATCATAATCAAAAGCGGCAGGAATGGCCATGTTTTCGAGCTGACTCATCCTGTCTACGATTTCCTGCTCTTTCTCGATATAGCGTTCGTACTTGATCTGGATCTCTGCCTGTTCGAGCGAGTCTGTGGTGTAGGCTGTCATCGCTGTTTGCAAAGCAGGAACCGCTTTCATCAGGGAAGGAAGATCTACATTTGGTCGAAGCAGCAGCTTGGCTATTTTTTGTTTTTCGGTTACCGGAGCCGATCCGATAGAAGTGAAATAGGGATTTACCTGCTCCGCATCTGCACTGGTTTCAGATAAGGTTTTTTTAATGGAGCTCACCTGATCCTGTTTCTGTTTTACCGCGGTCATTCTTTCTTCTGAGGCGAGGCCAAGGCGGTGGCTGATCTCTGTTAAACGTAAATCAGCGTTATCCTGGCGAAGCAGTGTTCTGAACTCGGCCCGGCTCGTAAACATACGGTAAGGTTCTTCGGTTCCTTTGCTGATCAGGTCGTCGATCAATACTCCGATATAGGCTTCACTTCTTTTCAGAATCAAAGGCGCTTCTCCTTTGGCATTCTGGTGTGCATTAATTCCTGCCATCAATCCCTGGCAGGCGGCTTCTTCATAACCGGTGGTTCCGTTGATCTGTCCGGCAAAAAAAAGGTTACCCAGGATCTTGGTCTCCAAAGAATATTGTAATTGGGTTGGCGGGAAATAATCATACTCGATGGCATAACCCGGACGGAAGATGCGGACATTCTCAAAACCCGGAACAATACGAAGAGCTTCGTATTGAACCTCTTCCGGTAAGGAAGTGGAGAATCCGTTTACATAAATCTCAACCGTATTCCATCCTTCGGGCTCTACAAATAACTGGTGCCTGTCGCGGTCTGCAAAACGGTTGATCTTGTCTTCGATACTCGGGCAATACCTCGGACCAATTCCCTCAATTCTTCCCTGGAACATCGGACTTCTGTCGAAGCCGGTTTTCAGAATATCGTGAACCGTATCGTTGGTATACGTGATCCAGCAACTTCTTTGTGCTTCGGGTTTGATACGGGGTGTATTGGTATAAGAAAAACCAACGATCTCCTCGTCGCCTTTCTGCTCTTCCATTTTACTGTAATCCAGGCTGCGGCCATCTACCCTGGGCGGGGTGCCTGTTTTCAGGCGGTCGCTTTCAAAGCCATATTCAACCAGTTGTTCAGTGATGCCGGTAGCTGCTTTTTCGGCTACCCGTCCACCGCCAAATTGTTTCTCTCCAATATGTATGATGCCGTTCAAAAAAGTACCACTGGTAACCACCACCGATTTCGATCTCACTTCGTGCCCCAGTCCGGTAACCACCCCACAGGCTTTGTTTCCTTTGATGATGATGGAGCGAACCATGTCCTGGTAAAAATCCACGTTCGGTGTTTTCTCCAACATCTCGCGCCAGGTGGCGGCAAAGAGCATGCGGTCGTTCTGGGTTCTCGGACTCCACATAGCGGGCCCCTTGCTTCTGTTCAGCATCCGGAACTGGATGGTGCTGAGGTCGCTCACAATCCCACTATATCCACCCATCGCATCGATCTCCCGAACGATCTGTCCTTTGGCAATTCCGCCCATGGCCGGGTTACAGCTCATCTGTGCAATGGTCTGCATGTTCATGGTGATCAGCAATACCTTGCTGCCCATATTGGCGGCAGCGGCAGCGGCTTCACATCCGGCATGACCGGCACCCACAACTATCACATCGTATTCTGGAAACATAGGCGGCAAAGATAAATCAGGCTTGCTGGCCTGCGGAGAATTTTCTGAGTATTTCCCTTTCTAATAAAATACTGGCAAGGGGCATACCCTCGTTCAGGCTGGCCAGTTCTTCCCTGTTTAAACTGCCAATGCTTTCGAGCTGTTCTTTGTGTTGGTTGATAAAGCTCTCAATGGCAGGGAACTCCCTGTTACCCAGGGCTTCGATTGAACGGATCTTCTCCAGCATTTTGCTACTGAGTGCCAGGCCGGTTTTTTCATATAGCCGGGTGAAGTAGGCTTTTACAGATAAGAGGTCGATCCCATTCTCCGGGTTCTTCTCCTGTTCAATGGGTTCTACGCGCATATTGATAAAGCTCCAGCAGAGATAAAGGTCTTCCTCCACGGAATAATCAAAGTAAGTAGCGGGCAGGATATGATCGAACTGCCAGGCTTTTCCGAAATTATCCCAGTTCAGGTCTTCAGTAAACTGGCACTCGAACCATTGGCGCAGGGTGGCATTGTCTAAACCGAAATAGTGGGCATAGGCTTCACTGGGCAACTTCTCCAATACATACCTTCTATAGGCTAATTGCCATTTCCTTTTCTCCCGGGTACGGAGCAGGGCATCGGTTATTTCCTCCTTTGGGGTCCATCTCTTTCTGGCCATACCCAAAATTAATATGTTCCGGGGTGAAACTGGGATTCGTGGAACTCTTTTTCAAATCAATGTTCCGGGGTGAAACTGGGATTCGTGGAACAAGGACCTTATTGCTGGCAGGCAAAGTCCTGCACCAGAAACCATTGATCCTTACCATACAGGGCCGAACCAACTCCTATTTCTCTCAAATTGGTATCTAACAATGTTTTCCTGTGACCAAGTTCAGGCAGGCCGATATCCAAATACAACAGCACCACCGATAAAAGAATGCTCTGGCTGCTAAGGGAAATGTTCTCATTGGCGCATCTGCGGATACCGGCCAGCTTCATGCGGGTGCCAAAATCGGCCCCATTGGTAGAAGTATGACTGGGACGGGCATTTTTACCGGCAATATCTGCCGCATGTGACTGGGCGGTTTTAACCAGTTGGGCATTCAGTGTAAACATAGGAAGCGGACCTGCCTGTCCCAATATGAGCGCTAAACTCCGGGCTTCCTGTTTATTCAGGCTGGGAAATACGGCCAGAATGGGTGCAACGGCACTGTCCCAGAACTTCTTGGGATTGTTCCTGCTGTAATTGGTCCAGTATAAAAGGTCTTTGGCTTCTTTGGACAATAAAGAATAACCGGGTTGGGAAAGATTCCAGCGGTCTACGGCTGCATCGCGGGTAATGGGTTCGGGGACCTGTTTGGCTTCCAGCTCCACTACCGACAGCTGTGAAAAAGAAAAAAGGGGGATAAGGAAGAAAAGAAAAGCCAGGCTTTTACGCATGCAGCTGCTGTTTCTCAAATAAACGTAAATACTGGTCCTCTTTCTCTCGCATCAGGGCAATTTCACTTTTCTTTTTGTCTTTGTATCCGCACAAATGCAGGGCACCATGAAAGATCACCCGTAATGTTTCCTGCCGAAAGCTGATACCCAGGTTGGCGGCATTGTCTTTGACCCTGTCTAAACTGATATACACTTCGGCTTCCACCGGCTCGCCTTTCTCAGACAGGCCAAACGTGATAATATCTGTGTAATAGTCATGCTGCAGAAAATCACGGTTCATCTGCAGTAAAAAAGCATCAGAACAGAAAACATAGGTGATCTGGCTGAGGGCGGTTTTCTCCTTCTTAAAAATACTGGCCACAAATGCTTTGATGGTGTTTTTACCAGGCAATGAGAGGCGTTGATCGGCGTAACGGAATTGTACTTGTGACATAGTTGGGTATTACTCCAAAATTCGTAACAAAAACGGATGCTACCGCTTTACCTTTAAATATTAATCAGCCGAAATGAAACGATTGTCAGATTTAGCCGTTGGTCAGCATGCAGTGATTCATTCATTCGAGAAAGACGATATTTTTATCAAACTAATGGAAATGGGTTGTGTTCCAGGCGAGCAGGTAAAAGTGGAGCAGATAGCCCCCCTGGGAGATCCGATCTCTATTTCAGTGGCCGGTTACCATCTCAGCCTCCGCGTTAACGAAGCGCATAGTATCTTTGTAGAGTTATCGTAGTCTCATAACTATTTGAATATCAATATATTAGATGAAAATCGGTTTGTATTTCGGTTCTTTTAACCCCATTCATATCGGCCACCTCATCGTAGCCAGTTATGTAGCCAATCATACCGATACACAGCAGGTTTGGTTCGTGGTATCGCCGCAGAACCCCTTAAAACCCTCTTCTGTTTTATTGAATGAGTACCACCGCCTACACCTGGTACACCTGGCGGTGGAGGAAGACCTGCGGCTGAAAGCGTCTGATGTGGAATTCAAATTACCCCGCCCTTCCTATACCATCGATACACTGACCTATCTGCAGGAGAAATATCCGCAGCACGAGTTTTCGATTGTGATGGGCAGTGATAGTTTTCAGAACCTGCCACGCTGGAAACATTTTGAATTACTCGTAAAGAACTATTCCTTCATTATTTACAAACGCCCAGGTTTTGAGATCACCGAAACCTGGAACGCCAAACATATTTTGCTGAACGCACCACTGCTGCAATTGTCGGCCACCGAGATCCGCGAGAATATCCGTACCAACAAAACCATCCGTTACCTCGTGCCCGAAAAAGTAAGAGAAGAGATTGAGCGGAATAGTTATTATAAGTAACCTGTTGCGCTATTAAAAATCACCCTGATAGTCTGGATTTTTTGTCGCTCGCGGCCGCTGGGCCCCGTCCCTGTTCCCGGGCTGCTTTTTCTTCTGCTCCCGCTTAAAGCGGGATGCTACGCATCATTTTGTCTGCCTTCGCCTTCGCTCGGCACCGAACAAAAAGAGGCCCGTACACAGGGACTGAATAGAAATTTTTTATCCAACACCCTGAATTGGCGGTTTTAAATTTTCAGAGTAAAGAAAATTTGAATCATTTAATACAAGGTATTATAAGCAAGCTCGCAGTAAACAAAATTGGTCTCTCCCAAACCGGTGATTCACCCATTCAAATAAAATACAGGACCCCGCTCTTTTTCATCAGCAGATTATAATAGATTTAGCTTCTATAAAACTGCACTGATGAAAATCCAACTGCTTTCTTTTCTGCTTTGCTGTACCGGCATGGCTACTGCCCAATCTTTAACGGTTGAAAAAATTATGAAAGATCCGAAATGGATCGGCACTTCTCCTTCTAACCTGGTATGGTCGCAGGACAGCAAGACCGTTTACTTTAACTGGAACCCGCAGGGAAATATCTCTGACTCTGTTTACGCTGTTGCAGTTGGTGGCGGCGAACCCCGCAAAACAACTTATGCCGAATCGCAGAAAACCAATGCACTCAGCAATGCTGTATATAATAGTAGCTATACGTTAATGACGTATGCCTATCGTGGAGACCTGTATCTCGTGGATCTGAAAACTGGCAAGACCACCCGCATCACCCAAACAGAAGAAACCGAATCGGCGCCACGTTTTCTGCAGAAAGACGAATGGATCGTGTACACCCGCAACCAGAATTTATATGGCTGGCATATCGCATCGGGCATTACCCAACAATTAACCAATATTACCCGCGGAGCCGAAACCGTAATGGCACCTGCTTTTGGTGGCGGGGCACTAAGAGGTGGCGGTTTTGGTGGAGGCGGTGCTGCCCGTGGTGGTGGCGCAACAGCTGCTACCGGTACACAGGAACAATGGTTGCAACAACAACAGCTCGAGCTGTTATCAGTACTGAAAGAACGCAAACAGAAAAGAGATGCCCGCGCAGATTTTCTGAAACAGAACAAAGACACGGATACCTTAAAACCCATCGGCATCGGCGATAAATTATTACAGGGTTTGCAGATCAGTCCGGATGGAAGATTTGTCACCTATCGTTTATACCAGCCACCCAGCTCCGGAAAAAATACCATCGTTCCGGATTATGTAACCGAAAGTGGATTCACCACCGATATTCCGGGAAGAACCAAAGTGGGTGCACCGCTTGGGCGTTATGATTTTTATGTGTTTGATAAAAGCCGGGATACGCTGATGCTGGTAGGTACCGACTCTATTCCGGGTATTACCGATGTGCCGGATTATGTAAAAGACTATCCCAAAAAATTCAGCAACCGCCGCACACCGGTAAGGGGGGTCATGATCGGCGGTCCGTACTGGAATGAATCTGGCAGTTATGCCGTGGTAGATATCCGCTCTCAGGACAACAAAGATCGCTGGCTGATGCAGCTGGATGCCGCCACCGGAAAACTGAGCCTGTTAGATCGCCAGCGCGATGAAGCCTGGATAGGTGGGCCTGGCGTAAGTGGTTTTGGTGCACGTCTGGGTTGGGTAAACGAGAATCAGTTTTATTTCCAGAGCGAAGCTACCGGTTACGCACACTTATATATATATGATCTCAGCAGCCATACCAAAAAAGCACTCACCGAAGGAAAGTACGAAGTGCAGGCCGTAGAGCTGAGCCGGAACAAACAATATTTTTACCTGCTTACCAACGAAGAGCATCCCGGCAAACAAAACTGGTACCGCATCAAAACCGATGGCAGCAAAAAAGAAAAGATAACTTCGATGGAGGGTGGCTATGAAGTAAGTATGTCGCCCGACGAAAAATGGATCGCTTACCGGTACTCTTATACCACCAAACCCTGGGAACTCTATCTCCAGGAAAATGCTCCCGGCAAAAAACCGGTCCAGATCACCAACAAGGGAATGAGCGATGAATTCAAAGCCTATGCCTGGCGGGATACCAAAGTGATCACCATCCCCGCGCGCGACGGGGCACAGATCTATGGAAGGGTATTTGAACCGGCATCCGGCAAAAAGAACGGTGCCGCTGTAATTTTTGTGCATGGAGCAGGTTACCTGCAGAACGTGCATTACTGGTGGAGCTCTTATTTCAGGGAAACCATGTTCAATAATTTACTGGCCGATCTGGGGTATACTGTGATTGATATTGATTACCGCGCCAGCAGTGGGTATGGCCGCGACTGGAGAACGGGCATTTATCGGTTCATGGGCGGGAAAGACCTGGACGATCACGTGGATGCCGCGAAGTTCCTGGTAGAGAAATATGGGGTGGATGCTGGCCGCATCGGAATCTATGGTGGCAGTTATGGTGGATTTATGACGTTGATGGGACTGTTTACCACACCGGATGTGTTTAAGGCCGGTGCTGCTTTACGACCCGTTACCGACTGGGCGCATTATAATCACGGGTATACTTCCAATATTCTGAACGAGCCGTATAATGATAGTTTAGCGTATGCGCGGTCCTCGCCTATTAATTTTGCAGCCGGACTGAAGAATCACCTGCTCATCTGCCATGGTATGGTAGACGTGAATGTGAATTTTCAGGATGCAGTGCGTTTGTCGCAGAAGCTGATTGAGCTGGGCAAAGACAATTGGGAAATGGCCGCTTACCCGGTAGAGGACCATGGTTTTGTGGAACCCAGCAGCTGGACCGACGAGTATAAGCGGATCCTGAAACTGTTTAACAGCACCCTATTAAAATAATACCGTACTTGCCATTGTGTAAAGTCCGATTATGAAAAGAACGTTTTTTGTCATACTGCTTTTCTGTTGCCCGCTGACTGCTGTATTGGCGCAGGCGGGTAAAAAGAAAAGTCTGGGCATGATTGAATACATAGTGAACGCGGCTGTGAAAATCCAGACGGTAGACAGCGTGGTTATCCGCGATGGCAAAGAGGTTCGTTATGGAGGGTATGCTACCGGTTTATTCTTTCTGCTCCAAACCAACAAAGGAAAAGTACCCACCATCGTTACCACCAAAACCGCTATTGCTGCTGCCCAATCGGTTACTTTCTTTTTTCTGGATGCAGATACGGCAGGATTGCCGGTATACGGAAACCTGCGGCCGGTAACCATTGCGAAGAATGAACTGGCCATGCTCTTTCATCCGGAGGCCGGGGTAGATCTTGCTATGATCCTGATTAACCCGATCCTGGATTACCTGCAGAAACAAAAAATCAAGATCAGCTATCATAATCTTGACGAATCACTGATTCCCAACGATTCGGTGATGAATACACTGAACGTAATCGATGACCTGCTGATGATTGGTCACCCGGCCGGGATAAGACCGGAGCTGAATGGGGTGCCCTTTGTAAAAAAAGGCGTGAGTGCTACGCCGATGTTTCTTGATTATCAAAACAAAAAAGAATTCATCGCAGATATTCCGGTGTATGATGGGTCAAGCGGGGCACCGGTGGTATTGTACCTGCCCCTCAATCACAGCAACCGGTTTGATCAGCGTACACCTACGCAAAATGTATTACTGGTGGGTATTAATTATGCGGCTTTATCGGGTGGCTACCGCCAGAAAACAATTCCGCGTTTACCGCATCTGTTAAGCGGCGAGGAACAGGAGCCGGCCGAAAAAATGTTTGATGCGGCCATCATCATCAAATCACAAAAAATACTCGACTTCAAAAAAATGCTGGAGGTGTTGAATAAATAGCTGGGCTATGCACCCGAACAAACCCTCTTTTGCTTTTAGTGAAACAACCTCCGCCATCATCGGCGCCACCGATTGTTCAAAAGGGTTCACTATGAGTGGACAAGAGAAAAAGAAGGGAAAGAGATCTGCGAAATAAAAAAGGGAGACAATTTGGTTGTCTCCCTTTGTATAAGATCTGTTTGCTGTTATCGGTTCATCGACATCAGAAATTCTTCGTTGTCTTTGGTTCCGCGCATCCGCTTCAGCAATTCGCTCATTGATTCTTCGGTATTCATATCGTTGATGAAAAGGCGGAGAATGTTCATGCGCTGTAATACTTCCTTGTCGAGCAGCAGATCGTCGCGGCGGGTAGAAGAGCCGGTAAGATCGATGGCAGGGAAAATACGTTTGTTGGCCAGGCGGCGATCGAGCAGCAGTTCCATGTTACCGGTACCTTTGAATTCTTCAAAGATCACTTCGTCCATTTTACTTCCTGTTTCGATCAGTGCGGTAGCGAGGATGGTTAAGGAACCACCATGTTCAATTTTACGGGCGGCACCAAAAAACTGTTTGGGTTTCTGCATGGCGTTAGCTTCCACACCACCGGATAATACTTTGCCGGAAGCGGGCGCCACAGTATTGTGTGCACGTGCCAGACGGGTAATGGAATCCAGCAGGATTACCACATCGTGTCCGCATTCCACCAAACGTTTGGCTTTTTGCAGGGCGATGGCCGACACTTTTACGTGTTTTTCGGCGGGCTCATCAAATGTAGAAGCGATTACTTCTGCACGAACGCTGCGTTCCATATCGGTTACCTCTTCCGGACGTTCATCGATCAGCACTACCATCAGGTAACATTCCGGGTGGTTGGCTGCAATGGCGTTGGCCACTTCTTTCAGCAACATGGTCTTACCCACTTTGGGTTGCGCCACAATCAGTCCACGTTGGCCTTTACCTATCGGGGTAAAAATGTCCATGATACGGGTACTGTAGTTATTGGAAGTAGTGAACAGGTTCAGTTTTTCGAAAGGGAACAGCGGGGTCAGGTAATCGAAGGGTACACGGTCGCGCACTTCATCCGGACGTTTACCGTTGATGCTGTCTACTTTTAATAAAGCGAAATATTTTTCACCTTCTTTGGGCGGGCGAACTGCCCCGTGTACGGTATCTCCGGTTTTTAAACCAAAGAGTTTGATCTGGGAGGGAGATACATATACATCATCCGGTGAGGACAAATAGTTATAATCGGAAGAGCGTAAGAAACCATAACCATCGGGCATCATTTCCAGCACACCTTCTCCGAGGATGACACCTTCGAATTCAATATTGAAAGCAGGTTCTTTGCGTTGTTGTTGTTTGGCAGGGTATTGGTGTTGGGGTGCATCAGATGCGGTGCCGTTTTCACCGGGTTGGGTAGCTTCGCCCGAAACAGCTGTTTCGGATACAGCAGCATCCTGGTTACCCTGTGGTTGTCCGCCATCGGCATCTACCGGTTGTGGACGGTTATCTGTTTTGCCTTTGCGAACCGGGGCTTTTTTAGGGGCTGCTTTTTCAACCGGTGCTGCTGGTGCAGGGGCTTCCTGCATTACTTCTGCTTCTTCGGTACCGTTGGTGGTTTTTACCGTAACGGGTTTGCGGGGGCGGGCATTCTTTTTCTTGGGATCTTCTTTGGTTTCGCTGGCTTGTAATGCCTGGCTATCCAGTATTTTGTAGATAAGACCCTGTTTGTCAAGCTTTTTAGCTCCGCTGATGCTCAGTTGCTCAGCAATGTCCAGCAACTCAGGCAGGAGCATGTCATTTAATTGCAAGATGTCGTACATAGAAATAAAATCTGTTAATAGGGGAATTTCAATTTGTCAAGGGTTAAATCCAGTCTAAGGAACTTTGGAACTCAGATCGGGTTGTGATTTGTTTTGAGCGGAAAGAGAGTAAACAGGTTGTGTCGAGAGCTAAGTGAAGACCGAACCGGTTTGGTTTCCAGTGCAATGTTAAGCCAGTTTTTCGGAAAACAAGCAATATTTTCCTGATTTTACGGGTAGAAGGCTGTTAAAATGCTGTTTGGAGGCTTGTTTGGTTATCTTTGCCATTCGAAAAATTGGCGGATTGGCGGATTACGGATTAGCGGATTAATATTTCCGGTTTGTAAACCGGCCAGCCTCCACATTCAGCAATAGAGAGATGACATTCGCTCATCCACTCATTCACTCATTCACTCATTCACTCATTGAAGTAAGACATGTTTAACAAGAGAGTTAAGATCAAACAACTGCTGGCAACCGGTTCGGCAGAGCAGGAAGTAACCATTATGGGTTGGGTACGGACCTTCCGTAACAACCAGTTTATTGCGGTAAATGATGGCAGTACCAATGACAATCTGCAGGTAGTGGCCACACTGGGCGAATTTGACGAAAGCCTGCTGAAACGCCTTACTACCGGCGCCTCGGTAAAAGTAGTGGGTAAAGTGGTGGAATCGGTGGGTAAGGGACAAAGAATCGAAGTGAAAGCAGCCAGCATTGAGATACTGGGTGATAGTGATGCGGAGAAATATCCCCTTCAACCCAAAAAACACAGCCTGGAATTTTTACGCGAGAAAGCGCACCTGCGTTTTCGCACCAATACTTTTGGATCGGTGTTCCGTGTGCGCCATTCGCTGGCTTTTGCGGTGCATCAGTTTTTTAACCAGAAAGGGTTTGTGTACCTGCATACACCCATCATCACCGCCAGCGATGCAGAAGGCGCGGGTGAGATGTTCCGGGTAACTACTCTACCGATGGATAATCCTCCGCGCAGCGAAGATGGTACGGTGAATTTTAAAGAAGACTTTTTTGGCAAAAGCGCTAACCTTACTGTAAGTGGTCAGCTGGAAGGTGAGCTGGGGGCCATGGCATTCAGTGATATTTACACCTTTGGCCCTACGTTCCGGGCCGAGAATTCCAATACTACCCGCCACCTGGCCGAGTTCTGGATGATTGAACCCGAAGTGGCGTTTAACGACCTGGAAGATAATATGAACCTGGCGGAAGAATTCATCAAATACCTGATACAGTATGTGATGGACCATAACCGCGAAGACCTGGAATTTCTGGCGCAGCGACTGGCCGAGGAAGAAAAACAATTACCGCAGGACAAACGCAGTGAGCTGGGATTGATAGAGAAGCTGGAGTTTGTACTGAACAACGAGTTTCAACGGCTCACTTATACAGAAGCCATTGAGATCCTGAAAGAGAGTAACCATAATAAGAAAAAGAAATTCCAGTACCTGGTAGAGGGTTGGGGTGTAGACCTGCAGAGTGAGCATGAGCGATACCTGGTAGAGAAACATTTTAAGAAACCGGTGATCCTGACCAATTATCCCAAAGAAATAAAAGCCTTTTATATGCGCCAGAACGATGACGGCAAAACCGTAGCAGCCATGGATATCCTGGCACCCGGTATTGGCGAAATTGTTGGAGGATCGCAGCGGGAAGAGCGACTGGACAAACTGGAGCAGCGCATGAAAGAAATGCATATTCCGGCCGAAGAACTGAGCTGGTACCTCGATACCCGCCGATTTGGAACCGTACCGCATGCTGGTTTTGGACTGGGTTTTGAGCGGATGGTATTGTTTGTGACCGGTATGACCAATATCCGCGACGTGATCGCTTTTGCGCGCACACCGAATAATTGTGAGTTTTAACCCTCCCCCGGCCCCTCCCTACCCAGTAGGGAGGGGGAGGAGCGAAGCGATGTTGGTTTTGGACTGGATTTTGAGCGCAAGGTATTTTTGTAACGGGCATGACCAATATCCGCGACGTGATTGCTTTTGCGCGCACACCGAATAATTGTGAGTTTTAACCCTCCCCTGGCCCCTCCCTACCCAGTAGGGAGGGGAGACGAGCGAAGCGATGTCGGGGTGGGTTAATTTTTTTTGTGGATAATTTCTGAATATAAGCCCCCCGCCCTATATTTGCAGCCCCGAAAGGGGTTAAGAAATCGGAAACGGGTACTCCAGACTCCTAACTCTTAACTTTTAACTCTTCCACGGTGCGGTAGCTCAGTCGGTAGAGCAAAGGACTGAAAATCCTTGTGTCGCCGGTTCGATCCCGGCCCACACCACAAGAACCCTGATAGAAATGTCAGGGTTTTTTGTTTTTGTCCGCGATACCAGGCAAGGTCATTTTTTCATAGACGCTGGCTAACGGTCAAACATCCCTGCCATTACATAAAATACTTATTTGTAGGTATTGTCCTGCCGTGCTTTTTTCTCAAATTTTGAAAACTCAGAACAACAGGTCTGGTGTAATTAAAATCCAAATGTCCATAAGAAATGGTTATTCATTCTTATGAGAACAACGGGTTTGCTGATTACATTTTGCTGTTGCCCATTTTTGTCACGACCGGTGTCCGGCATAAAAAACGTAAATGAAATATTCAGCGCTAACAAAAAACCTGTTTGTTGTTACTTTTTTTCTCTTACTCGTAAGCTGTACCAAAGAAACAGAAGAGCCTGAAACCGGAACCGGAACAGGAACGGGAACCGGAACAGTTCCGCCCTCGTTAAATGGACAGATCGCAACTTTCACAAGGATCCCGATACCTACTGTTGATGTTGCCAATAGAATTGTTCCGAACATGCAGCTGTTTTACGTTACCAATAAAGGCCCCTATGTTCAGGTGGGTGATGCCAGCCAAATCAATCAGCCAACTTTCCGTGTTTATAAATACCAGGGCGGCAGTGGTGCGCTTGCCTGGTCATCCTTCGCGCCCGGTTTTCCTGTAACCTACTTCAGACCTGTATCTATGTATCATGAAAAATCGGTTACTGAATTCAGTATTTATTGGGCGGAATTGGATAAATACGGAATGTATAATATCAATACAGGCACGCCTTCTTTTAATTACACGGTACCCGATGGTGCAAACGGCCCCTACGTGGTTTCGGAAGTAATACCCATTACTGCTTCTAATTTTACCGGCGGGCCCTGGTTCTTATCGGGTAATGAAGTATGGAAGGAATCGAGTGTGGTGGTTCCCAAGAAATTTACGAAAGTGGTAGATCTGCCCGCTTCGGTTATGCGTTTTCACACAGATGCAATTCTGGCTGATCCGGATGAACCCACCCGCTTATGGGTTGCGGCAGGCGACCGCCTGTACCAGGTGAGTAGCGTGGGTAATCCGACTCCGCCTTACGGTAAGATAGAAGCATCCTGGAACTTTAACGGGGGAAGCAGTCGCATATCAACCCTATTGAAAGTAGGAAGTGATATTGTTGTGCAGCTTGGTACCGGTATTTACAAGAAAAGCGGAACCTCTTTCTCTAAGATCGGAACGGTAAATACCAGCCTTCCTGTAAATAATATCTGTACCAACGGTAGTCAGATTTTTACCTCTGACGGAAATTACTATGATTCCAATACAGGTACATGGAAATCATTTTTGAAAAAAGGTTCTACGCTCTCGACGGCCGATGATAAGAAGTTGGCGGAACTGCAACAACTGCTCAATGTAGGAGCGCCTATCGGTTGTTTATACGGAAGCAGCGGTCCCATCTATGCGCTTACCCCAACTGAATTGATCGTGATCAATCCATTATAGCAGACATAAAACCCACGCTGGTCGTGGATTTTTCTATTTAGTACGCGTAAGGGTGCGGGGGATTGACTAAACTTTATTGTAATTCTCACTATTCCAGATTGTTGGTCAGGCGACCAACAATAGCGTCAGATACCGGCAGAGATGCCGGATTTTTTGTTGATACGATAGAATCTTTTCTTCTTCTCCTTTTCAACTACATTTATATAGCTTAACCAACATCTTATGTCAAAATATTATCCCCTGTTTTTATTCCTCCTGTTTACCACAGCCACACTTACCGCACAATACCAGCCTTTGTACAAAAACATTCCCAACCAGAAATCCGTGGTCAACCGCGAATCAGATACTATTATTGATAAGGGCATCCTCATTGTCAGGAATATTTCGGAACCGGCTTACCGGTATTTCAGGGTAAAAGAAGATGGGGTGAAGAGGCCGTGCGTGATCATTTGTCCGGGCGGCGGTTACTGGATAGCTGCGGCCGGCCATGAGGGAACTGATGTGGCTCAATACCTGAACAGCATTGGTATGAACGCCCTGGTACTGAAATACCGCATACCCAACGATGCCAATCAACCCGATAAAACCATTGCACCCCTGCAGGATGTACAACAGGCCATGTACCTGGCCAAAACAAATGCCGCCGCATGGGGAATTGATGCAGGTAAAATTGGCGTGATGGGTTTTTCTGCCGGCGGACACCTGGCCGCCAGTCTGGCCACTCACTATGCAGATGTAAAAATTCCGATGGAACAACGTGTATCGCTGCGGCCCGATTTTCAGGTATTGTTGTATCCGGTGATCAGCATGACGGATATCGGTCACCGCGGCTCGCGCGATAACCTGTTGGGGAAAAACCCTACCGAAGCCCAGATCCGTTATTACAGCAATGAGCAGAACGTAAACAGTGCTTCACCACCTGCTTTTATTGTGCATGCCAAAGATGATAAAACCGTACCCGTGCAAAACGCGTTGGTCTATTACAAAGCCCTGCGCGATCAGCAAGTAGAAGCCAAACTATTGTTGTTTGATAAAGGTGGACATGGATTTGGGATGATGAATCCGGAGGAGAAAGTGCAGTGGCCGGAGCAGATGAGGGTTTGGTTGGAGACGGTGTTGAAAAGATGAACAAGGAAATGAACACCGAATATCGAATCCCGCCCAGGCGGGAAATATCGAACGCCGAAATAAGGCATGGAACAGATGAACAGAGGAACAAGGAACAGATGAACGGAGAGCAAAAAAAATGAACACCGAATATCGAATAAGGAACATCGAACACCGAACGGAAAACCATAGAACAGATGAATATTGAATATAAAACAAACAATAATGAAATCGGTGTCACCTGTTGAAAGTTGCTATTTTCTCTGTGAAACTCCTTATCTCGGTGCGCCCTGCCTACCGGCAGGCAGGTCTGTGTTGAAAAAGCATATAAGCGTCCAATTATTGAATTGTATTTTTTTCAACACAGAGTACACAGAGGAACGGAGGGTCACAGAGATTTTTTGTTAACTGTTGCATCACCGGGTAGATTTTGCATACGGCCTCGAATACAAATTAAAAAATGGAATATCTACTGCGAGAAAAACACCGGTACGCCAGCTGAGTTGATCAGACAGATCAACGGTGGTGCCGCCGGCTTTGTAACTGATGCTGCGCAGGGCGGGTCCTTTCTGTGCACCAATACCCAACGATAGTGGCGTATTAAATAATCTGCCCAACACGATAAACCCACCGGGGGCCAGCAGGTTTTTCCAGGTAAAATCGGGCAGTTGTTTACTGGTAACACTATCGGGTGTGCTGAGCTGGTAACTGGCCACGGCACCGAGGTCTAAAACAGAGGCAAACAGCGAAAGCGAACCCACCCACTTGTTACGGAGTCCTTTGCTAAAAGCCACCCCAACCGGCAGGCTGATACCAAAAGTGGGAAAACTGATTGCTTTGTTGGTTAGGGTTGTGCTTTTGTATTTTTCTGTGTACCAATTGGCACCGATATACGAATTGATAGATACGCTCCAGCTCGTATGTTGTTTAATAGAGGAGCTGCCGGTAGGTAAAATAGCGGCATCGAGTGCAGCGCTGATATCTTCTGCGTTTTTTGATTCAACGATGGATGCTGCCAGGGAACCGTATTTGAGTAAGTGCTGCGTAGTGGTATCTTTTGGCAGATAGCGGTTGATCAATATCGCTGAATTCATGACTGCGGCAGCGTATTGTTTTTCGTACAGGTTGCCTAGTAATGCTGTCAGGGTAGAAACATTGTTGAATAAAATATCGGTCTTTGCTGGGTAATCTTTATAAGTGATTCCTATCAACCGGTTAATTTGTGTACAGCTGTTTTTAGTAGTGTTGCTGATTTTATTAATTACAGCGATAGTAGTTTGAAAGGATGGTCCGTCAACCGGTTTGCCAATGGTTTGTAAAGTACCGAGTGCAGCAGCGGCCTGGTTGTAACCTTGCAGCAACACTTTGATAGTATTGTTTACGGCATCGATTTTTTCCTGTGCATTGGTGATTACTTCTGTTAGTTTTAATTCTGATCCATCTTTCTTTGTAAAAGAGAGGGAACGGATTTTTTCGTACAGGAGGCCATAAAACAATTTTGTGTTGATGGGGTCCGCGATGATTTTTTTTGAAAAATCTTCTGTGCTGATCCAGTTGCTTATTCCGCTTTCATCTCTCACGGCTTCCGATAATTGGCATAACAGCTCCAATGTGTTGTAAACGTTCTTCCATTCCCCTTTTTGAAGAGCGATTTTATCCGGACGAAACTTTTGTATGGCATCAGCCAGTGAACCGCCGGAAACAAGGGCGCTTACGCCATCCAGTATCGGAATAGATAACCACAGGTTATACCGGGACGTATCTTTCAGAATCAGTGCAGAAACATTCTCCGACCGTAAATAAGCAGGAACCGTAGTAACCAGAGCCGCTATATCTTCAGCAAAAGCGGCGCGCAGTGTATTCAGATAACTGGCATAGAGATAGGTTTCTATGTTACTGATGAGATCGGTCGTTTTTGGGAAAAGTATATTCAGCCCTGTTTGATTCTTCAGCTCGTCTCTGAATTTGTTAAAAAAAGTCACAGTCAGTTCCTGTTTGGCCCTTTTAATAACGAGGCTGGTAATGGCACTGGCGATAACCGGTGCGTTTAAACCAGGGGCCGATACAGCAGCCACCGCTTCTGCCGAAGAAGAGGCTGCCGATAAAGCATACTCACCCTTCATCATTTTTTTGTTCTTTTCTGTTAACCAATCACTGGTGGGTAGTTGGTTAAGTTTCATATCCCGCAGGAAGTCATTGATCCCGAAGGGATTGTTGCTTTTTTGGATTAGTAGTTTTGTTTCATTCAAAGTGTGCGATTCGCCGGGTGCAAAATATTTCAGCAGAATGGGCAGATAGATTTCCTGAGATGCGTCGTCCGTATTAAAAACACCGGCGCTCATGGTTTTTCGTAAAGCCAGCACATCGCGATAAATATTCGGAAAGTTTTGCGCAGCAGCCGTTTGCATACACAAACAGGCCAATACAATAGAAAGGAGTTTCATAGCAGTTGGGTTATCGGATTTGGTAATTTGTTTATTGCCCTTTTATTATCCCGGGACAGCAACAAAAGCAAATAAATAGTAATACGATATTAATCAAGGAAATCCGAACCTGCAAGGGTTGTCTGGTATTTATTACCGGCCACTATCAGTCTTTTAAACAGGCGATAGCAGACTGCTATATAACTCATTAAAAGGAAACACAATTCTTACTAAGCACCAATGGCTGCCACCTGCAACAGTCCCGCGTAGAAAACCGGTAGTTTTTTTCAGGGGTATCTTGTATATTCTGATCTGATACTTATTGATCTGTGGGATCTTTTTCTGCGCTGATAACAGCGGCGCCTGATGGTACGGCTCCTTTCAGCATGTCAGAAAGTTTGCGTTTCATGGCGGCTACCCTGTCTGGATATTGAGAAGCGAGGTTTTGGGTTTCACCAGGATCTTCGGCAAGATTATAGAGCGAGATCATACCATATTTGGCCTGGATTTTTGGCGCGGGTTTTTCGTTGGGTCCATTCTCATCTGCGCCCAATGCAATCAGTTTCCAGTTACCCATACGGATGGCTGCCTCTTTCGGGCCATGTGTAGATACGGATAGAATAGCATCGTGCGGTGAGGGGGCTGATGCTGTGATCATTGGCCAGATATCCAATCCATCAAGAGGTAATGTTTGGGCGATGGTAGCACCTGCCAGTTTTACCAGTGTCGGATACCAGTCGATGACGTGCATGGGTTCTGTTATGCGTTTGGCCTTGGGTACATGACCCGGCCAGTTTACAAAACTGGCGCCTCTTATTCCACCCTCATAGATGGTAGCCTTAAAATCGCGCAGCGGCAAATTATTTCCCGGTGGTGGTGCGCCGTTATCGCTCAGGAAAACAATCAATGTGTTTTCGCGGATACCGGCTTTGTCTATGGAAGAAACAATTTCCCCGATGGCTTCGTCAACAGCGGCCAGCATGCCGGCCAGTTTTTGTCTGTTACCGCTCAGCGTAGCGTATGGTGCAAGGTATTTTTCCGGAGCCTGGTAAGGTGCATGAATTCCATTAAAGGGCACATATAGAAAAAAAGGTTTTGCTCTGGAAGATGTTTCGATAATCCGGCAGGCTTCTTTTGCGATCAGGTGTGTGCTGTAACCTTCTTCTTTCAGCGCAATACCATTGCGGTACCAATCGGGCTGTTTGTTACGCTCGTGAGTGAAGTAATCGATATTGCCAAAATAGAAGCCATACTGCTGATCAAAGCCTCTTGCATTGGGCTGATATGCTTTTTCAAATTCGCCCAGATGCCATTTGCCGGTGATGGCGGTTTGATAACCTGCAGCACGAAGTGCATCGGCTAGTGTGCGTTCAGTAAGTGGAAGTCCCCATTTTGCACCAGGAGAAACAATGGTGTATACACCGGTATGTGTTGGATACCGGCCGGTTAGCAAAGCCGCCCTGGTGGGCGAACAAACCGGTTGTACATAACTGTTTTCGAGAACGGTTCCTTCGTTTGCAAGACGGTCTATAACCGGTGTGCTGATTTCTTTACCGCCGTTGAAACCACATTCGCTGTAACCCATATCATCAACGAGTAAAAAAACAATATTGGGCGGTTGGGTTTTCTTGTTTTGTGCAAAACAGATAATAAAAGGAGATAAAACACATAAACAAAACAAACAGATCGCTTTTTTAGAGTTGTTGTTTTGGCGAAGAAACGGGAAGAGCATGGTTTCGGAATTCAATCGGTAATGGAATCAGATTGTGTACACGCATAATGAATGTACAATTTTTACCTAAGAAAAAAACCTGTAAACGTTCACAGCTTTTTATGTGAACACATTGGCACCGGGCTTCTGCCGGGTACATAAAAATCCGGCGGTACAGTACAAGTGTGCGACGCAACAGGGCCGCTATGAAAAACAACAGCTGGTACCATAAACCTCCGATACCTCCACCAGATTTCCTTTTGTTTTTATATATTACAATCCATTTTACAACCCCCTATTCCTTCATTTCATACCAAAACTATGCGTAGAAAAAATTTCCTTTATCTTATTTGTTTACTGGTATCAGCGCCTTACCTGAGCTACTCGCAAACAACTGCGAAAAGAAAACTGAAACCGTCTGATGTGTACCGGCTGCAAACCATCGGCGACCCGCAGGTTTCGCCGGAGGGTAACTGGATTGCCTATACTTTATCATCGGTTGATTCTGTGGCCAACAAGCGCAATACGGATATCTGGATGGTGAGCTGGGATGGGAAACAGACCGTGCAGTTAACCAACAGCCCCGATGCAGAATCGCAACCGAAGTGGAGCCCGGATGGCAAATACCTCTCATTTGTATCGGCCCGCCAGAGTGCCACCGGCAGCCAGATCTGGCTGATGAACCGCCTGGGTGGTGAGGGTAAACAACTGACCAACCTGAAATCGAGCCTGGTAGATTATTCCTGGGCACCGGATGGTAAAAAATTATTGCTGACCCTGAAAACCACCGACACGGCCAAACCCAAAACACCCAAACCATGGGTTATTAACCGCTACCGCTTTAAGCGCGATGTGGAAGGGTATATTACCCAACGCCAGCCAGTGCATTTGTATTTGATGGATATAGACGGTAAAAAAATAGACACCCTTACTACCGGTGAATATGATGAGTCGGGTGCCGTGTTCAGTCCGGATGGCAAACAGATCGCTTTTGTCAGCAACCATACCGAAGACCCCGACAGAAATACCAACTCAGATATTTTTGTGATGGATGCGGTACCTAAAGCCCCTGCCAAAAAAATCACCAGTTTTGCCGGTGGCGATTATGGTCCGGTATGGAGCCCCGATGGTAAAACGCTGGCTTATTTGCAGTCGGCATCGGCTGGTTATACTTCTTACGACCAGCCTTATCTGGCCCTTGTTGATCTGGCGGGTGGTGAACCCAAACTATTGTCTAAAACCTTAGACAGGCATGTTAGCAATCCTAAATTCTCGAAAGACGGAAGTCAACTGGCCGTTTTAGTTTCAGACGACAGGGAAAGATACCTGGCGCAGTTCAATACCAAAACCGGCGCTCTCACAAAAATTGCCGGTGGTAAACGGAGCTTTGGTGCCCTGCAACCCCACTCGCTGAATAACTGGGTGGTGAGCCTGAGCGAGCCGCAATTGCCTGCTGAATTATTTGCGGTTGAAAACGGGGTTACGAGAAGACTCACCAAACATCAGGACGAGTTTCTGGCGCCGCTGGAACTTGCTACCGTAGAAGGCTTTACCTCTACTGCAAAAGATGGTAATAAAGTAGGAAGTATATTGTTTCGTCCGGCCGGTATGGCTGCTACGCAGAAAATGCCTACGCTGTTTTTTATTCACGGCGGACCGGTGGCGCAGGATGAATATGGTTTTGATTTGTCGCGCCAGATGTTGTCTGCTGCCGGTTATGCGGTGGTGGGTGTGAATTATCGCGGTAGCAGCGGACGTGGTCTGGCTTATTCGCAAAGCATCAACGCCGACTGGGGTAACCTGGAAGTGAAAGATATTACCAGCGCGGTGGATTATGTTGTTGAAAAAGGCATTGCCGATCCGGAGAAACTGGGTATTGGCGGCTGGAGTTATGGTGGTATCATGACCGATTACATGATCGCTTCAGACACGCGTTTTAAAGCAGCCTCCAGCGGTGCCGGTGTGGGTATGGTATCTTCTTTGTACGGGGTTGACCAATACATTATGCAATACGATAATGAACTGGGTGTACCCTGGAAAAACATGGATAAATACCTCGCTATTTCCTATCCGTTTTTAAAAGCCGATAAAATCAAAACCCCTACCCAGTTCATGGTGGGTGAAAGTGATTTTAATGTGCCCTCGCCAGGAAGTGAGCAGATGTACCAGGCCCTGCGTTCGTTGGGTGTGCCTACTGAGCTGATCATATATCCGGGCCAGTTTCATGGAATTAGTGTACCGAGTTATGTGAAAGATAGGTTTGAAAGATATATTTCGTGGTTTGATAAGTATTTGAAATAGCGCAAACGCTTACATTGTAGTAAAAGCCCCGACAGATTTTCTGTCGGGGCTTTTTACTGGGGAACCTGCGGGTTCCGGATTGTGCTATCTGCGATATTTATTTAAAATCGATCTCTGCCAATAAAACATTTCTTGGATCGAGTAATAACAGATCGGGTTTAGCGTCGGCAGGGATGTTGAAGCTGGTTTGTAAACTGTTCACGGTAAACTTTTTGATCTCGGGTACGGCATTACCTGCTTTGTAAATGGCCACTTCGATGGGGAAGTCGAATGGCAAACGGGAGCTTTGGGTTTGCTGCAGGGTAACAGTGATCTGTTTGGCATTGTTATCGTATGCCCAATTACCTTTTAGTTGCAGATTATCGGCACGGGTCAGGTATTGCGCAAAAAATCCGCGGAGGTTCTGATTGGCGGCTTTTTCCATTTCGGTGATAAAGTCGTTGGTGGTGGCGTTGGCGTTATAGAACTTTTTATAGTAGGCCTGTATGCCTTTTCTGAAAGCATCATGCCCCATTCTGTCGCGCAGCATGTGTAAGATCCAGGCTCCTTTCTGGTAAGTGAGGCCGCTGGTCACCAATCCCTTTTCGGCAGAGCGCTCGGCTACAATGGCCCAGGTTGAATCTTTTTTGGTAAGATCGTATACTGTTTTACGCGCTGCTTTGATACCATTGATGAACTCGTCGTGTCCATAGGCGTTTTCAATGAACAGCAGCGTAAAATAAGTGGCAAAACCTTCGCTCAGCCAGGCATCGTCCCAGGAGGTTTCGGTTACGGCATTACCAAACCACTGGTGGGCCAGCTCGTGTATCACCACATTGCGTAAGCGAACGGATTTTTTTCCGGTCACCATTTTTTCATCATAAAAAATAGCCGAGGAAGTTTCCATACCTCCACCCACACTTTGCGTTTCTATGCTGGCCAGTTTTTCATAGGCAAAGGGGCCTACCAGGTCTGAGTAAAATTGTAATACCTGTTTGGTGGGCTCTGCAAAATCCAGGAAACCGGCTTCCCGGTCTTTGGGGTATACCCAGGTCTGGATGGATTTGCCATTAAAATCATCTACATACTGCACCGAAAATTCTGCCACCCCCAATACAAATAACCAGCAGGATACGGGTACCGATTGTTTCCAGTGGGTGAGTTTGGTGCTTTTATCCAGCATGGATTCTTCCAGTAGTAAACCGTTGGAGACTACTTTGTAATGAGCGGGTGCAGTTACAATAAATTCGGATGTGGCTTTATCGTAGGGATGATCTACTGTTGGCAACCAATGCCGGGCATTATTGGGCCAGTTCTCGCACATAAAACTCCGGTCGCCGAATTTGGTGGGCTGGATCTTCATGCCACCGGCGGGTATGCCTTTGTAGCGGATGACTACGGTGATCTGCTGGTCGATGGCCGGGGCGGCAGCCAACTGTATCAGTAGTTCATCATTTTTGTGGGTGAAGGATAGAGGTTGGTTCTGGTAACTCACTTCCTGCACGGTCATACCCTTTCCTTTCCATTTGTCTGCGATGTTCACCAGATCCAGCCGGAGTTGTTTCACATCAGCTTTTTTACAAACAAAACGGATCGATGCTTTGCCATTGATCTCATCTGTATTGTCTGAGAACTGCAGATCAAATGCATAATGCAGGATGTCGATATTGTAATTACGCGGATAGGTGTCGGCGTAACCATTCATCACGGTCAACAGTAGTAAAAAGAAGAACAGGAATGATTTACGCTTCATACAAACGGGGTTAAGCTTTTAAGGGAATAGATAGAATAAGAGGCTATCGCTAATATAACTTAATTATCTGTTATTCGGAAAGGACAGTCTGGTTAGGGATCCTATTACCGGTGAACCGTTTGCCAATATCTACAAAAATACTGTTTACAAAGAATCGGGTGCTGCAGGAGTATAGATATATAACCACAGGTTTTCTGAATAGTATATATTGTTACGCGGGGCTAAAGCCCCAACCAATATTTTTTCAACTCTTTGTATCCCCGCTCTGAAGAGCGGGGCAAATCATCTTTTCATTGTTGCTCCGCTCTTCAGAGCGGGGAGAACATCCTGTCAAAAAATCTTCATTCGGGACTTTAGTCCCGAGAGTCTCTTTTGACAACCTGATTTACAAAATCTTCCGAATAACAGCGCCAACAAACCCACTGCCATCCCTTCTTTGTTGCCTGTTGCAGCAGGAATTC
>DASWXD010000032.1:0-17836 GCA_036405675.1 Sediminibacterium sp.
TCGATTTTCATGCCCTGCCGAATTGCCGTATATGAAGAAAACGAAAAAACCATTGTATCTACCATGAATATGGAACTGGCCATGGAATCTATCAAACATCATCAGGATTTGCATGAAGAAGCTGCGGGTATCTATCAATCCATACAGGAAATGATGCAGTTTCTGGTGGCGTAACCGTTTCCAGCTAATCAATCCTTTAGCACCCAACGTAACCGATTTGTTGATGACCGCATCGGAATGTTAAAGTATGTTCTGCAGCAGTATCGGCAGAAGAACTAAACAGGTTATCCGCTATCTTCGGCACCCAATCGTTTACACTATGACCCTCAAGATCCTGACCGTTGCCGGACTGGCCACATTTGAAGTATACGCTGCTATTCCGGCTGGTTTTGCATTTGCTTTACCGGCATGGATCATTGGTGTGGCAAGTACAGTAGGTGGATTGATCGGCGTGTTTGCCGCAGCCTACCTGGGTAACCAGACCCGCAAACTGATTAACCGGTACAAGAAAAAGAAAGAAGCGGTAGAAAAACCGAGATCGGGTATGATTATCCGGATCTGGGAAAAATATGGTGTGGTGGGGCTCGGTTTTCTGGGTACTATGACAGTGGGCGCACCTATCAGTATTGGTGTAGGCGTAGGTTTTAATGTGCCGGTTAACAAGATGGTAGTATGGTGCAGTCTCGGCGTTATTGTTCGATGTGCCCTGTTTACTACGCTCGGGCATTATGGGATGAAGTTGTTATAACAGCTAAACCACACAAAGGCACAAGGGCACAGTTTTTTACACAGTATGTTCCCGAAATCCCGCAACGCTCTTTCCACTCTTTTTCTCTTGTCCTTCTCTTAGCGAAACCTTCTGCATTATCGGCATTCCCATGATCATGGAGGATGTTTCACTAAGAGCAAAAGAGGGATTTTTATCAGAGCACTTTTACTTTCATTCTTTCCTGCAGTAATGTACCCAGTTCTTCTGCTTTGATCTTACCGGTGGTTTTTACCTCTGTTGGTACATGCGCCAGTGATTTTTTCTTACCCAGCACTTTGTGCAGTTCATATTTGGCCTCTGCCGGACCTGCCAGTAACAAAAAAGCGACGGTTGCAGGGATATGTGTAATCACTTTTTTATAGAAATGACCCAGGATCTCCTGCCCGCGGTGTTGTTCCTTTTCTTTGTTGTTGAGGGTGGTACCGAACAACCCGGTTTTGGAGGAACCTTCTCCCTTGAATCTCTGGTGTGAAGCGCTGTCAGAAAGCAATACTTCTGCAGCCATAAAAGCGGCGCCTTCTCTTTTAACGATGATGGCTTTTTTATGATCGATCCATATAGCGCAATGGATGGGGCTTTTTGTTTTCGTTGCCATAAAACTGGTTTTATTGTACGCTAAAGATAGTACTGCCTCCTGCCTATGCCTATGACATTTGTCATTCTCCGCCACCCCGGTTTCCTGATCCCGGGCCTATTGTTTTGTGCGGATCTGATAAAAGCCCGCCAGACTGAAATAGTTTTTTTACCTTGCGGCCCAAATTCATACAAGATGAAACTTGACGCGACCCTCTTTGACAGAAGTGAAAACAAATGTGAACTGTGCGGATCTACCGATGAGATACAGGTGTACGAAGTACAGCCACAGGATAACAGTAACGAAGACAACTGTATCATTGCCTGTAAAGTATGTCGCAACCAGATCGATAAAAAAGCGGAGCTTGACCAAACCCATTGGCAGTGTTTAACTACTTCTATGTGGAGCGAGGTTCCCGCGGTACAGGTAGTGGCCTGGCGCATGCTGAACCGGCTGCGTACCGAAAGCTGGGCAGCAGACCAACTGGATATGCTGTACCTCGACGATGAAAAACTGGCCTGGGCCAAAGCCACCGGCGATCATGAAAGCGATGGCAGTGTAGATCTTCACAAAGATGTAAATGGCGCCATCCTGGAACAGGGCGACACCATCGTTCTTACCAAATCGCTGGATGTAAAAGGCTCTACCCTGAACGCTAAAATGGGTACGGTAGTAAAAAATATCCGCCTGGTGCCCGATAATACAGAACAGATAGAAGGAAAAATTGAGGGACAGACCATTGTGATCCTGACCAAATATGTAAGAAAACAGGGATAACAGACCCGCGAAAAGAAAGGCTTTCTCTGCGAGAAAGCCTTTCTTTTATTGTAAGCTTATCAATCTCCATTCAGCATGCTGCTGGCTTAGGTGACTCCAATCTGCTTTTTCTCCACGTAATGTTTCATTAAAAAAGGCAAGCGTAGTAGCCGTGATCAGCCGTAGGCATTTTTCGCCATTGATGGGACCCAGTCTTATTTTCCGGATATTTTCCGGAATCCTATTTTCGGGCAGCAAAGCATAATCCTGGAAATTGGAATGATACATTCCCTGAATAGAAATATACAGGCCATTGGTTGAAAGACGAGCCGATTGGGCCATCTGCCTGTAACGCCATCCTACCTTACTGTCTGTTTGTAAATCGGCGAAGGATTTGTCTTTCATGTCAGCTGGCAGCTGGTTCAGGAAAAGAACGGCACCCGTGGGTGCAGCTTTGTTACTGGCCTCCATCAAATCGCCATCAAAATTCACAGATGCTGCCAGGCCCGTACCAAAAGAAGCGGCCAGCAGAGCTGCGGCGCCACCCATCGAATGTCCTGCCATGGCTGTTTTATCAGGATCTACCCGATCCAGCACCGGATGCAGTTTCCCTTTTTGCTGCATGATCTCTTTCAATACAAAAGTCAGATCCTGCGTTAGCAGGTAATATTTATCGCCCGTATAATCTCCTTTTACAAAAGAGCCATCTTCTGCCTGTAATAGAGGGGCCACCGGATAAGAATTGACCGCTGCCACCACATAACCGGCGCTGGCCAGTTCCTGTAGTACAAAACTATATTCAAGTGTTGACCAGCCCATTCCATGCGAAAAAAGGATCAATGGAAATTTCTGTTTGAGGGAAATGGCAGGAGCATCGTTTGTAAAAAACGCCCTGCCGTTTACGATGGCAGTTGCAGCAATAGCTCCCAGTTTCCTTGTCAGCACCGGCAGGTACTCTTTTCTCCACGCATCTGTAGGAACAATCAGATTCTCAACGTTTTTTTGGGCTGTGGGATAATAGATAAATACAGGAACTTCTCTTCTATTCCTCGATGCATCCTGCAGGTACACCAATGAACGACCCACGCCATATTTACCGGAGGGGGCTGGTACTACGAACGAACCAGTTACGGTATCAGCGATTGGTTTTGCCAATATGGTTTGGCAAGTGCATCCCAGTATTAAAATAAAAAACAGGCAAGATCCTTTTTTCATATGGATTTGTTTAGCATGCATCCTCGTAATCGAACGCAGAATCAATATAGATATACCCGATTCATTCAAAAAACAAATTGTGACAGGTGGCAAAATGAACAAAGGGGTTATGTTAGAACCCCTTTGTTTGTATTATCTATTATGGTATGCCTCATCGCTTATTCCACAATTACCTGGCGCGATAACTGCTGTGTGCCCTGCAGAATAACCGCATACATACCAGGTTTAATGTTCTGCATGGGAATGTACACTTCGCCGGTTTTAGCCGATAGGTTTTTACTGAATAATACTACCCCAAAATGATCTTTCAGCACCAGCTTCTGCATGGTTTTACCGGTAAAAGCATACTTCACTTTTAACTGGCCGCCTGTTTTAACCGGGTTTGGATAAATGACCAGCAGATCTTCCGTTACCGTTTCTGCATAGCTGCTCAGATCAACAGCGAAAGTAGTGGTGCATTGGGTTACGAGGTCTGTTACCAGTACCGAATATTTACCAGGTACTACTTTCCACAGGTTCTGCGTGGTAGATCCTTCGGACCATGCATAGGTATAGATCCCACTTCCACCTTTCACGGTAAGGTTAATATTCTCCCGGTCGCAAACAGCCGTTACGATGGGTGCTGTTGCCGAACCCTGCACGCTGATCTTTTTGGTGATTTTAAAATTATCAGCTGCTTCTACTTTGATGGTATAGGTAGAAGGTTTTAAACCCGTAAATACCGGTTGACTGATACCTGCCGGATTGGGTTGGTTATTGATATAGTAACGGTAATTACCCTTTGCACCTTTTATACTGGTTACCGTAATGGTTCCATCGGGTGTACAATGCGCATCGGTAGCTGCTAATTCCATACCGGGTATTAATACCGTAAAGCTTGCACTGGCCGTACATTGTGTAGCCGCATCGGTTACCAGTACGGTATACTTACCATCGGGTACTTTTTTCAGATCCTGGGTAGTAGATCCTTCAGACCATTGGTAAATATAAATACCGCTTCCGTTTCTTACCGTGATATCGATATTGTCATTTTTCACATTTCCGATAAGCTGTAAGGTCTTGCCAATACCTGCCACCGTTACTTTTTTACTCCAGCTAAAACCGCCATCGCCTTCTACACGGATAGTATAGGTACCCGGTTTCAGGTTGGTAAATGCGGCACTGTCTATGCCCGCAGGATTGGCTTTGCCGTTAATATAAAAGCGATGGTTGCCCGCAGAGCCGGTGATGCTGTGTACAAGTATTTTTCCGTTAGGTCCACAGGCTGCATCTGTTACCGACACCTCGGCACCGGGTTTGGTAGCTGCACCCGCAACCGTAGCAACGAACACAGCCGTACAACCCGTTTGCTGATCAGTAACGGTTACAGTGTATGTACCTGCTGCCAGTCCTGAGAGATCTTCTGATACCGCATTGTTTGACCAGCGATAGCTGTACTGACCGCTTCCGCCCGCTACTGTGATATCGATAGCAGTGGCCGTGCTGGTTCCGGCTACAGTAATTCCCTGTGCAGAACCACCTACCGTGATATTTTCTACGTATACAAAATTTTGTGGCCCTTCAATCCTGATCTCATACGTGCCAGCTGCTAATGCCGAAAACTTCGGTTGGTTAATACCGGCCGGATTGGGCTGGCCGTTAATAAAGAAAGTATAATTGATCAGTGATCCGTTTACACCAGCTACCGTAATACTTCCATCAGCACCACATTTGGCATTAGTAGTATCGAATGTTACTTCTGCTACATTACTTCCGCCTGCAATGATATCATCGATTACAATATCAACACCCTGTTGGGGCAGTTGCACAGCCAATACACCCAGGCGGGCCATCTGCTGTCTGTCTACTTCACTGTTACCCCAGATTTTTTCCATCGGGATCCGGATCAGCTGGTAATCGCCGGTAAACGAACTAACATATCCTTCTGCTTTCAGTTTAACACCATTGGAAAAACGGCCGAAGCGGTCTTTCATAAATACATCCAGATCAAAATTGGGCGTAGGTTGATTTACTTTCAGGTAAAACTTCACATATCCTTTCCGGCTGAGATCTTTCAGTTGCGTATCCGATGTGCCTTCGTTCCAATCCCAATGCGCAGAAGCAAATCCGTTGTCTGCCATATCAAGGTGTATTTTCATACTAAGTGGCGCTGTTTTACCGCCGGTAGAATCAATCCTGATGGTAGTAGCAGTATTTACCGTAATGCCACTACCGGTATTCACACTATCGCCATCCCATAACACCAGGTCAGAAGCTTTTTCGTACACCTGGAAGCTAACCGCTTTGTCTGTTGCATTTTCATGCTGGTCGGTTGCCGAAATACGCAGCAGTTTTTTACCATACAATACCGTAGCAGGAATGGTACCGGTAAATGTATACAGGCCATTTACTAACTGCATCGGCTGGTTATTAGGTCCATTGATGGCAGAAAGATCTACCGTAACCGTTTGCAGGTTATTATCCGGATCGGTTACTTTGGCCGATACGGTATAGGTTGTTTTACCATCCGCATAACCTGAAGCGGGTGTAACCGTTGCTTCCGAAATTACCGGCTGGTAAACAGGATGTGAATACGGTACTACCCGGATATCATCTACCCAAACATCAAATCCGGTTGCGGCTGTATTGGAGTGAAAGTTAAACTGCCAGATCTCGTTCAACGATACATTGGAACCGGTTGTAAATACCGATAAAGGAATTCTTACTTTGGTAAAAGCATCTTTGCTGAAGGAAGCGATATAGCCGTTCTGTTTCAGGTAAACACCGGCAGAAGTGGCCAGCTGTGCCGTAGCATCGCGCATGCTTACCTCAATATCTGAACCCGCAGGTGCATCGGAACGGATATAAAATTCCAGTGCGCCATAATCACTGATATCTACTGCATCAGCCGGATTATCTGCATTGGATATTCGCCAGGTCATTACATTGTACAGATTGGGATCATGTTTGAAATGCATATACAGACTACCCGGAGCCGTGTTACCACCCGTAGTCTCACGCTGTACTTTGATCTGGGGAATATTGGAATCTTTGCCATCGTAAAAAGCCTGGCCCACCCCTCTGGTAATGGAATCTCCATCCCAGATCACCGAAGAACTGGTTTTTTTGATCACCCGATAGGTAACCGTTGCTTCTGCCGTTAAGTTGGTAGCATCGGTAGCTACTATCTTGATAAATTTCAGTCCCGAAGCTGTACCCACCGGTACAGGATATGACAAGGTATATAAAGTAGTATCGGTAGCACTTTGTGCGAGTGCCGCTGTGGCACTGCCTCCAAGTCCACTCAGGTCGGCCGTAACTTTTGCCAGGTTATGATTGCCATCAGATACTTTTGCCGTAATGACCAAAGAAGCTGTACCATCAGAATAACCTGCGGCCGGTTCTGCTTTGGCTTCTTCAATATCTGGATATACAGAGAGGTCTTCTTCCGTTAGCACAAAATGACAAACAGTTAATGCCGGGATCGTGTACTCGAATGTGTTGTTATTGATAACACGGATATTCTTTAACTGTCGCAGGGTTTCGGTACTGTTATCAAAAGCCCATACCCTGGCACTTTTATACTGCTTACCACTTTGCACTGTAATGGTTGCCACAATGGATTCATCCTGGCTTTTGTTCATAGCAATGGTGTGCAGTTTGCTTTCATCATTATCATTGATGGAAGCATATACAGAACTGTTTACAATATCATTGGTTTCAGAGGCAACCGATATATTACCAAAGCTGCCGCCTTTACCATCGTAGTTGCGGTAAATCTCAAAACCCGATTTAACAAAACCGCTGATGGCTCCCCAATAAGTAGCCATGTACAATCCCTGTTTCCCGAAAATACCCAGCGCATCCGCTTGTGCAATACCACCCGACACATGCCCCGCTCCCATATAACTATACTCGGTTATGGCAAACTTGGTTCCGGGATAATAGGTATTGATATGTTGATTGATCTTGGGAATAAAAGGCAGGAACTGCTGCACTTTATAAGGATCGGCACCTATCCAGGTATTTTCGATATAGGTAGAATCCCATAAAGACCTGGGCATAGCCATCCTTACTGCATTGGTAGCATAATCTGTATTATCGCTGAAAGGTGCAATACCATCGTTATTGGTTTGCGGATACCAGTGCAGATCGAGTACATCCAGTAAGCGTTTATTTAATTGCTCGCCTCTTTGTTTCATGCGGGCCAGGTAGAGGTCGATAAAAGTGCTGTAAGGACCTTTTTCCTGTTCCCAGTCTGGCGCAAACTGCAGGTTCTCAAATTCGGATACACCCCATGATGCCGGACCATAAATCTCTGCAGTAGGATCTTTTTCCTTCACCATTTCTGCCACCTGGAATGACTGATCCATCAGGTACTTCACAGATACATTGGTGTGTCCAAACATACGGCTATGTGTATCAAACCATAAACCGGGTTCATTATCCAGCGAATAGGCTTTTACACCGGTAGGCGTATTACTTTTCCCGTAATGATGCAGCATAAAATTCACCTCTTCTTCTGTATATACGGTACCGTCTGTCAGATCCGGTTTCAATTGCAGGGGCAGTTTATCTGCCGGCTTACGGTGAAGCACTTTTGCCCAGCGGGCCGATGGTGCCGCTTCTGTTTCAGGAACCGCGCCGAACTTATCCACTGCTACATATTTAGCCATGGGCAGGGTAAGCAGGGAATAGGCATTTTGTGATAAAGCCCGGTTCTGAAAATAACGCAGCGATGATCCTGTAGAATCATATTCATTTTCAGGCACCCGCTGCGTCCAGGGAACATAATTATCACTGGAATGAATCCAGTCGCGCCCTGCATTGGAGGCATTACTCTCCCAGTTATAACTCGATAAGCGGTTACCGCCCAAACGCAGAGAGCCCGCCCGATCGTAGGGATCGTTGGTGCCATAAATCAGCGGACTGATTGCCTTGCGTGCCTGCTGGGTATTAATAGAAAAACGGACCTGCTTCTGTGCAGAACCCGCTACTGTAAGGAAACAGCAAAAGAGAAACCAGAAAGTCTTTGACCTGACAGCCCTTATCCATTCTTTACTTTTCCTGTGCCTGTTCTGTTTACCTGTGTACATCTTTACTTCCATAGTTGCTTACTTTACAAAATAAAACTGCCGTAAAGCGATGGTTATCACATAGCAATAACCATCGGCTTACCAGCAGTCGAATGTTTTATTCATACAAAGTAAAGCCTACAGAAAAAAGTTCTTCCGGAATATATACCGAAACATTTAATATGTTAACTCAGGCAGGATAATCAGCAGTTGAAATTCTTTTTTGCAGAAAAGTATCTGTAAAAGCAAAACGCGGTTTGTGTTCTGCGCAGCAACTTATTTCTTTTCGCCGAAAAGCTGCTGATAAAGAGCGATTTCGGTTGTAGTAGGTGTAAAGGTTTTTTTAGACCTTGCCATACGGTTACGCTGGGTAAAATAAAAGTCGCCGATATCGTTGGGGTTGGTTACCAATATAATCAGATCCGGTTCGCTGTATTTTGCTTTTTCCGCAAGTAGTCCTGTACAGTCATCCAGCGTATATCCAATCACACCGGCATTCATAATTTCAGTATCAGGGAACTGTTGCTGAAGCAGACTGGTGAAGATCTGATCATTATCCAGGAAAGGAGAATATACCTGCGAATCGCCCAGCAATAACACACGTTGTTTGGTTTTCGGAAAAACAAGTGCTGTTTTCATTCTTAATCCCTGGCTATTGGTAACGAGCTGGTAAGGAATATTTTTACCGCCATCCAACGCCACATCCTGGTTGGGATCGAGATCGCCGAAAGTAGCGGGTCTTTCTGCATCTGTATACGTTTTGGAAGACGTAACACCCTTAGCGGCAGCAATAACCGGCTGGTACAAAGCCGCTACAATTTTAGAACCCTCTGCAGACCAGTGACCATCTAATGGCATCTGTGTAATCTGTTTAGCCGTATACCCGGCCAGCGGGGTAGTAAGATCGTAGGCTTCCAGTCCAAGCCCGGCAGCCGTTTCCATAATAAAAGGAATTCCCTCGCGGGTACTTTTGGTAACAGATTCGCCAATCTCAGGAGAAAGTATGGTAACAATGAGTTTGGCACCAATGGCTTCTGCTTCCTTTTTCAGGGCGTTTAACTGGTCTGCATAACGTTGCTTACAGAGGTCATACACAGCCTTACCAGTATCACCTGCCTGCAGTATGGCCGATGCATCGGGTACCTGGCTATAGGTTTTCAACAGTTCTTCTCTTTCCTGATTAACATCAGCTGAAACAGTCGTTTCTGTTTTTTTCTCTTCACAGCCAACATGCAGTAAACTGAAAAAAGATACTGCCAATAATAATTTTCTCATAGCTGTAAAGGATTAAAACCGAAAATAATAATACTCCTGTAAAGATAAAGATTTGTGATATAGCACTACCAGTAATAAAACCAACACATACACAGCATATCTGATCCATACCCGTGCTTTCAGATCCAGCGCATGATTACGGGAACGCTGTATCCATTCCAGCACAACCAATAATACACACCAGTGTAAATGATTAAAAAGGAAAGCCGGCGGCATGCTAAAGCTATGGTTGGTAGCAAGACTTTTGGCATAACTCCATGCCTGTGCTAAAGTGGACGACTTGAACAGGATACGACTGAACGTGATCAGGTGAAAAGTGAGCAGGGTATTCAGGAACACAAATGTGGTTGGCAGCCACCTGCCCGGATTAGGTGGTTCTTTGTAACGGACCAGTCGTCCGGTAAAATAATAGGGCAGAAAATAGAGTCCGTTCAGCAGGCCCCATAATACAAAAGTCCAGTTGGCGCCATGCCATAATCCACTAAAGAGAAAAATAAAAAGTAATACAGCCGTATAACGCAACCGATTACTGGTTCTTCCGCCAAGGGGCAGGTACAAATAATCGGTAAGCCATTTATTGAGAGAAGTATGCCAGCGCCGCCAGAATTCTGCCGGGTTACGGCTAAGCAATGGGTATTTGAAATTGGCAAACAGATCAATACCAAATAAGGAAGCCATACCGCGGGCTATTTCTGAATAAGCTGAGAAATCTGCATAGATCTGGAAACTGAACAATACAATACCCAGGTATAAAGAGAAACTGTTCAGCGAATCGGTATGGGCAAAACAATAATTCACCGGTATGCTGATATTGTCGGCTATCACCATTTTCTTAAACAAGCCCCAAACAATTTGTTGTACGGCTGGTTCCAGCCGGGTTAGTTCGAATATACGTTTTTGCCTGAACTGCGGCAGCACAACAGTAGCTGCCGGAATAGGGCCTGCCAACAGATGCGGGAAGAAACTGATATAAGCACCATAGGTAACAGGATTCGTTTCTGCAGTGATATGTTTTCTATAAACATCCGTGATATAACCGATGGAACTGAAAGTATAAAAACTCAGTCCCACGGGTACCAGCAGTTTTAGTAAACCAATATCTGCACCCAATGAATTAATAGTACTGATCCCGAAATTGGCGTATTTGAGAATAATGATACAGGACGACAAAAGCACTATCCCTGCCACCAACCATGTTTTACGGTACAATGTTGCCTGGGAGATAGCCAGCCCCACCAGAAATCCGACCGCGGTGAGCGCCAATAAATACACAGGAAACAGCACGTGTAAACGGCTGTAGAAATAATAGCTGCCTGCCAGTAAAAGCAGGTTCTGTATCGCCGTTTTTTGATAGAACAGCCAATACAATACAAGTATGCCCAGCGCAAAATAGCCGAATTCCCATGTGTTAAACTGCATAGCCGGAAGTTTACCTGTAGAGGTTTACCAAATATAGCAGAATACGTCCGTTATCTTAGTGATAGAATCATGTATCCCGGAACACATAAAAATCTATTCAAAAAAAGAACCCGGCTATTCGTTGCCGGGTTCCTACAATCATTCACTGTTTATAAGGCATTACTGCCAGCCACCACCCAATGTTTTATAAAGATTCACAGTGGTTTGAAACTGTTTCTTTTTGGTTTCTACCAGTTCCAGTTTTGCCTGTAATGCGTTCTGCTGTGTTAACAGCACTTCCAGGTAAGTGGCACGTCCTGCTTTAAAAAGTAATTCAGCAATATCAATGGATTGAGATAAAGAAGCTACTTCTTTGTTCTTCAGTTCAAATACCTGTTCCAGGTTTTTTACCCGCAGCATTTCATTATACACTTCCACATATCCCGTAAGGATGGTTTTCTGGTATTGATAATAGGCTTCTAATTGTCCGGCATTGGCTTTCTGAAAATTAGCTTTCAATGCGGTGCGGTTAATAAGGGGTGCAGTTAGTCCGCCGAGCAAACCATACGCCATTGATTCGGGTGTGCGCAATAACAGATCGGGTTTAAAAGCCTGAAAACCGAATGAGCCATTGATGGCTACTGAAGGATAAAAAGCCGCACGGGCAGCCTGTAATTCTGCATTGGTGGCCAGTACATTCCATTCGGCCTGGCGTATATCGGGCCGGTTCTGCAACAGTGCAGCTGGTACACCGGTACTGATCATGCCCGGGAATCTGGCTTCAAAAAACTGCTGTTCTCTTTTGATTTCTCCCGGTAAAGTGCCGGTAAGGATATGTAAGGCATTTTCTACCTGTCGTGTTTGTTGCTGCAGATCAACCCTGAACCCGCGCAGGTTTAATAAGCGCGACTCAAACTGTTTTACCGCCAGCTCATTGGATGCCGCAAATTCTTTCTGCGCTTTTACCAGCTCATAGGCTTTTTCCTGCAGCAGAATGGTTTCATCAATGATTTTGATGGTATGATCTATCGCCAGCAATTCATAGTAACTGGCAGCAATGGCCGAAACGATCTGCGTAGTAAGCAGGTTCTTTCCTTCTACGCTGGCCATATAACGGGCCACTGCCGCTTTTTTCCTGTTTTTCAGTTTACCCCATACATCTATTTCCCAACTGGTTTGTATGCCCATAAAATAATCGGGCAGATTGATGGGAATAAGTTTACCGGGTGTTATCTCCGTCACAATATTACCCGCGCCATCCATGGTGTACAGACCGAATTTTTTCAGGCTGCCGGCTACACTGGCACCCACCGTGGGTAATAACAAACCTTTCTGTAGCAACACTTCTGCCTGCGCGGATTGTAAACGTTGCAAGGCTGCCTGCAGGTCCTGGTTATAGGTAAGCCCTTTATTTACCAGGTTTATCAGGTTGGTATCGGTGAAAAAATTCTTCCATGAATGCAGAACGGTTGCTCCTGTATCTGCAGACCCCGGATAGGTAGCTGGTAAAGTGATGTCTGCTTTCTTCGTTATAACAGCGGGTGTGCTGCAGGCTCCCAGGAATAATCCTGTTACCAGTAACATGATGGTACCCAGATGATTTCTTTTCATATTGATTAGATTGTCTCAGTAAATGGTTTTTCTTCCTTCCCTTTTGTTTTCTTCATGGCATCTGTCACTTTCGAAAAAATCACATAGATCCCCGGGATCACGATCACCCCAAATAGGGTTCCGAACAGCATACCGCCCGCTGCTGCGGTACCAATGGTTTTGTTACCGATGGCACCTGCACCACTGGCGAAGATCAGCGGGATCAGGCCCGCAATAAAGGCGAAGGATGTCATGAGAATCGGGCGCAGCCTCGATGCCGCTCCCTCGATGGCTGCCTGCAAAGGCGTTTTACCTTCCCTGTGTTTCAGCGAAGCAAACTCTACAATCAGGATGGCATTTTTACCCAACAGACCAATCAACATGATCATGGCCACCTGCGCATAAATATTGTTTTCCAAACCAAGTGCCCACAGCATAAAGAAGGCACCGAATACCCCCGTTGGTAATGACAGGATCACCGGCATGGGCAACAGGAAACTTTCGTATTGTGCCGATAACAGTAAGTACACAAACAGCAGACTCACCACAAAAATCAATATGGCTTCACTACCGGTATTGGCCTGATCGCGCGAGGAGCCTGCCCAGTCGTAACCGAAGCCCGCTGGCAACTTTGCCTTGGCCACTTCGCGGATGGCAGCTATAGCCTGGCCGCTGCTGAATCCCGGATTGGGCTCTCCGTTTACCATAGCAGAAGGATACATATTGTAACGGGTTACCTGTTCCGGACCATATACTTTTTCTATTTTAAGGAAAGCAGCTACGGGCACCATTTCGCCCATTTTGTTTTTTACAAACAGGCGCATCAGGTCTTCGGGTCTTGAGCGGAACTCGGGCGATGACTGGATCATTACCCGGTACAGCTGACCAAAGCGGATGAAATTGGTGGCATATTCGCTACCGATAAATGCCTGCAGTGTGTTTAGTACATCTGCAAGGATCACACCTTTCTGTGCAGCTTTGATATTATCAATACTTACGAGGTACTGCGGAAAACTGGCATCAAAAGTGGTAAAGGCATTTCCGATAGCCGGGTGTTTTTTCAACTCGCGCACAAAATCGTTGGCAACAGACTCCAGTTTTTTCAGGTCACCTCTACCGGTTTTATCCAATAACCGCAATTCAAACCCACTAGAATTACCATAACCCGGCACCGGTGGCGGGGTAAAGAATTCGATCCGGGCATCTTTGATATGGCGGGTTTTGTCTTTCAGTAATTCAATCACTTCTTTGTCTGTCCGCTCGCGCTCGTCCCATTTTTTCAAACCGATCAGGTTCATACCAAATGTGGCGCCCACGCCTTCAGACAATACACTATAACCGGCCAGGGTAGATACGGATGCCACATCGGGTAATTCCTGTGCGGCTTTCTGAATGGCATCTACTACTTTTTCGGTACGCTCCAGGGTAGCGCCGGATGGTGCGGTAACATTGGCATAAATGGTAGCCTGGTCTTCGTTAGGAATAAAGCCACCGGGCAATACACTTCCTACCAATCCGGTAAATCCGCAAAACAGCAGAATGATGAGCCAGGTAACTACGCGGCGGTTGGCAATCGCTTCGATCAGTTTTTTATATTTATCGGCAACACCATTATATTTTTTATTAAATCCATCAAAGAAAAACTGAAACAGGCTCTTCTTTGCATGGGCACCTTCCTGGTGTTTGTTCTTGAGCATGGTGGCACAGAGTGCGGGTGTTAAAGTTAAAGCCACCACACCCGATAACACAATCGATACCGCCATGGTTAAAGAGAACTGGCGGTAGAACACGCCTGTAGGACCTTCGAGAAACGCCACCGGCAGAAACACCGCCGACATCACCAATGTAATGGCAATAATGGCACCGCTGATTTCCTTCATAGCTTTTTCGGTGGCTTTTCGCGGACCCAGGTTGGTTTCTTCCATGATGGAGTGTACCGCTTCTATCACTACAATGGCATTATCGACCACGATCCCGATTGATAATACCAATGCAAACAGGGTGATCATATTGATCGAAAAACCAAACAGCTGCATGAAAAAGAAAGTACCCACCAGCGATACCGGCACCGCAATAGCAGGGATCAGGGTGGAGCGGAAATCCTGCAGAAACACAAATACCACCAATGCCACCAGCAGGAAGGCCTCGATCAGGGTTTTAATTACTTCGTGAATAGAGGCATCAAGGAAAGCAGATACATCGTAACTGATTGTATACTTCATACCGGAAGGGAAACCGGCAGACAGTTCCTCCATCCGGCTTTTGATATTGGCAATTACCTGACTGGCATTACTGCCCGGCCTTTGTTTGAGCAGGATGGCCGCAGAAGGTTTTCCATTCTCTTTCGAGATCACATCATATTCCTGTGAACCAAATTCTACCTGGGCCACATCTTTCAGCGTAATGATCTCACCATCTACCGTACTCTTCAGGATAATATTTTCATATTGTTCTTCTGTGTTAAACTTACCCGTGTACTTTAATACATACTGCAACGCTTCCGGCCTTTTGCCTGAGCTTTCGCCTATTTTACCGGGTGCCGCTTCTACGTTCTGCTCTTTCAATGCTTTGATCACATCATCGGTAGAAATATTGTACGTGGTCATTTTGTCGGGATTCATCCAGATCCGCATCGAGTATTCGCGGGATCCCATGATATCGGCAAAACCAACTCCTTCAATTCTTTTTAACTCGGGTAATAAATTAATGTCTGTATAGTTGTAGAGAAATTTTTCATCCACGGTACTGTCTTCACTGAGAATGTTCAGGTACAGCAGCATACTGTTCTGCACTTTTTCTACAATCACACCTGCTTTGATCACCTCTTCCGGTAATTCATCCACCACAGAAGATACCCGGTTCTGTACATTCACCGAAGCCACTTCAGGGTCTACACCGGATTTAAAAATGATGGAGATCACACTGGATCCGTCGTTACCGGAAACAGACGACATATAAGACATACCCGGCACGCCGTTAATGGCGCGCTCCAATGGCGTTACTACGGCTTTCACACAGGTTTCTGCGTTAGCTCCGGTGTACTTGGTGGTTACGGTTACTTCGGGTGGCGCAATATCCGGGAACTGGGTTACCGGCAGTTGCGAGAGTGAGATCAGTCCGAGAAAAGTGATCAACAACGAAATAACAATGGATAAGATCGGTCGGCGTATAAAATTAGCTGTCATGGGATGGATTAATTGGTAGGTAAAAGTTGTGGAAGCAGGCTGCGCAGATCAACAGGCTTGGCGTTGATACTGTCTCCCTCTTTCACCAATTGCACGCCTTCATAGATTACTTTGTCGCTGGTAGTTAGTCCAGCCCCCACCACATACAGGTGTGGTAATCTCCACAGTATTTCTACCGGTCTTGTTCTAACCTTATTTTTACTGTCAACCACAAAAACATTCACCCTGTCCTGCACTTCAAACGTAGATTTCTGCGGAATCACCAATGCATCATTCAATACACCGTTGAGGATGATCTTACCGGTAGCGCCATGTTTGAGCAGGTATTCAGGATTGGCAAACCGTGCACGGATAGCGATATTGCCGGTATTTTTATCAATTTCTGTTTCCGCTGTTTCAATCCTTCCCTTGTATTTGAACGGGGTATTATCTGCCAGCAGCAGCGAAATATTGTTCTGTTTGGTCAGCTCATTTGATTTGGAAAAGCGCAGATACTCTTTCTCCGATACATTGAAATAAGCGAACATTTCCTTGTTATTGGAGAGGGTGGTCAGCAGGGTACCCTCATCTACAAGGCTACCCACTTTATAGGGGATCCGGTTGATCACCCCATCAAAGGGCGCTTTGATCTGCGAGTAGGAAATATGCAGTTCTGCAATAGATACGGCGGCTTTGGCTTCCAGTATTTTTGCTTCGATGGCTTCTTTTTTGGCCTTGGCCATTTCCAGTTCTGTTTCTGAAACCACTTTTTTCTCTACCAGATTACGGCTGTTCTTCAGTTCTACTTCTGCCACTTTTAACTCTGCTACGGCATTTTTCAATTGTGCATTGGCTTTGAGTAATTCTTCTTTCAGCATCATGTTACTGAAGGCAAAAAGTACCTGACCGGCTTTTACGGGTTTACCCTCGTCCACAAAAATCTTTTCAATAAAGCCTTTTACGCGGGCGCGGATCTCAACGTTCTGCATAGAATGGATATCTGCTACGTAAGATTTGTCGTACGATGTGTCTATCACAATGGGATTAAATACCTGGAAACTCTCAGGGGCAGTTTGGCTGGGTTGTTGTTTGGAGGAACAGGCAACAAAGAGCATTCCTATGCAACTAAGAATACCTACATACAGTACACGACTATGCATAACTAGGGGTTTTTTGCCCAAACGGGCCGGTAAAAAATAAACTTAAAAGGCAGGGAGAACTGAAGCGAACCGTACTAACACTCGGGTGGTGGTGTGGTTATCGCATAGTTCTGTTGCAAAACTTCTATGAGCAGGTATGGATCCGAAATACCGGGAATCTCTTTACAGAGAGGTTCGGGAACCTGGATACGACAGAGGGGTAATTTGTAATCGTCAGACTGATCCGGCCCATCATCGGCGGATGGAGCGGGAAGATCCTGCTGGTCCTGTTCCTGTGTAAGATCCTGCAGGAGATGAATAACCGGCCTGGCTTTTGTTTGCAGGGCGTAAACAAAAACAGGGGATTGGGTAGACCCTACCAGTATCAGTAAGAATGCGGCTAATTTTCCCATTTGCCCCGCGAAATTATATTAAAAAAGGCTTAAAAAACCGTTTTACAGGAAAGCTGACAACTGTATGACATAGGCTTTTCCGCGCCAGGATTGCATTAGAATGTAGGAGTAACCGGCGGTAAAAAAAATTAACGTTTCTCTAAGGGAATCTGGATTTGCAACTTAGTACCCTGACCGGGCGCAGCTATCAGGTTAAAAGTTCCGTTCATGGCATAGATTCTCTCCCTGATCTCCAGCAGTCCGTAGTGGTTGCCCGAATCTACCGCCGAAGATGAAAATCCGATACCATCATCTTCTATAGACAGATCCAGCATACCGTCCAGCCTGATCAGCGAAACCGTTACATGGCTGGCCCTTGCATGTTGTTTGATATTGGCCAGGGCTTCCTGAATAATCCGGTACAAAGCCAGGCTCTGATTGGGATGAACCGATTCATTTTCTATATTGGACGAAAAACGTACCTGGATACCGCTGGATTTGGTAAAGGAA
>DASWXD010000033.1:0-21669 GCA_036405675.1 Sediminibacterium sp.
GGAAGAAAGAAGGGTCTGTGAGATATCCTTTGGTCTCATAAAACGAATGAGTTGTTTGTCCATTCCCCGGATTAAACTGCAAAAGTGTTTTATCATCGGCGAACATTCCCAGCAAATGCGTAGCGTCTGCAACTTCCGGAAATTCCCGTTGCAAACCGTTCGCCATGGGGTGCGGCGTGTTAGGCATACTGTTCATGTCTTTTCCGCCCTGTACAAAAACAGTTCCTACCTGGTAGATTTGATCAGCCAGTGGCTGGTCCTGATCATAGGACATTTCATTGTTAAGATACAAGGTGATCAACATACAGCAGGCCAGGCCAATAGATAAACCAAAGATGTTGATGAAGGAAAAGACCTTGTTCTTCATCAGGGTACGCCAGGCAATTTTGAAATAGTTTCGGATCATTGTAGTGAATTGTGAATGGTCAATGGTGATTAGTGAGTAGTGAATGGGCAGTGGAGGTACATTCATCATTGCCCATTCACCATTCACCATATCATTCTGTTCGTAAACTTTTTACCGGGTTGGCATTGGCTGCTCTGATCGCTAATACACTCACTGTTAGCAAAGCAATTAAGGCTGCCACAATACCTGCTGCCGCAAAAATCCACCAGCTGATGGGGATGCGGTAAGCAAAATCCGTTAACCAGCGGTTTACACCGTACCAGGCAACAGGGAAGGCTATCAATGCGGCAACCAATACCAGGATAAGGAAATCTTTCGATAATAACAACACAATGCTGCCCGTACCTGCCCCCAGCACTTTCCTTACGCCAATCTCTTTGATTCTTTGTGTGATGGCGAAGGAGGATAAACCCAGTAAACCCAAACAGGCAATCAGGATAGCGATGCCCGCGAACAGCGTAAACAGACTGCTTTGTCTTTGTTCAGACAGGTATAATTTATTGTAATTATCATCCAGGAAGGAAAATTCAAAGGGGATACCGGGTAAATAGGTCTTCCATTTCTGTTCAATCTCGGCCAGCGCTTCGGTTGTATTGGTACCGGCGATTTTGATGGAAAGGGCATTAAAGAAATTAGCCTGTTCGGGTTTGGGTAAAGACATGACCATCGGTGCAATTTTCTGCCGCAAAGACTCAAAATGAAAATCTTTCACAACGCCGATTACTTTACCAGATACATTTCCGTAGGAGAAATTACGGCCTACTGCTTTTTCTGCCGAGGACCAGCCCAGTGCTTTCACGGTTGCTTCGTTCAGCAGGAAATTACTTGTGTCTGTGGATACGCCTGCTGAGAAATTTCTGCCCGCAGCCAGACTGATATTGTAGGAAGGAATAAAGTCATGATCAACAGCGAGGTATTTCAGCTCTACGTTTACTGATTGAAGCGAATCGCCCGATTCGGCTGATGCGTTCTGCGAATCCAGTAGCCTGCCCGTAGGGATCCTTGAAGAACGGCCCATACTGCGGATATAGGATTTGCCTAGCAAATCGTTGCGGAAAGCCTCGAACTGGCTATTGCCGGTAAAGTAGTATGGAAATACTGCTACCTGCTCTTTGGAATAACCCAGTTTTGCCTGTTGCATAAAACGGAGTTGCTGAAAAACAATGGCAGTAGTGATGATCAGTACAATGGAAATACCGAATTGTGTTACCACCAGCGCCTTGCGGAAAGAGATAGATCTGCCACCGGCTTTGAACAAGCCCTTCAATGTTTTAACAGGCTGGAAAGATGACATGAACAGGGCAGGATAGAGGCCGGATACAATACCTACTATAAAGGGAACCAATAATAAGGGTAAAAGGAATTTCCAATTCAATAACATAGTGGCCGATAATTCAACACCGGCCATTTTATTCAAAGCGGGTAAAATCAGCCAGGCGATGAGAATGGCCAGTGTCATCGCAATCCAGGCAATCAGCACAGATTCACTCAGGAATTGCGCTACCAGTTCTCCTTTGCCTGCACCGGATACTTTCCTGATCCCGATCTCTTTGGCCCGCAGTGTGGAACGGGCCGTTGACAGGTTCATGTAATTGATACAGGCTATCAGCAGTATGATGAGTGCAATAATAGAGAATATATATACCCGGTTAATATCTCCATTCTCTTCTGCTTCATAATCCGTATGCGAGTATAAATGGATATCTGTCAGCTTCTGGATCTCCAGTTTGGTGAGTTTGGAGAATTGTATGGTGGAGGGGGCGCCGGGAAAAAATACATGTTTATCAATAAAAGCCGGGAACTGCGCTTCGATATTTTTAACAGGATAGTTCTCCGGAACCAGGAAATAGGTGAAAAAGGAATTGTTGCCATAATTGGTTTGCAGTTGTCGCTCGCCATATACCGCTGAATCTTTCAGGGTATTAAAGGATACCATGATCTCGGGATGGATATGTGAGTTGGAGGGGAATGACTTAAAAATACCCGATACCTTCAGGTTAAACTGGTTATTAAAGCGGATCATTTTATTCATCGGCTCTTCCTTGCCAAAATATTTTTCTGCGATCTTTTCTGACAGCATCACAGTAAAGGGATCCGTCAGGGCTTTGGCGGGATTACCTTTTACCACATCCACATCAAATACATCAAACAGGTTTTCATCGGCAAAAAACAGCTGGCTTTCACTGAATAGTTTGTCCTCATATTTCACCGGTGTTTTACCATTGGGTAACAAACGGGTCACTTTCTGGATATCCGGAAAATCGTTCTTCAGCAATGGCCCGAAGGGCGGCGCTACCGTACCCAGTTTCAGCGTTACGGCACCATCCGGGTTGTTAAAACTGCGGGTAAGCCGGTATATGCGGTTGGCTTTGCTATGATAGGTATCGTAACTGGTTTCGTGAATAATATACAATGAAATCAGCAGGCAGCAGACCAGTCCCATAGTTAAGCCAAAGAGATTGATGAACGAGATGAATTTGTGTTTCATCAGGTTTCGCCAGGCCATTTTAAAATAGTTCTGTATCATAGGTATTCTTTAGTTTGTGAGATAGCTGTATTTATTCTGTTCGTAAACTGTCAGCAGGATTGGCAGACGCTGCTTTGAAAGTTTGCAGACTGATAGTGAATAATGCCACGAGAAACATCGCTATACCCGCCAGCAGAAATAACCAGAGATTGATGGGCGTTCTGTAGGCAAAATTCTGCAACCATTGATTCAACGCATACCAGGCAACCGGTGTGGCTATTACAAATGCGATCATTACCAGCCATAAAAAGTCTTTGCTGAGGATGGTAACGATCTGGGCAACAGAAGCTCCTAATACTTTTCGTACGCCAATTTCTTTGGTGCGCTGGTTAGTGGTAAACATCACTAATCCCAGTAAACCCAGGCAGCTGATGAGTACGGCCAGACCGGTTGCCCATTTCAGCAAGCTGGCAATATGTTGCTCTGCACGATAACTCTGTGCAATAGATTCATCCAGAAAATGATAGTCGAAATCTTCTTCGGGGTATATCTGTTTCCAGGCTTTTTCTATTTTGGCAATCGCTGTTTTCCAGTTACTGCCATCAGCATTTTTAGGAGGAAGTGTGACGGTAAACACGTTGTTGATGAGATCCCAACTTCCCAATGCCAGTGGTTTGATTTTCTGGTGAAGCGATTTCTGGTGAAAGTCTGCCAGTACACCGGTAACCAGCATTTTTTTATTATCCCAGGTGAGGTAGGTGCCTACCGCATCTGCAGGCTGGCTGAATCCAAGTACTTTGGCATAGGTATGGTTGATGAGGAACTCGCGGGCCGTATCGGAAGCCGAATAGTTTTTTCCGGCCAATAGTTTCATTCCAAACTGGTGCAGGTATCCAGTGTCTCCGAATTTCATTTCCACATCTGTGGTAATATCTTTTTTGCCGTTATGGTAAGCGATTGTACTACTCCAGGCATCGGGCGAAGCGGGTGTGCCGGTAGAAAGACCTACGGCCGCTACTTCCGGTATCGATTTTAATTCTTTAGCGAGGATCAGTTTTTTAGCACGCGAAGTGTCTCGGTAGTTTGTACGGAAAAAAATGAGTGCCTCTTTGGTAAACCCGAGATCCTTGTTCAGTGTAAAATGAATCTGGCTGCTTACCACCAGTGTGGCCAGAATAAAAAACTGTGCAATGGTGAACTGCGATACTGTAAGGCTTTTCCTGATCCAGTTCTTGCGGCTTTTACCGGTATTGAATAGGTTTTGGTTCTTTAATACATTCACGGGTTTGAAAGAAGAAAGTACCATCGCGGGGTAGAAGCCCGATAAAAAAGTAACACAGATGATCAGTAGTACCAGGAACCCAATCATCAGGGGCTGACCCAACAGATCAAAATGAAGTTTCGGTGGAATAAAATCACTGAAAATCTTTAATAAAAAAGGTGTTAATATAAGCGATAAAACAGTGGCAAGTAAAGTAATCACAAATGTCTCGCTCATAAACTGCAGCAGCAATTGCTTTCGCGAGCCCCCCATGGTTTTACGGATTCCGATCTCTTTTGCACGATGAGAGGCCTGAGCTGTTGTAAGGTTAATGAAATTGATACAACCCAGCACCAATAAAAAAGCAGCTACTGCTAACAGGCCGTATAAAGTGGGTTTATGTGCGGTTCGCTCACTATAGTTTCCAAGATCTGCATTAAAATGAAGATCAGCAATGGGTTGTAATTTGAATGACTGGGTACTTTGGTCGTCTTTTTCCTTTTTATTGTATTTGGCTAATAAGGTATTAGCCATTTTTTCCACTTTCGCTGCACTGGTACCCGGTGATAACTGAACCAATAGCTGAGAAGCATCTGTTGTATTGCTCCATGTTTTCCAGTCTCTGGGTTGTAAACTTGTTTTTTCAAGGGTAATCCTCGAAACAAAAGTGGTATAGCCCAGGTCTGTATTTCCTGCGAGGTCTTTTACAATGCCTGTTACGGTAGTTCTTACCGTATCGTCGAATACAATTTCTTTACCGAGGATTTCACTGGCTGTGAGTTTGGGGAAATAACGATCCGCAGTTTTTTCTGTTAATACTACCTGATAGGGTTCTTGCAGGGATACGGCAGCTGTTCCGGCTACCCATTCATAGGACACGAGCTTAAAATAATTTTCATCTGCAAAAACAGGGACGGGTTGTTTTTTGAGTTTGATCTCGGAACTGCCATTCTGAGCGGGAATGGTGATTTTCTGGTTTTCGTTCCATGTTTTGATAGGTGCGATAATATCGAGTCCGGTAACTTCTTTTCCGATGGTATTACCCAATGGGTAAGCTACTCCGGGATTTTTATAGGTTTCGCCTGCAAAAGTAAAAATAGAAGTAACCCGGTACATGCGATCCCGGTGGGTATGAAACCGGTCAAAACTGAAATCATACTGTACAATCAGGAATATCACGAGTGCGGCACTGATGCCGATCGACAGCCCTAATACATTGATCAAGGAAAAAGCCTTGTTATGTTTGAGGTTCCTGATGGCCGTTTTGAAATAGTTTGTAAGCATGATAGTATGATTGAGTTAACGGGTCTGGTTATTCGGTTCTCAAACTGGTTACAGGATTTGCCGCTGCCGCTTTTACTGAACGATAGCCTACCGTAAAAGCTGCAATCAGGAAGGTAGCTGCTATGGCCAGGAAAAATATACCCGGGTGCAGACTGATCCTGTTTTTATACTCCTGCAGGTACTGGCTCATGGCCCACCATGCTATGGGAGCAGCGATGACAAAAGCGAGCAGCAATAAACGGGTAAACTCTTTTCCGAACAGCCACAGGATATCTTTCAGATTAGCCCCCAATACTTTTCTGACGCCGATTTCTTTGGTTTTCCGTACGGCCATAAAAGAAACCAAACCATATAATCCGAGTGAACCAATGATGATGGCGATGATGGCAAAGGCTTCAATCAGTTTCAAGGTCATGGTATCACCTTCATAGAAACGGGCAATTCTTTCGTCGAGAAATTCGTAGGCATAGAGATAATCGGGATAGGTTTCGTTCCAGATCTTTTCCATGGCAGCCATGGCCGGCTGCAGGTTTTTCATGTTTACTTTGATCGAACAGGTACTATAGTTGCTGTTATCCGGCAGGATACAAAGGGCTGAGATCTCGCTGTGGAAAGAATAGTTATGAAAGTCTTTGACCACACCGGCAATCGGTGCTACCGTACTTCCGCCGTTAATTGAGACCCGTTTACCGATCACTTCCTGCGGTGATTTGATATTCAGCTTTTTTACAAAAGTTTCATTTACCAGTATTTCGCGGGTACTGTCTGAAGGGAAAAAATTTCTGCCAGCCACCAGTTTCAATCCGAATGTGGACAGGTAATCAGCGTCCGCATTTTTTACATTGATACCCCAGTGTTCCTCTTCTGCACGGTTATCATAGCGGATACCGGTAGTGTTGTTGGAGCCGGAAGCCGGCGGTTGATAACAAAGGGATATTTTCTCTACACCGGCCACACCTGATAAGCGGGTGCGGAGCGTATTCATCTTTACTTTATCGCTGATAGGGATGGGCAGACTGATGATGGCTTCTTTGGAAAAACCCATATCTGTATTCTTGGAAAAATGCATCTGACTGGCAATCACGATGGTGCCAATGATGAGCATTTGCGAAATGGCAAACTGTGTTACTACCAGTATACGGCGTAATGAAAATCCACCGATATGTTTTTGTGAAAGCCGGCTTTTCAGGGCCATCACAGGCTGAAACCGGGCCAGAACCAATCCGGGGTAAGAACCGGATAAGAAAGTAACCACTACGCCGGTAACCAGCAGAAAAATCCATAAGGGAGGATTCTGCAGCAGTTGCAGGCTCATATTGGATTTAAAAAGCTGGTTCACAAAAGGCATGGATACCACAGCAATAACAATGGCCAGTAATAACGCAAAAAACGTAATCAAAGCTGTTTCAGCAATGAATTGCCAGAACAGTTGTTTTGGCATACTACCCAGGACTTTACGGATGCCCACTTCCTTAGATCGGTTCAGCGCCTGTGCTGTGGCAAGGTTGATAAAATTAACACAGGCCGTGATAATCAGAAACAGACCGATCAAAGTAAATGCCCATAAATATTTTTTATTGGCGGATCCGTTGAAATCCGGGTTGAAGTGGATGTCAGACAATTCCTGTAAACGGAAATGCCAAACATTGGCATCCCTGCCCGTATAATTCTTTTTTACCAGCTGTGCCAAGGCCTGGTTGGCCTGGGCAGGGGTAGCATTTTGTTTTAACAGAATGTAACAGTGACTGCCACTGTATACACCGCCCCAGTTACTATCCACTGCCAGCCACCTGCTTTGGTCAATAAGGTTCTGGTACGATAAATAGATCTCTTCCGTGAAATCGGTATTATTAGGAAGATCTTTCAGAATTCCTTTTACAATGAAATCAGTTTTATTATTAATCCGGATCGTTTTACCCATGGGGTCTTCTGTTCCGAAATATTTCTTTGCCAGTTTCTCCGTAATGGCAGCCGAATTGGGAGTGGAGAGGAAATTCTGCTGGTTACCCTTCAACAGTGGGAAATGCATAATATCAAAGAATTCCGGCTCCGCATAGGCGATGCCGGATTCTTCTTTGAATTTTTTCCTGTCGCTGCCGGCATCCATGGCTACCAATGCATCATTATAAGAAATCACACGGGCGGTTTTCTCGGCAAAAGTGAATTCAGAACGGAAAGCGCGGCCTACCGGACTGGGAACTGCTTCAGAAGTACCAGGTTCGTCATCATGCCATTCGGTTACAATCCGGTAAATGCGGTCTTTGTTCTCGTGAAAATTATCAAATCCCAGATGATACTTTACAATGGTGAAGATCACAATACTGCAGGCTATGCCGAGTGATAGTCCGAAAATATTGATAAAGGCATAGGATCTGTTTTTGGTCAGATTGCGCCATCCGATCTTCAGGTAGTTTCTTATCATGGGTGATATCTTTTTCTTACTTGTTATTCGCTTCTTAATGTTTTTACAGGATTGGTGAGTGCTGCTTTGGTAGCGTTCATACTAACTGTTACCAATGCAATCAGTAACATACCTAGCCCTACCAGAATAAATACCAGCAGTGAAATGGAAGTACGGTAACTGAAATTTTCCAACCAGCGGTGCATCGTCCACCACGCAACAGGAATGGCAATCAGGAAGGCAATGGCTACGAGATACAGGAACTCTTTTGATAACAGTAATAACAGCTGTTGCAGGTTGGCGCCCAATACTTTCCGGATACCAATCTCTTTTTTTCTTCTTTCGATAGAGGAAGACACGAGACCGAATAAACCAAGACAGCAGATGAAAATTCCCAGTCCTGCAAAAATCACAGACAGGCGGCTGATCAGTTGTTCTGTATTGAATTTCTCGTTAAACGCATCATCTACAAAACGGAATTCGAAAGGGAAGGCCGGGCTGTATTTTTTGTAAATATTTTCGATGCTGGACACTGCTTTGCGGGGATCCGCTTTTTCTGTTAACCGTACATTGAGATAACGCGACCACTTGTTTTCATATTTAAACATCAGTGGGGCGGCTGATTCGTAGGGAGAGCCCATTACCATATTGTCGACTACGCCTACTATTTCCATATTTCTTCCGGCCCAGGTTACGGGTGCACCAATGGGATTGGTCAGGCCCATCAGTTTGATGGCTTCCTTGTTAAAGATCACACCCAGGCTATCGCCCAGCCTGAAATCACGACCAGCCACGATTCGGGCATTCAGTGTTTTGGTCAGATCCACATCGGTGAACATGAAACCAATGATCAGGTTATTGCTGGCCGGCGCATTTACGGCTTTTACGCCCGATGTAAATCCGAAAATATTAGTGGGTGGGCTGGAGGTTCGGTTTACGGCTGCCACCATGCCGGTTTGCATGAGGTCGTTTCTGATTGCCTCAAAACTTTTATCAGTTGCCGGAGAACCATTAATGGTAAGGAGGTTATTGGGTGAATAACCCAGGTCGCGTTTTTTTACAAATTGTAATTGCTGGTAAATGATCATTGTGGCAGATACCAGTACTATGGATACGATAAACTGGGCTGTAACCAGAATTTTTCTCGGTAACAATACTCCGCGTGCCGGAAGAAAACTGCCTTTCAATACTTTCACCGGTTGAAAACCCGACAAATAAAAAGCCGGATAACTTCCTGCCAGCAAACCGGTAATCACCGTTATGCCTGTGAGTATCAACCATAAAGCAGGTTCCTGATAAGGTATGCGGATAGGTTGGTTCAGCAATTGGCTGAACAGCGGCAATAACACATATACCAGACCCATGGCCAGTATGGCTGCTGTAATAGACAGGAGTAATGATTCTGTTATGAATTGTATCAGCAATTGTGCTCTTCCAGATCCCAGTGTTTTGCGGATACCTACTTCTTTGGCTCTTTTTTCAGATCGGGCGGTAGAGAGGTTCATGAAATTAACACAGGCAATCGCAAGGATGATCAATGCGATCCAGATGAATAAGGATACATACTGGATACGGCCACCGGTATTTTTACCATCTTTGAATTCTTCGTACAATCTCCATTTCTCCATGGGATGCAGGATCAGGCTACCTTTTGTAGTGGGGTTTTCGCCTTTGGTATTGGTCTTGATCAGCTGCAGCATTTTCTGCTCAAGCGAAGCTATATTGGTTCCCGCACGGGTGGTGATGAAAACCCTGTCGCCGCAGTTTACCCATTCCTGTTCTGCTGCCTGTACGCTTTTAGAAGAGGGATTAAAAGGAATCAATGCTTCAAACTGAATGGTAGATGACGCAGGTATATCTTTCACCACTGCTTTTACAATGGCATTTCTGTCATTGTTCACTTTTACCGTTTTACCAACAGCCGGAGTGTTGCCAAAAAATGCTTTAGCCGTGCTTTCGGTAAAAATCAGTGCATCGGGATCCTGGATGGCGGAAGCGTCTCCTTCTACAAAATCAAAACTGAAAATGTTGAAAAAATCGGTAGTAGTGTTGAGTGTATTTTTGGTTAAAATCTTATCGCCAACCGTAAAAATAATGCGGTTGGGAAAAGAAACTACAGCAGCATTTTCTACTTCCGGTAAACTGGCTTTGGCTGTTCTGGCCAATGGAAACATCATATCCGGCCCTGTATTGATCTCTCCGTTGAAATTCCGGTTCGACATGACATGGTAGGTAGAATGGTATTTTTTATACTGTTTGTCCCATGACTTTTCTGTATATACCCACAACAGAATCAGCATAGTGGCGGCCATACCAATGGTTAGTCCTGCCAGGTTAATAACAGAGAAAGATTTGTTCCGTAAAAGATTTCGCCAGGCGACGATCAAATGGTTCTTTAGCATTTGTTTCAATTAATTGATGAATGGATAGTCAATTTCTCATGTGTATATCCGTTGTATCAATGTTTCTTATTCTGTACGCAAACTTTTAACAGGATTGGCACTGGCTGCTTTAATGGCGTGATAACTTACCGTAATCATCGCGATCAGAATACTGAGAAGGGCCGCAAAAGCGAAGATCCACCACTCAATATTTACCCGGTACGGATAGTTCTGTAACCAGTTATGCATAAACCACCAGGCTACTGGTGATGCCAGTACAAAAGAGATGATTACCAGTCCGATAAAATCTTTCGATAACAGGGTAGCAATCCCGGTAACAGACGCTCCTAATACTTTTCTTACCCCAATTTCTTTGATCCGGCTTTCGGCCATATAAGCGGCTAAACCAAATAATCCCAGGCAGGAAATAAAGATGGTAAGACCTGCAAACAAACCGGCCAATGTTCCGGTACGTTGTTCGGATTTGAATTTGGCGGCGTAGTCTTCATCAATAAACTTGTATTCGAAAGGATAATTCGGGTTGTATTTTTTGAAGATCAGCTCTGCTTTTTTCAGGTTATCGGCGGTAGCATTTTTATTATTCAGTTTAATATGGATCACATTAAACCAGCCTTTGGCTCCTTCAATGATCATGGGTTTGGTAGGATGGTAGGGAGACTGCAGGATAAAATCTTTCACCACACCTACTACATGCCAATCGCGGCCATTGTCTTTTACGATCTGCCCGATCGGATCTTTGAAGCCCATGGCTTTCACGGAAGACTCGTTCAGGATCATGGCTGTTGAATCGGTCAGGTACTGTTTGAGGTTAAAATCACGGCCTTTCACAAATTGCAATCCAACGGTTGTACCGAGGTCTTCATCTGCCGAAAAGCGGTCAAAATCAGTTTTATCATCCGGGGCTTTTCCTACCCATTCAATACCCCAGGTATCGCTCCAGCCCTGTGTAATAGGGGCACTGGTTCTGGATACAGAAGTGGCTGCACCGGAACTGAGCAGTTCATTTTTCACCAACGGATAATTTTTGGTAAGGTCATCTGTCAGAAAATGGAAAATCAGGTTTTTCTTGTCATATCCCAGATCCCTGTTACGGGCGTGCTGGATCTGTTCTTTCACAATGGCTGTACAGATAATGAGGATGATGGCGAAAGTGAACTGCAATACCACCAGCACTTTCCGGGGTGTTACCACTTTGTCTGATTTCAGAAAAGTACCCTTTAATACTTTTACCGGTTTGAAGGCCGATAGATAGAAGGCAGGATAACTGCCCGCCAATACACCCGTAAAGAGTACGAATCCGATAAAGATGAGCCAGAGATTGATATTGCCATAATCAATCGACAGTTTTTTATCGGTTAACACACCAAAAGCGGGTAAACTGATCTGTACAATCAGTATGGCAAATAAGCCTGCGATCAGCGAAATGAGGATAGATTCACCCAGGAACTGTCCGATCAGTGATCCTTTATTGGCACCCACTACTTTGCGGATCCCTACTTCTTTGGCTCTTTTTTCACTGCGGGCCGTACTCAGGTTCATAAAATTGATACAGGCAATCAGCAGGATAAAAGCCGCGATCACACCAAACATCTTCACAAAATCAATCAAGCCGCCATCTTCTACGCCATTGGTAAAGCTGGAGTACAATCTCCAGCGACTGATCGGGTAGAGAAACATTTCGTTGGTCAACTCTGTATTATCATACTTGCGCTTTAATTTCTTCAATTTCGGAGCAATGGATGCCAGGGTGGTATTCTTTTTCAGCAACACATAGTTGCGGGTGGAGTTATTGCCCCAGTTGGCATCATCCTCGCCCAGTTTGCGCAGGTAGGCCCAGGGCAGGAGATATTCAAATTTGAAACGGGTATTGTTGGGAAGGTCTTTCACAATACCGGTAACGGTAAAATTGTCTTTAGTATCAATGCGCACCACTTTACCTATGGGATCCTCCTCTCCGAAAAAGCTTTTGGCCAGTTTCTCTGTCAGCACAATCGAATACATGTCTTTTAAAACCGTATTCGGATCACCCTTTACCAGCGGAAAACTGAATACGTTCAGGAAGTTGGAGTCCACGATATTACCACTCACGGTCAGCTTCTTTTCACCAATGGTGAAAAGGAAATTACTGGGCCAGTTTACACGCGTCGCCATTTCTACTTCCGGAAAATCACGTTCTACGGTACGGGCAAAAATTTTGGGGGTGGTATTCCAGCACTGCAGTTTACCGCTGAAAGTATCTTTGTTCCAGGCTTCGTAAATGCGGTCTTTCTTTTCGTGAAACTGGTCGTAACTCATTTCATGATTGATCCACAGCAGAATCAGTATCGCACTGGCCATACCGACAGAAAGGCCCAGAATATTGATAAAAGAGAACCCTTTGTTTTTTAAAAGATTCCTCACAGCTATTTTCAGGTAGTTGCTGAACATGGTAATAGTGGTGTTTAGGGTAGTAGGCTATTCGGTAATAAGCAGGTTGCTTATACCAGTATATTCTCTGTTACAGTTTGTCCATCCAGCATACGGATGATACGGTGACTATACCTTGCATCATGCTCAGAGTGTGTTACCATGATAATAGTGGTACCCTGCTCATTCAGGTTGGTCAGCAATTCCATCACTTCGTTACCGTTGGAGGAATCGAGGTTACCGGTAGGCTCATCCGCCAGTATCAGTTTGGGATTGTTTACCACGGCACGGGCCACGGCCACACGCTGCTGCTGACCACCGGATAACTGTTGCGGGTAATGGTTACGGCGATGCATGATCTGTACTTTCTCGAGTACTTCATCCACTTTCTTTTTGCGATCGGCCGCTTTTACGCCGGTATAGATCAGGGGTAACTCCACGTTTTCAAAAACGGTCAGTTCATCAATCAGGTTAAAACTCTGGAATACAAAACCGATATTATGCTTACGCAGATCTGCGCGCTGGCGCTCGTTGAATTTGGCGATCTCGGTTCCGTTAAAAATAAAACTACCATTATCCGGATCATCCAGTAAACCCAGGATATTCAACAGGGTAGACTTGCCGCAACCGGAAGGCCCCATCACAGCTACAAATTCTCCTGGTTTAATCTCCATCGACAGTTTATTCAGTGCAATGGTTTCTACCTCATCTGTACGGTAGATCTTTTCGAGGTCAGTGATTTTTATCATGGTTTTGTTTTTGTTATTAGAAGAGTTGTTTTATCTCAAAAGTTGTAATGCTGTGTGGTTTATTTGTTTACTTGTTTATTGGTTTATTGGTCCCGTTGATTTTAGGCTAACTGTACTAACCATACCAGTAAACCAATAAACCAATAAACGAATAAACCCATCCCTACTGCTTCTTCAACACCAGCTCCTGCATAGTGCCGTAATTCTCGTAACTGGAAGTAACTACTTTATCACCCGGTTTCAGTCCCTGTAATACTTCGTAGTAATCAGGATTCTGGCGTCCGAGCTGGATATCTACTTTATAGGCCATGGTTCCGTTCTCATTCACTTTAAAGATCCAGTTACCGCCGGTTTGCTGGTAAAATCCACCTTTGGGAACCAGGATGGCTGTGGTTTCATCACTCAACGCCAGCAGGATCTGCAGGGTTTGTCCGCGGCGGATGCCCTGTGGTATATCGCCCACAAACTGCATATCTACCTGGAACCTGCCGTTGGTTACCTGCGTAAATACTTTGGTGATCTTCAGTTTATAGGTTTTGTTGGCAAAAGTGAAATCGCCGGTAAGGCCGGTGAAAATGCGGGAGATATAATGTTCGTCCACATCTACGCGCACTTTAAATCCACTCAGCACATCTATTTGCCCTAAACGCTCGCCTTCTCTTTTGTTCTGGCCGATCTCTGCATCAAGGGAAGTTAACTGCCCGTCAATCGGTGCCCGTACAATCAGGTCGCCTACTTTTTTACGCATCACGGTCAAAGCGTTCTGGGAACCCTCGTAAGACTGTTTGGCCTGTTCCAGTTGCTGTTTATTGGAGAGAGAATCCTGCTGCAGGATCTGGTTGGTCAGTTTTTTCTTGCGCAGCAGGTAGGTATAGTTATTTTCCGATGTTTTGAACTCCTGTAAACCAATGGCTTTCTGGTCGTACAGGGTTTTGTTCAGTTTATAGAGGCGTTCTGCTTCTGTTAACTGACTTTCCACATCGGTCATCTGGTTCAGTTTGTTCACCGTGTTCTGCTGTGCCGCGTTGCGGGAGATCTGCATCTGGGTAAGCAGGTTATATACAGAGGTTTCCTGGTTTACCAGGCTCAGCTGCAGGTTGGTATTGGATAATTTGAGGATGGGCTGCCCTTTTTTCATGATGGCACCATCTTCCACATATTTTTCTTCTACACGGCCCCCTTCGGTGGCGTCCAGGTAAATAGAGGTAACGGGTAATACGATCCCGTTTACCGGGATGGCATCTTTATAGGGCCCTTTGGTTACTTCACTGATGGTGATCCTTTCTGTATCTACGTTCAGTTTGGATTTGCCGGAAGTGAAATAGATACTTCCTGCAATCAATCCAACAATCAATACCACCATGGCAATGGTGAGGATCTTCTTGGTATTCCATTTCTTTTTTTGAATGACTCTGTCCACAGCTGTTGTTTTTGGTTTGAAACTTATATGAGTTTGATTAAGCCTATTTCTGATGATTCCCGGCCGCTACAAGCCTGGCGGGTAGAATGTACGTGCATCAGTAATACAAGGCCAATGGTTCCTGCCACGAGCAGGAGGGCGATGAATCTGGACTGTTGCTGGGTGTTCGGTTTCATAAAGGTTGATTTCTGGGAATAGTATAAGAAACGATTGTGCCAAAGAATAATACTATTGATAATCAATGAATTACTTTTAGCTGGCTGCTTAAACTGTACGCATACGGTACAGAAACTGTCCGGTTTTGATACAGTATCCCAGCGCCCCATTTTCTAACCGGTTCTTTTTCAGAATCTTAGCTAACTGGTATATTTATAGTAGTTGGTTTACCGGTTTATTGGTTTATTTGTTTTGTCTATCAATCCCTTAGCACATATCAAACCATAAACCAGTAAACGAATAAACCAGTAAACGAATAAACGACTAAACCGATCCTGCATGAGTTTGAAGAAAGCCAGTATTCTGGTAATAGATGATGATACAGACGTATTAACCGCCGTTCGGCTGCTGCTGCGTACGGAAGTAAAGGAAGTAGTAACCGAAAAAAATCCCGAACAGCTCCCTTTTTTGCTGGGCAAAGACAATTTTGACCTGGTTTTGCTGGATATGAATTTTAATGCTTCCATCAATACGGGTAATGAGGGTATTTACTGGCTGCAAAGGATCAAACAGATCAAACCGGAAGTATCTGTGATCATGATCACCGCTTATGGCGATATTGATCTGGCTGTACGTTCCCTGAAAGAAGGGGCCGCCGATTTTGTGGTAAAACCCTGGCATAATGAGAAATTATTATCCACTTTATCCAATGTGCTGAAGAACCGGGAGCTGCCTAAAAGCAGCAATAGTTCGCAAAAAATGGTGGCCGGTAAGGGCAATAATGCCATGATTGGTGAGAGCGAAGTAATGCAGGATATTTTTCACAAGATTGATAAGATTGCGCCAACAGATGCCAATATTTTGATATTGGGCGAGAATGGTACGGGTAAAGACCTGATCGCCACCGCTATTCACGAGCAATCTTTACGGGCCGATAAACCATTTATAAAAGTGGATGTGGGCGCGCTCACGGAAAGTCTGTTCGAAAGTGAATTATTTGGTCATAAAAAAGGTGCTTTTACCGATGCGCGGGAAGACAGGGTAGGACGTTTTGAATCAGCCAATGGCGGCACTTTGTTTTTAGATGAGATCGGTAATATTTCGCTGCAGCAGCAGGCTAAACTACTGACTGTGTTACAGAACCGGCAGGTGACCCGTTTGGGTGCCAACCAGGCAGTGCCCATTGATATCCGCCTGATCTGTGCCACCAATATCCCTTTGAGTGAACTGGCCAATGAGAACCGTTTCAGGAAGGACCTGATCTACCGCATTAATACGGTAGAGATCACTGTGCCACCACTCAGGAAAAGGAAGGAAGATATTCTGTTGCTGGCCAAACATTTTGCCCGTATTTATGCCAATAAATACCTGAAACCGAATATCCAGTTTCATGCATCGGCCCTGGAAAAACTGCAGCAGTACCCCTTTCCCGGTAATGTGCGCGAGCTGCAATACACTATTGAGCGTGCCATTATTATGGCCGATAGTGCTACCATTGAAGCGCCTGACCTGCTGTTCTCACCTATAGAGTCTTCTGTAACAGAAACGCAGGAAGATGAAGTAACGAAGCTGAGCACCATGGAAAAAAATACGATTATGAAAGTGATCGATAAACACAATGGCAATATCAGTAAAGCCGCCAAAGAACTCGGATTAACCAGAACCGCTTTATACAGAAGATTGAGCAAGTATGACATATAAAAAGATCCAATGGGATATTCTTACCCGTGTACTGTTACTGTTGGTAACCATTACCGCTGCGGCTTTACTGCTGGCAAAAGGCTGGTATGTGTATGAATTACTGGTATTGCCGGTGATCGTTTACCAGGTGCTCGATTTTTACCGCTACCATAAACAGGCCGCTTATGAAGTGGAGCAGTTTGTGGAATCTATTCAGTACCGGGATTTCTCCCGGAATTTTAATGTATCGCAGGCGCCGGAAGACCTGAAGCAGCTGCGTAAGGGATTTAATGAGATCAACACGGCGTTTAAAGTGATCTCCAAAGAAAAAGAGACCCAATACCAATACCTGCAGAAAATTCTGGAACTGGTGGATACAGGCATCATTTCTTACGAACCCGAAACCGGCGAAGTGGTATGGATGAATGAATCGCTGAAGCGGATGTTGCTGCTGCCTTATCTGAAAACCATTCATTCACTGCAGAGAAGAGATGAAGCCCTTTACCAGCAGGTAATTTCTTTGAAACCCGGCAACAGCCATGTGGCTACGGTTCACCAGGAAAAAAATACGTTTAAGATCCTGTTATCGGCAACGGCTTTCCAGACCGAGGGTAAAAAATTTCACCTGGTGGCTTTCCAGAATATCAATGAGGCGCTGGATGAAACCGAATCGCAGGCCTGGAAAAAACTGTTGAGTGTGATGACGCACGAGATCATGAATTCGGTGGCCCCCATTTCTTCACTGGCAGATACCCTGAAGAACCGTTTGCAGGAATCGGTTCAGTTCCTCGATAACAGTAATGGGGTAGTGGAAGACCTGGAAGTGGGTATCAATACCATTAAACGCCGCAGCGAAGGCTTGCTGAAATTTGCAGAAGTGTACCGGAACCTGAATAAGATCACCAACCCCACTCTCAAAAAAGTATTCGTACGCGACCTCTTTGAGAATATGCATAACCTGATGCAACCCACCCTGAATCAGAAAGGGATCGAGATGGAGATCATTCTCAAAGATCCGGAACTGACCATGGAGGTAGATGCCAACCTGATTGAACAGGTGCTGATTAACCTGATCGTAAACGCCATTGAAGCGGTGAAGGAAAGCGAACAGCCCAGGATTATTTTATCGGCCACACTTTCTCCCAATAACAAACTGGCCGTGAAAGTAGCCGACAATGGGTACGGCATGAATGAAGAAGTGATGAACAATATTTTTATCCCTTTCTTCAGTACCAAAAAGAACGGAAGCGGTATTGGCCTGAGTTTGTGTAAACAGATTATGATGCTGCACAAAGGAAATATACAGGTGCAGTCAGTAGAAGCCAAGGGAACTGTATTCACTTTGCAGTTCTGATAACAGGCCTTTAAGGTTTTTATAAGCTGTTTACCGATTTACTTCCTGCATTCGCCTTGTTTTCATCACAGTAGGTATCGTGCATAAGCTGTTTAGTTATATTTATTCCGGATAAATATTTCGTTAAACAAACTGCTTATGAAAAAGCTTTCCGTTACTTTCCTGTTAATGGCAGCGGTAACCGTATTTACTTATTGCGGTTCTTCCAAACAAGCCAGTACTTCAGCCAAAACCAAACCTGTTATCAATTACCAGGCAAATATTATGGCAATAGTGCAGGCCAATTGTACGCCCTGTCATTTTCCGGAAAAAGGAGGTAGAAAAAAACCGCTGGATACCTACGCTGCGGTTAGTTCGCAAATAGACGAAGTGCTCAGACGCATACAACTCACACCAGGTCAGAAAGGTTTTATGCCCGACCGTAAACCGAAATTAGCAGACAGTACCATTCAGTCGATCATGCAATGGAAGGCTGACGGATTGCTGGAAAAATAAACGCATTACCGCCCCCCGGTTGTTACTGAACCCGCTGTTGAACTGCCTGTCGGTAGTTTCAATAGCGGTTCTTTATTTTGGGGTATCAACGTTCATGGGTTAGGGCAGCCTGTATCTTTTCCTTTGTTTCGGGAGAGAGTGTTTCATGCATCGTAACCTGTTTGGCCATGCGGCCAATAAATCCGCTCTGTTGCTCAAATTTCCGGCACAGACTGCAGATGCCAAGATGGGCACGCAGTTGCCAGCTTTCCCACCAGGAAAGACGGTTCTCCTCTTTTTTAGAGACCAGGTAAGTGGCTTTTTTACAACTGATCATGAAAAATCGCATCTCATTATTTTATATGTAACCAGTTTTTTTCCAAACAGGTACGCAACTGCAATTTGGCCCGGTGAATCAATACCCAGTAATTAGACGAAGTGATGCCTAATACCTTACAGATCTCTGCCGCATCCATGTCTTCCAGGTATTTCATCGAAAACACGGCTTCCTGCATTTCCTGTAGTTTTTTCCGGCACATCTTGAGCACAGAATAAAACTCCTTATTCTCCACCGTATTGGAAAAGTCAATGCCCCATTCGCTGGGTTGGTCCTGTTTTGTCCAGTGTTCGGCTTCATCAAAAAAACTGTCGGTAATAGCTGTGGCAGACATGGGCTGCATGATATCCCTTGCTTTTTTCCTGTAATGATCGATGATTTTGTTCTTACAGATCGAGAAAAGCCAGCTTTTTTCAGCGGCTTCGCCTTTAAAGCTCTCGCGCGCTTTCCAGGCACTGATAAAGGTTTCCTGTACGAGATCCTCTGCTACCGCAGCATCGTTTACACGCGGCAATGTATAGTTATACAAGGCATCGGCATAGAGTTGTACCCATTGATCCGGGTTAAGCTGGTTTTGGGGCATGGATCTGAATGAGGAATAAAAATAAAGAAAAGGGAGCTTCCCTCGCCGGAAAATTGATAAACAGCCACGCACCGTGATTTATGTAATTCTTTAAACAGATGGTGTAATGTATTACCAGTCAAAAGAACACAACTTTATGCTTTCATTAATGACAGGGGAAAGCCTTACTAAACAGATAAACGTTTTTCTCTGTCAGAGTCGTTTTGGGAGTTTTTTCATACAGCAGTTAGTTTTGGACACCCCCTGTTTTTACAGGGGGTGTTTCGTGTGGGAGAAGCGCAGGTACTTCCGTACAGCAGAAATATTGGCTAAGTTTGCAGTTATGCAAGTTTTTACCAGCGCCAGCCGCATCATTATTACCTGCCACAAATGGTTATCGCCCGCTTTACAGCAGGAAGTTATTGCCCTTGGATATACCATTGAACGGGCTTTTCAGACAGGGGTGGAGCTCAGGGGAACGGTGAATGATTGCATCCGCCTGAACCTGCAGCTGCGTTGTGCGAGCCAGGTAATGTACTCACTCAAGGCCTTTCACTGCGATCATCCGGATACCTTGTACCAGAACCTGCAGGATCTTCCCTGGGAAGAACTGATCAGGCCTGATGGATATTTCTCCGTTACCAGTAATGTGTTTCACCCCACCATACAAACCAATTTATTTGCTAACCTGCGGGTAAAAGATGCCGTGGTAGACAGGATGCGGAACAAAACCGGCAAACGTCCTTCTACGGGTTCAGAACTGTCGGGGGCTGTTGTGTATCTTTTCTGGAAACACGAAGAAGCCGAGATCTTCCTCGATACTTCCGGCGAAACCCTGGCCAAACATGGTTACCGCAAATTACCAGGCAAAGCACCGATGCTGGAAGCATTGGCGGCGGCAACTATTTTATCCACCAAATGGGACAGAAAAACGCCTTTTATCAACCCCATGTGTGGTTCGGGTACCCTTGCCATTGAAGCGGCGCTGATCGCTACTAACCGCAGACCCGGGCTGTTGCGCAAGAATTATGCGTTCATGCATATCACCGGGTATGATGCCACTGTATATGAGAAAGCAATGGAAGAACTGCAACAGCAGGTAACAGAGGTACCGGGTTTGGTTGTGATTGCTTCGGACCGGAGTGAGCTGGCGGTAAGTGTGGCTAAAACCAATGCCGCTGCGGCAGGCGTAGAGAAACTGATCAGTTTTGAAGTCTGTGATTTCGAGAAAACAACCGTACCTCCCGCTGCAGGTGGCGTAATCATGTTCAACCCCGAATATGGAGAACGTTTGGGAGATGAGATAGAGCTGAATGCCACTTACGCAAGAATGGGTGATTTTCTGAAGAATGCCTGTAAAGGCTATACTGGTTATGTATTTACCGGCAACCTGGATCTGGCCAAGAAGATCCGCCTCAAACCCTCACGCAGGATCGAGTTTTTTAATGCTACCATCGATTGCCGTTTGCTCGAATATGAATTGTATGCCGGTACCAAAAGAGACGACAAACAACCCAGCGGTACCATCGAAGTATAAGACCGTATGGGTGGAATAGTTGAATCTGATTCCATGATGTTGAATTTCGGGAATTCGTATTCGGGAAATGACTATTTGTGGAAATTAAATGCCGGATTGCCTTCCGGCTAAAGCATTTTAGTTTTATCATTGTAAGCAACTAACTGATTGTTTCATTGTTTATTTGCCAGCACATGAAAAAACTAATTTCTTTTACCCTAATGCTCCTGTTTGTATCCGGCCTGTTTGCACAACCGTATACGCCCACCGCAGCCAATCTTGCTGCCAGAAAAAATTTCCAGGACATGAAATTCGGCATGTTCATCCATTGGGGCGCTTCCAGTGTACTGGGCAGCGGCGAGTGGGTGATGAATAACCGGAATATCCGCGTAAATGAATACAATACACTGCAGCGTGTATTTAATCCGATCGATTTTGATGCCAAAGCCTGGGTGGCTACCGCCAAAAATGCGGGCATGCAGTATATCACGTTTATCACGCGTCACCACGATGGATTCAGTAACTGGGATACCAAACTCTCGCCCTGGAAAATCACGAATACGCCTTACGGTAAAGATGCACTGAAACAACTGGCAGAGGAGTGCCGTAAAGAAGGGATTAAATTATTTCTTTATTATTCGTTGTTAGACTGGTATCGCGACGACTATCAGTATGAGACAGGTAAAACAGGAAAGGGTACAGGCAGAACCAAAAAGAGTAACTGGCCTTCGTATATCAATTTTATGAAAGGGCAACTGACCGAATTGCTCACTCAGTATGGAGAAATAGCCGGG
>DASWXD010000034.1:0-12152 GCA_036405675.1 Sediminibacterium sp.
TAAAATGACCATGGAATACTTTTTTGGAACGCTCCCAGAACCAGGAGAGTGCCATACTGATGAGCAGGGCATGCGAGTAGAAGAAAAAGTCTCTTGATCTGTCTGAGATAAATACATTACTCAGGTACTCTACAAAAAAAGGTTTCATCATCGGGATGGTTACGGCCAGAAACAATCCACCATACGAGAAGACCGACAAAATAACACCTGCCACGAGCCCGCTGATAAGCACCTTTTTCATTTCCTGAATTTGACCCTGAAATTAGTTTTTTTTGCGCAGATAGAAACAGCTCATGTCAAATTGTAGCTGAGTTTGAGGGGATCAGTTCCACAAAAAAACGGTTCTGCACTTACCGGATAACCGATAGGGCAGAACCGCTGGGAAAAATTTGCTTATTTACCTCTGTTGGCTGTCTGGTTGCCGGCATACCTTCTGGCATCTCCTCCGCGGAAAGAACGTCTGTTACCGTTCTGGCGTTGGCTCTGCGCAGGTTTTTGTGGCAGTGATTTGTAGGTACTGAGTGAGGTATCGCTCATCGCATACGGATGTTCGGTAACTACCGGCACTGTATTGGTGATCAGTTTCTGGATATCACGCAGGAATTCTTTTTCTTCCTGATCGCAGAAAGAATACGCGATGCCGCTGGCACCTGCACGGCCGGTACGGCCAATACGGTGCACATAGGTTTCGGGTACATTCGGTAATTCAAAATTGATTACGTGTGAAAGATTGTCCACATCAATTCCCCTTGCGGCGATATCGGTAGCTACCAGCACACGGGTTTCGCCCGATTTGAAATTACCCAGTGCACGCTGCCTTGCATTCTGTGATTTATTACCATGAATGGCTTCTGCGCCAATACCTACGCGGTTCAGTTCTTTCACCACTTTATCTGCGCCATGTTTGGTACGGGTAAATACGAGAGCACTCTTAATGCCTGCATCTTTCAGCAGGTGTATCAGCAGGTGCTTTTTGTTTTCTTTTTCTACAAAATACAATGACTGCTGAATGGTTTCGGCAGTGGAAGAAACCGGAGTTACTTCTACTTTGGCCGGGTTACTCAGAATAGTGCTCGAGAGTTTCGCGATCTCCGTAGGCATGGTGGCCGAGAAGAAAAGCGTTTGTCTTTTAGCAGGTATTTTGGTAATAATCTTTTTTACATCATGAATGAATCCCATATCCAGCATACGGTCTGCCTCATCCAGCACAAACAATTCGATCTGTGACAGATTGATGAAACGCTGTTCTACGAGATCGAGCAAACGACCCGGGGTAGCGATCAGGATATCCACGCCGTTGCGCAGGGCATTGGTTTGTGGTTGCTGCGAAACGCCGCCGAAAATGACCAGGTGTTTCAGGTTCAGGTGTTTGCCATAGGCCGCAAAACTTTCATCGATCTGGATGGCCAGTTCGCGGGTAGGGGTTAAAATCAGGGCCTTAATACCTTTATTGGTACTGCCGGCCAGTTTTCTTTCGTGCAGAATCTGCAGCATAGGGATGGCGAAAGCGGCGGTTTTGCCGGTTCCGGTCTGGGCACAGCCTAACAGGTCTCTTCCCTGTAAAACCATGGGAATTGATTGCTCCTGGATGGGCGTTGGGGTAGTGTAGCCTTCTGTCTTGAGCGCGCGTAATATGGGCTCAATAAGGTTTAATTGGTCGAATAACACAATAGATAATTTACATAAATGAACATCTGAAATTGCTCAGATGGTATATAACCTGCCCGTAATTGACTTGATGAAACTTTGTCACGGAAGAGTGATCAGTCTGTAGAGAGAGTATATGAATGGGACAAAGGTAAGGGAAAAATATTTAATAGGTTGTTAAGTCGTGGATACGGAGCGAAAAACAGATGAACAGATGAACAAGGAACAGATGAACAGACGAAGGAAAAAGAACTGAAAAACAGGGTTTTACTTCTTCGGTTCCTTGTTCGTCAGTTCAATAACGAAATAATCTCCTCTAAATAGGTCTTGTCTGTTTCATCAAACTGGTCCAGTAATTCACTGTCTACGTCTAATACACCCCATACGGTTCCGTTTTTGAGCATGGGTACTACGATCTCGGATCGGGATAAACTGCTGCAGGCAATATGGCCGGGAAATAGTTCTACATCAGGTACGATCAGGGTTTCGGCTTTGGCCCAGCTGGTGCCGCAAACGCCCCTGCCTTTGTTGATGCGGGTACAGGCCACCGGACCCTGAAAAGGTCCTAAAACCAGTTGGTCACCCTTGACCAGGTAAAAACCTACCCAGAACCAGCAGAACTGCTCTTTTAAGGCACCGGTTATATTGGCCAGGTTGGCCACCAGGTCGGGTTCGCCTTCGATCAGTGCTTTGATCTGGGGAATGAGTGCCTGGTATTGTTCTGCTTTGGTTCCTTTGCTGATTGATAGATCTTCTGCCATCCTGCAAAATTAAATGAACCTGGTTAATAACCTACCGGATGTATTTTCCGATAACCGGTAATTTTTTGAATTCCTTCTTCTCTATCAATAAAATAAACCAGCACCAGGCAGCTAAAAATACGCAACCCAGGCTAAGACTGAAGTAAGTATGCGGAATAAAATAAGTGATGCCTTTGTGCAGGAAAAAAAGGATCAGCACGATCACGCCATAAGCGATCAGCTTTTTGGTAACATAGGGAACGGGGTACACTTTCTGTCCCCAGCGGTAACTGATCACCATCATGGTACCATAACAGAAAAAAGTGGCCCAGGCGCCTGCCATATAACCGATATAGGGAATGAGCAGATAATTCAATCCAATGGTGATGGCAGTGCCAATCAATGTTATGTAAGTGCCTGCAATAGTTCGGTTACTGAGTTTGAACCAGATACTCAGGTTATAATAAATACCCAGGAAGATATTGGCCAGCAAAAGGATTGGTACGATGGCTAAACCCACACGGTAAGCGGGTCCGATCATTCTTGACCAGATGGGGAGGAACAGGCTTACAGCCAGGAACATGGTCGTAACCACGATCACGAAGAATTTCATTACCCGTGCATAGGTTTTTTGCGGATTTTGCCCCTCTGCCTGTTTAAAAAAGAAAGGCTCGGCACCCATCCGGAATGCCTGCACAAAGAGTGTGATCAGCAATGATAATTTATAACAGGCATTGTAAATACCTACCTGTTCGTTACGGAATTCATCAGTTCCGGGCAACCAGGCTTTTAACATCAGTCTGTCGAATGTTTCATTGATGATACCACCCAAACCCACGATCACCAATGGCAGGGCATATACCATCATTTCCTTCCAGAGTTTACCGTCAAAATGGAAACGAACCATGGCAATCTCTTTGCTTAACAGCAATAAAGTAACCAGGCTCTGCACTACATTGGCCAGTACTACATAAACGATCGGGTTCTGGTTATTATCATAGAAGCGGCCCACCCAATGTGATGGATCCTTTGCTATTTCTGTAGGACAATAATATACAAAGAACCAAACCAGCAGGAGGTTGATGAAGATACCAATCACCCTTACAAACGCATATTTGATGGGTCTTTCTTCCTGTCGTAACCTGGCAAAAGGAATTACCCCGAGTGTATCAATGGCAATGATAGCAATGGTGAGTATAGCTATCACCGGTGTATCTGCAAATCCAACCATATTGCCCAGCCATTCCCTGTTGAACCATAGGATCGTTGAAAAAATAAGGGTTGTAAACAGGATGGAAAGAAAGGAAGTACTGTAAATCGTTTTTTTATATTCCTGCTTGGCTGAAAAACGGAAATAGGCGGTTTCAAAACCATAGGTAAATAACACACTTAAAACAGGGATCGCGGAGTACAACAAACTCTGCTTGCCGAAATCAGCCGTTTTTACATGACTTGAATAGGTAAGCAAAGGTGCCAACAGGTACCCCAGAAACCTGGCAGCAATAGAGCTGAGTCCATACCACATCGTTTGTCCGGCCAGTTTCTTTATTCCGCTCAAGGGGTGGTTGGTTTATTTGTTGATTGGTTTATTTGTTTGTTGGTATGCTTCTTCACTCACGTCTCACGATTCACGCCTCACGCTTCACGCTTCACGCTTCACGCCTCACGCTTCACGCCTCACGCCTCACATCCCCGCGCTAAAGTAACAAAACTGCCGCTTACTGGTGAATATCTGCAGGAGGATTTGTATTCGTGCCTGTTCTGGGTGGGGCAAAACGGGGATCTTTCAGAAAACTGGAATCAGTGAGGGTGAACAGAAAGGCCGTTAACTGACCTATTTCGTAATTGGATAAAACTAATTTCCGGGCGAGCAAAGAATCGGTAGTACTGCTTACTACCATATTCTTACGGTAGTGTTCAAATACATTCATGAGCGAGAAGAAACGTCCATCATGGCCGAAAGGGAAGGTGACTGCTACGTTCCGCAGGCTGGGTACTTTGAATTTGAGAGAATCTTTTGGGTTATTGGTAATCCGCATCCGGCCGGGGTCCTTCAGTACCGGATCGAGACTGAGGCCGGTATTGCGGTAGGAATAATCTGTGAACATGGGTTCTGTATGGCAGCTCACACATTTTTGCTGAAAGATCTCATACCCTAGTTTTTCGGGCAGGATAAAACTGGCTTCTCCGCGTTTTACCCGATCGTATTTGCTGTTGCTGCTCACCAGTTGTAACACAAACTGACTGATGGCTTTGCCCAGACGCTGGGTATTGATGGTTTCATCGCCAAATGCGGCTTTGAATAATTTCCGGTATTCTTTATCTGCTTTCAGTTTAGTAATCACATTCTCTATTGTCTCAGCCATTTCATTTTCGGCCGTGATGGGGGCAAGGGGCTGCAGGTCAAGGTGATTGATGCCTCCGTCCCACATGAATTCTTTTTGCCAGGCCAGGTTAAATAGTCCGGGGGCATTGCGGGTGGTGAGGGAATTGTTGTACCCGTGGCTCAAACTATGATCGTAGGTATTGAAAGCGCCAAACTGCTGGTGGCAGCTGCCGCAGGAAAAATTTCCGTCTTTGCTGAGCCGGCCGTCATAAAATAATTTTTTGCCGAGTGAAATACCTTCTTCAGTTAATGGGTTCTTTGAAAAATCGTAAACAGGTTGTGGCCAGCCTTTGGGCACTTTAAAAGCTACCGGTTTGGGTTTGAAATACCGGTTATCAGTAACGATCCAGCCCGTGCCCGTAAACACTATCAATAATAAGATCCAGCTATGTTTAGAGATCTTCATATCAGCGGATGGAATGGATGGAGAACATGGTTTGATAATTATCTGCCAATTTCATTGCCAACTCACCCGGCGAATGACAAACCGGTGTTTCGGCTATTTTAATTTCGGAACTGCTTTTGAACCATTGGTTGATATCGGCAGTGATATGAATCTCCTGCACAGAACCATTTGTTGGGGGAAGGGAAAGTTCAATATACCTCGCAGTGTTCATTCCCGTTCTGAAACCACCCACATGATACGTGAACCGATGTCCGGGAGTTAGCAGTGCTTCAGCGGTACCTTCCAGTTTGGCCATGATATAACCACTGTTCCATGTCCAGAACATACCCTTCATGGGATCCAGTGCGCCGGTTTGTATGCCGGATACATTGCGGATACTATCTACACCCAATAAAAAACCAATACTGCCTATCTGCATATTCGGTATGCTGAGTGAAATGGTTTTGGAGGCGGGTTCATTTTCATCCACCAGAAAATACTGTGCGGGTAGTTTTACTTGTTTACCTGCGGTATTGGTAAGGCTGATATTAGAAATATAGTATTTGAATTTTTCTATGCTGATACTATCGCCCAAAATATTTCTGACTGTTTTGCCTGTTTCCAGCCGTTCTTTTCCCAATTGGTGATGAAATACCAGCCTTAGTTTTCGCTCAGGAGCCTGTTGCCTTTCGGGTAACTGAAAGGCGGTCAGGGGCAGCAGGGCAATATACAGGAGATAGCACAGCGTTTTCATAGGTAGTCATGCTTATTGATCTTCCTGCGAAGCTGTTTGTTCACGGTATTTTTTTTCTTGCTTTCGATCCGTTTTTCCTGGGCGGCCCGGGTGGGTTTGGTGGGACGTCTGATTTTCTGTTTTACCAAAGCGGCTGTTACCAGCTGGTTCATTTTACGGATCACTTCCGCTTTATTACCCAACTGCGATCTCTCCGTCTGCGATTTTACCAGTAATACCCCCTCATCTGTGATCTTATTGGCCAGTTTTTCGCGGATCCTTTGTTTCTGTTCTTCCGAAAACAGTTGCGAATCGTTCACAGGCCAACGGCCTTCTACCATGGTCTCTACCTTGTTTACATTTTGTCCTCCTTTACCCCCACTTCTGGCTGTCTGGAACAGAATCTCCGTTGTAATGTCTACCTTCATTACACTAAAGTTCGGATAAAAACTGTTAAAGGAAAATGAGAATTGTGTTACAAAGGGTAAGCGAAGCATCTGTAACCGTGGAAGCTACTGTTACGGGAGCGATCGGGCAGGGTTTGCTGGTATTGGTAGGTATCGAAGATGCGGATACAGACGAGGATATTCAATGGCTCAGCAACAAGATCGTGAACCTGCGCATATTCAATGATGCAGCCGGTGTGATGAACCTGGGTGTCAAAGAAGTGGATGGAGAGATCCTGCTGGTGAGCCAGTTTACGTTGCACGCGAATACCAAAAAAGGGAACCGTCCATCGTATATCAAAGCTTCCAAACCGGCTATTGCCATACCGATGTACGAAAAAATGATCCGCCAGCTGGAAACCGATCTGGGCAAAAAAATCCAGACAGGCATATTCGGCGCAGATATGAAAATCCGTTTATTGAACGATGGGCCGGTAACCATTCTCATCGACTCAAAAAACAAAGAATAATCTTCCAGCTAAACAGATAAAAAACATTCACTCAATCACTCAATCACTCATTCGCTCATTCAATCTTTACCCCATGTCCGACATTGAAACCCGTACAGATCTCGAGTTGCTCATGGTTGATTTTTACGGCAAAGTATTACTGGATCCGGTGATCGGGCATTTTTTTACGGAAGTGGTGAAGCTGGATATGAATAAACATATCCCGGTGATCGTTGATTTCTGGGAATCGGTGGTTATGGAGAAAGGTTCTTACCAGGGTAATGTGTTGGATGTGCATCAGCGCTTACATCATTTATCCGCTTTCCGCAATGAGCATTTTGAACGTTGGGTTACGGTATTTAAAGAAACGGTGGATGAACTATTTGCCGGAACAAATGCAGAGAAGCTGAAACAAAGAGCTACATCCATCGCTACCGTCATGAAAATTAAATTGGTTCACGGTGGAATAGGTTTACAGAAAGGTTGAAGAAATGAATCAGTAAAGTTTTATCAAATTAAATGAATGTAATATGACAATTGATGAAGCCCAGCAACAGGTAGACAACTGGATCAAAACAGTAGGTGTTCGCTATTTTTCTGAGCTGACCAATCTCGGGATCCTGATGGAAGAAGTGGGGGAGTTGAGTCGCCTCATGGTGCGCCGGTATGGCGAACAGTCTTTTAAGGAATCTGATAAAGGGAAAGAAATGGCTGATGAGATGGCGGATGTGTTGTGGGTATTGATCTGTCTGGCCAACCAGACAGGGGTGAATTTAACAGAAGCGCTGCAAAAGAATTTCGAGAAGAAAAATATCCGTGATGCTAAGCGGCATATCGGGAATGATAAGTTGCAGTGAGTGGTTTAATGATGTAAATTCAAGTGCCATGAAAAAACATATCATCAGTATTTATTCTGTTTGTAAAGAATCCTTATATGATTTTTCGCATCAGAAGGCTTTGCAGATGAGTGCTGCTTTGGCTTATTATACTGTTTTTGCTATTGCCCCGGTAATCATTGTCGTGATCAGCCTTTGCGACATTTTTTATGGAAGAGCTGCAATAGAGGGAAGGATCTTTCAGAATATACAGGGTTTGGTAGGTGCGGATGCGGCCTTACAGATAGAACAGATTATCCGGAATATTACGGTTTCGAGAGATGTGAGCTGGGCCTCGGTAGTAGGGGTTGTTGCCTTAATCCTTGCCGCTACAGGCGTGTTTGCTGAAATCCAGGACTCTATCAATTTTATCTGGCGCTTAAAAGCCAAACCTAAAAGGGGTTGGGTTAAATTGATCCTGAACCGGGTATTGAGTTTTTCCATGATCATTGTGCTTGGTTTTATTCTGCTGGTTTCGCTGGTGATCAATTCTGTGCTGGACCTGCTGGGACAGGAGCTATTAAAACAATTTCCCGATACAGCGGTATTTCTGGTGCATAGCCTCAACCTGTTCATTACATTTCTGACAGTGGGTTTTCTGTTTGCCACTATTTTCAAAGTATTACCCGATGCGCGTATTGAATGGCGGGATGTGATAGTTGGCGCACTGGTAACGGCACTTTTATTCATCATCGGTAAATCGGTGATCGGGTATTATCTCACCAAAACACATATCAGTTCTACCTATGGGGCAGCCGGTGCAGTAGTGATTATCTTATTGTGGGTATATTATTCTTCCATTATCCTGTATTTCGGTGCTTCTTTCACCAGGGTATATACTTTGAGACGCGGCCGGAATATTTTTCCTACAGAGTATGCTGTCTGGATTCAGGAGATAGAGCTGGAGAACAAAGCCTCCCTGCAGGTACAGGATAAACCTGTACTTACCAATACAACTATATCGGTAGAAGAACCCAAGGTTTGATGAACCATTCAACAAATAACAAAGCCGCATAATTTTATGCGGCTTTGTTGTAAAATGAAGAAGGATTTCTCTATTTGAAAATGCTTTTCTGTTTAGCCATTTTCTCTATTTCGGCTACAGTTCTCGGACTGCCTGCAGACAGGTTCCGGTACCCGCCATCGGGGGTAATCAGGATATCATCTTCGATCCGAACACCAATACTCCACCATTTTTTATCACATTTGCTTCCGGGTGCAATATAGATACCGGGTTCCACTGTAAAAACAGCGCCTGGTTCCAGTTTTGCAGGATTAGGGTCGTGTACATCCAAACCCAGTCCGTGGGATGTGCCATGTGGGAAATAGGTTCTGACTTCTGCATCGGTACTGATCAGCCCCAGTTGTTTCAGACCCCGGGTAATCACCCGTACCGCCGCTTTGTGAGGTTCGTTAGAAGCATTGCCGGCTTTGCATTGTACAAAAGCGGAATCCTGTGCTTCCAGTACCAGTTCATAAATGATCTTCTGCTCGGGAGAGAATTTTCCGTTTACGGGAATGGTACGGGTAACATCTGCACTGTAGCCATGATATTCTGCGGCACAATCGCTCAGTAACAGGTCGCCGTCTTTCATCAGCCGCTGGTTGGTCTCATAATGCAGTACACAGCTGTTCTCTGCAGAGCCATTGATACTGGGATAACCGGGATATTCAGCGCCATTTTTCTTGAAATAATATTCCATTACGGCCTGTGCCTGGTACTCCGTCATGCCGGGTTTGATGGCACGGATCACACCATTATGCCCTTCGGTACTCATCACCACTGCTTTCTCTATCAGCGCAATTTCTTCCGGTTGTTTGATGGCGCGCAGGTTACGCAGAATATTGCCAATGGTGCGAACAGCATTGGGCTTTTTGTGGGCAGTAATGGCACTGTCTACCAGTTGGGCCATCCTGGATAAAGGATCTACGCCACCACGTCCATAATACTTTGACAGAATATTCTCATTATAGAGATTGGTCATCACAGAATCTACTTTACCAAAATCAACCGTATTGTAGCTGAACTGTTCGTGTGTGAATACATTTTCAGGATTCAGTTTTGCTTTCACCCCCTCAACGCCGAGGATCTTGCCGGTCCACATTTCGCGGGCAGGATTGCGGGGTTGTACAAACAGGAACTCTGTACCTGTTTTATCGTTAATGGTAACCGGCTCTTTAAACAGCAGCAACATGGCATTGGGTTCCTGCAGGCCGGTGAGGTAATAAAAATTCTTATTCTGGGCGTAAATAAAATCTACATCGTTAGACCGGTTGCGGGTTTGAGAGGCAAAAAATATGGCAACCGAATTTTTGGGCATCTGTTCCCTTACGGCATTTCTCCGGCCGGCATGAAAGGCCGGACTTAGGTAGTCTTCCGGATAATCCGTTATCTGCTGGGCGCTTGTCCATTGAGGAAGGGCAGCGGTAACCAGCAGTAAAGCAAGTAGTTTTCTGAGCATAGCAGCTTGGTTTTAGTAGCGTTAAAACTAATTTTTTTATTGGTTCGGCCACTAAGTTTTGGATGAATGAGCGGGTTTTTACCGGTTAAACCCCAAAAACAGGAAGTTTCGGCTTTTACTGACAGGCCTAAAAGCATATTTTTGCGCCGTTATGAGTATACAGCAAGACAATCAGTTTCAGGCGATCATATCGCATGCCAAAGAATATGGCTTTGTATTTCCGAGCAGTGAAATTTACGACGGTTTAAGTGCCGTGTATGATTATGGTCCGTACGGTAGTGAGCTGAAAAAGAATATCCGCGATTACTGGTGGAAAAGTATGACCCAGATGCATGAGAATATCGTGGGCATCGATGCGGCCATTTTTATGCATCCCACCACCTGGAAGGCGAGCGGTCACGTAGATAATTTCAGTGATCCGATGATTGATAACCGTGATAGTAAGAAACGATATAGGGTAGATCATTTACTGGAAGCCAAAGCGGATCAGTTAAGAGAGAAAGGCGATAACCAGGCGGCAGATACTTTATTGGCTTCTATGGACGCTTTACTGGCTGCAGAAGATTTTGCCGGGTTGAAGGAACTGATTGTTGACCAGAAAATCGTTTGTGCGGTTAGCGGAACCGCTAACTGGACAGATATCCGCCAGTTTAACCTCATGTTCTCTACCCAACTGGGTTCTGTGGCAGAAGATGCCGATACCATTTACCTGCGTCCCGAAACGGCACAGGGTATTTTTGTGAATTTCCTGAATGTGCAGAAAACCGCCCGGATGAAGATCCCGTTTGGTATTGCACAAACCGGTAAGGCTTTCCGTAATGAGATCGTGGCCAGGCAATTCATTTTCCGCATGCGGGAATTTGAGCAGATGGAAATGCAGTTTTTTGTACGTCCCGGCACAGAAGGCGAATGGTACCAGTACTGGAAAGAAGCGAGACTGCAATGGCATCTGAGTCTCGGTATATCGAAAGATAAATACCGCTACCATGATCATGTGAAACTGGCGCACTATGCCAAAGAAGCCTGTGATATTGAATTTGAATTTCCCTTCGGATTCAAAGAGGTAGAAGGTATTCACTCCAGAAGTGATTTCGACCTTACCCAGCACCAGTTGTACAGCAAAAAGAAAATGCAGTATTTCGATACAGAGATCAACCAGAACTATGTGCCCTATGTGGTGGAAACCTCTATTGGTCTCGACAGGATGTTCCTGCTGATCCTGGCAAATGCCTACGAGGAAGAGATCATTTCCAAAGAAGATGGCAGTACAGACAGCCGCGTGGTATTACATATCCCGGCAAAGATTGCACCGATGAAACTGGCTATTCTGCCATTGACTAAAAAAGATGGTTTGCCGGAACTGGCACGAGAACTGATGGATGAGTGCAAACCTTATTTCAAGTGTTTTTACGAAGAGAAAGATGCCATCGGTAAACGATACAGAAGGCAGGATGCCATTGGTACTCCTTTCTGTGTAACCATTGATCACCAGACCAAAGAAGATAAGACCGTTACCATCCGTTATCGCGATAGTATGGTGCAGGAAAGAGTATTGATGAGCAAGGTAAAAGATCTTGTGCTGGAACAGGTTTTCTAATATTAGTTGCCTCTGTTCTGCTAAAACGTAGCTATGAAATGGAAATGGAAACTGGCCCAAAAACTTGAGTTTGTATGGTGGCAACGTTACCTCAAAAACAAAGATGCCGGGGCTTATCTGGATTGGAAAAAACGCTATTGGCAGGAACTGTTGACGAAAATAGCAGCTTCTCTGCCTCACATAAGTGATCTTCAGATTCTGGATGCAGGCTGCGGGCCGGCAGGTATTTTTCTTGCATTGGAAGGTAACCAGGTAGATGCTATAGATTCATTGCTGGATAAATATGAATTGCTGCCTCATTTTCAACCTGAAAAAGCTGCCTGGACCCGTTTCCGGAAAATCCCTCTGGAAGCACTGGATGAAACAGAAAAGTATGATATCATTTTTTGCATGAATGTGATCAATCATGTGCAGGATCTTGCTCTTTGTTAT
>DASWXD010000035.1:0-5134 GCA_036405675.1 Sediminibacterium sp.
ATATGCGGAAAAACCTGAAATACGTGTTTACCAGGTACCGCAGGGAACTTTTATTGAAAACGGTAAGCGTAAAGGTTTTTCGCTGATCGGGGATGGGATTGTGCTTTCCAAATACGACCATATTGGTGAGGAAGAAAGTGGGCGGCGGTCTGTCTATTACCAAAATAAAGCTGGATATATTAACCGCGAGGGTAAAGAAGTCATTGCTCTGAAATACGATAGTGTGGCAAACTTTGCAAAAGGATATGCCATGGTGGCGCTGGGTGGAAAACTGGGTTTAATAGATACACTTGGAAAAGAAGTGATCCCCGTTAAATACGATTATCTGGGCGGTTTTTCAGAAGGATTGATGCTGGTTACTTCCAACAAAATGTGGGGATTTGTAGACGCCACCGGTAGAGAAGTGATACCTCTTACTTACCAGGCCGCAGCACCTTTCACAGAAGGACTTGCCGCAGTGGTAGTGAATAAAAAAGTAGGCTTTATTAATCGTCTTGGAAGGATGGTGATTGAACCGGAATTTGATGATATTGTACAGGTGTTTGAATATGGAAAAGCCGTTGTGGTAAAAGACGGCAAACAGATCACCATCAGCAAAACGGGTAAACCCATTGAGTGATGAGCCGGGACCTGCAGAGGGAGTAGGATTGATAGGGCGAGGTTTCTTAAAAAAATCATACATGATCGAGTTGCCGGCCCCGCACCAAACCCCAAATCGTCAATCCCAATCCCAGAAGAATCAGCAAACCACATAACACCAGTGTAGTATACACCAGTGCGCTGGAACCGGCCGTAGGTGGCGGATAGGCTTTGTTCAGTGCCGGCATCTGCGAAGAGGATTGGCCGATGATGGCGGCTATCATCCCCGCCACTCCATTGAGCCAGGTACCCAACTGGGTGCTGATAAACCAGCAGCGTAACTGGAACGCGCTAAGAGCCATCTCGCGCAGCAAAAAACCCAGTACCACCAGTAATACCCCATTTGCAGTAAACTGAATATGCGCCATTACCAGACCACGGTACCAGGCAATGGCATCGGGCGGAATTAATCCTACCAAACAACCCACGGTTATCTGTATTACTCCCAGCAAGAGGGTATAAAAACGGATGCGTTCTGACAGGGTAGAAAATAGTGGCATAGGCAGAGGTTGATGGTTGGCATACATGCTGTAACAAAATACAAATCCCATCCGGAAACCACAATCGGCCGGATCTTTTTTGTACAAGACAGTACTGTTTCCCGGTCTCTTTCCAGTCCTGTTCCGGTTACTTCCCAGTATTGTCCCGGCCGCTTCCCAATCCCTTCCCAATGATAGTTCAGTATAAGTTGGGTTTATCCACATTTTCAGCGGCAAATAATCGCCATTTTAGCCGTCATCATCGCCACAATGCCTGTTTTGGGCCAATGCTCTTCTGCAAAGAAGTATCTACCAATGTGTTATGCCGGTTATACTGGTTAGATCTAACTGGTATAACCGGCACCGGTATAGACCTGCCAAAAAATGGCCCGCGGGCAGTGATGCTTCAGGCTTGTCTCAGAGAATCCGCCATACAAACAACCGGCATCTGATGGCGAAAAGAAGGGTTGATCCGGGCATATCAAACAGGAACTGTGTTATCTCAGCAGCATCTCCCATCTGGTTGCAGCCAATCCGCAAGCACTGAAATAAACTTCCCGTTACGGAAAACAATTCACCGTTTATCCTGTTTATAATTCAATCAACATCTATTTAATGCAATTAGTCTACTATTTTGGTGGGTTACACAATTGTCCCTATATTTGCTATTCCAAATAAAAACCTGTTTCACATGTCCGCCATTTTATCGCTGCGCCGATGTTGTTGCTGAACTGAAGTATTCTTAACAGGATTCCTGCATTATTATTATTTACCTATTCACCCGTAAAAAGTGTATACCACTTTTTTCCGGGCCAAAACAAGATTATTATGAAGCAAGCAAAAACCTTACACCACCTCTTCACCTTATTACTCACCCTGTTTTCCCTGCCGTTGTTTGCACAAACGGCCACTATTAAAGGAACTGTAAAAACAGGCAATACCCCGCTGGCAGATGCCTCGGTACAGGTAGGCAGAACCGGTACTACCACCAATGCACAGGGTGTTTACAGCCTTAGCCTGAACCCCGGCAAATACAGTATCGTGGTTTCGTATACCGGGTACGAGCAACAAACCAAAACCATAACACTCGCAGCCGGCGAAACACTGGTCAGCGATTTTACACTCTCTGCCGGTAATGTACTGAACGAAGTAGTGGTATTGGGCAGCCGTTCAACACCCAGAACACAATTAGAAACCACTGTTCCGATTGATGTACTCGATATTAAAAAACTGGCTGGTACCGGCGCACAGGTAAACCTGAACCAGATCCTGAACTTTGCCGCACCTTCTTTTACCTCCAACACCCAATCGCTGGGTGATGGTACGGACCATGTGGATCCTGCATCGCTACGCGGACTCGGCCCCGACCAGGTACTCGTATTGGTGAACGGAAAAAGAAGATACAATTCGGCCCTGATCAATGTAAACGGAACCTTCGGTCGCGGATCGGTAGGTACCGACCTGAATGCTATCCCCGTTTCATCTATCGAAAGAATAGAAATCCTGCGCGATGGTGCCGCAGCGCAATATGGTAGTGATGCCATTGCCGGTGTGATCAACGTAGTACTGAAAAAAACAGTGAATCGTTTATCAGCTTCCGTTACCAGCGGCGAATACAATACCCGCTCTAATAACATTCAGTACCACGACGGACAGAACACGCAGGTAGCCCTCAACTTTGGGCTGGCCCTGGGCGAAAAAGGAGGCTATATCAATTTCTCCGGTTCCTTCGACGACCGCAAACCCACCGACCGTGGTGGTGCCCGTAATGATGTGATCTACCGCCGTTACCCCGGTGGTGTAGACAGAACCGATTCTTTTCTCACTGCCACCAACACCAGCCGCAAAGATTATAGTCTGGTAGTGGGTCAATCCAAATATACCAGCGGACAATTCGCTTTTAATGCTTCCATCCCGCTCAGCAATGGCGCAGAATTTTACGCCTTCGGCGGATTGGGTTACCGCAAGGGAAAATCGGGTGGTTTTTATCGTTTACCCAATGAGTCGAGAAATGTCCTCGATATCTATCCGCTGGGCTTCCTGCCCTATATCGGCTCCGATGCCTATGACCGTTCGCTGGCCGCAGGCATCCGCGGTAAAGTGGGCGATTGGGATGTTGACTTCAGCAATACCTACGGACAGAACCAGTTCGATTTCAGTGTGCTGAATTCTGTGAACGCATCACTTGGTAAAGCTTCTCCCACCAACTTCAACGCAGGTGGACCTAAGTTTACACAGAATACCACCAATGTAGATTTTACCCGGGGATTTGACTGGTTAAACAGTACCAACCTCTCTTTTGGTGGCGAGTTCCGTTTTGAGAACTACCAGTTAAAAGCAGGCGATCAGAACTCGTACGCCAACTACGGACTGGCCCGCCAGGTAGGCATTGATGCCAATGGTAATCCCATATTGGTACCTGATTTTGGTGGCTCTGTGAATACTTTATTCGGACCGGATGGTACGGCCAGACCTGGTGGGGCACAGGTATTCCCCGGTTTCAGACCAGAGAATGCGGTTAATGCCAACAGAACAGCTGCCAGCGTATATGCAGATGCCGAACTGAATTTTTCAAAAGCCTTTTTGGTAGATGCTGCCGTACGTTATGAGAACTACAGCGATTTTGGTTCTACCACCAACGGAAAAATTGCTGCAAGATATAAACTGAATAAAACCTTTACCATCCGCGGTTCTGCCAGCACCGGTTTCAGAGCACCTTCGCTGCAGCAGCGTTATTATGCCAACACTGCCACCGTATTTGTCAGTGGTGTGGCCAACGAAGTGGGTACCTTTCCGAATGATAGCCGGCCTGCACAATTGTTAGGTATTCCGAAACTCAGTCCGGAAAAATCCAAAAGCGTCAGCCTCGGTTTCACCGGCAGCTTCGGTAAACTGAAAGTAACCCTGGATGGATATTATACCCGCATCAACGACCGTGTGATCTACACCGGCCAGTTTACCGGCAGTAATGCCCCTACTGCTTCTGCAGTGGATAAAGAAATCTATCAACTCTTATCATTGGCCAATGCAACCGGCGCTTCCTTTTTTGCCAATGCATTGAATACCGAAACCAAAGGAATTGATCTGATTGTTTCCTATAAAGTGAGAGTAGGTAAGGGTACACTGAATGCCGATTTTGCGGCCAATGCTTCTAAAACCGAACAGGTGGGACCCATCCATGTTTCACCAAAACTGATCGGAAAAGAAAGCATCTATTTCAGTAATTCAAGCAAAGTGTATCTCGAAAATGCCGTACCCAATACCAAGGCTAACCTGGCATTGAACTACAGTATTTCCAAATTCAACTTCTTCCTCCGCAACAACTATTTCGGTGGAGTGATTGAAGCCACTAACACACTGGCCAACCAGCAATATTATAATCCGAAATGGGTTACCGACCTCTCTATCGGTTATAAACTGAGCAAGATTGTAAACCTGACCGTGGGTGCCAATAACCTGCTGGATATTTATCCTGACAAAATTGCCATTGCGGGTAACAACAATGCCGGACAGTTTATTTACTCCAGAAGCGCCCTGCAGTTCGGCGCCAACGGAAGGTATCTGTTTGGCAGAGTAGAAGTTTCTTTCTAAGACAGGTTTGATATGAATTGTAAAGCGCCATACTTTTTGTATGGCGCTTTTTTAATGAGTGAATGAGTGGGTGAGTGATTGAGTGAATGCGGGTATGTAACATTTGTTACTGACTGCCGGACAGGAGAATGGTAAGTTTGCTGTAAACAATGATTCGTATGGGAAACGCTACAGCTAACAATACCGGAAATCAGTTTACCTACCAGTTAACCACCACCAAAACGGTGGAAGAGATAGCGGGCAGCATGACCGAAGTAGCAAAGCAGTTTAAATTCTCTGTGCTGCACAGTTATGATTTTAAAGAGATCCTGGCGGGTAAAGGTTTCCCGATAGAACGTAAAGTGCAGGTATTTGAGATCTGCCGGGCACCTATGGCTGCAAAAATGTTGGTGGCAAACCCATCGTTTTCGATTTTCATGCCCTGC
>DASWXD010000036.1:0-6889 GCA_036405675.1 Sediminibacterium sp.
TGGGCGGCTACCCTCAAAGATTTTGGAAAGGGAGCCGATAAAACGATTCCGGCACCCCCAGGCTATGATGCAACCAACTATTATTGCAGTACCAGCGATGCGCCCTGTAACGGTAAACCATATGCGTTGCCTACACAGAAAGTGCTGGAGTATGGTAAACTGCGTGTAAGCAAAGGCGCAGCTGATAAATTCATGTTGAACTGGCCCGCACATGGCAACGATTATTACCTGAATGTGGTGAATATGAAACCGCTGGCGCGGGAGGCGGAATATACCAAAGCCAGGAATTTTACACTGGGCTTTATTTATTTTCTACAAACAACACTCAAACAGAAGCAGATTGGTCTGGCAGAAGATGAGATGGATAAGGGCATGGCATTCATCCCTTACCACCGCGAAGGCAGAAGGGTGCGGGGCGAAGTACGATTGAATATTGATCATATCCGTACGCCTTATCAATACAACCTGTACCGCACCGGTATTGCAGTGGGCGATTATCCGGTAGATCATCACCATGCACAGTATCCGGGTAAAGTACCGCCGATTCCTTTTCCGCAAGTACCATCGTTTTCAATTCCGTTGGGTGCATTGATTCCGAAAGGAGTGGAAGGACTGGTAGTTTGTGAGAAAGGAATTTCGGTCAGCAATATTGCGAATGGAACCACCCGTTTGCAGCCGGTGGTATTACTTACCGGACAGGCCGCCGGTATCATTGCAGCGCGGAAAGCGGGGGAGGGTTCTAAGTATATCACCGGTATCCGTATCCGCGAGATTCAGAAAGAGCTTTTGCAGAATAAATGTTATCTCATGCCTTTTGTGGATGTAGCACCGGACGATCCAGCCTGGGAAACCATACAATGGATTGGTGTGAAAGGATTGATCAAAGGAGTAGGGAAAAGTATGGGCTGGGCCAACAAAACTTTTTTTTATCCTGATAGCCTGATGCTGAGTGGTGAATTACTGGAGGGAATGAGGAATGCTTACGGAATAACAGGTTACCACGAAACGGCTCAAACAAAATATGTTACCCTTGCGCTGTTACTGAAACTGCATCAATCGCTGGTAGTCAGCAATACTGGCGGAGTTGAAGAAAATACCCGTGTACGGGATATGAGTACTGCGCTGCAAAAATTTACATTAATAAAGAAAACCAATCAATTGCCCTTAACCCGCAGAGAAGTGGCTGTATACCTGGACTATCTCTTTGGCAATTTTGATAAAGATGTTTGTTTTGATGGTAGTTTTTGCCAGGTGCTCAGATAGTATTTTTTTCATAAATTATCTCAGGTGATAATACACGCATGATCAGGTATTATTACGCAGTAATAATACCTAAACCGCAATAGTCGCTCGGCTCTGCCGAGTGACTATTATAATTTGGCATCCAGCCAAATCCTGAATTATGAGCGAATTACGCAAAGCCAATTATGACGCTGTTTTCTTTGTAACCTTAACCGTTGTAGGTTGGGTAGATGTATTTACCCGGAAACAGTATTGCGAAGAACTCTTAAAAAATATTCAATACTGCCAGCAACACAAAGGACTGGAATTGTATGCCTATGTCATCATGAGTAATCACATGCATTGGGTGGCAGCGCAAAAGCAGGGGGCGCTGAATTATTTGCTCAGAGATTTTAAAAGTTATACGGCCAAACAAATGCTTGCCATGATCTATGACAACCCCAAAGAAAGCAGAAGAGATTGGATGAAAGTTGTTTTTCAGTACAACGCTAAGTTTCAAAAACAGCATGCGGAGAATATGTTCTGGCAAAAAACCAACCATCCGATTGATTGCTTTAACGAGAAAGTGTTATGGCAGAAGATCAATTATATACACATGAATCCTGTGCGGGCGGGTTGGGTAACAGAGCCATGGCATTGGTGGTATAGCAGTGCGAATCCCCGTTCTCCGATTGTTGTAATGGAACTATGATTTTTTTTGCGGCCCGAGGCCGGGGGGATAGTGGTCACTCGGCAGAGCCGAGCGACTGCTGTTGCGGGCAACAGTTAAGGGCAAAGCATGTATCTTCGGCACTGCGCAGCATTTATTCATCTATAGACTTCTATATGCTATTTTCTTACGATCAGTTATATCAATTTACATACGCTGTTTTTAAAAGTATCGGCTGCTCCGATGAGCATGCAGCCACTGCCACCCGTGGATTGATAGCTGCAGATATCCGCGGTATAGACAGTCACGGTGTAGCGCGTTTAACCGGTTATGTGCGTTTATGGGAAGCGGGTCGCGTAAATGCCACTCCCGAACTGAAGATCGTACACGAAACCCCTTCTACCGCTGTGGTGGATGGAGATGCCGGGCTGGGACTCGTGGTAGCCCCCTTTGCCATGCAGGTGGCTATGGAGAAAGCGAAAAATGTGGGTACGGGTTGGGTGAGTGTGCGTAACAGTAATCATTTTGGTATTGCCGGGCACCATGCGATGATGGCGTTGGAGCAGGATATGATCGGTATGGCCATGACCAATGCCAGTGCCCTGGTAGCGCCTACTTTTTCGATTGAACGGATGTTGGGTACCAATCCTATCGCGGTAGCCATACCAGCCGGACAGCAACCTGCTTTTGTAGCTGATTTTGCTACTACTACAGCAGCCAATGGCAAACTGGAGATCCTGCAGCGCAAAAATGCGGATACGCCTTTGGGTTGGGTGCAGGATAAAGAAGGAAAGGAAACAACAGATGCCAATATCCTGAAAAAGCAAGGAGCTTTACTGCCGTTGGGAAGTGATCGGGAGCATGGCAGTCACAAAGGCTATGCGCTGGGCAGTATCGTAGATATTTTTTCTGCGGTGTTAAGTGGTGCTTCGTATGGTCCATGGGCACCGCCTTTTCCTGCGTATGTTCCCATGCCTGAAAATATGCCGGGGCAGGGACTCGGACATTTTTTCGGAGCCATGCGGGTAGATGCTTTTCGTCCGGCGGATGAGTTCAAACAGCATATGGACAACTGGATCGGACGTTTCCGTTCGGCTACGCCGGCGGCAGGACAGGAGCGGGTGCTGATTCCCGGCGATCCGGAAAGAGAGATGGAGGCGGTACGGATGAAAGAGGGAATTCCCCTGGTAGATAGTGTGGTGGAAGATTTACAGACGCTGGCCGCCAGGTTCTCATTACAATTATAATCCCTTTTTCAGTGGGATAATTTATATGCGGAAATAGCTCCACAAAACCTCTTATACTACCTGGCTCCGGTGCCGAATACGGTTTGTTTATGCTAACAGCTGTTCACAAAATACATCCCTCCTCATTTACAGGCAGGCTGTACATTTGTACCTGATTTTTTAACAACAAAACAGGCAAGGGGGTTACACATGAAAGTAATGAAGTTTGGAGGCACCAGCGTTGGTAAGCCGGAACGTATGCACCAGGTATCGCAACTCATCACCAAAGATGCAGAACCAACGATTGTTGTATTGAGTGCACTCAGTGGTACTACCAATGCATTGGTAGAGATCAGTAACAATTTATCGCAGGGCGAACGCGCGCTGGCGAAACAACATATCGATAAACTGGAAGCACATTACCGAAGTTTTGTAATCGATCTGCTGAAGCAGGAAACTACGCGTGCAAAAGGGAATGCTATTGTAACGGAGCATTTTGAATTTCTCAATATCATTTTACGGATCTCTTTCAGTGAAGCGCTGAACAAAGATATCCTGGCACAGGGTGAGCTGATGAGTACAAAATTGTTCAGCACCTACCTGGAAGAGCAGGGTATTGATCATCTGCTGTTGCCGGCGCTTGAGTTCATGTCTGTGGATGCGAATGAAGAGCCGCAGTTAGGCAGTATCAGAACCAAACTAACGCACCTGTTACAGGAGCACAAGGATAAAAAATTATTCATCACCCAGGGATATATCTGTCGTAATGCCAAGGGAGAAGTAGACAACCTGAAACGGGGAGGAAGTGATTATACTGCTTCGCTGATTGCAGCAGCCGTGCATGGGTCTGTTTGTGAGATCTGGACGGATATTGATGGGATGCACAACAATGATCCGCGCATCGTTGAGAAAACCGTTGCCATTAAACAACTGAGTTTTGATGAAGCGGCCGAGCTGGCTTATTTCGGCGCCAAGATCCTGCATCCTACCTGTATCTGGCCGGCACAGCAGGAGAATCTACCGGTGAAATTGCTGAATACGATGGAGCCGGATGCGCCCGGAACTGTGATCACCAAAGAAGCAGGCAGCGTGGGTGTAAAAGCGGTAGCTGCCAAAGATGGTATTATTGCTATCAAGATCAAGAGCAGCCGCATGCTGCTGGCCTATGGGTTCCTGCGTAAAGTATTTGAAGTGTTTGAAAAATACCATACGTCCATCGATATGATCACCACTTCAGAAGTGGCGGTGTCTGTTACCATCGATTCGGATATCTACCTGCTCCAGATCGTTCGCGAACTGGAGCCGTTTGGTACGGTAGAAGTGGAAGACCAGCAAACCATCGTATCCATTGTAGGTAATGAGATTGCCAAAACAGAAGATGTATTGCAAAAACTGTTTACGGCAGTGAGCGAAATACCGGTTACCATGGTGAGTTATGGGGGTAGTCCGCATAATATTTCATTGCTGGTACCCAGTACCTACAAAACAAAAACCTTACAGTTGCTGAACAAAGGACTGTTCGGTTTATAGATCTGCTATGGCAAATAAAATTATCATCAACCGGAAAAGTGAATGGCGTAACCGTAACCGCGGTTTCCAGGTATTCATCGATGGCAGGGAAGTAGGTAAGATTGCCAATGGCAGTTCTGAAGAATACCAGGTTGAACCAGGTACCCATACAATACAATGTAAAATTGCCTGGTGCAGCAGTCCTGAATTAACTATTACAGTGAAAGAAGGCGGGAACAGTTTTGTAACCGTTGGCTCAGCCATGAAATTGTATAATGCAGGACTGGTGCTGGCGCTGCTGGTGATTGTTGCCGGCTTTGGTATACCTTCTTTCCTGCATATGCCGTTACCTGCTTATTTCGGTACGGTGCAGCTTGCGGTATTCCTGCCTTTCCTGGCTTACCTGTTGTATTATCAAACCCTGGGACGAAAAAAATATATCACCATTACGGAGGATGCCAATAACATTTTCCGGTAACAGCAACAAAAGCCACTGATTGTTCAGTGGCTTTTTTGTTACCACATAAAACCGTAGTATTGTATAACTAAATTTATAGTTATGCGGTTGGCTCCTCTGCTGCTGATTGGATTTCTGCTGTGGTCATTAACCGGTTTTGCACAGACTGATCTGGGTGGAAAGGTATTGGCGGCAGATAATAAACTACCGGTAGCATCTGCCAACGTGTATATAAGCAATAGTTCCGTTGGTACTGTTACCGATGAAAAAGGACAATTTATCATCCGGAATTTTCCCGCAGGCAGGTACGATCTGGTGGTCTCCTGTGTCGGGTACGAAACGCAGGTGATCACCCTTTCTTCCGCAAAATTACCTCCTCTTTTAACCATACTCCTAAAGCCAAAAATCAATGAATTACAGGAAGTAATCGTAGAACCTTATGAAAAGAATGGCTGGGAGAAATGGGGGAGTTTTTTCATGGAAAATTTTATCGGCACTTCTGCATTTTCCACAGATTGTAAACTGCTGAATAAGGAGGTGATTAAATTCCGGTTCAGTAAAAAAAACAATACACTGAAAGCCATCGCCAACGACCGGCTGGTGATTGAGAACAGGGCATTGGGCTATGTGTTGAAATACGACCTTACCCGTTTTGAATACGATTTTGGTACACGGATCTTTTTATACCAGGGTTATCCCTTGTTTGAAGAGATGGAAACGAAAAGGAAAGGCCTGCAGAAACGCTGGGCAGAAAACCGGGAAGATGCTTACTATGGTTCGGTGATGCATTTTATGCGCAGCCTGTTCCGGAATAAACTGGTAGAACAGGATTTTGAAGTGCGTAAGCTCATCAAACTGCCTGATGCAGAGAAGAAACGGGTAAAAGCCCTGTACCGCGCCCAGGCGGTGAATGCTGCCATTAACGGCACAATGATGGTGGATGGACAGCTACCCGGCTTACGCCGCGATTCGGCCGCTTATTACCGAAAAGTAATGAACGAACCAGAATCGATGAACGTTCTTATCAATACTATTCTGCCGGGAGATAGTATTGCGTATGCGTTGGATAGTGTTACGGTTGGACTGGAGTTCAACGATTACCTGCAGGTGGTATATACCAAAAAGAAAACGCCACCTGAATACCAGAAAATGCTGCCGCGGGGTGTAACGAGTATATTGCTTACTTCTGAACTGTTCAGAACATCTGCCAATCCCATCATGGTGCTGGCCAGCGGTAATTATTTTGAAGGAACCGATCTGATCACTTCCGGTTACTGGGCCTGGTCTGAAAAGATCGCGAACCTGTTACCGAACGAGTATTGGCCTTCCTCCAAAAAATAAAAAACTCCGCCTCCGCGTTTAATCATCCCGTGAGGGAAATAAAAAAGGACACAGTGTTTGTACTGTGTCCTTTTGCATTTTTGTATCGTTACATCAGATTATCAGTAACGCATCTCCATAACTGAAGAAACGGTATTTGTCTTTGATGGCTTTTTTATACGCTTCCATCGCCAGATCGTAACCGGCAAAAGCACAGGTCATGATCAGCAGACTGGTTTTTGGTAAATGGAAATTGGTAACCAGGCTATCCGCCACATTGAATTTGTAGGGTGGGTGGATAAAGTGATTGGTCCAGCCCTCGCTCGGTTTCAGCATTTTCTGCGCGGTAAAACTGCTTTCCATGGCACGCATGGTAGTGGTTCCGATAGAGCAGATGCGGTGACCGGTTTCTTTGGCTTTGTTTACAATATTGCAGGCCTGTTCGTTAATGGCGTAGTATTCTGCATCCATCTTGTGTTTGCTCAG
>DASWXD010000037.1:0-35190 GCA_036405675.1 Sediminibacterium sp.
GTGGCTGCACATATCCAGATCAGGCTGGGGCCTAACCGGGTGGGTCCCGGGGGGATGTTTCAGACGGTGGCCGATACGGTGAAACTGATCATGAAAGAAGGATTGACTCCCGATCTGGCAGATAAGTTCCTCTTTAATCTCGCGCCCTTTGTGGTAATGATTGTGGCCATGCTGCTGCTGGCACCGATAGCTTTTGCTAAAAATTTTCAGATCTGGGATATCAATATCGGTGTGTTGTATGTATCTGCCGTTTCTTCTCTTTCGGTAATCGGGATCCTGATGGCAGGATGGGCCAGTAATAACAAGTATTCTTTATTGGGTGCCATGCGAAGTGGTGCGCAGATCGTGAGTTATGAATTGTCAGCCGGACTGGCCATTTTATCCGTAGTAGTATTAACCGGAAGCCTGCAGATCTCTGATATCATTGCTTCGCAGCAGGATGGCTGGTGGTTGTTCAAGGGACATATTCCGGTGATCATTGCTTTCGTGATTTTCCTGATCGCCGTTACGGCCGAAACCAACCGGGCACCTTTTGACCTCGCAGAAGCAGAATCAGAATTAACAGCCGGGTTCCATACAGAATATTCCGGGATGAAATTTGCCCTGTTTTTTCTGGCGGAGTATATCAACATATTTATTGTGTGTGCTATTGGTGCCACCCTGTTTCTGGGAGGATGGATGCCTTTGCATATCGGTAACTGGGAAGGGTTTAACCACGTGATGGATTATATCCCTTCCTCTGTCTGGTTTTTGGGAAAAACTTTTTTCCTCATCTTTTTAATTATGTGGTTCCGCTGGACCTTCCCGCGTTTACGGGTGGATCAGTTGTTGAACCTGGAGTGGAAATACCTGTTACCAATAAGTTTGTTCAACCTCTTACTGGTAAGTCTGATAGCGATATTGGGATGGCATTTTTAGGTTGAGCGCGAGCGGCTTTTATTCAGTAACGCTCTGTGAAACTCCGTGTTCTTTGTGTCTCTGTGTTGAAAAGCTGTATTCGTAAATACACATTTTCAACACAGAGATACAGAGCGACAGAGAATCACAGAGAAAATAAAACAGGATACATGTTTTTAAAAGAGTACATAAAGGATGTAGTTGGTGGCGTAACCTCTTTACTGAAGGGGATGCGGAAGACCGGCTATTATTTTTTCCATCCCAAAGAAATTATCACCGAACAATATCCCGATAACCGCGCCACGTTGAAACTGGCTGAGCGTTTCCGTGGCGAAGTGGTGATGGCACATGATGCCAATAACGAACATGCCTGTACGGGCTGCACTGCCTGCGAACTGGCCTGTCCCAACGGCACCATCAAAATCATCACCAAATTTGATATGACTCCCGAAGGTAAAAAGAAAAAAGCGATCGATACATTCATCTATCACCTTGAACTCTGTACTATGTGTAATTTATGTGTGGAAGCCTGTCCAACAGGCGCCATCAGCATGGCGCAGAATTTTGAACATAGTGTCTACGATAGAAACAAACTCACCAAAAAATTAAATAAACCAGGTTCTAAAGTAAGGGAGGGCGTTGAATAATGGAAGCATCTGCCATCATATTCTATTGCATAGCAGCTTTTATCCTCGGTGCAGGTATATTGGCTGTTACCACACGGAAAATATTCCGGTCTGCCATCTGGCTGCTGTTCTCACTGGTAGGCATTGCCGCCTTGTATTTCTGGCTGCAGGTAGAGTTTATTGCCGCGGTACAGATCATTGTATATGTAGGAGGTATAGTGGTGCTGATTATTTTTTCCATTTTCCTTACCCAGCAATCGGGTAAAGAAATGGCCAAACCTTCGGGCAAACATGTCTTGTTTTCGTTGCTGGCCGTTTTATTCGGACTGGCACTGATCTATAACCTGATTTCGGAATATGGTTTCGCCGAACAGGCATCCCAACCTTTCCAGGTAGCCGTGGGAGAAATTGGTATGCAGATGCTGAGTACTACCCAACATGGTTTTATCCTGCCATTTGAAGCAGTGAGTATGTTATTGCTGGCGGCCATGGTAGGATGTATCGTAATCGCTATGAAAAACAAAAGCGGTAACCTGGAAGCAGCTGAACTGCCGGCCGGCAAACTGATGATTCATTCAGATTTTACTTCATCCACAACAGAAAAGGAGGCTTGATATGAATAGTGTACCTCTGGCGCATATCCTGTTTGTTAGTACCGCACTGTTCTGCATTGGTATGTATGGCTTGTTTACCCGTCGTAATATCATCACCATGCTGATGTCGATAGAACTGATGCTGAACAGCGTGAACATCAATTTTGTAGCTTTTAATAAATACCTCTGGCCAGAAAAGCTGGACGGGATCTTTTTCACCTTGTTCATCATTACCATTGCTGCAGCCGAAGCAGCTGTGGCCATTGCCATTATCATTAACCTGTACAGAAGCCATAACTCTATAGATGTGGAAGATGCCACGGAACTGAAATATTAAAACGATGTCAAACTATTCCTACATAGTATGGATCCCGCTTTTGCCACTAATCACTTTCCTGGTGCTGGGTCTGTTTGGAAGAAAATACCTGAAAACATTTTCCGGTATCCTGGGTACGGGCTCTTTGCTGGCTGCCACGGTTTTATCCTTACTGGCCGCCAGGCAATATTTTCTGGGCGATGGAAAGCTGAATGGTGTTTACCAGAAGATCACTGCTTTTAAATTTACCTGGCTCGAGTTTTCACCCGGTGTATCTATCGATATCAGTGCCATCGTTGATCCAATCTCTGTGATGATGCTGGTGGTGGTTACTTTTGTTTCGCTGATGGTGCATGTGTTCAGCCTCGGTTATATGAAAGGAGAGGAGCGCTTTGCTACCTATTATGCCTATCTCGGATTGTTTACGTTTTCTATGCTGGGGCTGGTATTATCCGGTAACCTCTTCCAGATCTATATGTTCTGGGAACTGGTGGGTGTTTCTTCTTTTTTACTGATCGGCTATTATTACAACAAACCTTCTGCTGTTGCAGCTTCCAAAAAAGCATTCATCGTTACCCGTTTTGCCGATCTGGGATTTCTTGTGGGAATACTGGTACTTGCTTTTTACGGACATACACTCGATATCTCTACCCTCATCGAAAGATTAACATCGGCACAATCGCCTGAATTCACCGGTCTGGCTACTGCTGGGTTCCTGGGTGTATCCATGCTTACCTGGGGACTGACTTTGGTATTTATCGGCGGTGCCGGTAAATCTGCCATGTTCCCCCTGCATATCTGGTTACCCGATGCGATGGAAGGCCCTACGCCTGTTTCTGCATTGATCCACGCTGCCACCATGGTAGTGGCCGGTGTATACCTGGTAGCCCGTTTATTCCCGATTTATTCCATGGATGCGAGTGCGCTGCAGGTAGTAACGTATGTGGGTGCTTTCTCCGCTTTACTCGCGGCCGTAATTGCCTGCACACAAACAGATATTAAACGGGTACTGGCTTATTCTACCATGTCGCAGATCGGTTATATGATGTTTGCACTGGGTATTGCCAAACAGGGAGGTGAGGGAGGGTTGGGTTATATGGCTTCCATGTTCCATCTTTTTACACATGCTTTCTTTAAATCACTCTTATTCCTTGGCGCCGGTGCGGTGATACATTTGGTGCATAGTAATGATATGAAAGATATGGGTGGATTGCGTAAACTGATGCCTATCACGCATATTGCCTTCCTGATCGGTTGTCTGGCCATTGCCGGTGTTCCGCCATTTGCCGGTTTCTTTAGTAAGGAGGAAATATTACTGGCAGCGTATCATTCCAACAAACTTATTTTTGGTGTGGCCCTGTTTACGGCGGCGCTCACTTCTTTTTATATGTTCCGTTTGTACTTCTCCATTTTCTGGAGCAAAGAAGCACCACATCTGCATACAGAACATGGCGAAGGAACCTTCTCTATGAAATTCCCACTGGTGGTATTGGCTACCTGTGCTGTATTAGCAGGGTTTATTCCTTTCGCGCAGTTTATCACTTCTGATGGTGCTGCGCTGGAAACACATACGGATCTGCGTTTTTCTATAGCGCCAGTAACCTTATCGGTACTGGCTATTCTACTGGCTGCCTCCCTGTACCGGGTGGCCAATGATAAACCGGCCAGACTGGCTACTGCCATGGGTGGTTTGTACAAAGCAGCAAGCCGTAAATTTTATATGGATGAACTCTACCTGTTCATCACTAAAAAAATCATTTTCCCGCTGATTGGTGCGCCGGTTGCGTGGATCGATAAAAACATTGTAGACGGACTGATGAACCTGCTGGCAGCTGTTACAGCTAAGATCTCTGAATGGATCAAAGGAGTACAATCCGGAAGGGTACAGAGTTATGCGCTGTATTTCTTTGGCGGGGTAGCAGCATTGGCGGTACTATTTATTTATATATGGAAATGAGCTTATTATGAACCTGTCCTTACTCATCTTACTCCCACTGGTCACCGCAGTTGTGATCCTTTTCTGCAACGGACTGAAACAGGTTCGTATGGCGGCACTGGTAGGTTCTGTGGCACAGCTGTTTGTATCCTTACGTTTATTGCTGTTGTATAGCAACGAAAGAGCTGCCGGTAACACATCACCCATGTTGTTTGAAAGCAAATACGAATGGTTTACCAGCCTGCATATCAATTATCATATCGGTGTGGATGGTATTTCCATTGCCATGATCCTGTTAACTGCTTCCGTAGTAGTGGCGGGTATCCTGGTATCCTGGACCATGGAAAAACTGAGTAAAGAGTTTTTCTTCCTGCTTCTTTTATTAAGCATGGGTGCCTATGGATTTTTTATCTCCCTCGATATTTTCACTTTGTTTTTCTTCCTCGAAGTGGCTGTGATCCCTAAATTCCTGCTGATCGGGATCTGGGGCAGCGGCAAAAAAGAATACAGTGCCATGAAACTGGCATTGATGCTGATGGGCGGCTCGGCATTAGTATTTATCGGATTGATGGGGGTGTATTACCAGACAGGTTCTTTTGACCTGATGCAGATCGCCACCACGGCTATTCCGCTGGATGTACAGAAATTCTTTTTCCCTTTTGCCTTTCTGGGCTTTGGCATATTTGGTGCGCTGTTTCCTTTTCATACCTGGGTGCCCGATGGTCACGCGTCTGCCCCCACTGCAGCTTCCATGTTCCTCGCGGGCATCTCGATGAAACTGGGTGGTTATGGCTGTTTGCGCGTAGCCACGTTTCTGATGCCTGATGCGGCACATGCGTATTCCTGGATCATTATTTTATTAGCCACGATCGCCATCATCTACGGTGCTTTTGCTACCATGATGCAGACCGATCTGAAATATATCAATGCCTATTCTTCTGTAAGCCATTGTGGTTTTGTGATATTGGGTATCGGGATGCTGACACGCACTTCCATTAACGGCGCGGTATTGCAGATGGTATCGCATGGTTTGATGACGGCCCTTTTCTTTGCCGCCATTGGTATGATCTACAGTCGCACGCATACAAGGTTGGTGGCGCAGCTGGGCGGACTGTTAAAAGTGATGCCCTTTATCTCTACTGTATTTGTAATAGCGGGTCTTTGCTCGCTGGGATTACCCGGCTTTAGTGGTTTTGTGGCGGAGATGACCGTATTCATGGGTGCCTGGCAGAATCCTGATGGATGGTATCGCTTTGCCACCATCCTTGCCTGTGCTTCTATCGTGGTAACAGCCGTGTATATTTTGCGTGCTGCCGGTAAAACAGTGATGGGACCCATTGAAGAGAAATACAATCTGTTAGCCGATGCCACCTGGAACGAGAAACTGGCGGCAGCTATATTGATTGTGGGGATTGTACTGATTGGAGTGGCACCTTTTCTGATTAACCAACTTATCATGCCCGGAACAGATACAATCATGCTGCAGGTAGGAAAAGCGATTACCCAAAAATGAAACTGACCCATGGTAACTGAATTCTTCATATTACTGAAACAGGAACTGGTGATCACCGCCATTATCTTCCTGTTATTATTTCTGAAACTGGGTAAAGACCGGTCCAATGAATCGATCCTTTCGATCATCAATTTCCTGCTGTTCCTGAACCTGGCCGCTGGTTTCTTCGGCAACCAGGAGGGGATGCTTTTTAATGAGATGTTCCGGACCAATTCGCTCATCAATCTGGAAAAAAATATCCTGAACCTGGCCCTCTGGATCATCTCTTTACAGTCGTATAGCTGGTTGCAAACGCATAAACATGTGCTCGAGTTTTACCTGCTGCTGTTAACTTCATTGCTGGGTATGTTCTTTATGATCTCCAGCGGTAACCTGCTGATGTTCTACCTCGGACTGGAAATGTCTACCATTCCGCTGGCTGCCGCTGCTAATTTTGATCTTACCAAACGCCAGTCATCTGAAGCTGCGATGAAGATGATCATTTCATCTGCTTTTTCTTCAGGTTTACTGCTTTTCGGTATTTCGCTGGTATACGGCGTGAGTGGTACTTTACTCTTTGCTGAGATTCCGGCACATCTATCTGCCGCTCCCTTGCATATAATGGCTTTTGTACTGGTATTATCCGGTATCGCATTCAAGATTTCTGCGGTTCCCTTTCACTTATGGACGGCCGATGTATACGAAGGTGCACCTGTTGCGGTCACTTCTTTTCTGTCGGTAGTATCCAAAGCCGCGGTATTGTTTGTGTTTGTGCCGATCCTCTATACTGTATTCAAGCCATTGGCTGAAACCTGGTATCATGTTTTGTTTGTACTGGCACTGGTAACCATTATTATTGGTAACTTATTTGCCCTTCGGCAGAATAACCTGAAACGTTTCCTAGCTTTTTCATCTATTGCACAGGTAGGTTTTATCCTGGTGGGTATTTCCGGCAGTTCGCAGGCGGGTATGGCTTCGGTGATTTTCTTTATCCTTGTGTATGTATTCTCTAATCTTGCCGCGTTTGGAGTGGTATCACTGGTTAGTGCATTAACCGGTAAAGAAGGAGTGGCAGATTACAAAGGGTTCTATGCTACCAATCCCTTTCTCTCCTGGGTATTAACCATCGCCTTGTTTTCATTGGCGGGTGTGCCGCCCACCGCGGGCTTTTTCGGTAAATTCTTTTTACTGATTGCCGGTGCCGCCAAAGGTAATTACTGGCTGATTGGTATTGCGGCATTGAATATGGTGGTCTCTTTTTATTATTACCTGCGGGTAGTAAAAGCCATTTTCATGGATCAGAATGAAACACCCATCGCCAAACTGTCTGTTCCGGCTTTGCCCAGGCTTTCGTTGTATATCTGTCTGGCAGGGATCATTCTCACCGGACTGGCCAGTATGGTGTATGATTATATTTACTCACTCAGCTACGGCTTATAAATACCGGTAATATGGCCATTAATAAGAATCACGAATTTGAAGAGTTGGATGGTGTTAAATGCGCCATCGTGGAAAAGAATGTTTCTCACAGCAGGGTTGATTTTCTGAAACCCTTGTTAGAAGCCAATGGTTATACCGTAGTAGTGGTAGCCAGTCCGCCACCCAAAGCAGCTCCCGCCGCACCGGTAGCAGAAGGCGCTGAAGCACCACCACCGCCACCACCTGCCCCCGAAACGTTTACGATTGGTGTTACCGATGTCATGTTCAATGCCACCAATGCCATTTTTGGCCGGTTACTGAAAACCGCCGGTGGCCGAATTGTAACCCTTGCTTACTGGAAGCAGAAAGAAAGGTTTCCGCACGACCAGATCCCGTATTACGAGAATCTCTGAGATGGCTTCACCGGCATTTGTTTCTGCCTGGTACCGGATAAAATAAAGAAGTGATAGCTATTGCATTTGGCTGGGAACTGTTGTAACTTTTAGCAACCAAATCTTATCCCATGAAACAGTATCATATTGTTTCCCGGATCGCTATCTATCTGTTAGCAGCAGTGATGATTGCCTACGGCTTCATTCACTTATTTAAACCACATGATCTTGTTGTATATATCCCCGATTATGTTCCGGGTGGTGTATTATGGGTACATGTGGTAGGTGTTGCTTTTATCCTGGGTGGGCTCTCTTTTATACTGAACCGCTGGGTAAAAATGGCAGGTTACCTGCTGGCAATACTGCTTTTTGTATTTGTGATCGTCATTCACCTGCCCAATTACCTGAATGCCGGTAACGCCGAAACCCAAGCCATGGCCCTGATTAATATGCTGAATGATACAGCTATTGCGGGTTTTGCCCTGCACCTGGCAGCCGGGGCACACCACCAGAAACTGCACCTGGAAGACAGTGATTAGAAAAGGTACCATGACCGCATCAGCATCAACCAGCCTGATGGGTAGTTAGTATGTATTTGTTGTAACCGTCTGCTAACGACGGGCTGGAATCTGTTGCAGTAACCAGTTGCTGAATTCTCCGGCCGCTATTGCATTCTGGAAATCGGGGTTGAGTCTGTCGTTTACGATATACTCATTATAGATCCATGGATCTGTAACAGCGAACACGGTTCCTTTGCCATACCGGGCAGTAGCCATGATCACATCCCCTTTGTCTTCCAGTACCGCCCGGGCATTTGGCTGCAGGGCAATGGTACAGATCCCTTTCAGGTATAGTTGCTTGCCTTTTTGAAAAATGGGATGCCGGTCGGGCACCATGATCTTTCCTACACTAATATCTTTCTGTACCGAATTGCGCACTTTGTCTGTGAAATGGATACCGAACAGATCTGCCAGCAGGTTAAACTGATGCAGTTCGGCGTTGGCAGAATCATTCACCATCATTACCAGAACGCCTCCCTTTTTTACCCATGCTGCGATGTTTGCTGCATGGGTGGCTGTCATCAGATTGGGTACCGGACTTTCTTTATCCGTATCCGGGTCGGTGATAATATAGATATCTGTTCCCTTCAGACTGACTGCAGTGGGAGCTACCGGCAGACTCTTTACAATGGCATTCTTTGCTCTGAAACTGTCTGCCCAGATGGAATACCCATTGATGCTTTTATCTTCCCATGTATAGTGAAAACGTTCCGGTACACCCTGTGCGTTCTTTTTGTATTCATTATTGAAGAAATAATCCAATGTTACGGTAGCAGACTGCGCCAGCAGGCTGCCAGATAGAAACAGGAGACTATATAACAGCAGGGCGAAGTATTTTTTCATGTTCTTTTTGAATAAATATACACGCTTAGCGGCTTCTTTACTGCGCAGAACTCCCTATTCTCCGAAATCGTTTTCGTATTTATTTTAAGCTGGTTTAAACGTTTTACTAAAAGGATTTAATAAGTTTAGTTCACCATTGCTCCGATCGTGTACTGCAGGACGTTGTAATGGAACCAACAATTGCTAAACATAAAATTGCTATTATGAGAAAAGTTCTCCTCCTCTCCATGCTGCTGTTATCCATAGCCAGCATGGCCTGGGCCCAAAACCGCCAGCTAACCGGCCGCGTTGTTAACAACGAAAACGGAACGGTTCTGTCGGGTGCCAGCGTTACTGTAAAAGGTACTTCCCGCGGCACGGTTACAGATGCAGATGGTAAGTTTACCATCAGTATTCCCTCGAACGGGACCACGGTCCTTGTGATTGCTTCGCTTGGTTTTGCCAGCCAGGAAGTGTATGTAGAAAAACAGACTACTGTAACGGTGAGTCTGGTTTCAGAAACCAAATCGCTGGAAGACATTGTAGTAGTTGGTTACGGTGAAAGAAGAAAGCGCGACCTCACAGGTGCGTTGGTTTCGGTGCAATCCAAAGATATTGTTCGTGCCAACCCGGTACAGGCTGCCAAAGCTATACAAGGTCAGGTAGCAGGTGCTACGGTAACCAAATCGAGTAACAGACCCGGTGCCGGTTACAGTATTACTATCAGAGGAGAAAATACGATCAATAACTCCACACAACCCCTGATCGTGATTGATGGTTTGATGGGCGGCGATCTCAATAACCTGAACCCGAATGATATTCAGACAATGGATGTGTTGAAAGATGCTTCTTCCACCTCTATATATGGCGCCCGTGGTGCCAATGGTGTGGTAATCGTTACCACCAAAAAAGGTATATCCGGTAAACCCAAAGTAACCTACGATGGGTATGTGGGTACCAAATACCTGGCACATGTTCCCAAGCTGATGACGACTCCCCAGTTTTATAAATTAACGTTTACTGACAGGGTTGCAGCGGGTTTATCGGGAACAGTATTCACTACAGCAGAGCAGCAGAAGATTGATGCGGGGCAAACCACTGATTGGGTAGATCTTGCCACCGATCCGGGATTACAAACCAGCCATAATATCAGCGTTTCGGGCGGCAGTGAAAAAACCACTTACCGTTTTTCGGGTGGTTTCCTGAATGAGAAAGGTAATGTGTTATATACCGGATTCAAACGGTATAACCTGAATGCCGGACTTGACAGTAAAGTGGGTGAACATGTAAAAGTAGGGTTCACTTCTTACCTTACCTACAGCGACCAGAACTGGGGTTCTCAGGAGTCACTGCGTGGTGCTTTCCGTGCAAGACCTACCGGTACTGTTTACTATAAAGACCTGACCAATCCATCGCAGAATGGAGACATTGATGTAAACGGTCTGGCCATCTGGATGGGGATCAATGACAAACAGGTGCCTAATCCTTTGAGTGATATTGATCCTACTACTTCCAAACTGCAGACCACCACTTTGTCCGCCATTACCAATGCTTATATGGAAGTGGCTATTGCCAAAGGACTTACTTTCCGTTCATCGCTTTCTGCTTCTTATAATACACAGCAGATCGGCGACTGGAGAGGAACCTGGTCCAAATCTCAGATCGGTACCAAACCACGTACCCAGCTGGATAACAGGAAAACAGCCAACTATACCATTGATAATATTGTGAATTATAAAAAAGAATTCGGTAAACACAGACTTGAATTTACCGGTTTGCAGAGTGCTTTTTACCAGCGTGATGAACTTGCTACCATTGCTGTAAAAGACCTGCCTTATGTATCCTACTGGTATGCCTTAAATACCGGAACCATTACGGCACAGGGTAGCTCACTGGTAGAACGTACTTTGTCATCTTATATGGGAAGAATCAACTACACTTTTAATGAGAAATATCTTTTAACAGTGACAGGTCGTTCGGATGGTGCTTCTCAACTGGCCGAAGGTAATAAATGGGCTTTCTTCCCTTCAGTAGCATTGGCATGGAGACTGGGAGACGAGAATTTTATGATGAAACAGAATGTATTCTCTAATGTAAAACTGCGCATGAGTTATGGAGAAGTAGGTAACTCAACAGTTAATCCTTACAGTACACAAGCCAGTTTGTTGAATACGGGTTATGACTTTGATGGTGCCGCTGCTATGGGTTTTGCGCCGCTGAATCTGGCCAATAAAGACCTGAAATGGGAGAGAAGTAAGGAGTTGAACCTGGGTCTTGATTTCAGTGTGTTGAAGAACCGTGTTACCGCCTCCGTAGAATTGTACAGCAGAAAAACGGTGGATCTGATTCTGAACCAGAAGATCCCGAATGTAACCGGTTTTAACCAGGTTACCGCCAACGTAGGTAAGATCCAGAACAAGGGTATTGAACTTACCCTGAATACAGTGAACATTGCGAAAGAAAATTTCAGATGGAACAGTTCTTTTGCGTTTACGCTTAACAGAAACAAATTACTGGAATTATATGGCGATGGACAGCTGGTGGATAAAGGAAATAAATTGTTTGTAGGTTACCCCATCAGGGCCAATTTTGATTACCAGTTTGCCGGTATCTGGCAACTCGCCGATTCGAGTGCTGCCAAAGTGTATAAGCAGTTACCGGGTTCTGTACGGGTAGTAGACCAGAACAACGATAACCAGATCTCTTCCTCCAATAATATTGATGACAGGGTTTACCTGGGAACACAAATGCCTAACTGGATTCTGGGTGTAACCAACCGTTTCAATTACAAGAATTTTGATCTTTCTTTCTTCCTGTATTACAGAAACGGCGTTCAGTACAGTAACTCAACTTTGTCCGGAACTTTCGGCGAGTTGGGCACACGTTATAATTCATTGGCATCTTTGAATTACTGGACAAAAGACAATCCATCCAACACATATTTTTCACCCTATGTAGCCAATCCTTACAGATCGGCCATCAATTACCAGGATGCCAGTTTCCTGCGTGTGTCTGATATAACATTGGGTTATACATTGCCTAAAAGAACTTTAGATAGACTGAAAATCAGTAGTGCCCGTTTTTATGGACAGGTTACCAATCCTTTTATTTTCACCAAATACACAGGATTTGACCCGGAATTCAATTCTGCGATCTATCAGGATGATGTACCATCTGTATTGTTAACGTTCGGCTTTAATGTCAGTTTCTAAACTTCATCAAAACTTATCATTATGAAATCAATATTTAATATACGGAATGCAGTCATCACTTTCGCTTTTGCGGGTGTTTTGGGTACCGGCTGCAAAAAGGATTTTCTGAATGAGAATCCGGTATCTACCCTTACAACGGATGTGTACTATAAAACAGCCACCGGTTTTGATGATCTGGTGAAATCCTGTTACCCTTTATTGCGGAATATTCACCAGGCAAGATCGCTGGTGCTGAATGGTACCGACCTGTTTTACCCGGGTGGTTATAATGATCCTAAGTTTGCCACAGCGCCTGCCAATGCCGGTTCGCTGAACCAGTACGATGTGGGGCTGAATGGATCTCTCGCTGATCTTAGTACGCTCTGGACCTTTCTCTACGCAGAGATTGGCCGTACCAACACAGCCATTACCCGTGCGCCAGGTGTTAGCGGTATGACAGATGCGTTAAAAGCTACACGTGTTTCTGAAGCCAAGTTCCTGCGTGCCTTGTCTTATTTCTACCTGGTGCAGCAATGGGGAGATGTTCCGATGCCTTTAACAGAAACACAAGGCGCGAGTAAAGAAGCCAAAAGAGTTCCTTCTGCTGATATTTACAAACAGATCATCAGTGATCTGCTGGAAGCCGAGGCCAGTCTGCCTGCCGTTGCTTCTGATTATGGAAGAGTTACCAAAGGTGCAGCACAGTTCTTATTATCTAAGGTGTACCTGACACGTGGATGGAACTTTAAGAATGCATTAGGTGGCACACCGGCAGATTTCAACTCAGCGCTGCAATATGCTGATAAAGTAATCGCCGCGTATCCGCTGGCTGCGAAATACAAAGACCTGTTCCCGGTACGTTCCGAAAATCCGTTAACACAGTATACCGGTGCACAGAATGATAAAAATGCAGAGATCATTTTTTCAATTCAGTGGAACGCCGATGTACTCACCAATAAAACCGATCCTGCTTTTTCACAGGATGCGGCGGGTGGTAATAACCTGCATTCTGTATTTGGCGGTGGCGGCGAAGGTTTCCCCGGTACCAAAGGAAGAACCAGTGATTATAACCGTTCGCAACCTATTTATCCGTTGGGCGCAGCTATCTACCGTATGTATGATCCCCAGATAGATTCACGTTATGACCATAATTTTCTGGATGTGGGTTATGCCTTGTTACCTGTAACCGGATTTCAACCTATCAAAAATAATACGTCCGTAAAAGTAGATTTCAAAGCGGGCGATACGGTTGTTTACTATCGTCCTTGGAACAGACCTGCTACTACTGCCGCTGAAAGAGGTGTTGATGTGGGCGGTACGCGTAAATACTCTGTTATTAACTGCGATGAGTGGGGTGGAGGATATGCGATTGTGGGAGGTGTATCTGTGACCAATCTGCCTACCGGCGAACCCAATATGTGGAAGTTCTGGCAGCCGGGCATTCCTTACGGGGATGCTTATGGAACCTTTAACGAATCTGTTTTCCGTGCTGCAGAAGCTTACCTTATCGCAGCCGAAGCCATTGTAAAAGGTGCTACCGGTGGTAAATTAGGTGGTGCAGAAGTGTACTATAACAAAGTGCTCGACCGTGCGCTGACTACTGCCGGTGCTGATCCTAAATGTGCACAGGCGCCGGAAGATATCAAATCGCAGGCTGCCGTTTCTTACCGTGCTACTGCTGCCAATATTTCTGTTGACCTGATTTTAGATGAAAGAGCCAGAGAACTGCTGGGTGAATACGACAGGTGGTTTGATCTGAAGAGAACAGGTAAACTGATTGAGCGGGTATTGAGGTTTAATCCCTGGGCCAAGAAGAGCAACAGCATCAAAGACATACATTATTTAAGACCGATTCCACAAAGCGAGATAGACTTATCGTATCCTGCTATGTCACAGAATCCTGGTTATTAATGGTTGTTGGTAAAAGGATCTGTTCAGTGGGATATGTCTCCTATTGCTGAACAGGTCCTTTTGCTTTACCTGTGAACCTGATGTATCGTATGGTTATATGCACCGGATAGTGATCTGGGTTGTAGCGCATTTTCCTGTAACCGATTCAAATTGTATAGTAATCTTTCAATCATTTTTCCAGAAAAGTATCCTCCTATGAGATGCAGTAAAATTGCCTTATTGGTTTCGCTGTTCCTTTTACAGGGTGCAGTCTCTTCTGCACAAGGCGTAAGCAAGCCCCAATCCCGTTTTGTAGACCTGGTTGAACCGATGGTAGATGCCGCCCATTCCAGATTTTTTTATTTTAGTTCGGCTTCACGTCCGTTCGGAATGGTAAACCTGAGTCCGGATATGGCACTCAAGGGTACCTGGAATACCGGTTACCGCTACAACGAGGATACCATCAAGGTATTCAGCCATATTCATTGCTGGGAACTTTCCGGGATTCCGGTACTGCCTACTACGGGTGTGTTCAAAGGACAGCTAGGCCCCGATAATTATGGCTCCAGTTATTCGCACCAGCAGGAGATTGCCAGACCGGGTTATCATAAAGTAGTACTGAAAGATTATGGGGTTACAGCAGAACTCACATCAACCACCCGCGTAGGATTTCATAAATACACGTATCCAAAATCACCGGCCAGTCATATCCTTTTCGATTTCACCACCATGCTCGGTTCTTCCGAAACACAGAGTGCCCGTGTGAAAAAAGTAAGTAGTCAATCGATAGAGGGAGAAGTCACAATGGCAGCAACTATTCGCCGACCCAAACCCATTACCGTTTATTTTGTTACCGATTTTGATAAACCCTTCGAGTCGTTCAATGGCTGGCAGGATGGCAAACTGACGGGTGTGCAGGAGCAGGTATCCGGTTCGCATAATGGTGTCTATGTAAGTTTTGCCACCGCAGCCAATGAAGTAAGACAGATGAAAGTAGCCATCTCTTATGTAAGTATTGAAGAGGCCAGAAAGAATATGCAGGCTGAATTACCACATTGGGATTTTAACCGCATCGTAAAAGAATCATCCAGCGAGTGGAACGAATGGCTCAGCAGGATACAGGTAGAAGGAGGTACCCTTACCGAGCAAAGACGTTTTTATACTGATCTCTGGCATGCACTGCAGGGACGGAGAATAGTGAGTGATGTCAGCGGTACTTATATCGATAACACGGGGGCACAACCCCGTAAACGCCAGATTCCGCTGGGCGCCAACGGGAAGCCAAAATTCAATGAATACAATTCCGATTCTTTTTGGGGAGCACAATGGTCGCTGAACACTTTGTGGCACCTGGTGTATCCCGAAGTGACAGAATCATTCATCAACTCGCTTTTATTAATGTATGATGATGGTGGGCTGATACCCCGCGGTCCGTCAGGTGGCAATTATACCTATGTGATGACGGGTGCCGCCACTACCCCCTTTATTGTAAGTGCTTACCTGAAAGGCATCAGAGGTTTTGATATTGCCAAAGCGTATGAGGGCATGCGCAAAGATCATTTCCCGGGTGGCATGATGAGCAAGGTAGGATATGAACACACTACTTTCAAAGGTGGTGGGATTGAAGAATATATGGAGCTGGGATATGTACCCTATCCGCTCAGTAAAATCAAATACGGATTCCACATGGATGGTTCTACCCAGACACTGGAGTATGCTTACCAGGATTATGCACTGGCACAGATGGCCAAAGTGCTGGGTAAAAAAGAAGACTATGAATTATTCAGCAAACGGGCGTTGAACTACCAAAATGTTTTTAACAAAGATACCGGATGGATGTGGACACGTAACCGTGAAGGAAAATGGAACCAGCCGATCGATATCCTGCAGTATGAACATGGGTTTGAAGAAGGAAATGCAGCCCAATACACCTGGTGGGTGCCACATGATGTAAAAGGATTGATAAACATGATGGGTGGAGCAGACGTTTTTACCAATAAACTGAACCGCTCTTTTCTCGAAGCCAGAACCCACAGTTTTGTTTCTGGTAAATCAGAGAATCCAACCGATCAGGAATTACTGCGCAGAGTGTATATCAATTACGGTAACCAGCCCTGTATGCAAACGCCTTTCCTGTTCAACTATGCGGGAAAACCCTGGTTAACACAATACTGGACCCGCCAATTGATTGATTCGGTATACAGTGGTATTTCTCCGCAGAAAGGATATAGTGGCGATGAAGACCAGGGCCTGATGGGATCACTGGCAGTCTTACTTAAGATTGGACTGTTCTCTACTAACGGCGGTACTTCCGAAAAACCTTTTTATGAGATCAGCAGTCCCATCTTTAGTAAGGTTACCATTAAACTGAATCCCAAATATTATCCAGGAAAAGAATTTGTGATAGTAGCCAGAAACAATGCGCCGGGTAATGTATACATCCGGAAAGCGAGCCTGAACGGAATATCCTGGAACCAACCCTGGTTTCTGCATGATACGCTGGTGAAGGGTGGAAAACTGGTGCTCGACATGGATGCAAGTCCTAATAAATTATGGGGCAGCGATCTGAGCAAAGCACCGCCTTCCATGTCGGGTTCTAAATAAAAGAAATTGAAAACCATTCCTATGAAGAAAATTTCAATGAAAGATATAGCCCAGGAACTGAATACCTCCATCACAACAGTATCCTTTGTGATCAACGGGAAAAGTGCCGAAATGGGAATCAGTCCGGCTACAGAAAAAAAAGTGAGAGACCTTATCAAAAAAAGAGGGTTTAATCCGAATAGTGCTGCCAGAATGCTGCGCACGGGCAAATCAAAAACTATTGGACTCATTGTAGAAGATATCGGGAACTATTTTTTTGGCAATATTGCCAAGATCATTGAGGTAGAAGCCAATAAAAACGGGTACAGTGTCTTTTTCAGTAGTACCGAAAATAATGATGATACAGCACGTCAGCTGATCAATAAAATGCGTAACAGTTCTGTAGATGGATATATCATTACGGCCACACAGGGTATCCGTGAAGAGATCCTGAAACTGAAAAAAGAGAATGTACCCTTCGTACTCATAGACAGGTTAATTCCCGATGTGGAAACCAATTATGTAATACTGGATAATTATTCAGGTAGTTATAACCTTACCCGTCATCTTATCGATAATGGGTATCAAAAGATCGGTTTTATTTCCATTTTCAGCGAAATGTCGATGATGGCCGAAAGAGAAAAAGGATTTCAGCAGGCAATGACAGATGCGAAACTTACTGTTCCGGTCAAATCAATCCTGAAAGTAAATTTTTCTGATACTGAAGAGAAGATTATTAAAACCATTACCCGATACGTAAAAGCGAATCCCCAGATGGATGCTTTGTTTTTTGCCACCAACTATCTCGGTGTAATGGGAATTGATGCTTTGCAGAAATGCAAGTTGACCATTCCCACAGATATCGCAGTAGTTAGTTTTGATGATAATGACCTGTTCCGGCTGTTGTCTCCTTCCATCACGGTGGCGGCACAGCCCATTAAGGAGATCGCCATCCAGTCGATCGAACTATTATTAAAAGTGATTAAAAAAGAACAGAAACAATCTATGACAGTGGGAGAGATCATTAAACCTGAGATCATTATCAGGCAGTCTTCTCCCAAAAGAAAAAAATAATAACCGCTTGGTATAAATGAATTATTCTGCCTATTCTGACAACTCATGCAAAAAAGAAAATTACTTTATCAGCTAAACCCCGGTGCAAACAGTTCCGGAGGTTTTCAGAAGCAAGGAGATAAGATGACCTGCAGTCATGATGCTTTTCTGACAGGAGAGAACAAAAACATACAAACGCGGAGCACAAGATCTATTCACCGGTATGCCTATGGTCTGGCAGTAGCAGGTTTATTTTTTCTTGTTGGCTTTAACAACAACTCATCTGCGCAGCAGAAAGCTGTCTATAATATGTTCCTCGAAGAACCCATACCTGCCAATGGAACTGAAGTGTTCTTTAATGCACCAGTGTTACGATGGCCTTTTCAGAAAGGGAAACGGGCTACCTATGATGTTCAACTTTCGCCCAGTAGTACTTTTGAAAAAAGCGCTACACTTACTGCAGAAAAACTAAGTGGGGCCATCTATAATCCGCATCAGGCATTGGCTACAGGTAATTGGTATTGGCGATACAAGGTTACAGGTAAAGACTGGTCGGCAGTGTATCATTTCAGGGTTACAGATAAAGCCCTATCCATGGTATCTCCCACGGCTGAAAAATTTTTAGCATCAGTTCCCAACGAACATCCGCGGATTCTGGCCAATGGTAAAGCGGACAAACTAACAGCGTTGATAAATACACCTGACGCCAGAACAATTCTTTCAGAAGCGGATCAGGAACTCAGCAAGGGAATTTATACAGAAGCAGATGCGCAACCTGCCGTAAAAGGCTTTAATGCCGGGCAGGATAAAAAAATTCTGTCTGATGCTATTGTAGCGCTTGGCAACCAGGTATATAAAATGGTGCTGCCCTTGTGCCAGGCCTATCTGCTCACAGGTAAAATTGTATACAGGGACAAAGCCATTGCCATGGGTATGGAAGTGGCTAAATGGGATCCGGAAGGCGTTTCGGGCTCGCGTGATTTTACGGACGGGATGTGTATGTATAATATGGCACTCGTATTTGATACCTTTTATGATGATCTTTCCGCAATCCAGCGGCAGACTCTGCAAAAAGCTATCGCACTAAGACTATCAAAATTTTATAATAGCTGGGTAAACAATATTGAATCAAAAGTTTTGAGCGGACATGTATGGCAGCTCATACTGAATGAATTTTTTAAATCGGCACTGGCTTTATACGGTCATGAAGCAGCGGCAGGGGCCTGGCTTTCCTATGGCTACGAATTGTTCCTTGGCCGATCACCTGTTTTGGGAGGCGCAGACGGGGGCTGGGGCGAAGGAGCTTCTTATTTCCAGATGAATATGGAAACATTGGTAGAGATACCTGCATTCATTAAACAATACACCGGTTTTGATTTCATGAAAGCACATCCCTGGTATCAACAACAGGCAGATTGGTTGATCTATCATTTCCCGCCTTTGTCTTCTGCAGACGGTTACGGTGATAATACCGAAGATCTGTTTGAACCACCGCCTTCTTATGCCTCTTTTGCAATAGTGATGGCCAAACTGATGCAGAACGGAAAATATGCATGGTATGCAGAGCAGTTAATCAAGCAGCAACAACCTGATCTTACCAAAGAGTTGGTTTTAAGATGGTTCAGGATGAAGTATACCAGTCATCTAAGCATGCCTGCAGCAGCCAATCCCCAATATTTTCCGATGGGATATATATCGAAAGAAACGGGTATCGCGGCACTGCACACAAATACTGCGAATACGAAAAATGATGTGATGGTAACGATGCGGAGCAGTCCGTTCGGAGCCTATGGTCATATTCTCGCCGATCAGAATACGTTTAATATTCTCGCCGGCGGCAAACGCTTATTCTACCGGACAGGATATAAAGTAGCCATGGATGACCCGCACAGACTGAAGTGGAGCAAACATACCCGGAGTATGAATGGCATACTGATTAACGGCGAAGGCCAGCCATACAGCGTAGAATCGAACGGTTATTTCAGCAGGTTTCTGCAGGGCGGAGAACTGGCTTATATGAAAGGGAATGCAGCCAATGCCTACCAAAGTAAGGAAACCAAAGAAGATTATGGTGTATCAAAATTTGACCGTCATACAGTGCTGCTGAAGCCGGGTATCATTGTGATCTATGATGAACTGAAGGCAGAAAGCGAAGTAAGCTGGTCATGGCTGATCCATAGTTTAAAAAATATGAAGCTGGACGCCATGCATAACAGCTTTACCGCTACGATAGAGGATTGGAAAGGTGTTGGCAGGTTATGGAGTTCAGATCCTTTCACATGGAATATTACGGACACTTTTGCTGTGCCGGCAGTGGTTTACCGGAATTATACAGGAATGAAGACCAAAAAATATGAAAATACCCAATGGCATCTAAAAGCGACCAACAGGCAGAAAAACAAACAACTGCGTTTTCTTGCCATTATTCAGGTGGATAAGAACGGAGCTGTTATTGGTTTCAAAGAAGCTACTACCGGAAAAGGAATCACGAAAATAACCGTAGGTGATTGGGAAATTGAAGCGGCACTATCCAGTGATCTTGCACCTCATCTGCAAATTCAGTCGATGGCGCGTAAAGTGGCTTTTACTGCCTATGGCGAAGAACTCGGTTTCCAGGGAAATACATACAAAGGCAATACCGCCAACAGCTCAAAACTGATAGAACTGGTAAACGGTAAAATAATATTCACAGAAACAGGTGATCAATTGCTGCCACCGATCCGGTAAAACGGTTACTGACTATGATAAGGAAGATCAAACATATTATTAAATGTCTACCGCTGCTGGCTGCTTGCCTGACAGGCCGGGCACAGCAGAACCATCCTGTTCCGCATATTAATATTCTGTTTGCTATTTCAGACGACCAGTCTTATCCGCATTCATCCGCTTATGGTCAGCAAGTATTTCATACCCCGGTATTTGATAGTGTTGCTGCCAATGGCCTTTTGTTTACCAATGCTTTTGTTGCGGCTCCGCAATGCAGTCCTTCAAGAGCGGCCATTCTAACCGGCAGGCATATCTGGCAACTGGAAGAAGCCGGTACCCATGCCAGTATTTTTCCCGATAAGTTTCCTGTGTTTACGGATGCACTGGAGAAAGCCGGTTACCTGATTGGGTATACAGGTAAGCCATGGGATCCGGGTAATTATCTCGCAGGCGGTTGGAAAAGAAATCCGGTAGGTCCCGAATACAATGCAAAAAAATTAGCAAAGCCCCCCACAACGGGGATCAGTAAAACGGATTATGTTGCCAATTTTAAAGATTTCCTGTCGGCAAAATCAGCTGACCAGCCTTTCTTTTTCTGGTTTGGCGCACAGGAGCCGCATCGCAATTACGAAGAAGGATCCGGCGCTGCTGCCGGTTTACATCCCGACTCGGTACATGTACCTGCTTTTCTGCCCGATCAACATCTTGTAAGAAATGACATGCTGGATTATGCACTAGAGATACAATGGTTTGATACGCAGTTAGGAAAAATGCTGCAGCTGCTGAAAGAAAGGGGCGAGCTGGCCAATACGGTGGTAGTGATCACTTCCGATAATGGCATGGCTTTTCCGTATGCAAAAGCCAACCTGCAGGAGTATGGCATACATGTGCCGCTTGCGGTATGTGGTCCTGTGGTAACCGGTAAACAAAGAAAAATCGACGACCTGGTCAGCCTGACAGACCTGGCACCCACTTTCCTGGATATTGCGCAACTGGAACACTTTACCGGCATCACCGGCAAAACACTAATGCCTATTTTCTCAGATACCCGATCCGGAATCATAGATCCTTCGCGTAGTTTCATATTGGCCGGAAGGGAACGGCATTCGCATGCGCGGCCGGATAACCTGGGTTACCCGGCACGTGCCATCAGAACACAACAATACCTGTTTATTAAAAATGATAAACCCGATCGCTGGCCATTGGGAGATCCGCCATCTGCGGAACAAAGACCTGTTACCGGGAAAACAGATATGAAGCCGATCCTGGAAGGATATGAAGACATTGATGATTCACCAACCAAATCTTTTATCATCAAAAACAAATCACTTTTTCCCGAATTGTTTCAGCTGGGTTTTGCCAAAAGGGGAAGCGAGGAATTATATGATATCAGCAAAGATCCTGAATGCCTGCATGATCTTTCGGGCAATCCCGGTTTGAAAAAAATCCGCAACTCACTCAGAAAACAGTTGGAGCAACAATTGACCCTGCAGGGTGATCCGCGGATGACGGGTAAGGGCGACGTGTTTGAAGCCTATCCAAGGTTTGGCCTCATGCGCCCTTTTGATGGATTTAAAGAACGGGGTAAGTATAATCCGGCTTACCTGAAAAAATAAAAATCTATGCAGTATAACAGTACCATATCTTTTATGCAAGTCATGCGGAAATTACTTTGCCTGATACTGTTAGGCATGGTATCAACTCCTGTTTTACAGGCACAGAAACAGCAACGCCCGAATATTATTCTGATTCTGACGGATGATCTTGGCTGGTCCTGTTTCTCTTCCCGTATGGATGACAGGCTGCCCGATTCGAAAAGTGATTATTATGAAACACCCAATATCGATCGTCTGGCTGCACAATCTTTACGGTTTACGAGAGGCTATGCCCCCGACCCCATCTGTACACCCAGCAGAAGAAGTATCCAGTTCGGACAAACATCCATTCGCCAGGGCGATGAATCATTTCCTGCTGCGTATGCACCTGCAGAAAGCCGTAACAAGGCAATACCTCAGGTATTAAAAAGTATTGATAGCCGTTACAAAGCCGCCCATTTTGGCAAATGGGACCTTCGGGCAAAAATTACCCCTGAACAATTAGGCTATGATGAAAGCGATGGAGACACAGGTAATAAAGATGGTGATATTTCATCCGACAGGGAAGAGAAATGGTCACAGTTTTTTATCACAGATAATCCCAAACAGATAGACAGTATTACTTATCGTTCTATCCGTTTTATGCAAGCGCAGGTAAAAACAAAGACACCGTTTTATCTGCAGGTTTCACATTATGCCACACATGTCAATTTTGAAACCAGAAAAGAAAGCTATGAACGTTTCAGTCGTAAACCGGTCGGAAATAAACACAATAATCCAGCCTGGGCGGGTATGATCAATGACCTTGATGCAGCTATCGGGGAATTATTGAAATCGGTAGATGCCCTGGGTATTGCCAATAATACCTATATCTTTCTGATGGCTGATAATGGCGCAGTAGAATTTATACCACCTGTGCGTAATCGCCTGGATCCTCCTTCCTCTTTTACCACACAGATGCGTAACTACCCGTTGCGGGGTGGTAAATGGACCCTGTATGAAGGAGGAATCCGTGTACCTTTTATGGTAAAAGGGCCGGGCATCAGTGGTGGTGCACAAACGGATATTCCGGTAGCGGGCTGGGATTTACTGCCTACGATAACCGAACTGGCTGGCCAAACGGTTCAACAGGCACCTGCTGATAGGGATGGCGTAAGCCTGGCAGCATTATTACGTAATGGCGGTAAAGGAAGTCTGCACCGCGCAACGGATGATTTTTATTTTCATCGCTATAACAACGGTTATCCGCATTCAGCGATCATCTCCGGTGACTATAAGCTGATCAAATTCTGGAAAACCAAAAAGATCGAACTCTATAACCTGCGCAATGATATAGGTGAGCTTACTGATATCGCTTCCCGTGAACCCGGAAAAGTAAAAGAACTGGAAGCAAAACTACTACGGTATATCAACCAGGTAAACCCAACACTAGCTAAAACATACTGATGCCATGTCTGTAAAAAATAACCTGTTGCTGTTCCTGGCTTTGTTGTTGCAGATAAACATATCTGCACAAAAAAAGGCGGCCCCGCCCGTGATTGTTATCATGGCAGATCAGTTACGGGCTGATGTATTAGGCCCTTTCACTCCTAATATTAACGCCCTTCAGAAAGATGGTATTGTATTTTCAAGGGCGTACTGTGCGGCACCTCTTTGTGCGCCTTCGCGGGCATCATTTTTTACAGGCAATTATCCCAACCGGACCGGATCAATGATTAATCCATGGGAAAAAGAAGACGAAGTGTTTGGTAATACCCGGGCCGGATTACCCAATCTGTACCAGCTGATGGAGGGAACCTGGGACAGTTACCATGTTGGTAAACAGCATTTTTTTACCGAAGAAAAAATAGATAAGAATCCAACTTCCGGAACCAAATGGATTACACAGGAGGATTACAGCAACTGGATAAAAGAGCAAAAGAAAACAAAACCGGGTGGGAAACAATATAAAGACAATGCGCCTGAACTGGTGTCGGGTACACATACGCAGCTGCGTTCTTATTCAACTCCGGCAGTGGGTGTGTATAAGGACGGGCCGGATTTTTTCCTCGACAGGTATATCGCCAATGAAAGTATCAAAGCTATCCGGAACCGGGATAAAAAGAAACCGTTGTTACTGAATACCATGTTTCTGGCACCACATCCGCCTTTCAGCATCCCGGAACCCTATTATTCGATGTATGGGCCAAAGGATTTTACGTTACCGGATAATGTAGGTCAATGGTATCCCGGCCAATCGCCTCTGCAGATGTATAACCTTACAGGTTTTATCGGTACAAGATACAGCAGGGAGCAATGGAGAGAAGTATGGGCCAAATACCTGGGTCTGGTAAAATTACTGGATGATGAAGTGGGACGTGTGATCGCTGCTTTAAAAGAAGAAGGACTCTATGATCAGGCCATCATTCTTTTTACAGCCGATCATGGCGAAATGCTGGGTAGTCATTCTCTGTGGCAGAAAATGTGTATGTACGAAGAATCGGCAAGGGTTCCGTTTATTCTGAAAATGCCTGCCGGTGAATCCGTGTCTGTAAAAGAATCGGGAGCACTTATCAGCCTGGTAGATTTTCTGCCAACACTGCTCGATTATACCGGTATCAAAACAACCGCTACTATGGATGGAACAACTCTCATGCCTGTCATCAAGGGAAAACCACAGCAGCGGCCATCTATTTTCCTGCAATATGATGGTAATGGATCACTGGGTAGTTCACAGCGTTGTGTAATCAAAGGAAATTACAAACTGGTGGTAGACATGTTCAAAGATGAAGCTTATCTTGAATTATACGATGTACTGAAAGACACCAAAGAGAGTGTAAACCTTTTATTCAATCCCTCGTTTGCTGCAATAGCAGACGATATGATCCGGGAATTATCCACTTACATGAAACAGACAGGCGACAGGCTCAGCCTGCCGGATGATCTGCGTACGCGGTTCCTGAAAAATTATAAAAACGATATTCAAAAATCAGATAAAGTACAATAATGAATAAATCAAACACTTTCGTAAAATGCCGGCTCTTCCTGGCTGTTATGCTGGGATATGGGTTACTGGGCACTAATACAGGATTGTTTGCGCAGAAAGCGCAGCTTCCCAATATTGTTTACATTCTGGCCGATGATCTTGGGTATGGAGATGTATCCGTTAATAACCCGGATGGAAAAATCAAAACGCCCAATATAGACAGACTGGCTAAGCAGGGTATGCGTTTTACTGATGCGCATACCACTTCTTCTGTTTGTACGCCATCGCGTTATTCCATACTTACGGGCAGGTATCCCTGGCGCAGCCGTTTGCCGGTGGGTGTGCTGCGTGGATACAGCCGTACATTGATTGAAGATGGGTTACCAACAGTAGCCAATCTTCTGCAGACAAAGTCTTACCGAACAGGTGTAGTGGGTAAGTGGCATCTGGGTTTGGATTGGGTACCGAAAGAAGCATACAAAGATTCGCTGAAGCCGGAGAACAACCGCAATAACCTGTATGGGATCCTCAACGAAATGAAACCTGAACAGATCGATTTTACCAAAGCGCCAGACCGTGGCCCCATCACGCAGGGTTTTGATTATTCTTTTATTCTGCCGGCCTCATTGGATATGCCGCCTTACTGTTATCTCGAAAATGACCGTTTAACGGAATCCCTGAATGGATATACCAAAGGGAATAAACTGGAGTCGGGTTATACCGGCCCGTTCTGGAGAGAAGGGTTGATGTCGCCCTCTTTTGATTTTTTTGATGTACTGCCGTTTTTTACCCGTAAAGCAAATGATTTTATCCGTAAGCAGGCAGGTGTATCAAATCCTTTCTTCCTGTATTTCCCCATGCCGGCACCACATACACCCTGGGTTCCCACGAAAGAATATAGCGGTACTTCACAGGCCGGTGAGTATGGCGATTATGTACAGGAAGTAGACGCCGCCGTGGGTAAAGTACTGCAGGTACTGGATAGTATGGGACTTTCTAAAAATACGATGGTGGTTTTTACCAGTGATAACGGCCCCTACTGGCGCGAAAATTTTGTACAGCAGTTTGGACACAAAGCGGCCGGCGAGTTCAGAGGAATGAAAGGGGATGTATTTGAAGGTGGTCATCGGGTACCGCTGATTGTTCGGTATCCCGGTAAGGTAAAAGCCGGAACCCAATCAGCTGTTTCTACCACACTGGCCAATTTTATGGCCACCTGTGCCGATCTCATCGGCAATCATGCTGAGCGTTTTGAAACAGAAGACAGCTATTCTATTTTTCCGATACTTACGGGTAAAACTGAAGTGATCAAAGAACAACCCGCTATTGTCAATATTTCTTCCAAAGGAACACTGAATATCCGGAAAGGTTCCTGGAAGCTGATTACCAAACTGGGTTCGGGTGGATTTACGGTACCGGTTGATATCAAACCCAAACCGGGCGAACCGGTTGGCCAGCTGTATGATCTTGCCACTGATATTCACGAAGATCATAACCTGTATAACGAACATCCGGAGAAAGTGAAAGAACTGATGGAGGAATTAAAAAGAATCCAGAAAGCACCAAAGGGTAAAAGGATTACCCAATAAAAGTTTGAATGAAGTATTGTCTGTAGTTACGTTACAGACATGATCATTGATAAAATCAATTCTATGCATCTACCTTATTGTAAACGCAGGATTATGCTGTTGCTGATCACCTGTTTCGGAATGTATTCCGGAACAATGGCACAGACATCAACCGTTTTTCAGCCTGATCAGATCAAGGCAACTATGCTGAAAGTGGCAGGCTGGCAAATGAATCATTCCAACCGGAAACCCCTGAACGACTGGACCAATGGCGCTTTTTACACGGGCGTATTTGCAGCGTTCGAAGCCACCAGGTCTAACACCCTGCTGGATTCAATGATGGCAATGGGAGAGCGGAAACAATGGCAACCTGGTCGCCGGTTTGATCATGCGGATGATTATGCGATCTGTCAAACCTATATAGACCTGTACAGGCTGTCGAAAGACAAAAAAATGATACAACCCACACTTGATTCTTTACAGAAAATGAAAGAAGTGGAGGGTAATGAAGTAAAGAAGCACGGTATAACCTGGTGGTGGTGTGATGCTTTGTTTATGGCACCGCCTGCTATGGCCAAACTTGCCAAAACCCTGCAGGAACCCTCTTATCTTGTATGGAGCGATACGCTTTTCAGACAGACCTATGCATTGCTGTATAATTCAGAGGCTCATCTTTTTGCTAGAGATGCTTCTTACCTGATAGATGCAAATGGGGTGGGTAAAAAAGAAGCCAATGGCGAAAAAATATTCTGGTCAAGGGGGAATGGATGGGTACTGGCCGGATTGGCGAGATATCTGCAGGAAATGCCCGGAAAATATGCCGGCCGGAAATTTTATATACAGTTATACAAAGAGATGGCAGAAAAAATCATCACCCTGCAGCAACCCGATGGATTATGGAGAACCAGCTTACTGGATCCGGGATCTTACGTAGGTGGAGAAGGAAGCGGAACCGGTTTCTATTGTTATGCACTGGCCTGGGGGATCCAGCAGAAACTGCTCGATAAAAAAACATATATGCCCGTGGTAAAAAAAGCATGGGAGGCACTGAATACCCTGGTTACCGAAGAAGGTAAAGTAGGTTGGGTGCAGCCCATTGGGGCAGATCCGAGAAGAAATTTTAATGCAGAAAGCTGGGAGTCATACGGGGCAGGGGCTTTTTTGCTGGCAGGTTCGGCCATGCTGCAGATTCTTAAATAAAATATTACCAGTAAACGTATCATGAAAAAATATTCCATTACCTGTTTGCTTTTTGTAACTGTGATGTTGTGTGCTTTTACCAAAGCGGGCAATAATCACAGCACAGCTTCTTACAGAGAGGCCGTTGTACAGGTATTGCGAAGCCAGGTAATGAAAGAAGCAGCATGGGCCATGCAACAGGCACCCCAAACCATTACCGCATTTGCCGCACCCGGAACTGCCGGCGGAATTCACGATTTTTTTTCTGAAGCTGATTATTTCTGGCCCAATCCCATACATCCTGATAGCCCGTATATCAATCATGATGGAATGTCTAATCCCGGCAATTTTGTAGCCCACCGTCATGTTATGATCCGCTTCAGCAATATTGTAGCGGCATTGGCTTCGGCCTATACACTTACACATGACAGAAAATACCTGAACCAGGCATTGCTTCACTGCCGGGCCTGGTTTGTTGATACGGCAACGCGTATGAATCCCCGGCTGCTGTATGCACAGGCCATTAAAGGACGTGTAACCGGCAGAGGCATCGGGATCATTGATACCATCCATCTGATAGAAGTGGCGCAGGGACTGATAGCGATGCTGGGGCAAGACCAAAGCACTCAGGCAGATATAGCGCCTATCCGCCAATGGTTTGCAGATTATGTAAACTGGTTGATGCAGCATCCCTACGGACAGGATGAAATGAAGCGGGAAAATAACCATGGCACTTGCTGGGTAATGCAGGTGGCAGCTTTTGCAAGGTTTGCACAAATGCCAGCAGTGCTTGCTTTTTGTAAGGATCGGTTTAAATATACACTGCTTCCGAAGCAAATTGGCACCGATGGTAGTTTTCCGCTGGAATTAAAACGGACCAAACCCTACGGCTATTCGCTGTTTAACCTGGATGCAATGGCAACAGTATGTCAGCTGCTCTCTACTCCCGAAGACAATCTCTGGAACTATGCTACACCTGATGGCCGGAGTTTCCGAAAAGCAATGGAATATATGGTTCCTTTTATTGCTGAGAAAAATGCTTGGCCTTATCGTAAAGATGTGATGCATTGGGATGAATGGCCCGTTGCACAACCGGCTTTGGTGTTGGGTGCTTATGCTTATCATACACAAAGCTGGTTCGATATCTGGAAAGGCCTTGATCATCAGCCCAAGGGCGATGAAGTGATACGTAACCTTCCTCTCCGTCATCCTTTAATCTGGATACTATGAACACAATAAAAAATTGCTCAGGTGCGCAAAAGCAGGCATGGTACGGCCAGTATAGGTTACAGCTGTTGTTGTTGGTAACTACCTGCTCGTTTTTGTTATCTGCCAATGTACCTCGCTTACTACCCTCCCGTCCTAATATCATCTATATCATGGCCGATGATATGGGTTATTCTGATATCGGTTGCTACGGAGGAGAAGTGAATACACCCAATATCGATCAGTTGGCGGCCAATGGTATCAAGTTGCGGAGCTTTTACAACAACGCACGGTGTTGCCCTACCCGCGCCAGTCTGCTTACCGGCCGTTTCCCCCACCAGGTAGGAATGGGCTTAATGGTTACTACGCCCCCCGCATCGTATGAGCCGGGTAATTACCAGGGGTTTCTTGATCCCGGTTATGCCACGGTTGCAGAGCTGCTGAAAAAAGAAGGCTATCATACCTATATGTCGGGTAAATGGCATGTGGGAGAACGCCCGGAACACTGGCCCAGGAAAAGAGGTTTTGATCATTATTTCGGACTGATCTCAGGTGCCAGCAGTTATTATGAAATCCTGCCGCAGGAAAAAAGCAAAAGACATGTGGTATTGGAAGATAAAGACTATGATATTCCGCAGGAAGGATTTTATATGACGGACGCCTTTACCGATCATGCCCTGGAATACCTGGAAACAGAGAAAAAAAGAAAAGATGTGGCCCCTTTCTTTTTATACCTCGCCTATACGGCCCCTCATTTTCCGATGCATTCTCCCGATGAGGCACTCATTACAAGGTATGAAAAGATATATGCCAGCGGATGGGATATCATCAGAAAAGAACGGTATGCTAAAATGAAAAAACTGGGCTTGGTAGATGCCAGTTATCATCTGACCGAAAGACCTGCTGATATTCCTGCATGGGAAAATGCTACCGACAAAAAAACATGGATCCGGAAGATGGCTGTATATGCTGCTATGATAGAACGGATGGATCAGAACATAGGCCGGCTGATTGCAACATTAAAAGCCAATGGACAATATGAACATACCATGATTGTTTTTCTGTCGGATAACGGGGGCTGTGCTGAAAATACCAATAATAGAAATTTTAACGACAGTACCAAACTGGTGGGTCAACGCGGCTCTTACTATACCTATGATATGCCATGGGCCAATGTATCCAATACCCCCTTCCGTAAATACAAACATTTTATGCATGAAGGAGGAATTATTACTCCTTGCATACTGCAATGGCCTGAAGCCATTAAACCGAAGAAAGGATATCTGTCTTCAACGGGGCATGTAACCGACCTGATGCCCACTGCACTTGAGCTGGCTGGTGCTGCTGCTCCGGAAGGGATAGCCGGACAAAGTCTCAGTTATCTCTGGAAAAACAAACAGGCTCCTGAACGGACCATTTGCTGGGAACATGAGGGTAACAAAGCGATCCGTACCGGTAGTTGGAAATTGGTGAAAGACTGGGAAGATCCCGATTGGGAACTGTATAACATTTCAGCTGATCCTTCTGAAACCCGCAACCTGGCCACACAATATCCCGACAGGGTAAGCAGTATGAAAAAAGAATATGAAACCTGGGCGCAGAACATGCATGTGAAACCACCCAGAAGAAGTGTTACTAAATCCGAATAAACACCACTGATGAAAAAATTATTTCTCCCGATTGCTTTTCTGATAACAATGAGTTACACTGTAACTCTTGCTCAGACAAAAAAAACAACCTATGTGCCTGAGTTTGCCAATGAAAACCATGAGCAGATCGGTTATTGGTTTATCTCTCCCAATCTGATCACCGATGAAAATCTGTATCTGAAACATATAGACAGTATTGCAGAAAAATGCAAATACACCCTGATCTTTTTAACCGCGAGGGAAGGAGCGAATTTTTATGACTATAAAAAAATGTACCCTGTTTTTAAGAACCTGGTAGCAACGGCACATAAAAAGGGATTAAAAGTAGGACTGCAGCTATGGGGAAACTACAATGATAAGACAATTGAAGGTTCTCAGCGAATGATTATTGAAACGGAACTGCCGCTGGATCAGGCAGGTAATGCAACTGCTGAGATCAAAGCCCAATTTATCCGTTTCGAACACCGGTTGTTGAAATCAGATCTGTTTAAAGTATATGCATTCAGGAAAACCGGAGATGGTTTTTACGATCCGGCCACACTGAAAGATATTACACAACATTGCGAAGTGGTTTTGCCTGATAAAGCAACGGTAGCAGTAAAGATCAAAGCCGGGGAGTCTATGAAAGGTCTGACAGCCTGCGTCATGACACAGCAATACTGCAGCCAGAGCAGTAACTGGGACAATGTAGAGATCGATGGTTTTATAGAGGCCATGAAAGCCTACGGCGATATCCCTTTCGATGGCTTTTCGCTGGATGAATACGGAAACAAATTTATAGAACGCATTTTTGACCTGAATACCCCCACTCCTTACCGCGGCCGCTGGTATTCCAATGCCATGGCCAGGGAGTATGCCAAAGAAACAGGTCGTTCGTTGGAGCAAACGCTTTTTGATGGCCGTTATGCACCCAGCGGTAAACCCGAAGTCCGCATCAAAGCCATCAACGAATACATGGAGTTCATGCGCAAAGGCGGAGTGAGGGTAGAAACAGCAGTGTATCATGCATCCCGCGAAATATATGGCAAACAGATTTTCAGCGGAATTCATAACACATATCACAACAGTTTAATCAATGATGAAATCTGGGCCAATGGTATTGGTTGGTGGAGCGCTCCCCGGGCTTACGGACAAACAGATGAAAAAACGTTTCTGCCTACACAGATGGGTATTGCCATGGCACATCCTGAAAATGCCATGTACAACCAGTATTATGATGCTGTACTGGAACCGGTACTGGTAAAATCATTCAATGATCTGCGCTATGGCGTAAGAACCCATTACCATGCTATGAATGATAAACGTCCTCTGCGGTTTGACCTGGAAGATCCGGATGCCATTGTGGGTATTAATGCCAATGAAAACTGTGCCCGACTGCTGAACAAGTTCAATCCATCTTTACCCGATATCCGGTTGCTGGTGATTTTTGGAATGGAAGGTCTCTCTAACTGGTATCCTAATTATGCAGACAGAGGGGTGTATGATATCAACGACAAAATGAAGATCGAAGAAAGAGCCGTAGAGATCTGGAAATCGGGCTACCTGAATGCACTGGTGCCTTCGGACCTGATTGTGAACAACCAGCTTACTATTGGGGTAGATGGCAAACCTGTACTGAACGGACACAAGTTTGATGCGGTACTTTATATCAATCCGCAATATGCCAGGGAACCTGTACTGAAGTTTCTGGAACAATATGTAAGCAAAGGTGGTAAACTGATGGTGGAGGGTAAAGCGGATCGTGATTTTACAGGTAACCTGATTACTAACCGTTTTAAAGCGATCTACGATAAAGCTACAGTGGTGGGGTACTCAGTAGAGAACCTGGCACGATTGGGTTTACAGAAGAATCTCTTACCAGATGGTTGCCTCAACGAAGATGGATCTTATACATTCAACGATCTGGCATCTATGCGTACCGGTAAGGCCGCCAGTTTTACAGTGAATTTTGAGGGAGATGAATATACCGGCGAATACCGCGGACTGGCCGTGATCAAGGCAGGTAAAAAAACAGGTCTGCAGAAAATGGGCGTAACCGGTTTTACCAGTTTACGCCGTAATGGAGAAGAAATCTTACGCTTTCAGGAACCTACAGATGTTTTTGTAGAGCGGAAGGCGAAGGAAGTGAAGCTGATCATTGCCGATAAAACCGGGAAGAAAAAGCCTTTGATTAATAAACTATAGATCTCTACTCAGGTGGGATAGAATTGCTGTCAACCGGGAAACAGGAAAGTTGTATAGCTAAAGCTGTGAAATGATGAAGATGAAATTCGGGGTATATATTAGCTGGTTGGGATTGCTGCTTAGCACAGCTACTGCACAGGTGCATAACCTTGCATTGGATGCCAATAGGATCTACCTTAATTCAAAAGAAGTGCATGGTGGTGATTTTGACTGGGCAATGAAAAAAGCAGGAGAACTAACGGCTTCGCCGGAAGAAATCTCCCGCCACGGTTTTGCCACCAGTGGCTGGATGCCCGCCATTGTTCCGGGAACGGTGCTCAATTCTCTTGTGTTTAACAAACTGTATCCGGAACCTTATTATGGTATCAACAATAAATTATCCAGTAAACTGATCCCGGATATCGCACAGGCGGGCAGGGATTTTTATACCTACTGGTTCCGTACAGAACTACTCATCCCGGCTTCTTTCAAAGAAAAAAATATCTGGTTACAGGTAGATGGCATTAATTACCGGGCAGAGATCTGGGTAAACGGCAACCAGGTAATGAACCTGTCGGGCATGTTTCGTCAGGACCAGGTAGATATTGCCGATTTTGCCAAAGCCGGAGAAAAAAATGCAATCGCTATCAAAGTATACCCGGTGGATATTCCCGGAACCAACAAAGCCAAACCCTGGCGTGCCAGGGGCGAGAACCGCAATGGCGGAGATGGTAATATCGGTTTAAATACAACCATGCTGATGTCGGTTGGCTGGGACTTTACTTTCAAAGACGGTATCCGAGACCGGAACACCGGCATCTGGAAAAATATCAGTTTGTACGCTACCAATAAAGTGGCCTTGCGACATCCCTTTGTACGTTCGGAACTGGCTAAACCACTTTACAACAAAGCAGATGAAACCGTTTCGGTAGAACTGTTTAATGTAGCCATGAAAACGGTTACCTGTGTGGTGAAAGGTGAAATTGTGGGCGAAGGTATACAGTTTGAAAAAACAGTTACCCTTTTGCGGGGCGAGGATAAGACAGTCAGTTTTACAGCAAAAGATTTTCCGCAACTCAGCATCCGACATCCCCGCTTGTGGTGGCCCGTGTTCAAAGGCAAACCGGAATTATATGAATTAAAAATGGTGGTGTATGTAGATGGGGTAGCAGGTGATTCTGTTAAAACCAGATTCGGAATCAGGGAGATCACTGCCGACAGAAAAACACCCGACAGTTCCAAAACCTTTTATGTGAATGGCCGCAAGATTTTTATCCGGGGTACCAACTGGATTCCGGAAGCCATGTTACGTAGCTCTGATGAACGCACTTATGCGGAACTTCGTTACACCAAACAAGCTGGTGTAAACCTGTTGCGTTTATGGGGCGGTGGTATTGCCGAGTCGGATTATTTTTACCAGTTATGCGATGAGCTGGGTTTGCTGGTATGGCAGGAGTTCTGGTTAACCGGCGACACCAAACATCCGAACGATAAGGATCTTTATTTCAGCAATCTGACATCCACCATTAAACGGATCCGTAACCATCCTTCCGTGGCTTTTTATGTAGCATCTAACGAAAGCACAGAAGTATCGGGGATTCGTGATGTATTGAATAACCTGGATGGTACCCGACCCTACCAGATGCAGTCTGAAGTAGATGGGGTACATGACGGGAGTCCTTACCAGCAGGTAAACCCCATGCAGCATTACGAAAACACCGCATCGGCACGTGGTAGCCGGGTGGATGGATTTAATCCGGAATATGGTGCACCCTCATTACCTACTGTAGAAGTACTGCGTGAGATGATGGATGAAAAAGATCTCTGGCCCATCAACAAAACTGTATGGGATTACCTGGATGGAGATGCTTTTCACGGAATGACAGGCAAGTTCAAAGATCTTGTTAATCAGTATGGCACATCTGTTTCTATTGATGAATTCGCAAAAAAAGCCCAGTTACTGAATGCTATCAATGCGAAGTCTGTTTGGGAAGTATGGAATGCGAATAAGTTTGGGTATGGCGACAGATACTGTTCTGGTTTATTGTTCTGGTATCACAACTCACCTGCCCGGCAGGTTTGTGGCAGAATGTGGGACTGGTCGCTGGAGCCTACTTCCGCATTGTATTATACGCAAAACGCACTGGAGCCATTACATGCTCAGTTTGATTACCTGAAAAATACAGTATCTGTATATAATGATTATTTCACCTCCTTTGTCAACTATCGTCTCAGGGCAGAAGTATATGACCTGAACAGTAAAAAAGTGTTTTCCAAATCGGTTGTATTGCCTTCCATACCGGAAGATGCGGTATTGAATAATCTGTTAACCATTGAATTTGGTGAGCAGATAACGCCGGTACATTTTATCAGGTTATCTATTGAGGAT
>DASWXD010000038.1:0-13472 GCA_036405675.1 Sediminibacterium sp.
TGATAGAATGATAGAATGATAGAATGAATCTGTGGGGGGGTTAGGCTTGGGCGAAATGGATAAAGCGGGGTTTTTCGGGGGCGGGGAGTTCTTGATCGATTTGTTTTTGGAGCTGGGTTCTGGCAGCATCAGTATCTGTGTGCAACTGGATAAAAGCTTGAATAAACAGTTCCTGATTCATTGATTTTGCACTTACCTGGCAATGGGCCACATTCGGCATTTCATTGATGATAGCTGCGATATGTTCTGTATTTACCAGCACGCCCGCAATATTCACCTGGTTATCTTTTCTGCCCATGATAGTAATTCCTCCCTCTTCACTTCGCATTACTTTATCCATCAAGGAATAAACATCACCGGTATCCAGATCGGCAATACGGCTATCCGCACCTTCAGCTAACAACTGCCAGTAAGGAAACAGCGCAAAACTTTCCTGCGGTTGCTGCCGGAAAGCAACGCCGGCTGTTTCTGTGGCACCATAAATTTCAGTTAACCGGATCCCTTTTTGCAGCAGCTTGCTAAATAACGAAGGTGATAAAGGGGCGCCGGAGGATACACCCAAAAAAGGCAATTCCTGTTCCGGCAACAAAGAAAGCAACCACTGCCAGTGAAAGGGGGTGCCAACCACCAAGGAATTGGGGGACAAATTTTTCCAATCTGTTGCAGAAGGATAACATACTTTGGCGGAGAGCTTTTCTGGTAAGCAGATCGTAAACAGAAATCCATAGATCGTATAAGAAGGCACAAAGGGAATGATCGTTTGCACTTCCCGGAAATAGTGAGCAAGAAACAGGATTTCCCGTTCCAGAAATGTTTTGTTATGCCTGATAATTTTACTGCTACCCGTAGTTCCCGAACTGTGAAAATGGAGGCCTTCATCCCAGCGCTGTCTTGCCAGTAAAATCTGTGCCACCCAATCTTCTATCTGATGGAATGAAAGCAGATAAGGCGGATCCTTGATCTCAAATAAACAGAAAAAAGCATTTACCTCTGCGGCCAGTTCCATCAACTGGATAGAATCCAGGCCCAGGTCATCTTTCCAATCTCCTTCGGTAATAGCATACATATCCGCCGAACCTGCAAAGGGGCGCCGGGTAACTTTACCGGCAAAATCATGTAACAGTCTGCGTATGTTTTCGGGGTGCCACATACCGTTATGCTACTGGTAACTGTATCGTAAATAAAGCGCCATGATCGTTCTTTACCGCAACAGTGCCATTATGTGCCTGTACAAATTGTTTCACAATGGCCAGGCCCAGTCCCGTGCCATGGGTTTTGTTATTGGTGATAAAGGGATCAAACAGGTTATTGAGTATGGAAACGGGTATGCCCGGTCCATTATCTTTTATTTCAATGATAACTTTCTCTCCTTCTCTTTTCGCCGTAACCGAAATCAGTGCAGGATCTTTTTTAGTGTCTTTCAGCACATCCACTGCATTACTCACCAGATTCATGATAACTCTTTTCAGCTTACTGTTGTCGCCCATTACATACAGATCCGGTTCTACCTGTTGCGAAATCTCGATAGCTCCGAGATCGGAACGGTTATTGGCCAATTCAATCCCCTCTTTAATGAGCTTCTCTACTGATACTTTCTGCTTTTGCATGGGGGTTTCTCTGATAAAATCCAGAAAATCATCAAAGATCTCTGATGCCTGTTCTCCACAAACATCTATCATATCCAGCCATTGACTGGTAACGCCCTCACTCCGTAAACAGGAAGTCAGTACCGGGATATTTTTTATAGGCGACCGAAGATCGTGCATCAGCATACCCATGGCTTTTCCTACAGCAGACAGTTTTTCTTTCTGCATCAACGCCTCATACAACTGTACATTTTTGATGGCTTTTGCCGCATTCTGTACAAATAGTTTCAGCAGGTACAGTTTCTCTGTTTTGAGTTGCTGGTTTTTGTTCAATACCGCGAAAATGCAATAGTCTTCCAGTTTCACAAATACCAATTCATCCACCTGTACTACTTCTTCGCTGTTGATTCCAGTAGAAGATACGATGGCAGATAAGCGGTTTACATTGATTTCCTTTTCAACCGCGCCGATGGAAAACAGTTTCTGGTATTCCTTATTATCAGAAAGTTTACCGAGAACCGCAACGTCGCTGCCGATATACATGACCAGTTGATCCAGGATATTCTGTAGCAGTGAATTCAGGTGTTTTTCTGACAGACTGATATTGGAGATGGCAGAAATCAATATTTCCAGGTTACGCAGCTTATTGTAATCATTAACCGCTTTGGTAGCCAGCTGCAGTATTTCTTCTGCCGCATAGGGTTTACAATGGTAGCCTACATTCTGTCCTATTTTGGATACAATTTCATCAATGGATTTATCACTATAAGCGGTAATGATAATGATTTCAGCCTTGGTATCTAATTCACGTATATGCAGGGCAGTTTCCAGACCATCCCAACCCGGCATACGCATGTCCAGAAAAATTACCGCATAAGGATTGTCATCCGCCAGTGCCTGCCTGATCTTGTCAACCCCCTCCATGCCATTCACGGCTTTGTCTACGGAGAATACAGGTATATTCGTATTGTTGGGAGCGGTCAGAATCGTTTCTTCTGCATCATCGTCGAACAGAATACTGGATGCCTTACTCACCATTTCGCTTTGCTGCATCCGCCTGGGCACCAGGATATCTTCAATATTATCCCTAACTACCTCTTCATCATCAATGATCAGCACACGGGTATTGATCGTTTCTTTTTCCATTCTATACAATTTAAAAAATTCGTTAGAGATAAAATATAACAGTGGAAACAGCACCTTGTCCGGTTCCTCCGCTTGTAACGGTTAAATTTCCATTGTGCGCTTCAATTATTTTTCTGCAATTATCCAGTCCCAGTCCGGTACCTTCTGTTTTAGTGGTATACCCCCGGGTAAACAGGTTGGCAGCTGTTGCTTCATCAAAGCCGCTGCCATTATCCTGAACCCGCACCGTAAGTGTGGTTTCTTCCGGAACGATGGTTACCAGGATTTCTTTTGACGGTTGTTCTACTCCTTTAAACGCATCCACTGCATTTTTCAGCAGATTCAGGAAAACCTGCATCAACCGGGTTCTGTCGCCTTTTATTTTAGGCAACACGGCCGGGGCATCCAGCTGAAATCCGATCTGGTTTTTATCTATGGAGCCAAATAACATGGCTACTGAATCATTGATCACGGAACGGATATTCACTGGCAAACGTTCTGTCTGCTGACCAACCACATACTGTCTTTGAATAGTTAAGATTTCCTGTACATGCGAAATGATCTTTAACTGATCTGTGATGGCCTGGTTAATTTCTTTTTGATAATCATACTGAGAAATAATCAGTCCATTCAAGAGATCCAGCACGGCACTGGCTTTCTTTTCGCCTAAGGAACCGGCAAGTGCAGGTTGGTTCTTCTCAAAAAAATCTTTCAGCTTTTCGAGGGTACCGGTTTCATGCTGGCCGGTTATTCTTTTGATCTTAGTGATATAGGCTCCAAACCCCACTACTGCGTTTCCGATATCATGTAAAACGCCCGAAGCTATTTCAAACTTACTCTGTTCTACTGCCTTATCCTGTAAACTCTGACTGAGTTGTTTTTCCTTAAAATAGAGTTCAGTGATATCATCAAAAATGTACATCAGGCTGTTTGCATCCAACCTGTTCACGGTAAATATGAAATGCCGGGTAGAGGTACCCTCGCCTTCATCAAACAGCAGTTCCTGTCTTTGTTGGTTAATCACTATACCGGATGCAACAGCTGTATGGGTGATTTTTTCCAGCAGATCAGGAGCCAGTAACTGCAGCAGTTGATGAAAATTGGTGCCGGTAAGGCCATGACTGAAAAACTGCGGCATCAGCAACTGAACACTCCTGGCATTCATTTGCTGAATATTACCTTCCCTATCCGTTTCTATCAAACCCATCGGGATCTGATAAATAATGGACAGCATTTTCTGGATCTGACTATCGGAAGATAAATTCGTCAAAATAATCAGACTTTTTTGGTCAGTAGGTACTGAAAGCCCTTATCACCCTTCAATAACCTGAGTTCTACCGGTGTGGGTTTAGTAACATAGGTAAACATATAGGGGAAAGATTCATCCAAGGAATCCTTTTTATACTTTTCTGCTACCATAAAATTATTGGTACAGGGGGCTACCTGTGTGAAAAAATTCTTGCCAATCGCATTTTCTTTTGAAATCCCTGCAAAATCCGATTGGGCAGCACTGTAAGCAGTTATGGTTCCCTCGAGATTCATTTTAACAACGCCAAAAGGAAGGGAATCATAGGCTTCTTCCTGATTGGATTCTAACCAGGGCAATAATTCCGGATCGTTAAAGACTGGATTCATAGGAACTTTTATTAGTGTGAGATTTGACTCAAGATACAACCGTTTAAGCAATTTTTAATGCTGCAGAGAGTTGTTTGGGATAAAATTGGCGGATTAGGGATTGGCGGATTGAGGATTGGCGAATTGCGGATTAGCGAATTACGGATTGAAGTATATAGAGAAGTTTGCGGAATAAAATCCGCGAATCCGCCATCCGCAAATCCGTTAATTAGTTGAATTACTTATTCACCTGAAACTTACCCGATTCTACAATACGTCCGCTCTGATCGCGTAATTGGTAAATGTAGAGGCCGCGGAAATAATTGTCGTCGAGATTGATGGTGATTTTGGCATCGGTGATGCGGAACTCATTCATCTTTCGGCCAATGAAATTGTAGACCTGCAGGGTGTAGGATTTGTCGACCGTTTTCTCAAAAGTGAAATTGATAAAACTGGTGGCAGGGTTGGGATAAAAATGCGCCATTTTGGGAGTAGCGTCATTGATGAAGTCCCAATACACTTTTTCATCACCAGTATAACTGCTGCTGACAAGTGAAAAGACCACCAAAGCCACAACGTAGAATTTGCGCATACATTACAAATTACCCAAATCTCTCCGGTTTTAACAAGGGTTTGGGAGTAATTTTAACAAAAACGCCCTCTTGCAGAGGGCAAAAAGGCGTTTTTTCAGGTTATTTTAATTCAATCCGGCCAATGTTTGCTGGATCGCGGCAAAATCAGGCAGGTCGCCGGGGGTTGGACAAACTTCTGCATAACGAACCACACCTTCTTTATCGATCACAAAAGCGGCACGTTTGCTTACACCCTGCATCTCAAAAGCGGGGAAGGTATCATACAGTACACCAAAAGCTTTGGCGGCGTCTTTGTTAAAATCACTCAGCAAAGGAAAGTTCAGGTTCTGCTCAGCTTTGAATTTTCCCAGTGAGAACAAAGAATCTACAGACACACCAAATACTTTGGCATTGGTATTATTGTAGGTAGCGATATTATCTCTCACATTACACAGTTCAGCGGTACATACGCCGGTAAATGCCAGCGGGAAAAACAGTACTACTACATTACTTCCTTTCTGGTCGGCGAGACTTACTTTGTTTTTGTCGGTATCGAATAAAGCAAATTCAGGGGCTTGTTGTCCGGTCTGGATACTCATGGTTTTGTTTTTTATGTTTGAATAGATAGTAGCAATAATACAAGCGGGAATCCGGATTGTTTAATCACCGGCGCAAAGAAACGGATATTTATGGCATCTATCCCGGCATTTCTTTGAGATGAAGATGCCGGCAGATGACTATCAGATAGACATTTCCGGTACCAAATCCGGTACCACCAGTTTTCCGAGGGTTTTGGAAACGATCTCTTCAACAGATACCCCCGGTGCACGTTCCCTCAACAGGAAGCCTTCCGGTGTGATATCCAATACTGCCAGTTCCGTAACAATTTTTTTAACACAGGCCATGCCTGTTAAAGGCAAACTGCAGGCAGGTAAGAGTTTGCTCTCCCCTTTCGGATTGGTATGCATCATGGCTACGATGATATTTTTGGCACTGGCCACCAGGTCCATGGCACCACCCATTCCCTTCACCATCTTGCCCGGAATTTTCCAGTTGGCAATATCTCCTTTCTCACTCACTTCCATCGCCCCCAAAACGGTCAGGTCTATTTTACCCGCACGGATCATCCCGAAACTTTCTGCACTATCGAAAAAAGCACCGCCGGGTATCAGGGTTACCGTTTCTTTTCCGGCATTGATCAGGTCCGCATCCACTTCCGCTTCTACCGGGTAAGGCCCCATACCCAGGATCCCATTCTCGCTCTGAAACACCACACTCATTCCCTCCGGAATATAATTGGCCACCAGGGTGGGAATACCAATCCCCAGGTTCACATACATACCATCTTTCAATTCCTGCGCAATGCGTTTGGCGATGCCGAATTTGTCTAAAGACATAGGAGTAAATTAGTAGTTAGTAATTAGTAGTTAGGAATAGAAGCGTGTATAGATTAATATCTGCAATTATTAATTATTAATTACTAATTACTAACTACTAATTAATCTCACCGTCTTCCGCTCTATCCGTTTCTCATAGCCGCTTCCCTGGAAGATCCGGTGTACGTATACGCCAGCCACATGTACATCGTCCGGGTCTATTTCGCCGGGTTGTACGAGGTGTTCTACTTCGGCAATGGTGATGTTTCCGGCCTTAGCCATTGAGGTGGAGAAATTACGGGTGGTTTTGCGGAATACCAGGTTGCCCATGGTATCGCCTTTCCAGGCTTTTACGAGCGAGAATTGTGCGTGCAGGGCATGTTCCATCAGATACATCTTCCCGTCAAATTCGCGCACTTCTTTTCCTGCGGCGATCTCTGTTCCATAACCGGCTGGAGTAAAAAATGCGGGGATGCCCATACCGGCCATCTGTATGCGGGTGGCGAGTGTGCCCTGGGGTATCAGGTCAACTTCCAGTTCGCCGCTTAATAACTGGCGTTCAAACTCGGCATTCTCTCCCACATAACTGGCCATCATTTTTTTGATCTGGCGGGTCTCCAATAACAGACCCAGTCCAAACCCGTCTACGCCGGCATTATTGGAGATACAGGTAAGGTTCTTGATTCCTTTTTTCACAAGGGCGGCTATCGCATTTTCGGGAATTCCATTCAACCCGAATCCGCCCAGCATTAAAGTGGCGCCATCGGGTATATCGTGAATGGCCGCGTCGGCATTGGCAAATACTTTATTCATGTGGCAATCGTTACAAACGTAAAGGTAGGAAGATTCCTTATTTGGGCTCACCATACTTCTTCTCAAACAAACGGGAGCGTTCGCGGGTGGCATAGGTATCCAGAGAATCCAGCAACCGTTTAAAATCGCTGGGGTGCGAGGCATAATAACGATAACTGCTGTCGAACTGCTTTTTGGTAATGCCGTGTATCGCAAACACCTGTTCATACAGGCGGATATTCTCTTTCCGCCTGGCAGCAGTGCTGTCTTTGACGGTCATACGCAGGTATACTTCATCGGCGCGCATCATGTCCCACATCACCGCTTTCATCGTATCAGCCACCAGGATACCGTTATTAGACGAATTTGATCTGCAGGCCGCGAGACTGAACAACAGTATTACTACCAGACGAAACTTGCTCATCGTAATTCCTGTTTATATTTTGATGCATTGATCACATCCAGCTCCGAAAGAATATCAACGGCCTGCGATTTCTGATCGCCGGTTCCTTTTTTGAAAAGACCAATCAGTTCCTGCGCCTTACCCTGCAGAAAAAACTGCAGGAACATGGTATTCGCATTTTCTTTGTTAAACGCCTGTAACTGTATCAGTGCCTGTAACAGGTTTTTGCGGGCTTCCGCTTCCGATTCAAACATATTGTCCAATCCTTTGCGGTAATAAGCATACAGCACATCATGTATAATATTGTACCGGTTATTGATCAGGTTCTCATTTAACCAGTAACGGTTACGTTGTCCGTCAAAAACCCGCCAGCCAGTTACATTCCTTCCCTCAGGTGCATTGTTTACGATATTCTGTGCTTTGCGGTAATAAGCTTCTCCCCCTTTGGGCGAAAAAGAATCATAATCCAGCCCGATAATCATATACGCATAATACGCCAGTATGGCCGGCAGATTGGCAGCAGCCGCATCGGTTCCCTGCACACGGCTTTCATTGAATTCTACGGGTTGAAATTCCTGGTATTTAAATGTAACATCGGCATCAATAAAATTTACCAGCGCCGACTTGTAAGCAGTTTTAAAAACAGGACGGGCAGCCTGTATGGTCAGCGTGGCTTTGTATACATTGGTCTCCACGATACTTTCAATATTCAATAAAAAACTGCATTCAATTTTTTCATTGGGTTGAAAAGCATCATTGGTCCATTTACGGTTATTCAGCAGGTTATTGAGTTGTGTCTGCAGGGTGGTAAAGATCTTTTTATCTACGGTGGTGTTTACCCTTGATGCCACTACACTCACCCTTGCCTGTAACTCCTGCGAGGAAGCCGTGGCGGTTAACAAACAACAGCCAACAAAAAAACATATCAGTTTATTCAGCATGGGTTCGGGCTACTATAAATGAAACAATATCTTTCGCGATCTCTTTTTTAGATTTCAACTCACTCACCATTTCTGTACCCGCTTTATCCAGCAGGGTGATTTTGTTGGTATCTACCCCAAATCCGGCTGCTTCATCACGCAGCGAATTGAGTACAATACAGTCTGCATTTTTGGACACCAGTTTTTTTCTCGCATTCTCTTTCTCGTTCTGTGTTTCCAGTGCAAAGCCTACCAGGTATTGCCCTTTTTGTTTCTGGCTACCCAGGTGCTGCAGGATATCTTTTGTTGGCACCAGCTCCAATGCTAAATTACCGGATTGTTTCTTGATTTTTTCAGTAGCAGCCAGTTCGGGTGTATAATCCGCCACGGCGGCCGACATTACTGCAATATCCACCGTAGGAAAAGCGGCAGTGCAGGCAGCAAACATCTCTGCAGCAGATACCACCCGCGTTAGCTGGATGCCTGCAAAACTGGTCTTTTGCTGTGTAGGACCGGTAATCAGTTCTACCTCGGCCCCTCGTAAATACAATTCTTCCGCCAGGGCAAAACCCATTTTGCCGGAGGAATGGTTACCAATAAAACGTACGGGGTCGATGGCTTCATAAGTGGGGCCTGCCGTTACCATGGCTTTTTTTCCTTTCAGTTCATTACCCCTGAAAAAATGAGCGATCAGGTAAGTGATGATATCTTCCGGTTCAGCCATCCTTCCCTCGCCAAACAGACCACTGGCCAGTTCGCCGTTGTTTACAGGGATGAGATGATTGCCATATTCTTTAAGTAATGCGATATTCTTCTGGGTAGCGGGATGCTGCCACATATCTTCATCCATGGCAGGAGCGATCACTACCGGACAGGTAGCAGAGAGATACACCGCCAGCAACAGGTTATCGCAGATACCATGCGCCATTTTAGCAAGGGTATTGCAGCTCAGCGGTGCCATCACACATACATCCGCCCAGCGGCCCAGCATGACGTGGTTAGACCATTCATTGCCGGTAGCCAGATCAACAATCACGGCATTTTTGGATAAAGTGGATAAGACCAGCGGAGAAACAAATTCTTTGGCAGCAGGAGTCATCATCACTTTTACCTCGGCCCCCTGTTTTACCAGTAACCTGACCAGCAGGATGGATTTGTAAGCTGCAATGCTGCCGGTGATGCCGATGAGTATTTTTTTTCCTTCAAGCATGGTAGTGAGTGGTGAGTAGTGAATAGTGAGTGATTTTTGATCAGTAGAAAAGACGTATGGTGCTATTACACCTTACACCTTAACTCACTACTGACCACTCACCACTCACTGGCCGTTCCCCAAAATAACAAAAAACGACAGTTCATCACTGTCGTTTCATATCATTTAGGAAATACTTGGCTTATCTGAACAGATCGTTATCGTCGTTACGTCTGTGGTACACTTTGCCTTCCATGAATTCCTGGGTGGCCAGGATGGCTGGGTTGGGCATTTTTTCGTAGGCCCTGGAGATCTCGATCTGCTCTTTGTTCTCGTGGATTTCTTCCAGGCTGTCTGTATGGCTGGCAAATTCCTCGAGTTTGTTGTGCAGTTCTTCCCGCAGGGATATATTGATCTGATTGGCCCTTCTGGCAATAATCGCGATAGACTCGTAGAGGTTACCGGTTTTGCTCTTGATATCTATCAGGCTTTTGGTTTCTACCACGCTGGCGGTGTTAGCGCTCATTTGCCTTCTTAGCTTGCTCATTTTTCAGATTTTTTAAAATGTTATTGGTTTGTGTTTTGTGTTTACCCACTTCCTCGGCGTATTTGCTGTCTGCAAAACGTTCGGTGAAGTCGTTACATTCGGAGATCACTTTTTCATAACGCTCCTGCTGTTTTTCTTCATAACTCATCTCGGCATACTTGATGTATGATTTGATGACAAGTAATTTATACTGATCGGCTTTTTTTGAATCCGGGAAATTGTCTGACACGTTTCCGAAGGCAATGGCCGCCGCTTTATAGAATCCGAGGTTATAATACAGTTCGGCTCCTTTAAATTCTTTGAGTTCCAGTTTCTCCCGGCATTTCTCAATGATATCGCTGGCCTCCGCCGCTCTGGTTGAGGTGGGGTGCGTATTGAGGAATGCCTGCATCAGCTGCATGGTTTTGTTAGTATTGGTCTGGTCCAGCTCTACCTTGGGCGACTGCTTGTAATAACAATACGCCCGCATGTAATCGCACTCTTCGCCTTTGGTACTGGTAGGGAAATTCTCTACAAAACTCTTGAACAGGTTCTCTGCATTCAGATAATCTTTCTGGTAGTAATAAGAGTACGCGAACTTATAATACATGTCTTCGTAACGCGTTGACCCTTTTACATAAGGAAAGATATCTTCAAAGAGCTGCTGGGCGTACCCGTAGTTCTTATTAGCATAGTATTGCTCTGCCATTTTGTACTTGTACTCGTAATCCTTGCTCTTCATGATCTTTCCAAATTTATTGGAACAGGAAGAGGTAAGCAGCACTACCGATAATAATAACAGAACGATCCTATTCATAACAAGTTGGCAAAATTAGTTAATTGCGGGCAATTTATAAAGTCCGTTTCGGGTTTGGGCGCATATTTCGTTAAGAATTACCCAAAAAGGCAGGTTTGGGCGGTGAGCGGTGAGCTGTGAGCGGCGGCGAGCTAACAACAGCTCGAGGCTCGTAGCTCATAGCCTCTCCATAGGCCGCGAGCGACGAGCTGTGAGCGACGAGCTAACAGCAGCCCGAGGCTCGTAGCTCATGGCTCATAGCCTCTCTATAGGCCGCGAGCGACGAGCTGTGAGCGACCAGCTAACAACAGCTCGAGGCTCGTAGCTCATGGCTCATAGCCTCTCCATAGGCCGCGAGCGACGAGCTGTGAGCGGCGAGCTAACAGCAGCCCGAGGCTCGTAGCTCATGGCTCAAAGCTCGCAGCAGCCCTCCCCAACACAAAGGGCCGCCCAAACAGGCAGCCCTTCGTTATTTTAGTGGGAAAAAGACTATTTAGCGTCTCCTTCTCCTTCCTGTAATTTGGCTTTGATCTCGGCTAAAGCACCCAGATCACCTAAAGTTGCCTTTTCTACTTTGGCCTGGATATTTTTCACCGCTTTTTTGGTGTTATCGGCTTCTGCTTTGGCTTCTTTTTTCTCAGCTGCTACGGTTTCGGCTACGTGCTGCTCCCAGATGCGGGCGTGACTTAACACGATACGCTTCTCGTTGCGGTCGAACTCGATTACCATGAACTGGGCAGTTTCGTCGGCCTGTACCTGTTTGCCATCTTCCTTGTTCAGGTGACGGTTAGGGGCAAAACCTTCGAGACCATACTGTAACTGAACCAGAGCTCCTTTGTCGTCCTTACGGGTAACAGTGCCTTCGTGGATGGTACCTACAGCAAAGGTATCTTCCAGGGCATTCCAGGGATCTTCTTCCAGTTGTTTGTGGCCTAACTGCAGTTTGCGGTTCTCTTTATCAATACTTAAGATAATGATATCGATCTGCTCGCCTACTTTGGTATAGTCGGTTGGGTGGTTGAAACGCTTTAACCAGCTCAGGTCGCTGATATGGATCATACCGCCGATTCCTGGCTCCAGTTCCACAAATACACCGTAAGGAGTGATGTTTTTCACCAGTCCTTTGTGTTTGCTGCCTTCTGGGAATTTGGTTTCGATGGTATTCCATGGATCCTGGCTCATCTGTTTGATGCTCAGGCTCATCTTACGTGAATCTTTATCCAGGGTAACTACTTTTGCTTCGTACTCGTCGCCCAGTTTGAAGAATTCTTTCGCGTTGATCGGAGTATTGGCCCATGTGATTTCTGATACGTGTACCAGACCTTCCACACCAGGCTGAATTTCCAGGAACGCACCGTAATCTTCGATATTTACCACTTTACCTTTTACAACAGAACCTTCTGCCAGACCTTCAGGCAGCACATCCCATGGATGCGGGGTCAGTTGTTTCAGACCTAAGCTGATACGTTTTTTGTCGTCGTCGAAATCCAGTACCACCACTTGTAATTTCTGGTCCATCTTCACCACTTCGCTTGGGTGAGAGATACGGCCCCATGAAATATCGGTGATGTACAACAGACCGTCCAGACCACCGAGGTCCATGAACGCACCGAAATCGGTGATGTTTTTCACCACACCTTCCAGTACCTGTCCTTTTTCGAGTTTGCTCATGATCTCTGCACGCTGTGCTTCGATATCGCTTTCGATCAGGGCTTTGTGTGATACTACGGCATTCTTGATGGTTTCGTTGATCTTCACCACTTTGAATTCCATGGTTTTACCTACGAACTGATCGTAATCAGTTACAGGCTTCACATCGATCTGAGAACCTGGTAAGAATGTTTCCATTCCGAACACGTCTACGATCAAACCACCTTTTGTTTTGCTGGTAACGGTACCGGTGATTACTTCACCAGTTTTATGAACCTCAACAATTCTTTCCCATGCACGGAAAATGCGGGCAGATTTGCGGCTCAGGTGCAGGTTACCGGAGCGGTCTTCTTTCTCTACTACCATTACTTCCACTTCATCTCCGATCTTCAGACCCGGTACATCGCGGAATTCGTTCAGAGAAACCAGGCCATCACTTTTAAAACCGATGTTTACAACCACATCTGTTTTGGTTAAAGCAACTACCCCACCTCTTACGATCTCGCCATCATTGATCTGTACGAAAGTGTCATCATACACTTTATCGTATTTCATTCTTTCTGTCTCGGCGTAATGACTCACGTTACGTTTGTCGATACTCCAGTCAAAATCATCATGAGCGGTTTCAATCACCGGCTCAGCTACAGGTGCATTTGTTGTCGCAGTAGTAACTTCCGGTGCTGTTTCAGCCGCGGCGTTCTCCTGTGCATCTGCGTTTAGTTGTTTGTTAATTAAGTTCATACAATACCCGACGGTTTTATTTCGGGGCAGCAAAGGTAGGAAAAGGATGGGGAAAATGGAGGTTTTTGGGGGATTTTTGAGGGGAAATGAGGGGATTTGAGGGCAGATATGAGGAAAATATCGAATACCTACCCCATTTCAACGGGAAACCTTGCTTAAGGAAGGTTATTTTGGCTCTGTGG
>DASWXD010000039.1:0-13164 GCA_036405675.1 Sediminibacterium sp.
CCACAGATTCATTCTATCATTCTATCATTCTATCATCCTATCATTCACTCATTCACTCAATCACTCAATCACTCATTCACTCATTGCATCACCTCTCCGTCACTTCCACAATCAAAAATTTCAGATAATTCGTATTCTCCATCCCCCAGATAATCGGATGGTCACTCGCCTGAGCCTGGAAAGTTACCTGGCGTATTTTTTTACGGGCGTCTTTGGCGGCCTGGTCGATGGTTTGCAGGAACTGTTCGGGCGATACCAGATTAGTGCAGCTGGAGGTAACCAGGAAACCGCCGTTACGAACCAGTTTCATACCACGCAGGTTGATCTCTTTATAACCGGTTAAGGCTTTCTGAATATTCTCCCGGCTCTTGGTAAAAGCGGGAGGGTCAAGCATTACCACATCATACTGACGGCCGTCTTTGCCCCATTGTTTCAGTACATCAAAAGCATTGACCGCTTCAAATCTGCAGATATTATCCAGTTTGTTCAGTGCTGCATTCTTATTGGCCTGGGCTACCGCTGTTTCAGAAATATCCAGTCCCAGTACTGATTTGGCACCATAATGCGCCGCATGAATTTCAAAAGTGCCTGTATACGTGAAAACGCCCAGTACTTCTGCATCTTTTACAATATGTTGTATGGCCCTGCGGTTATCCTGCTGGTCGAGAAAATAACCAGTTTTCTGGCCATTCTCCACATCCACCAAAAATTGTAATCCATTTTCGTTGATGAGGATATTGGTATCAAAAGGCGCTGTCAGAAATCCTTTCTGCTGGGGTAATCCTTCCAGCTCCCGAACGGGCACATCGTTCCTTTCATAAATGCCTTTAGGAGAGAAGATATTTTGCAGCGCTTTCACGATGGCCGCTTTCCAGGTGTCGATACCGAGGGAAAGGGTCTGGATCACAAAATAGTCGTTGAATTTATCAATGATCAGGGCCGGCAATCCATCGGCCTCACCAAATACCAGCCGGCAGTTCTCGGTATACCCGATTTTTTTCCGGTATTCCCATGCCTGCAGCAGTTTGTTATGGAAGAACTGGTCATCAATGGTTTCGCCTTTCCGGGTCAGTAACCGCACCAGGATCTGTGATTTGGGGTTGATATACCCCCTGCCGCAGGGTTTGCCATCTCCATAATACACATCCACAATATCCCCGCCAGCCACTTCACCGTCGATTCTTTCTACTTCATTTCCATAAATCCAGGGGTGGCCATTGGCTATCCGGGGGGCGATTTTTTTGCGGAGGGATACTTTTGTCATGGGGCAAAGATAGGGGGAGGGGGGAGTGAATAGTTAATAGTTAAAAGTGAATAGTTAATAGTTAGGGAGCCCAATACACTTTTAACTATTAACTATTAACTATCGACTTTTAACTCTTCCCCCCTCCTCTGGAATGAAAACAGCCATTTCCTTCCTGATGCCTTATAAATCCTGGTTTATCTGCCAATTTTTCGCGTTTCTTTGCCCCGGCAATATTTTTGACAGTATAGCCACACAACGAATATTTACTATGGAAGCGCAAGAAAAGGCCCAAAACAACGAAACAAACGACATCATGAGTGAAATGGAGATGAATACTGACGAAAATGCAGCCGGTACCTCGCACCTGAATGAGCCGGTAGCAGAAGAAAATGTGCTGGAGAAACTGGAGGCGGAATTACAGGAGCAGAAAGATAAATACCTGCGTCTGATGGCCGAATTCGACAATTTCCGCCGCAGAACCGCCAAAGAAAGGCTGGAACTGATGCAGACTGCCGGCAAAGAAGTGATTGTTTCACTGCTGGAAGTGCTGGACGATTGTGACCGTGCCGAAAAGCAGTTACAGAACTCCGATGATATTGCCCTCCAGAAAGAAGGGATCCAACTGGTGTTTAACAAACTGCGCAGCACCCTGCAGGGGAAAGGCGTAAAAGTGATGGAAAGTATCCATACCGATTTTGATGTGGAGAAACATGAAGCCATTACCGAGATTCCGGCACCCTCCAGCGAACTGCAGGGCAAAGTGATGGATGAAGTGGTAAAAGGATATTATCTCAACGATAAACTGATCCGCTTTGCCAAAGTGGTGGTAGGAAAATAAATGCTGCGAGCTACGAACCTTTAGCTGCGGGCTGGGTTCGGGTTAGCTTGTTTGCTCGCAGTTAAAAGATAGAAATACATGGCTACAAAAAGAGATTTTTACGAGATACTGGGTGTCAGCAAAACGGCTACCGCCGATGAGATCAAAAAAGCTTATCGGAAAGTGGCTATGCAATACCACCCCGACCGTAATCCCGGCGATAAAGCTGCGGAAGAGAAATTCAAGGAAGCGGCCGAGGCTTACGAAATATTGAGTAACGAGGATAAAAAAGCCAAGTACGACCGGTACGGTCACCAGGCATTTGGTCCGGGTACCAATGGTGGCGGCGGTGCGTACAGTGGTAATATGGATGATATCTTCAGCCAGTTCGGAGATATTTTCGGAGAAGATATGTTTGGCAGCTTCTTCGGCGGCGGTGGCGGCGGACGCAGGGGCGGCGGTGGCCGCGCAGCCCGTGGTCAGCGCGGAAGTAATCTCCGCATCAAACTTAAATTAACTTTTGAAGAAATAGCCAAAGGGGTAACCAAGAGCGTGAAAGTGAAAAAACACGTGTCTTGTACAACCTGTGGCGGCAGTGGTGCCAAAGACAAAAACAGTGTGCAGACCTGCGGTACCTGTAATGGTAGCGGACAGGTAAGAAAAGTAACCAGCACTTTCCTAGGCCAGATGCAGACCGTTAGTACCTGTCCTACCTGTAATGGCGAAGGCACTACGGTAACGGCCAAATGCGGATCCTGTAAAGGAGAGGGCAGGGTGTATGGCGAAGAGACCATCAGTATCGATATCCCGGCAGGTGTGCAGGAAGGTATGCAGTTAAGCATGAGCGGAAAAGGCAATGCAGGCGAAAGAGGCGGAGCGCCGGGTGATCTGATCATCCAGATAGAAGAAGAAGCACATGCAGAATTACACAGGGATGGATTGAATGTGGCGTACGATCTGCATATTTCCATACCCGACGCGGTATTTGGTACGCAGGTAGAAGTACCTACCATTGATGGCCGCGCCAAGATCAAAATTCCGGCGGGAACACAGAGTGGTAAGATCTTCCGCCTGAAAGGAAAAGGTTTTCCGGAAGTGCAGGGTTATGCGAAGGGAGATCAACTGATCCAGGTAAATGTGTGGACACCCCAGCATGTAACTGCAGATGAAAAAGAAGCCCTGGAAAAAATGGGTAAGAGCGATAATTTTAAACCCCACCCCAGTAAGGGAGATAAGAGTTTCTTCGACAGGGTTCGGGAAGCATTCAGCTAAAACGATAAAAAAAGGAGCACAATAAGTGCTCCTTTTTCTTTGATGCATATGGCCGGTGCAGCAATTCTTATTTCTCATTCTTCTTTCTTTTGACAGGTCTGTATATTTTAATGGCTTTCTCTATCAGCGTTAGCAATTCTACCTGTTGTGGATGTTGCATATTCACTGCAGACTGTGCCAGTGTCCATACATCTTCCGGCAAATAGTTTTTGGTATAGATCGATTTTTTGAGGATGGAGCCAAACATGGCTACCGCTGCTGCAAAACGATAAGCAGAATCTGTTGTAGCAATGGGCTGTACCTGCTGCAGTACCCGGAAATTTTGTTTACGGGTACTATCGCTGCCGGGTAAACGGTACTGGATATAGGCATTGGCCAGCAATGGTGTTGCTGCTGTTTGTTTACCGGGCACGATCTCAAAAATGGCCATCAGCGAATGACCACTGCCTATTTCGCCGCCTTCCAGTTCACTGGTACTGTCTTCAGCAGCATTTAATTTATTATCAAAACCAATCAGCCTGTATTGTTTGATCGTATTGGGTAGGAAACCGATCTTGAGAAAAGCATTATTGGCAACAGCATACAGGGTTTGGGTAAATTCTGTTACGAGGGTCTTTTGTGCTTCCTGCAGATTATCGAGGTAGGCAAAATTGCCATTCCCTTTTTTGGCCAGTGCTTCCAGTTTACTGTCTTTGTAATTGCCCATACCTACACCCAGACAGGTTAAATAAATGCCGGTCTGTTTGTAGCCCGTGATCATGTCTTCCAGTGCTGCTTCAGAAGTCTGGCCAATATTAAAATCACCATCCGTAGCTAGGATCACGCGGTTATTTCCTTTTTTGATAAAACTTCTTTTGGCCAGCTCATAGGCAATGCGGATTGCATCTTCGCCCGGTGTATCGCCACTGGCTACCAGTGAGTCGATGGCCTGCCTGATCTTTTTCTTCTGGGCACCGCTGGTGGGAGGTAAAGCAATGCCTACACCACCGCCATAGGTAACAATGGTAATGGTATCTTTTTCGCGGAGATTATCTGTGAGTAAACTGAAAGCCGCTTGTAACAAGGGTAGCCGGTTGGGTTTGTCCATGGAGCCGGAAATATCGATCAGAAAAACCAGGTTGGAAGGAGGAACATTGTCCAGTGCCAGTTTGGGAGCGGTTACATGCAGAAAAAGCAGCTGGTTTTTTTCTTCCCACGGACAACTGGTTAACTGGCTGCGGCAGTTGAAATAATCCTGTTGTTTCGGAAGATCTGCCTTTGTAAAATCAAAATAGTTCAGCATTTCTTCAATGCGCACCGCATCAACCGGAACCATCATACCATTACTGAGAAAACGCCGGATATTACTATACGAAGCCTTGTTAATGTTCAACGCAAATCCTGTTTCGGGATATTTATCCGCTTCAATAAAATCATTCTCTACCAGGTTGCTGTAACTCTCGCCCAACACAGAAAAGGAATTGTTTTTTTGCCTCCGGAGATTGGTGGTTAAAGAAGCCAGTTTTCGATTGTATAAATGCGCCGTGGTGGGCAGCATCTTCATGAGCAGGGATTGAAACTTACGGGTGTCAATCACCATTGTCAGGTCTTCGTATCCATCTCTGCTGATGCGGATCGTATCTGTTATTTTGGAAACGGAGATGCCGAATGTGCCGCTGTTGCCACTGTAATACGGGAAGCTGCCTTTGGAAGAGAGATTGATCTTAGCCCCCTGCAGCCACTGACCCCGTTCATTTTTTACCTCACCGCGCAGGTAATACTGTGCCTCTGCACTGGCAAAAGCAAGCAAACAATAGCAGACCCACCTGACTTTTCTCATCTGTCAACAGGGATTTCTATCAAAATAGGGAAGAATACCGGCAAAACGGCAACCGGGAAAAAGTTTGGCAGAATTTTAAGCTTGTTCGCTTAACTGGTACAGTTCGCGGAGATTACGGCCCAGTCCATCATAATCCAGTCCATAACCCAATACAAATTTATTAGGGATCGAGAAACAGCAGTAATCAATGGTTACCGGAAATACAGTAGCATCAGGCTTGTGCAGCAATACGGCTACTTTCAGCGAAGCGGGTTGCTGGTTGCGTAGTTGCGGCAGGAACTCGTTCATGGTTTTGCCGGTATCAATAATATCTTCCAGTATTACTATATGCCGATCGTTGATATCGGTATCCAGTCCGATAGCGGTAACCACCTGCCCGGTAGATTTGGTGCCTTTGTAAGAAGCGAGTTTGATAAAACAGATCTCTGCTTCTATGGTGAGGTATTTGAAGAGATCGGCTGTGAACATAAAAGAACCGTTCAGGATGGCAATGAACAGGGGTTTCTTGCCCGCATAATCTTTGTCCAGCTCGGCTGCCAGTTCCTTCACTTTCTCCTGGATCAGGGTCTCTGGTAAATAGGGAACAAATGATTTATCATGAACGGTAATTACTGACATAGCGCATTTTTATAGAGTCGAAAATAGGTTCTTTATTTAGGGGTACGGGGTGCAGGTGCTGAACTGGCGGTTACCGGGCGAAGATAGATCCTGTCGCCTGTGTTCACTACTGCTGTGCGTGCCAGGTGGTTATACTCCAGCAAACTATCCAGCCGGATGGCTTCCAGCTGGCTGATGCTGTGCAGTGTTTCGCCATCGGCCACCACATGAAAATCTACGGCCCCTCTTTTGGGTTTTCTTTCAATGAATAATAACCGGTTGGCATCGAGTATATCCATTGCCGGAAGATCATTGAATTCGAGCAGTTTGCTTAATGGGATATCGAACTGATTGGCCAATGACAAAAGGGAAGTGCCTTCTGCAGCATACATCACTTTGGTATTGTTGATCGTAAAAATGCCGGTGGGATAACTGATGGCTTTTACAGCTGCTACAGGTGTTGCCGTGTTTTCTGTTTTGTTATCTGTAACTGTAACGGGTTTTGTGTGTTCAACAGCTGTTTCTGCCTGCAGGGTCTGCTGGGAAGCCGGTTTTTCAGTAACTATCTGGACAGGTTCTGCGGCAGGCGCAACCGTGATATTCTCTTTTACTTCAGCTGCCGGTGTTGTTCTGCGTGAGAGGGCCGCCAGGGTATACTGCTGCAGGTTATGATCGTTGATCAGTTTCAGCAGGCGTTGCGGGTAAGTGGGACTGGTTGCATAACCCGCTTTTTTCAATCCATAGGCCCATCCTTCATAATCGGTGGGGTCCAGCGTAAAGAGAAAAGCATAATGCGGGCGCGTTTTTAAAAAATCAGAATGATCCCGGTAAGATTCGGCGGAAGTATTGTATACCCTGAAACATTCTCCTCTGGCATCATCATCATGGTAGGTTTTGGCGCCGGTCCATTCGGTTTTACACTTGATACCAAAATGATTATTCGAAGTTTTTACCAGCGCACTTTCACCTGATTGTGATTCCAGTATTCCCTGTGCCAGTGTAATCGCCGCAGGCACACCGGTACGGATCATCTCTTCGATGGCCAGATCTTTGTATGCATTCACATAGGCTGTCACTTTTTCTTTCTGTGCCCGGGCTGTAAAAGCGGTCAGGACACAAAAGAAGAGGATCAGTTTTTTCATCTTATTTCTTTTTGATCAGCAAGACCCCGTCGCGTATGGTTAACAGCACCTGTTCGGTACGGGGGTCTTTGTTTACATGTTCATTAAAGGCATCAATGGCTTTGGCATTTTTACCACTGAGTGGTTCCTGCAGCACTTCGCCATGAAACAATACATTATCGGCCAGTATCAGCCCTCCGGAACGTAACCGGGGCACTATTTGTTCATAGTATCCGATATACCCGGTTTTATCCGCATCCAGGAAAACAAGGTCCCAGACAGGGGCAAGATTGGGTATAATATCGGTAGCATTACCAACGTGCAAATGTATCTGCTTATTCTTTGCCGATTTGCTAAAATTTGCCCGCGCAGTGGCTGCATCGGCCTCCCGCAATTCAATCGTATGCAATTCGCCATTTTCTGCCAGACCCTCGGCCAGGCAAAGGGCACTATACCCCGTAAATGTGCCTATTTCCAGTATATAACGTGGTTGCATGAGCGAACTCATCATCGACAGAAACCGGCCCTGTACATGTCCGCTCAGCATATGTGAGAGGGGGTGATCGGCCATAGTACGCTGGTTCACCTCCTCTAACAGGGCATCTTCCGGGGAAGTATATTTTGCCGCATAAGCTTCTGCCTGGGGGAGGATGAGGTGCATGGGCAAATATACAGAATGATAGAATGATAGGATGATAGAATGATAGGATGATAGAATGATAGGATGATAGAATGGTAATTTTTTATTCACTCATTCTATCATGCTATCATTCTATCATTAATAAGGTTCTACGCCTCTAGGGCTTCCTCCCCGGGTTTCGAGATCAGCCAGAGGCCGGTGAAAGTGATGAAGCCGTTGATGATCAGGAGTTCGAGGCCCAGTTCGAAGGAGCCGAATAGCTGTTTCTGGAAATGGTCGAGGAAAAAACAGATGATGGGGGAGGCGATACAGACAAAGGGCACCAGTTTGTCGTTCACTTTTCTTTTCAGCAGGATGCCGAAAGTGAAGAGACCGAGTAAGGGTCCGTAAGTGAAAGTGGCCACTTTTAAGATCACACCGATCATGCTGGAATCATTGATCCATTTGAACATCATCACAAATAACAGGAAGATGGCGGCAAAAGAAAGGTGTACCCGCTGACGCATTTTTTTCTTCTGCGCATCAGTGAGGTCATTTCTTCTTTGCATACCAATGATATCGATACAGAAAGTGGAAGTAAGCGCGGTAATGGCACCGTCGGCACTGGGGAACAGGGCCGAGATCAGGGCAATGATAAAGATCACCGACACAAAGGGCGGCATATGCTGCAGCGCAATGGCAGGGAATAATTTATCACCGGTTACATCCAGGTTTAACTGGGTAGCATAGAGGTACAATAAACCACCGAGGAAGAGGAAGATCAGGATCACGACCATGAGTACAATGGACATAGAGATCACATTCTTCTGCGAATCTTTCAGTGTTTTTACAGAGATATTCTTCTGCATCATTTCCTGGTCCATACCCGTCATGGTAACCGTGATGAACGCACCGGCCAGGATCTGTTTTACAAAAAACAGCTTGCTGTTGGGATCGGTAAAGAAAATTTTGGAATAGCCTTTCTCGCCCATGGCCTGCAGGCTTTCGGTAAAACCCATGTTCATATTACTGAGGATATATACTACGCAGATGATCAAACCCAGTAACATACAGGTGGTTTGCAGGGTATCGGTCCAGACAATGGTTTTTACACCGCCCTCATAGGTATACAGCAGGATCATCACCAGGATGATCAGGGTAGTGGCCCAGAAGGGTACATGAAAACTGTTCAGTATGGCTTCCTGCAGGATATTTACTACCAGGTACAAACGTGCCGTGGCACCGAGTATGCGTGACAGGATAAAAAATCCCGCACCGGTTTTATAGGAAGTAAAACCCAGACGGTTGTGCAGGTAATTGTAAATGGAAGTGAGGTTGAGCTTATAGTATAAAGGCAGCAACACATAGGCGATTACCAGGTAACCGAGCAGATAACCCAATGTGATCTGGAAATACGCAAAAGATTCTTTGGCCACGGCACCGGGTACACTCACAAACGTAACACCACTCAGAGAGGTACCTACCATTCCGAATGCCACCAGCATCCAGTTACTGCTTTTGTTACCGATGAAAAAAGAATCATTGGTGCTGTTTTTACCGGTATACCAGGCAACACCCAGTAAAATGAGAAAATACGCGATCACAAAGGAAAAAAGCAATAATGGCGACATATGGGGGTGGTTAAGTGATGAGTAAACGAAAACGGAAAGTAGTAAAAATTTTTAACCTGTTATAGTATAAAAATCACTCCGATAGTCGGGATGTATTGTCGCTCCTGGGCCGCTGGGCCCCGTCCCTGTTCCCGGGCTGCATTTTCTTCTGCTCCCGCTTTAAGCGGGATGCTACGCATCATTTTGTCTGCCTTCGCCTTCGCTCGGCACCGAACAAAAAGAGGCCCGTCCACAGGGACTGATTAGTATTATTTATCGATCACACTGAATTGGCAGTTTTTATTTTTTCAACTAAAGAAATTTAGAATTACCTAATAGCTAAACACGTTAACAACATTTAACCTATTTTGCTGTATCAAATTTTGGTGTATGCGTGTAAGCAATATTGCGGTGTTCTGTGGGTCAAAATCCGGGGGCAATCCTTTGTACGAAACAGAAGCGGCGGTTTTGGGTAAACTGATGGCGGAAAAAAAGTTAACGATTGTTTACGGCGGTGGTAACAAGGGATTGATGGGGGCCGTGGCCAATGCTTCTATGGATGAAGGAGGCAAAGTGATCGGCGTGATACCCAAAGTGTTACTGGAATGGGAAGCGCAGCATGATGGTATTACCGAATTGCGGGTGGTAGAAGATATGCATGTGCGCAAAAAGACGATGTACGAGCTCTGTGATGCAGCCATTGTTCTCGCCGGCGGAAACGGAACCTTAGATGAATTATTTGAAATGCTCACCTGGAACAACCTCAATATCCACAACAAAAAAATCGTGCTGCTGAATACGGCCGGTTTCTATCAACACCTGATCGCACATATTGATACCATGGCCAGTGAAGGATTTCTGTATGATAACTGGCGGAAGCGCCTCATCGTTTGCGATACGGCGCAGGAAGCTATCGACGCCTTGGTTTAAGATACATACCAAAACCCGCGCGGAATACCGGTAAAGGATCGTTATACTGATCGCGGTAAGGAGAATTCAGGTTTTGCATCACATCAATCATCAGTGTCACATACGAATAATGCGAACCCAATACACGGGTACCATACCCTACACCCACCAGTAAACTGCCGGCATTGTATTTATAGGTACCTGATTGTCCGGTAACCACATTTTTCTGACTGGAGCTGATCCAGTTATATTCAGGCTGTACCTGGAAGTGCAGAAAACTCAGCGGCCATACCCGCAGAAAAGGACCGCCCCCGAAATTGAAATTGCGGAAACGGATATTGCTGAAATCAGAGGCATTCTGCGAAAAGTAATTGATGTTGAGCGATACACCCGCATCTAACCAGCGGGTAACACTATAGCCTATCTCCGGATTCAGCCCCACATTAAAGGAACGGTTGGCTATACCCAGGTTCAGGCTGGTTCCGAGGAAAATATTCTCTTGTTTGAATTTGCCTTTTTGCTCATCAGCGCCCTGCTGTTGGGCCAAAGCGGTGGTACAGATGGTCAATAATAAGAATGCAACAGACCGTTTCAGGTTCTTCATAACAGGCATTTACTGCAAACCTACTCAATTCATCAGGTATACAAATTTTTTGTTATCTAAAAAAATGTTAGGAGGAAGCAAAAAAACAGGGTTTTGCGCAAAACCTTCACTGTCAACCCTCCGGCGGCTCTTTTTCAGGCCGGATACCCGATTTGTTGCAATAGCCGAAAATGATTTCTAAAACATTCAAAATACGTGAGTTATCTATATGTATTATTTAGTTAATCCGGAACCCTATTGGATATTCTGCAAGAAACCCGGGATCAATTGCATTTTTTTTATGTGTACCCGCCACACATAAAAATATCGGAAAGGGTTAAACAATTACTTTTGCATTCTAACTAACGTTTGTTCGTATATGATGGCTGCTACGATGGATCCCAAACAGATACTACAGGAATTAGGGTTTACCCCTAAAACAACTATTCATTACCAGTTATCGCCCGAAGAACTGGCAGAACAGACGGTACTGCGCGGCCAGGGGGTACTGAACGATACCGGCGCGCTCTGTATCCGTACCGGAGAATTTACCGGGCGCAGTCCGAAAGACAAATTCATTGTGAAAGATGCGCTGACGGAATCTACGGTTGACTGGAACGGTTTTAATATCCCCATCGACGAAAAATATTTTCACCAGCTGAAGAAAAAACTGCTGGATTATTTAGCGACCAAAGAAGAGGTATGGGTACGTGATGCACAGGCCTGCGCCGATCCGGCACACAGGATGAATATCCGTGTCATCAACGAACATCCCTGGAGCAACCTGTTTGCACACAATATGTTCCTGCGCCCTGCAGAAGAAGAACTGGCCGGCTTTGAACCCGAATGGCAGATCATTCAGGCACCGGGTTTTACCGCAGATCCGGCAGCAGATGGAACAAGACAACACAATTTTGCAGTTATTTCCTTCACACATAAAACCATTCTCATAGGCGGCACCGGTTATACAGGTGAAATGAAAAAAGGTATTTTCAGTGTGCTCAATTTTCTGCTGCCCAACGAAAAAAATGTGTTGAGCATGCATTGCAGCGCCAACATGGGTAAGGAAGGAGATGTGGCCGTTTTCTTTGGCCTGAGTGGCACCGGTAAAACCACCCTCAGTGCCGACCCCAACCGCAAACTGATCGGCGATGATGAACATGGCTGGACAGACCAAACCGTATTTAATTTTGAAGGCGGTTGTTATGCCAAGACCATTGACCTGAGTGAGGAAAAAGAACCCGAGATCTTCCGTGCCATCCGGCCTGCTGCGCTGGTAGAGAACATCCACTTTTATCCCGGCACGCGCCAGATCGATTTCAGCAGTAAAGAAATTACCGAGAATACCCGGGTGAGTTATCCGCTGGGCTTTATCAGCAATGCGCTGGAACCCAGTATTGGTGGACTGCCCAAAAATATTTTCTTTTTAACCTGCGATGCCTATGGGGTATTGCCTCCCATCAGCCGTTTGTCTGCGGGCCAGGCCATGTACAAGTTCATCAGCGGTTACACCGCTAAAGTGGCCGGTACCGAAGCAGGGGTTACCGAACCCAAAACCACGTTCAGTGCCTGTTTTGGCGCACCTTTTTTACCCCTGCATCCCGGTAAATATGCCGCCATGCTGGGAGAGAAAATGCGTAAACACGAAGTAAATGTTTGGATGATCAATACCGGCTGGAGCGGTGGCCCTTATGGCATTGGTAACCGTATGAAACTGAGCTATACCCGTGCCATGATCACCGCGGCACTCGAAGGTAAACTCGACAATGTGGGGTATGAGACCCACCCCGTATTTGGGATGGAAATGCCCCTGAGCTGCCCCGGCGTACCTCCGGAAATTTTAAACCCACGCAGCACCTGGGCGGATAAAACTGCCTATGATGCGAAGGCGAAGGACCTGGCTATTCAATTTGTGCAGAATTTTGAAAAATACGCTTCGGGCGTTTCGGAAGAAATTCTGCAGGCCGCACCCAAAATCTAACTGCTAACTTGTCCCGCCATGGCGGGATACAATGGTCTCTTCGGTTGCTTGTCTGTTACAAGGAACGCCACCCATAAGGTGGCGTTTTCTGTTAGGGGTTTTAAGGATATCTGATGGGTGATTATTTACGGCCATCAACGGGTGTATGAAGAGAGGGGACATAGAAGCGAGCCACACTGCATTGGTTTAGACATAGTTATGTTGCTGACTAATACCTCTCATAACCTATAACATATTTTCCCTATATTCATCAGGTGAATGTGATACACGCAAAGTCAGATTAAATGGCTGTATGGTGCAATATTTTAGCGTGTATGACTAAGTTGGGGGCAAACCTGTTAGCCACACTCTACTAAATCGAAATAAACTTTGATATGGATAATAAGAAAGGCTCAAATTGGAATAGATGGGATTTGCATATACACAGCCCTTTGACAAATCTTAATTGCAAATACAATTGCGATATAGAGCAATTCTCAAAGACAATTAAAGAAAAAGAAATTTCTGTAATTGGGTTGACCAATTATTTTATCATACACGAAGAAGAATATAATGAGGTAGGGACAAAGTTGGGGAAAGACGTTGTAGTG
>DASWXD010000040.1:0-10284 GCA_036405675.1 Sediminibacterium sp.
TGCCGCAGTTTCCTGCACAATAGCCACTTCGCTGAGATTTAACACCACATTTTTCACCTCTTTCTGCAGTTGGGCGGTACAGGTTTCGGCCAGTTTTGCTGCTATATTGTCAGAGAGTTCCGGCCGAATCGGCGTTACAACGGCAAATTTCTCCTTGGTATCAATTTTGACTTCCATATCGGGTGAATAAAGCTGGTTTTTGGCTACGAGCCTTGAGCTACGAGCTGCGAGCGAATAGAATTCATTTCTTTCCGGCTCGCAGCTCACAGCTGATCGCTCAGAGCTTTCAAAATTAGATTAACAGTTGTGCATAAGTGCCACACAACTTCACTCAAAAATATTCGTTATAATTGTATAAATCCAAATTACGCCATGGATAATAATTTTTCAGCACAGGTTAAAGAGATCATCTCCTTTAGCAGGGAAGAGGCGCTTAGGTTGGGTAATGATTTTATAGGAACAGAACATTTGTTGCTGGGTCTGATACGCGATGGAGATAATACCGCGATCAAGGTGCTGAAACAGCTGAATGTTGACCTGTATGAGTTACGCAAAGAAGTAGAACTTGCCGTTAAGGATAAGACAGGTAAAAATATTGCCAATATCAACAGTTTGCCACTCACCAAACAGGCAGAAAAAGTGATTCGTGTAACCGTTCTGGAAGCGAAGGCACTGAAAAGCCCCCTGGTGGAAACGGAGCATCTGATGCTGAGTATTCTCAAAAACAAAGAGAATATTGCTACGCAGATACTGAACCAGTTTGATGTAGACTATGACCTGTTCCGCAACGAACTGGGTATGGTAGGCACAACCAATCCGCCACCGCCGCCCCGTGGTGAGTTTTCTGACGAAGAGAACGATGAGTTCGATGAAGAAAAACGCGGAGCCGGGTACCAGCAGCAACGTGCAGGTAAACAGGCGGGTGCTACCAAAAGCAAAACACCTGTTCTCGATAATTTCGGCCGGGACATCACCAAATTGGCAGAATCCGGAACCCTGGATCCCATTGTAGGCCGTGAAGCCGAAATTGAACGTGTTAGCCAGATCCTGAGCCGTCGTAAAAAGAATAATCCGATCCTGATCGGTGAACCCGGTGTGGGTAAGACCGCCATTGTGGAAGGATTGGCTTTGCGCATCGTACAAAGAAAAGTAAGCCGTGTTTTATTTGATAAAAGAGTGATCTCGCTGGACCTGGCTGCCCTGGTGGCCGGTACCAAATACCGCGGCCAGTTCGAAGAAAGGATGAAAGCCATCATGAACGAACTGGAGAAAAACCGGGATGTGATCCTGTTCATCGATGAGATCCATACCATTGTAGGCGCGGGTGGTGCCAGTGGTTCACTGGATGCTTCCAATATCTTTAAACCGGCTCTGGCAAGGGGAGAACTGCAATGCATTGGTGCTTCTACCCTGGATGAGTATCGTATGTACATTGAAAAAGATGGTGCACTGGACCGTCGTTTTCAGAAAGTACTGATTGAGCCGCCAAGTGTGGAAGAAACTATTTTGATCCTGAACAATATCAAATCCAAATACGAAGATTTCCATAACGTAACTTATGGTGATGATGCGATTGATGCCTGTGTAAAACTGAGCGATCGTTACATGACAGACAGGTTATTGCCAGACAAAGCCATTGATGTACTGGATGAAGTAGGTGCCCGTGTGCATTTGAAAAACATCAATGTGCCGCAGGATATTGTAGAACTGGAAAAGAAAATAGAAGACGTTAAGAACGAAAAGAATAAAGTAGTGAAGAGCCAGCGTTTTGAAGAAGCGGCATCACTGCGTGATACGGAAAAACGTTTGGGCGAAGAACTGGAGAAAGCGAAAGCGCAGTGGGAGGAAGAAAGTAAACACAAACGTTACCCGATTACCGAAGAGAACATTGCGGAAGTAGTGAGTATGATGACCGGTATCCCCGTTAAACGGATGGTACAGGCAGAAACAGAGAAACTGCGCCGCATGAACGAAGACATGAAGGGGATGGTAGTGGGGCAGGACGAAGCGATCCAGAAAGTGGTGAAAGCTATACAGCGGAATCGTGTGGGATTGAAAGATCCGAAGAAACCGATTGGTACATTTATTTTCTTAGGTCCGACCGGTGTGGGTAAAACCGAGCTGGCCAGGGCATTGGCGAGATACATGTTTGATTCGGAAGATTCGCTGATCCGGATTGATATGAGTGAGTACATGGAGAAATTCACGGTAAGCCGTTTGATCGGTGCTCCCCCCGGTTATGTGGGTTATGAAGAAGGCGGACAGCTGACTGAAAAAGTGCGCCGTAAACCTTACTGTGTGATCCTGCTGGATGAGATCGAGAAAGCGCACCCGGATATTTACAATATTCTGCTGCAGGTGCTGGACGATGGTCAGTTGACAGATGGACTGGGCAGAAAAGTGGATTTCAAAAATACCATGATCATCATGACATCCAATATCGGCGTACGCCAGTTGAAGGAGTTTGGTGATGGGGTAGGATTTGCCACTGCCACGCGTATGCAGAATGCGGAGGAGAACAGCAAAGCGGTGATCGAGAAAGCCCTGAAGCGCACGTTTGCACCAGAGTTCCTGAACAGGATTGACGATGTGGTGGTGTTTAACTCACTCACCAAAGACAATATCTTCAACATTATCGATATCCTGATGAAAGGAGTGAGCAAACGTTTGCTGAATCTTGGGTTCTCATTAGAGCTTACACTGGAAGCCAAAGAATTCATTGCCGAGAAAGGATATGATGTACAGTTTGGAGCCAGACCACTGCACAGGGCCATCCAGAAATACCTGGAAGATCCTTTGGCAGAAGAGATCCTGAACTTTACTATCAAGGACGGAGATCTACTGATCGCCGATCTGGATAAAGAGCAGGGAAAACTGGTCTTCCGCTTCCAGAAAAAAGTAGAAGAAGGCGCCGGCGCCAACGTTTAAGAAATTGGTAAGTATAGTACAATAAAAAGCCTCTGTTTTCACAGAGGCTTTTGAATATCGAACAACGAATGTCGAAATCATATCACTTCGGCGTTCGATATTCCCTGTTCGATATTCGATATTCACTTCTTCCCCCAACGGAAGGTAGTCAGTTCTAATCCGGCAAGATCTAAAACACGGTCCACAACCGTAGCGGCCACTTCTTCAATCGTGGTTGGGTTGCTGTAAAAAGAGGGGGTTGCAGGGCAGATAATGCCACCTGCCAGGGTAATCAGTTCCATGTTTTTGATATGGATCAGGCTATAGGGCGTATCTCTGGCAACCAGTATCAGTTTTCTTCTTTCTTTCAGGATCACATCTGCTGCGCGGGTTACCAGGTCGTCGCTTACACCATGGGCAATCCTGCCCAGTGTACCCATACTGCAGGGCACAACAATCATCACATTGTATTTAGCCGATCCAGATGCGAAGGGTGCAGAAAAATCATATTTGTCAAAATAACGGAAGGGGTAATCCTGATAAGCATGGTTGCCCAGTTCCGAGACCCAGATTTCTTTGGCGTTATTGCTCATCACAATACCCACTTCTTCATACTGTTCTTTCAGCAATACCAGTTTGTCCAGCAATACTTTTGCATATACTGCACCACTGGCACCGGTAATGGCTACTGCAATTTTGTTGGACATGGGAGAGGTAGAAAGTAAAAATTAAAAAGTCAAAAATCAAAAGACAAAGTTACTGATTCACTTTTGACTTTTGATTTTTGACTTTTTAATTAAATTGGTTTTGTTTAACCTTTATACATGATTTCGTAGTATTCGTGTGCCATCCGGTTACTGTCGAACTGGAAACGTACGTCGCGCATACCGTTTTTCTGGATCTGGCGCCAGGTATCGTAGTTATCGTAGTAAAGCGGCAATATCTGTTGTTCCAGGATTTCGTATAGTTTATGCAGGTCGTATTCATCCTGCTCGTGTACGGTCATGTTAGCGTAATCTGCTTTGGGAACCACAAACCCATTGTTACCATGGTTGATGAATTCGGGGATCCAGCCATCATCGGTTGAGAAGTTCACGGCACCGTTCATAGCAGCCGTCATACCACTGGTTCCGGATGCTTCGCGGGGAACCCTTGGGTTGTTGAGCCAGATATCGGAAGCCTGTTTCAGGCGTTTGCTCAATCCCAGTTCATACCCGATCATCACCGCTACATTCTTGTATTTTTTACTGAGGTGTACCAGGTTATTGAATTGCGAAATGGCCGGGAAATCCTGCGGATAAGGTTTACCTGCCCAGATAATCTGCACCGGGTATTTGGTATTGCTGAGCAGTTTTTCAAAGCGGTCCATATCATAGGTAAGCATATCAGCACGCTTATAACCTGCAAAACGACGGGCCCAGACAATGGTTAACACATTGGGATCGAAAATTTTTCCGGTCTGGTCGGCTACCACTTCGAACGCACGTTTCTTCAGGTATTTTTTGCGATCGTCGAAAGCATAGTCATTGCCTTCTTCCATGGCGCGGTAGATCTGTTTATCTGCCCAGTAGCGCCAGTTCTGCGCATTGGTGATAGAGGCGATGGGGCAGATGCCTTCGTAGTGCGACCACATCTCCCTGCTCACTACACCATGCAGGGCCGATACGCCATTGGCTTTACGGGCAAAACGCAGGGCGGTGAGAGAATGGTTGAACTGGTCATCTTTCAGGCCTGTTAATTTGCGGACCTCATCAATACTGAGGCCGCAGAAATAACTCATTTTATGACAGAGATAAATATCGTGTTTTTCATTGCCGGCTTCTTCGGGTGTATGGGTAGTGAATACCAGTTTCTCTTTTACTTTGGCCAGGCTCTTGTATTTGTTCAGCAGGTAAAAAGCGGAAGAAATGCCGTGTGCTTCGTTGAGGTGATATACATCGGGATTAAATCCCAGTTCATCGACCAGTTTGGCGCCACCTACTCCCAGCAGGATAAACTGCGCCACTTTGGTAGCTACATTGGCATCATATAAACGATGTGTGATGGTTTGCGAAACGTAATCGTTCTCCGGTAAGTCGGTACTTAACAGGAACAGAGGGGCACTGCAGAAAGTATCGGGATTCAGGTACCAGGCTTTTACCCAAACCGGATGTTCATGTATCAGGATCTGGAATTTGATGCCGGTATCTTCCAGGAAACTATAATATTTCTCCATGAAAGTAACTTCCAGTGTCTGGTCCTGGTTACGCGCCTGGTCATAATAACCATATTTCCATAAGATACCGATGCCGATCATGTTCTGCCTTAATTCAAAGGCACTGCGCAGGTGAGAGCCAGCCAGGAAACCAAGTCCACCACTGTAAATCTTCAGCGGTTGATGAATAGCAAATTCCATCGAAAAATAAGCGGCTTTTTTGGCATACTCATCGTTGATCTGGTAAGGGACCTGGTAATTACGAAAGTTCATTTAAAAAGGGGTTTTGTGATTATATAGCGTTGCAAGATAGGCGTATTTTCCTAAAATGTATTTTATACACATTGGTATGTGGGAAACCTGTTTCGTTGGGTATTGCTGCCTGTATGCATTGCATAAAAGAAACAAGCTCATGATGATCGTCAGGCGGATTTTTTCTTTTTAGCTGTGCGGGGTTCTCTTTTTTTGATGAAGGTATCATCAAAATAACATTTGATTCCGCGGTGGTTACCACAGCTTCCCTGTTCTTTCAGCGTGATTTCATTTCCTTCAAAACGAAAATCAATAATGCAGGGATCTCCATTTTCTTTGAATACGGCGGTATTGGCGGATTGCATCGTCATTTCACCCTTCAATTCACCGGTACAATTGCCTCCGTTTTTTTCAAAATGGATAAAGAACTGGTACACATTTGTTTTTTTGGTATCGCGGATCGAGATATAATTCTTTTTATCCTGTACATAATCTCCGCTGAATTTGTTCTTTCTCGGCAGTGTATCAATCGGGTTAATGACATCAGACCGGGAAGGATCTTCGTTGGAGTCGTTCACTACGATCATGAACTCGCCGGTACTGGTATATACCCAACCGGTTCGGGAGAATTTCAGGCTGTTATCCTTGCCCATTTTCTCTTTACTGATAAGGAAGGTGGGTTCCCTGTTTATAGAAACAGAGTGCAGGTAATCGTCGTTATTCTTTTCGTTGAGCAAGGATTTGAAAGCCAGGTATTTGTTCTTTTTATCCAGTACAAAAACTGCGAGATGCGTATTCTTTCTGGGTACGGTCAGGTTTACCAGCAGGTAGTTTTCTTTTTCTTTTTCGATAATACCCACCGGATGGATCACCAGTTTTTTAGCATTGTTGGTTACCTGTTTGATGGTGCTATCCGGCACAAACTGGATCAGGGCTTTGTAGCCGATGGTAATCGTATCCGCGGCTTTCAGCAGGTTGGTATCTGCTACCGTGTAGGGTGGGGTGATCTTGGGAAAAGCGGCTATAAAGTCGCTGATCTTTACCGGGGCCTCGCCGGAAAGATCCACTTTTTTATCCTTGCAACCCCAGCCGATCAACAGGAGCAGGAGCCATGGCAGGCATTTCTTCATAACCGAATATTTCGATAAAAATACAGTTTTCGGGGTAAGTGGCTGAATTGATACTGCTATAATCAAGAATTATTTTTAGATTTACCTAAAAATAATTTTAGAGATTATGGGTTTCTCCATTACAGAAGAGAATTATATCAAGGCCATATTTCACCTGCAGCAGGGAGAAGGTACGGTTTCTACCAACGAACTGGCGGCTGAACTGCATACCAAAGCCGCATCGGTAACGGATATGCTGAAAAAACTGAAAACCAAAAAACTGCTCAGTTACGAAAAATACAAAGGGGTACGCCTCAGCGGGGAGGGAAAGAAACTGGCCCTGGCCATTGTACGCAAGCACCGTTTATGGGAATATTTTCTGGTAGATACCCTGCAGTTTGGCTGGGATGAAGTGCATGAAGTGGCGGAGGAGCTGGAGCATATCAGCAGTAAAAAACTGGTGGAGAAACTGGATGCTTTTCTCGGTTATCCCAAATTTGATCCGCACGGCGATCCGATTCCTGACAGCCATGGTAAGATGGCGGTGCAACAGCATATCAACCTCATTGATCTTCCGGTAAATAAACCGGCAGAAGTAAGTGGGGTAGGCAGCCAGTCTACCGAATTACTCGAATTGCTCAAACACAAACATATCGGTATCGGCACCCGTTTGGAAATCAAACGGAAATTCAGTTTCGATAACTCTATCGAGATCAAACTCAAAAACCAGAATGCCTTCACCATCAGCCAGCAACTGGCGCAGGCATTGTTTGTAAAACTTATGTAGTTATGATGAATCGTTACCATGGTGACCAGTCTTTGAGTGAAGTGCACGAATCGGTAGACACTACCGCACCGCGGAAAGGCTGGCGGAGAATACTGGCGTATATCGGTCCGGCTTACCTGGTTAGTGTGGGTTATATGGACCCGGGTAACTGGGCCACTGATCTGCAGGGTGGTGCCAAGTTTGGTTACCAGCTGATCTGGGTGTTGCTGATGAGTAACCTGATGGCTTTATTGCTGCAAAGCCTGAGTGCCAGACTGGGTATTGTGCGTAGAAGGGATCTTGCACAGGCCAATCGCGAAGTGTATCCGCCACTGGTGAATTTCTGTTTATACATACTCGCAGAATTGGCTATTGCCGCCTGCGATCTCGCAGAAGTGTTGGGTATGGCCATCGGGATTCATCTCTTAACCGGTTTGCCCTTGATCTGGGGTACGGCCATTACGGTACTGGATACTTTTCTATTCCTGCTGCTGCAACGCTGGGGAATCCGTAAAATGGAAGCGTTTATTATTTGCCTCGTGGCCATTATCGGCGGCTCTTTTCTGGTAGAGATCCTGCTGGCCAAACCGCAGATGGGAGCAGTGATGAAGGGATTTATTCCAACAGCCTTAAATCATGAAGCTTTATACATTGCCGTAGGTATAATCGGAGCCACAGTAATGCCGCATAACCTGTATTTACACTCGGCCCTGGTGCAAACCCGCAAGATTAGTAATGATGCCAAGGGAATTAAGCGGGCGTTGAAATACAACCTCATCGACAGTACCATCGCCCTCAATGCCGCCTTTTTTGTGAATGCTGCTATATTGGTACTTGCTGCCAGTGTATTTTTTGCCAGTGGCAATACACAGGTAGCACAGATCCAGGATGCACACCAATTGCTGGCGCCTTTACTGGGAAGCAAGCTGGCGCCGATTCTGTTTGCTGTGGCATTGATTGCGGCTGGACAGAGTTCTACCTTAACGGGTACATTGGCCGGACAGATTGTGATGGAAGGCTACCTCCAGTTGCGGATCAACCCCTGGTTACGCAGACTGCTGACGCGTTTGATTGCGATTGTACCGGCCGTTATTGTGATCCTTTTGTATGGCGAATCCAAAGTGGATGACCTGCTTGTATTCAGCCAGGTGATCCTGAGTTTGCAGTTGGGTTTTGCCGTCATTCCCCTGATCCATTTTGTGAGCGATAAAAAAACGATGGGGCAATACGTCATCAAAAACTATGTAAAAGTAGCTGCCTGGCTGGTAGCTATCGTGCTGGTCTTTCTGAATGTGCGACTGGTAGGAGAGGAAATGTACAAAGTGCTGGAATCATCCACTGCCTGGTACTGGAAAGGGGTGGTGGTACTGGCCATACTGGCCTTTATCTGGCTATTCCTTACCATGACTTTTCTGCCTCTGATACAGCAACGCAAACAACGCAAAAAGGAAGGCTTACATGGCGAGATCATTACATTGGATAATCTGCAGGTAAAAGAAACCAGCCGCATTGCCGTGGCACTTGATTTTTCTGCATCGGATGAGAAACTGATCGCGCATGCGCTGGCGCAGGGAAACAAAACCGTTTCTTTTGTGCTGCTGCATATTGTAGAGAGCGCTTCTGCCGGTTATCTTGGCGAAGCCACGGATGATGATGAGACCCGGCGCGATAAACAACGACTGGAAAACTATGTACAGCAATTGCAGCAGAAAGGATACCAGGCAGAAGGCATGATCGGTTACAGAAGCAGGGTGAAAGAGATCATCCGGATCGTTACCGAATGCGGGGCCGATATGCTGGTGATGGGAGCTCACAGGCACTCCGGATTAAAAGATTATATTTTTGGCGAGACCATTGAGGATGTAAGGCATAAACTGCCGATTCCCGTGCTGATCGTGAATGTGGAGCATTGATCTGTACCCTGAAAGTAGGGGTCAGGGACTTGTGTCCCAAAACTGATAAAGTCTTACCTTTGGCATCGTTTTACATTAACCTAAAGGAATTATTATGGCACAAAAAATCAAAGTGGCCAATCCGGTGGTAGAGCTGGATGGTGACGAAATGACCCGGATTATCTGGAAATTCATTAAAGACAAACTGATCCTTCCTTATCTGGAAGTAGATATCAAATACTATGATCTGGGAATGGAGTACCGTGATGAGACCAACGACCAGGTTACGGTTGATGCGGCCAATGCCATTAAACAATATGGTGTAGGTATCAAATGTGCTACCATTACTCCGGATGAGCAGCGTGTAGCAGAATTCAAACTGAAACAAATGTGGAAGAGCCCGAACGGAACCATCCGTAATATCCTGGATGGAACAGTGTTCCGCGAGCCCATCGTTTGTTCCAATGTACCACGTTTGGTACCTAACTGGACAGCCCCTATCTGTATCGGACGCCATGCGTTCGGCGACCAGTACCGCGCTACCGACTTTGTAACCAAAGGCAAAGGCAAACTGACCATCAAATTTGAAGGAGAAGATGGTACGGTACAGGAATATGAAGTATTTAATTACAAAGGAGATGGCGTGGCATTGGCCATGTACAATACCGATGAAAGTATCAAGGGTTTTGCCCGCAGCTGTTTCAATACGGCACTGGCTAAAAAATGGCCTTTGTATCTCTCTACCAAGAATACGATCCTGAAGAAATATGATGGTCGTTTCAAAGATATTTTTGAAGAAATCTATCAGAACGAATTCAAAGCCGCTTACGATGCTGCCGGTATCACGTATGAGCACCGCCTTATTGATGACATGGTTGCCAGCGCGCTGAAATGGAATGGTAATTTTGTATGGGCCTGTAAGAACTACGACGGCGATGTACAGAGCGATACGGTTGCACAGGGATTTGGTTCACTGGGTCTGATGACTTCTACCCTGATTACCCCCGATGGTAAAGTGATGGAAGCAGAAGCCGCACACGGAACCGTAACCCGCCACTACCGCGAGCACCAGAAAGGTAAACCAACCTCTACCAACCCGATCGCTTCTATTTTTGCCTGGACAAGAGGCCTCGAATTCCGTGGTAAACTGGATGGTAACCAGGA
>DASWXD010000041.1:0-11861 GCA_036405675.1 Sediminibacterium sp.
AATTTGAAAATTTGAAAATTTGTCCCGGCTAAGCCGGGATGAAAATGGCACGGTCGATTTGAGCAATCTGCAAAATGAGAAAGTTTCCCATTTTCAAATTTTCAAATCCTACCATTTTCAAATTACCTACGCCGGTTCTACGAGGAACAGGGGTTGATCGTATTCAACCGGACTGGCATCTTCTACCAATACTTTTACGATGGTTCCTTTGATCTCGGATTCAATTTCATTGAAGAGTTTCATGGCTTCGATAATACAAACCACTTTACCCGGTGCAACCTCACTACCTATTTCGGCCAGGATGGGTTTGTCCGGAGCCGCGCGACGGTAGAAAGTTCCAATCATCGGGCTTTTGATAGTGATCAGGTTATCCGCTTTAGGTGCAGCGGCAGCCGGAGCAGCCGGGGCGGCAGGTGCAGCAGCCAGAGCAGCGGGTTGGGGAGCAGCAGTGAAGACCTGGTGCTGTGGAGCAGCCGCTACCGTTACTACCTGCTCTTCCTTTTGTTTGATGGTTACCTTACCATCTTTATCTTCAATGCTAATCTCACCAATATTACTTTTATTGATGATTTTGATCAGTTCGTGAATTTGCTTTAAGTCCATAAATGGCAAGTTTTAGGGGTAAAAACAGTGAAATTTGGTCAAATAGTGGGGCAAAATAGCCCTTTTTTGCTAAAAACGGGGATTTTGTTTATTTCCGGAAATTTTCATTTTTACCCGGCCACCCTCCCCGCGAGGGCAAAAAAAGGACAGCCTTGGCTGCCCTTTACCTATATAGTCAGTTTTGGTTGACCCGTTTCAGTGTAAACGGCGGTTATTTCTCTTCTTTTACGCGTTCTACATAAGAACCATCCTTGGTATTTACGCGGATCAGTTCGCCATCTTCCACAAACAGGGGCACCATTACGGTAGCACCGGTTTCTACAGTGGCAGCTTTCAGGGCACGGGTAGCGGTATCGCCACGCAGTCCGGGTTCGCAATAAGTAATCTTTACCACGATTTTTTCGGGCAGTTCGGCGCCAATGGGCTGTTCGGTTTCGGTATTGATGAATACAAATACTTCGGCTCCTTCCATCAGAAACTGGGGAGAATCGATCATTTCATCGGCCAGGGCGATCTGCTCAAATGTTTCATTGTTCATCAGGTTATACCCTGTATCATCTTTATATAAGAACTGGAACGCTTTCTTTTCTACACGAACCGGGTAGATGTTCTCGCCACTGTTCCATGTTTTTTCGATAGAACGCTTGTTATCAACCCCTTTTAACTTGGCCCACACTTTTGCAGCGGCCCGGGCTGTTTTGTTTTCGCCAAATTCTACTACAGAATATAAACTGCCGTCTAATTTCAGAATCATGCCACGGCTGATGTCGGATGTTGTTGCCATTGAGTTTGTTTTTAAATGAAATGTCTTCTCAGACAGGCGCAAAAGTAGGGATTGGCGGCCAAAAACAAGAAAGCTTGTTAAGAGAAAGTTTCTGTGTTAAACCAATGATTATCATACCAGCTGCGGCTTTCCTACCCCGTTTGCCGCATCCTCCGGATAAGAAACTGTTAAAAAAACAGGAAGATTTAGGCTGCAATCTTCCACAAGGGGGTATCTACTAACACAGATAACCTGTTTCTTATGAAAAAAATTCTACGTTTTGTCTTGCTCCTTTCACTGCTGTTTTTACAGGGCCAGTTACTGGCCAATACAGTCATTGTAAAAGGAACCATCAAGAATACGGCCAACCAGCCCATCGCCAATAAAAAAGTAAAGATCTACAGTATCGATAGTACCAATGGCGGTTGTGTGATGGTGCATTATGCCATCACCAATCCGAATGGCTATTATATTGATACACTCAGCTGCAGCGGAGAGATCCGCAAGCTGATGCTCTATGTTGAAAACTGCGATGGCACGATGCTGACAAGAGATCCGGCAGTAGGTGTCAGCAACCTGGTGGAAGTTAATTTTATTATCTGCACGCCGGGTACAACACCTGTTACCTGTAAAGCCGCTTTCAGTTATCAGTCCTTAGCTACCGGCGTAAAATTTAATGCAGCTGGTTCTTCGACTGTTGCTGGAGACAGTATCATCAGCCGTACCTGGCAGTTTGGCGATAGTAGTGCCGCAGTAACCGGGAACAGGATCGATCCCACACATGTGTATACCAAACCAGGTATTTATCAGGTTTGTCTGACCATTACTACGAAAAAGGGTTGTCAGAGCAGTTATTGCCAAACGGTTGTATTCACTCCCGAATCAAACGACTGCAAAGTTTCTCCTGTTATCACGATTGAAAAAACCGGGCCTAAGAAATTCAGGTTCAACAGCAGCCAGAGCACTGTATTGCTGGGCGATAGTATTTTTCAACGCATCTGGAAATTCGGTGATGGCAGTTCGCTGGATGGCAACCAGGTAAACCCGCTGAAAGAATACAGAGAAAATGGCACTTATAATGTTTGTGTGAGTATCCGCACCTTGAAAGGTTGTGAAAAAACAATCTGTGTTACTGTAATCGTGAAAGACAGTGTGCCGGTTCCTACTGAATGCAAAGCCAAGTTCAGTTATATCATACAGGGAAGAACCGTGAAATTCAACAGTTCTCTTTCTGCTGCAACAGCCGGCGACACTATCATCAGCCGTACCTGGAAATTCAGTGATACTTCCGCTTCGCTCACCGGCAATCGACTGGACCCGTCGTTTACCTATGGTAAAGCAGGTAAATACACGGCCTGCCTGTATATCAAAACAAAAAATGGTTGTGAAAGTAAATTCTGTGCAGATATTGAGATCAAAGATTCTGTTACTACCTGTAAAGCCTTTTTTACCTGGGAAAGAAAAGATTCACTGATCGTATTCAACAGTGCCGGCTCCAGAGGAATCAATGATGCCGACAGTATCATCAGCCGCACCTGGTATTATACAGACAGCAGTATTTCTGTATCGCTGGGGGGCAATGTAATCGCACCATCTTATCCTTACACCCTGCCGGGCTCTTATAAAGTATACCTGGTTATTAAAACAAAAGCTGGCTGCGAAAGTAAATATGGTGCAACTGTTACCATTCCAGCACCGGTAAATTGTAAAGCTTATTTTAACTGGACCATCAAGGATTCACTGATCATTTTTAACAGTGCCGATTCAAGGGGAACAACAGAGCGTGACAGCATCATCAGCCGTACCTGGTCTTATACAGACAGCACCACTTCGGTATCGCTGGGTGGTAATGTGATCACCCCATCCTACCCTTATACCAAGCCGGGTACTTACAAAGTGTATCTCGTTATCAAAACCAAAGCTGGTTGCGAAAATAAATTCAGCGCCAATGTGGTGATCTTGCCTCCTGCGCCACCTAGCGGTTGCAAAGCGCTGTTCACTTATAGCCAGCAGAATGGGGTGGTAAAATTCAACAGTAACGGATCGAGAGGAACCACAGAAAAAGATTCAGTGATCAGCCGCATATGGTTCTTTGGCGACAGCACGGTACCGATGGAAGGCAACCGTATTGATCCTTCGCACAGTTATACCAAACCCGGTAAGTACCTCGTAAAACTGTATATCAAAACCCAATCAGGTTGCGAAAGCAAATACAGCGAAACGATCACGATCGGTAATCCGGATTGTAAAGCAGAAGCGCAGTTTACAGCCGAGCGCATCAGCCTGAAGAAAGTAGCGTACAACAGCAGTCTGAGTAAAGCCTTACCCGGCGACAGTATCATTCAACGCACCTGGAAGTTTGGTGATAATACGATCCTGTCGGGTAATGAGATCAGTCCGGTGAAAGAATTTTTGCAACCAGGCTTGTATACCACCTGTTTATACCTAAAAACGCTGAATGGCTGTGAAGCAAAACTATGCAGGGAAGTAGTGGTACGTGATACAGTAAACACGCCGCAGGCCAGCGTGGATTATATCAAAATCATCCAGCTCAACCCCAATCCGGTGGTTACCCGGATGATGGCCACCATCTATAGCCGTAACAGTAACGCCGAAGCAGAAATTACGGTGTACGATATTTACGGTACCGCTAAACTCCGGATCAAAAAACTGCTGCAGCAGGGAAATAACATGATCGAGATCGGTTGCGAGTCGCTGTACCACGGCCCTTACTTCCTGAAAGTAACTACGAAGAACGGCCGGGATAGCAAGGCATTCTACAAACTCTGATAAATTTTTCCGGATAATCTTCCAACGGGTGATCGGTCTTCGATCATCCGTTTGTTTTTCGTGGTATCCCCATTCAGCAGCTAACTGCCTGTACGAGCCGGAACCAGTTGGAAGAGGCCGAAAATGCCCGCCTGCCAGCTGCCTCTTCCAAAAAAACTCCAAAGTTTAGCCTTCAAATGGGAAAGTCTAGCCCGTTTTAACCTATTTTTGCCGCGAATTTCAAAACCACAGAAATCATTCCCCATGGCAGTATTAGTGAATAAAAACTCCAAGATCATTGTTCAGGGTTTTACCGGTACAGAAGGTACATTCCATGCAACCCAGATGATTGAGTACGGAACCAATGTAGTAGGTGGTGTTACCCCCAACAAAGGCGGTACCACTCATCTGGACAAACCCGTATTCAATACCGTAGCGGATGCCGTTAAGCAAACAGGCGCTGATGTAAGTATCATTTTTGTACCACCGGCATTTGCCGCTGATGCGATCATGGAAGCTACTGATGCAGGTATTGCCCTGGTGGTATGTATCACAGAAGGTATTCCGGTACAGGATATGGTGAAAGTAAAAAACTACCTGCAGGGTAAAAATACCCGTTTGGTAGGTCCTAACTGCCCTGGCGTGATCACTGCCGGTGAAGCCAAAGTGGGTATTATGCCCGGCTTTATCTTTAAAAAAGGCCGTATCGGTATTGTTTCCAAAAGCGGAACCCTTACTTATGAGGCTGCCGACCAGGTGGTGAAAGCCGGTCTGGGTATCAGTACCGCTATCGGTATCGGTGGCGACCCCATTATCGGTACACCTACCAAAGAAGCGGTAGAACTGCTGATGAACGATCCTGAAACCGATGGTATCATCATGATCGGTGAAATCGGTGGTAGCATGGAAGCCGAAGCTGCCCGCTGGATCAAAGACAACAAAACCAAACCTGTGGTAGGCTTTATTGCCGGCCAGACAGCCCCTCCCGGCCGTCGTATGGGTCACGCAGGAGCCATTATTGGTGGGGCAGACGATACCGCCGCCGCTAAAATGAAGATCATGGCAGAATGTGGTATTGAAGTAGTGGCCAGTCCTGCCGATATAGGTATTACCATGGCTGCTGCCCTGAAAAAATAGAAGTATACCTTTTGATATCCCGATCCCGGTCAATACTGACCGGGATTTTTTTTGCGCGGTCGGCAACCCGGGCTATCCTACCTTTATCCTGCTTGCTTTAGTTACAATCTTTTGTTAATCGGTTATCACTTATATGAATTAATCAGCAAGTTTGCATCCTATCCTTTAAAGGAATTGTTTCACCGAAATATTGCTACATGTTTTTAAGAAAACTGGTTTTTGTTTTTACGATCTTATTCTCTGCCAATCTGTATGCACAGCCGGCAGATACCCTTTTCCAGAAAGAATGGCTTGGCATTGATACCCTGATTGTTCAGAATGATCTTACCAGATCGGCACTGGATAAAGTGACTGTACTGTATAAAAAAGCCAAACAAAAGCAATTACATGCGCAGGTAGTAAAATGCCTGATCTATGAGTATACTTTGCAAAACAGGATCACGGAAGGCACTTCCGATTCATTACTGAACAGGATCCGAAAAGAATTGGCAGCCACGCGGGATGAAACAGCGAAAGCGATCCTTCATTCTTTGCTGGCGAAACTATACCGCCAATACCTGAATGATAACTTCTGGAGGATCAATGACCGCAAAAAAACAACCGGCATCAATCAACCGGATATCACCACCTGGGGTGTTGCAGATTTTGCCCAAACCATCCGAAAGCATTTTGCCCAATCATTGGAAAACACAGCCTTACTGCAGCAAACACCGGTAGACCGTTACGATGCAATTCTGAAAAGAGGAAATGCCCGTTCGCTCCGGCCCAGTTTATATGATCTGCTGGCACATGAAGCCCTGGATTATTTCAGCTCAGGTGAACCAGTGATGATCAGCTCGGCCCTCCTGAAACCAGCTACAGCTTTCATCCTGCCCGGGAAAGCCGCACTCGCTGCACTCGACAATTTTATTGCCCATCGTTTCCTCACCAAAGACAGCAGCTCGCCCAGTTGGAATAGCCTGCAGTTATTTCAGCAGTTATTACAGTTTCACCGGAAAGATGCAGATCCGGCTGCTTTACTGGAACTGAATATAGAAAGAATAGAATGGGCCTATCAACAAACCGAACTGGCAGAGAAGAATGTTTTGTATACAACTGCACTGCAGGAAATGACGGATAATTATCCGGCTAATGCGGCAACGGCGCAGGCATGGTATTTACTGGCCCGGAAAGAAGCCGATAAAGCGGCCACTTACCAACCCTTTCAGGATAGTACCGGAAGATGGGGTTACCGGAAAGCAAAAGAAATGGCTGAGAAGGCGCTTTCCTTATTTAGCGGCAAAGAAAACCATCCCGGCATGGGCAATCTGCAAAACCTGTTGCGTGAAATTCAGCGTAAAGAATTAAGTACCAGAACCGAGTCTGTAAATCTTCCCGGCACTGCATTCCGCGCACTGGTGAATTACCGGAATATAGATACTCTTTATGCCAGAATCATCCGGATAGAGAATACCGGTTTCCCTGAAAATGATTTCATTAATAATGAAGCATGGAAAAAAATAACCCGTCAGAAAGCATTCCGTAATATGACAGTCACACTTCCTGGCACTGAAGATCACCAGTTGCATGCAGCAGAGATAAAACTGGATGCATTACCCCCTGGAAGATATGCCTTACTCTGTTCAGATAATCAACAATTCAACGATAGTCTGCATACCTTAAGTCTGCAATATTTTCAGGTATCGCAACTCAGTTATGTACGCAACGGCAATGATTTTTTTGTGTTGAACCGTGCAAACGGACAACCCATGCCGGCTGTTAGTGTCCATATTTATAAATCAAAGTATTCCGGCCGTGAATGGGTGAATTATCCGGTAACAGAAAAGATCACAGACCAGAACGGCCGTTTTTCTTATACAGCTGACAGCAATAATGAACGTGCCCGATTTACTTTACAACTGAAAGATGACCGGCTGTCTTCGCAAAACCAGGATTATATTTTTCAGAACGATGCTGCAGAGAATAATCCCGACAGTATTACTTATGAAAAAAGAAACCAACGGATTTTCTTTTTTACAGACCGTCGCATGTACCGTCCCGGTCAGACGGTTTTCTTCAAAGGCATTGCCGTTAGCAGAGATTATCATACCAAACGCAGCAAACGATTCAGTACCAAAGAACCTTATTGGGTGTACCTGCATGATGCGAATCAGAAAATCATTGATTCTCTCAAACTGGCGCTCAACGATTTTTCATCGTTTAGTGGAAACTTTCAGCTTCCTGTAAATGTTCTTACAGGCAGTTTCAGTCTTTCGCTGAAACAGATCCCGGCAGAAGGGAATTATTTCTCGGTAGAAGAATACAAACGGCCAGCTTTCCAGGTCTCATTCGACAAAGTAAAAAAGGCTTACCGTTTACAGGATACTGTTGTGGTAACCGGGAATGCCATGGCCTATGCCGGCAACAGCATCGGTGGCAGTAAAGTTGTTTACAATGTTACCCGAACCACTCATATGCGTGAACCCTGGAGGTGGAGAAGAAGATCTTACCCCACTGTTAACGACCGGCAGATCAGTTCCGGAGAAACCATTACCGATGCCACAGGCAAATTCAGTATTGGTTTTGTTGCGTTGGCAGATGATATCATTGACCGGTCAGGCAATCCTTATTTCGACTATACCGTCAGTGCAGATATTACGGATATCAACGGAGAAACAAGGAGCAGCGAAACAATTATCCGGATAGGCGCCGTTTCTCTGCAACTTTCGCTGAATGCACCTGCCATTATGGAGGCAGACAGTCTGAATAAAATCAGTATCAGCACTACCAATCTCAGTGACGAGAAACAAGCAGCCACTGTACAATTACATATCTATGCCCTGCAGGAACCGGGCCGCATGGTGAGAAAAAGATACTGGCAAAGACCCGATCAGTTTATACTGGGTAAGGAAGCTTTTCTCCAGTATTTCCCCTCAGATGAATATGAGGAAGAATCCGACTATCAAAACTGGCCGGTAGCAAAATCCGTATCAGAGATCACGCTTGATACCAAAACAACCGACCAGTATACCATCACACCGGGAACATTGGCAGTCGGCTTTTATAAGGTCGAAGCGGTAAGCACAGATACCTACGGAGAAAAAGTAACGGCGGTTACCTATCTGCAGGTCTTTAATACGACTACCCAGTTGTTTGGCAATCATACTACCAACTTCCAGTTCGCTTACAAAAAAACTATTCAACCAGGAGAAACCGCTTTGTTTGCCAGTGGCAGTACTGCCAATCTGTTTGTGATCAGACAAATACTGAAAGCCAATGATCAGAAAGAAGCTTTTCAATTTATCGGAAAAAAGAAAGGTCTGGAAAATATCCGTTATACGGCCACAGAAGAAGACAGGGGTGGCATTAGCATAGCAGAAATATTTGTATGGGACAATCGTGTTTACCAGAACACTTACGATATAGCCGTACCCTGGCGTAACAAAGAACTGCAGATTACGTATGCAACCTGGCGCAACAAAACTGAACCGGGCAGTAAAGAAAAATGGACAATGACAGTGCAGGGAGAAAACAAGGAAAAAAATGCTGCTGAAATACTGACGGGTATGTATGACGCTTCGCTTGATCAGTTTACATCGCATAGTTGGTCAACACCCTACCTCTGGCCTAACCATTCTTACCGGAATCTTTTTAGTGGAACTTCCAGTTTCCGTGAAACAGGCTCTTTTACAAAAGATGTCCCGGTCAGTTATCTGCCTGTATATACGATTGAATTTGACCAGCTGACAGCTGATGGTAATACTTTATGGAACCAGGAAATGAGCCGATGGATCAACGATTCAGTCTTTCATCTTTCCATTGCACTACAAAAATCATATACTCAATTCAATGAATCTGTAATAGCCCGTTATGGTATGGCCATGAAAAAATCTGTTGCCAGTGCAGCAGTCAGCCTCAGGGGAAATAGTTCCCTTGACCAGAATAAAGCCATCCTGGCAGAATCTTCTATCGATAAAAGGTTTATTCCCAGTGCACCTCCAGCTGCGGCTGATATAGAAAAGGGAGATGCACCTGCGTTACCGGACCTGAACCAGGTCGCACCCCGCAAAAACTTTAACGAAACAGCTTTCTTCTTACCCCATCTCTATGCCGACTCATCCGGCAAATACAGTTTCAGCTTTACCATGCCCGAAGCATTAACCCAATGGAAATGGATGAGCCTGGCACATACCCGCGACCTTGCTTTTGGTTACAACAGCGAATATGTAGTTACGCAGAAACAATTAATGGTGCAGCCTAATACTCCCCGGTTTCTGCGTGAAGGAGATAATATGGAACTGAGCAGCAAAATCGTTAACCTCAGCGATAAGGAACTGACCGGACAAGTGAGCCTGGAGTTACTGGATGCAACCACCCTGACATCTGTAGACGGCTGGTTCCAGAATGTGTTTCCAACGCAGTACTTTACCGTGGAAGCGGGTAAAAGTTTCCTGGTTAAATTTCCCGTACAGATTCCCTTTAATTTCAATCGTCCATTAACCTGGCGCATCAAAGCCAGCACCGGTGCTTTAAGTGATGGAGAAGAAAATACTTTGCCCGTAGTGACCAACCGGATCCTGGTAACCGAAAGTCTGCCCTTATTGGTAACAGGAGATACCACCCGTAGTTTCCGTTTTGACAAACTGTTACAGAATAACAGCGAGAGCCTGACACAGGAAGCCCTTACCGTTGAATACAGCAGTAACCCTATCTGGTATGCGGTACAGGCATTACCTTATCTGATGGAATACCCTTACGAATGTGCCGAACAGAGTTTTAACCGTTTATACGCCAACCTGCTGGCCGCATGGATCGTGAACAAGGATCCCCTGTTGAAAAAAGTATTTACACAGTGGCAGCAAGACAGCAGTTCCTTAGAAAGCAACCTGCAGAAAAATGAAGAGCTGAAACAGATCTTACTGCAGGAAACACCCTGGGTATTAGCAGCAGAAAGCGAAGAACAACAGAAAAAAAATCTGGCATTACTGTTTGACCTGGTAAAACTGGGCACACAAACAGATGTGTTGCTGGAAAAACTGGCCCAGCTGCAATTACCCAACGGTGCGTTCAGCTGGTTTAAGGGGGGGTATGCAGACAGCTATATCACCAACTATATTCTTACCGGCATTGGTAAATTAAAACGCCTGGGGGCATTATCACCCGAGGCTTCCGGTAAGATCCGCAACCTGCTGGTAAAAGCACTCCGTTACTTAGATGAGAAAAATGAGGAAGATTATCAGACATTGCGCAAAAGCAAAGTTGACCTGACCAAATACCTGCCTTCTTCCAGACAGGTTGAGTATTTGTATATGCGTAGTTTTTTCCGTGATATCGCGCAGCAATCGCCCAAAGCTTATGACTACTTTTTTGCACAGGCCAGAAAAACATGGGTACAGCAGAACAGTTATTACAAGGCACAACTAGGACTGGTATTTTACCGAAATGGTGCTGAAAAAACCGCCACGCAAGCCATTTTACCAGCCTTGCTCGAAAATGCAGTTATTGACGCACAACAAGGCATGTACTGGAAAACAGCTTATGGAAGATATTGGTACCAGTCGCCCGTTGAACACCAAAGCATGCTGATTGCCTTCATCAGCGAGATCAACCAGCAGGCAAAAGACCCGGCCGTTAACAAACAGTTAAATGCCATGCGAACCTGGTTATTGCTGAACAAACAGACCAATCACTGGAAAACCACCATTGCTACCGCCGATGCCTGTTATGCTTTACTATTGAATGGTGATGACTGGCTGAACAGAGAGAGAACGGTTACCATCCAGCTTGGCAAAACACAGATCAGCAGCAACAATGAAAAAACGGTTGCCGGAACCGGCTATTTTAAAAAGCGGATCGAGGGTAGTCGTATTACGAATGATATGGGCAATATCACCGTAACCACCCGATCCGGCACATCTCCTTTTGCGAGCCCGCAAAAGAACAGTTCTCCCTCCTGGGGTAATGTGTACTGGCAGTATTTCGAAGATCTGGATAAAATCACAAGCGCTGCCACTCCTTTATCGATCACGAAAAAAATCTTCATCGAAAAAAATACGGATGCCGGAAAACTACTGCAGGCTGTAACTGAAGGTGAAGAGCTGAAGATTGGCGATAAAGTAGTGGTACGCTTAGAACTCCGCAGTAACCGGGATATGGATTACCTGCACCTGAAAGATATGCGTGCCGCCGCCATGGAGCCGGTAAATGTATTGAGTGGATACAAATGGCAGGACGGATTAGGTTATTACGAGAGCACCAAAGACGTGAGCAGCAACTTTTTTATAGATCACCTGTCAAAAGGCACTTATTTGTTTGAATATCCGATGTTCATTACCCATAGTGGTCTGTTTTCGGCAGGCATTGCGAGTATCCAGTGTATGTATGCACCGGAATTTACCAGTCATTCCGAAGGGATCAGAATCAGGGTGGCCCATTAAAGTTTCTTACCGCGCCGTTGCGCCTTTGCGAGCCAATTTTCACCCAAAGGCGCAACGGCGCGGTTTTGTATCCGGTGAAAATATTTTTTACAGCATCTTTGTATAGATGCAGGTAGATTATATCATAGTAGGCCAGGGAATCTGTGGCAGTTTTCTCAGTCACGAACTCATCA
>DASWXD010000042.1:0-44278 GCA_036405675.1 Sediminibacterium sp.
GCAGAACGCAGAACGCAGAACGCAGAACGCAGAACGCAGAACGCAGAACGCAGAACGCAGAACGCAGAACGCAGAACATTTTACAGCCTGTAAAGTTACATAAGGTACTATAAAACCGTAACCACTTTTTCTCCCACGCGCTTCATTACGCCAATAGGGTTGGTATATTCACCCAGTCCCAGTTTTTGTAATACTTCCTGTACTTCTGTTAAAGATGCCGGATCAACGGCAATGAGTAATCCGCCATTGGTTTGGGGATCGGGTAAGAGGGTAAAAGCTTCCATCACATTTACACCGGCACCAAAACCTACTTTACTGCTGTAAGCATTCCAGTTACGGTAGGTGGCGTCGGGTACCATTCTTTGTGGCAGGTACTCTTTGGCAGCGGCCAGCATGGGTACCTGTTGGTAGATGAGCTCGGCACTTACACCGCTTGCTTCCGCCATTTCTATCAGGTGACCGAGTAAGCCAAAGCCGGTTACATCTGTCATAGCATGCACTCCTTTGACCTTACCCAGTGCTTCTCCTGCTTTATTTAATGTGCCCAGCTGTTTCAGCATCAGTGGCAGGTGTTCTTCTTTGAGTACATTTCTTTTTTGTGCGGTAGATAATACACCTACACCCAGGGGTTTGGTGAGTAACAACATATCTCCCTCTTTGGCGGTGCTGTTTTGTTTCAGCTGGTCAATGGCTACGAGGCCACTGACGGCCAGTCCGAATATGGGTTCGGGGGAGTCTATACTATGACCGCCTGCCAGGGGAATACCCGCTTCTGCGCAGATCTCTCTGGCTCCTTCCAGTACCTGTTGTGCCAGTTCTGCCGGCAGTTTTTCTACCGGCCAGCCCAGAATGGCAATGGCTAACAGGGGTTTCCCCCCCATGGCATATACATCGCTGATGGCATTGGCGCCGGCAATTCTGCCAAAGGCGAAAGCATCATCTACAATGGGCGTAAAAAAATCGGTGGTGCTGATCAATGCGGTACCGTTTCCGAGATCATATACGGCTGCATCATCCTTACTGCTGTTACCCACCAGTAACTGTTTATTATCAGCAAATTGTAAACGGCTCTGGAGGATGGTATCCAGCACAGCGGGGGCAATTTTGCAACCACAACCGGCGCCATGTGAGTATTGGGTAAGTTTAACGGGATCCATTGTAATCGATAGGTTGGTAAAACGGGTGCAAAGTACAATGGAAATGGAAATAAGCGTGGGATAGGCCTGAAATGAAGAAAGCTGCAGTTGATGCAGCTCTCTTACCCCCAATTATTACTGATTAAGTAACGGCTGTAAATTGCGTTAATAAATGCTTGGGTAACCCGGTTTTTTGCCAACTGCCTGTTTTATCCCATGAAACGGGTTGGATTGTTTAGCAAAGCGGTTATTTAGAAGCCGGCCCCCAGCAGCAAAATAATTGGCATATCAGTAACAGCCGTTAACTTTAAAATGCTGTAACTGTCATAAAAACAGATTAAATGCGCCTTGTACCGGTTGTTTTACTATTGCTGTTCTTCTCCCAAACCCGGGCGCAGTTTCCGTATGTAAAAAAACTGAATTACCCCGAACAATTACCTACCCAGGTGGTGTATGATATGCTGACAGACAGCAAAGGCTATATCTGGCTGGGTACCGATAAGGGACTGTACCGGTTCAATGGCCGGACTTTTGTATCGGTTCCCTTCGATAATACTTCTTCCCGGGCCGTCAGTTACCTGCAGGAAGATGCCGATGGCACCATCTGGTGTATGAATTTTTATAACCAGTTATTCTCTTTCCACAAAGACACCCTCCGGAAGTTTGCCATAGACCAGAACGTATTAAAAGGCTCGGTTACTTTTAACAATGTAGTTGTGGGTCCCACACAGGTTTGGTTTCATTCCTTTAAAAACATCTACACGTTTAATAAGCAGAACCACCAGCTGATATCTATTATCAATGGCGCTACTAAATATGATCCTATTCTCACTTCTGTGTATTACGATAACAGGTTATATGCTTTTTCCAACCAGGGTAATCTGTTTATATCCGGCCAGCCGAACTGGACTTTCTCAGGCCAGGTTTATGGTGAGATAAAACTGATCAGTGCCGGCGACAAACTGGTGGGTCTTGGGAAAGGACTTGACAGAACAGCACCTTTTTTGATTAGCAAAGGGGTTTGTAAGACAATACCACCCATAGATCTGCCTCCGGATATTTATATTTTTCAGGGAATTTTTCTGGATAATAAAGATTTCTGGATCTGTACCCAGAACGGTGCCTATAAATGGAATACAGAAACAGGTGAAACCAAATGTTATTTTCCGAACGAGCGGGTATCGGATGTGGTGAAGGATTACCAGGGTAATTACTGGTTCAGCACACTGGATAACGGCGTTTTTATCTGTTCCTCCCTATACAACACCTTGCTGAAGGTATACAACGATCCCCTGCAGGATAATTTTACCAAAATAGCAGCCCTGCCCAATGGGAAGATTTTAACCGGAAACAGCCAGGGGCTGCTCTCGCGGGTTAACCTGGAAACCATGGAGAATTTCAGGTATACACTGGATAAAGCAAGAGAAACTGAGTTTATCAGCTATGATACCAGTGCGGGCCTGATTTTCACTAACCGCGGTGTGTTTAAACCTGATCAGCCTGCGCCGGTTGAACTCATGGATTATAGCAAGGGTGTAACCCGCGATAAGTTCGGGAATCTCGTTTTTGTTGCTTTCAATGGCGCTTATATAATTAATGATTACTATAAAAAGTTGGACAGAGTGCCCCTGCTGAACTGCGAACTCTACCAGCAGTTTATGCACGATACGGTTTATTTCGACAGCAAGGCCAAAGTCATCACTTTACGGCAGAAAAGAGGATTATCGGTACTGGCATCTATCAATAAAGACTGTTTCTGGATCGGCTATGAAGATGGCTTGTATCAATACAAATACGACGGTACGATACAATTGCTGAAAGATGAACTGGGCGAACCCGTTATTGCCAAATCACTGCAACAGCAATATGATGGTGACCTGGTAGTAGGCTCATCCACCAGAGGGGTGATGATTTTTCAAAAAGGAAAGATCCTGAAAACCTATACGGTTAAAAATGGACTCAGCAGTATGAATATCCGCAAAGTGTTGCGGGAGAACAATTATATATGGGTGCTCACCGATGCGGGACTCGACAGGATTGATGCTGCTACCGGATCTATCACCAATTACCTGGAAGAATATGGATTAACCAATACCATTGTGAACGATTTTATTGTGGAAAGAGGAAAGATTCTTTTTGCTACCACATCGGGCATCCTGGTTCGTTATAACCTGCCAAGGTATTTCAACTTCCAGATCAAGTTTCCGTTATTGAAGGCCAGCAGTAACGGACAGGAGATCCTGAACAACGCCACATTACCTGATAACAGCCGGGATATTGTGTTTTATTTTGAGGCATTACATTATCTCTCCACCAGTGCCCTCACGTACCATTACCGGTTAAAAGGGCTTGATACTATCTGGCGCACTGCTGGCAACTTTACCAACCAGCTGGTATTTAACCGGCTGTCGCCTGGTAAATATGTGTTTGAAATCAAAGCCATCGCCGGTCCCAACTACAAAAGCGAAATAAAAAGTATCGGGTTTGTAGTGCCCAAACCCTTCTGGCAACGGAACGGTTTTTTTATCCTGGTATTGGTTATTATCAGTTTACTGTTCTGGCTCTTTCTGCAGCAATGGAAAGCCAACCTGCTGAAAAGGCAAAGAATTAAAGAGCAATTACTGAAAAGTCAGCTGGTGGCACTGCGTTCGCAGATGAATCCACACTTTCTCTACAACGTATTGAATACGGTACAGGGTCTTGTATACGGTAACCGGAAAACTGAAGCGGGCGAACTGCTGGGCAATTTCAGCGACCTGATGCGTAAAACCCTGCAAGCAAGTGATAAACAGTTACTTCCTCTGAAAGATGAGATCGATAACCTGCGCCTGTACCTCGAACTGGAAAAAGCCCGCTTTGACGAGGGTTTTTACTACGAGATCAGTCTGGTGAACCTCACCGATATTTCTTCCATTTATATCCCCTCGCTGATGCTGCAGCCCTTTGCTGAAAATGCAGTAAAACATGGGTTAATGCACAAACAGGGACCCAAGCAGGTATTGATTCAGTTTGAAAAAGAACCGGAAGGATTAAAAGTGATTATTGATGATAATGGCATCGGCCGGGTTCATTCCATGGAAATAAATAAGCGGAGTAAAAACAAGCCCTTTAGTTTTGCTACGGTAGCATTGAATGAAAGAATGAACCTGTTCAACAGTTTATACAAACAAAAAATCACCTGCCGTATCATTGATAAAGTAGATGAAAAACAGCAACCGGCGGGTACCCGGATTGAATTATTGATACCGGATTATAGCCAGGATCCGGATGCTTTATGAAAAAAACAGAACCTGTCGTAACAGAACCCCGGTCTGCAAAAAAAATGCCCCATGTCAAACAGTAAGCAAAACTATCTTCGGAATAACATGCAGAAGATCAGTGCTATAATAGTAGATGACGAGCCTAACGCAAGAATGGCTTTACGGGGTTTGCTCGAAGAGAATTTTAACCAGGTAGAGATTGTGGGCGAATGTAAAAGTGTGCCCGAAGCGGTAAAAACCATCAATAAACTGAAACCAGACCTTGTTTTTCTGGATATTGCCATGCCCGGATACAGCGGCTTTGAATTGCTCGATTTTTTTGATGAGCAGAACCTCCATTTCAAGATCATCTTTGTAACAGCCTATAGTGAACACTCTCTGCGTGCCTTTGAAACATCGGCCGTAGATTATATTTTAAAACCCGTGCGGCTGGAGCATATAACGCGGGCCCTCAAAAAGATCAACATCGACGCACCGGTGCCAGAAAATAAACAATACCAGGTGCTGAAAGATAATTTTACCAACCAGCTCGATAAAAAAATTGTATTACAGACAGCCGAGACCATTTTTGTGGTAAAAATGGAAGACATCATTTATATGCAGGCGGAAGGTAGTTATACCAGGTTCTTTACTACTTCACATGGGGTACTCACCATCACCAAAAAACTGATCGATTTTGAGTTTCTGGAATCGGCCGGTCCTTTTTTCCGGACACACAGAAGTTATATCGTGAACCTGAATCATATCAAAAAAGTAGATAAGAAGGAATTCATTCTGGTGATGAATAATGATGCGGAAGTATACCTGGCACAGGATAAAAAGAACCTGCTGCTGGAAAAAATCATCAAATAACCCATTCCAGTTCCCCAAAACGGAAAAGGTCCTGTAAACCGCCGCTTACCCGCAGTTCGCCCTCACCCGTTACCGCTTCAACCACTCCCTGAAACGCAATGTTGCCGGTTTTGAGTCTCACCTGCTCTCCGCGTTTGTACAGTTGCCTGTTATAAGCTGCCAGCAAACCGGCCTCGTCTCCGCTTTTCAGTTGTTGCCAACGTTGCTCAAGACAATCGCATAATTCATTGGCCAATTTTATGGGCTGAAAGGTTTTTCCGGTGATCTGTTTCAGCGAAACAGGATTTTTTAACAATTCAGCAAAAACCACCTGGTTAATATTGATCCCGATTCCTACAACCGCCCCCTGCCATTTATTGCCCCTCACCAGGTTCTCGATCAAAATACCCCCTGCCTTTCTGTCACGCCAGTAAAGATCATTCGGCCATTTAATACGGGTTTCATCCCCGGCATGTCTACTAAAAAAATCATGGCAAGCCAAAGCTGCCATTGAACTTAAAGGGAATTGGCGGGTTATAGTAAGGAAGGAACAATCAACAATCACAGACAGGGCTATGTTAAGCCCCGGTTCTCCGGTCCAGCGTTTGCCACGTTGCCCTTTACCCGCAGTTTGCTGGTGGGCAAAAACAGCGGTACCATGACCGGCCAAATTAGCCTGTAGCAGGTCCATGGCATAGATGTTGGTGCTTTCCACCACAGCTAATTCCATGAATGGCTGTCCGATGGGAGTTTTGGCTTCTGAGGGTGACAAAGAATTAGTATTTTTGACGAAGTTAGTTCAGCAAGCCATTCGGAGGCAGAGAAAAGCGGCCGGGTTTGCACGAACCAATCATTAACCACTTAAATCCGGTCGATATATTGGAACCTCTTTCTGTTTTACAAAGCCGTGAAAAAAGCAGTATCACCAGGCTTACGCGCAATTCTAAGATCTTCAAAACGATTATCAAAGCCATTCAGGATAAAAAAGGCGAAAACATCATCAGCCTCGACCTCCGGAAAATACCGGAAGCTTCTGCCGATTTTTTTATCGTATGCGAAGCCTCCAGTACCACACAGGTAAGAGCCATCTGTGATTTTATCGAGCATGAAGTGAAAGAGAAATGCGGAGAAGCGCCTTATAAACACGAAGGCCGTCAGGCATTACAGTGGGTATTGATCGATTATGTGAACGTAGTGGTTCATGTAATGCACCCCGAAGCAAGGAAGTTTTACAAGCTGGAAGAAATGTGGAGCGATGCGGCTTCACAGATCCACGACCTGTAAGAATAAAATATACCCGTTAGTTATTCGTTTACCATAGAAATTACCTTTAATACAGAGGGATCACGATATGTCACAGGAAAATAAAAATACAAGAATGGGCGGACCGGAAAAGGGAGATAGCTCCAGAAAGGGCCCTAAGTTTAATATATACTGGATCTATGCGATCATTGCAGGTATATTACTGTTTGCCCAGTTCATGAAGTTTGCCCCCGAAACCACGCAAACCTGGGAGCAGGAGTTTAAACAGAAAATGCTGCTGCAGGGCGATGTGGAGAAACTGGAACTGATCAAAAACAAAGACCGGGTTCGGGTATATATCAAACCGGACAGCATCTTCAAAAAATTCTATACCGAAAAACTGCCCAAAGCCATTATTGCCAAGGACAAAGTAAAAGGTGTTCCCCTTTTTGAGTTTGAGGTAAATGATATCAAAAGCTTCCAGGAAAGAATGGATCAGACCTATAAGGCCAATCCGGCACTGGAAGAAGTGCCTGCCAGGGTAACCAGCGAAGGCGATTGGTTTGGTCCGGTAGCCAATACGGTAATCTCTCTCCTGCTCATCATTGCTGTATGGGTACTGCTCATGCGTAAAATGGGTGGCCAGGGTGGTGCCGGTGGTCCGGGCGGGATTTTCAGCATTGGAAAATCAAAAGCTACTTTGTTCGATAAGGGCGCTAAAGTAAACATCACATTCGCGGATGTGGCCGGCCTCGACGAAGCCAAAGTGGAAGTGATGGAGATCGTAGACTTCTTAAAGAATCCCAAAAAATATACAGCCCTTGGTGGTAAGATCCCGAAAGGTGCGTTGCTGATCGGACCTCCCGGTACGGGTAAAACCCTGCTGGCCAAAGCCATGGCGGGTGAAGCCCAGGTTCCTTTCTTCAGCTTAAGCGGAAGTGATTTTGTGGAAATGTTTGTAGGAGTGGGTGCTAGCCGTGTGCGCGACCTGTTTAAACAGGCCCGCGAAAAAGCGCCCTGTATCATTTTTATCGATGAGATCGATGCCATCGGTCGTGCCCGTGGCCGTAACGCCATCATGAGCAACGATGAGCGCGAGAATACCCTGAACCAGTTACTGGTAGAGATGGATGGTTTTGGAGGAGATACGGGTATTATTATCCTGGCCGCTACTAACCGTCCCGATGTACTGGATACGGCCCTGCTGCGTCCCGGACGTTTCGACCGCCAGATCTCGATTGATAAACCGGATGTGAAAGGAAGGGAAACCATTTTTAAAGTACACCTGCTGCCCATCAAAATATCTGAAAACCTCGACCTGCATAAACTGGCCGAACAAACTCCCGGTTTTGCCGGAGCAGATATTGCCAACGTATGTAATGAAGCGGCACTGATTGCAGCCCGGAAAGGGAAAGCATCGGTAGAAATGATCGATTTCCAGGATGCGATTGACCGGGTGATTGGTGGACTGGAGAAAAAGAACAAGATCATTGCACCCCACGAAAAATCAATCATCGCTTACCACGAAGCTGGACACGCAGTCTGCGGTTGGTTCCTGGAGCATGCGTATCCGCTGTTAAAAGTAACCATCGTACCAAGGGGAACCGCGGCACTGGGTTACGCACAGTATACGCCAACGGAACAATACCTGTACAATACAGACCAGCTGATGGACCAGATCTGCATGACCCTGGGTGGCCGTGCAGCAGAAGAAATTTTCTTTGGCAAGATCTCTACCGGTGCAGCGAATGACCTGCAGCAGATCACCCGTATTGCTTACAGTATGGTTACTGCCTATGGTATGAACAAGAAAGTAGGTAATGTGAGTTTTTATGATCCTTCGCAGGAGAATACTTTCACCAAACCTTTCAGCGAAGAAACCGGTAAAATCATTGATGAAGAAGTAAGAGGTATTATTGATGATGCATACCAGCGTACACTGAAACTCTTAACCGATCGCAAACACGAAGTTGAAGTGCTGGCGAAGGAATTGCTGGACAAAGAAGTACTGCATAAGAGTGATGTGGAAACCCTGATCGGCAAACGTCCGTTCGAAGAAAAGAAACTGATCGAGATCGAAGAAGAACTGGATAATAACCAACCCGTTGGTGAAAAAACTTTCGGATCGCCCGAAGGGATTGATCAAGGCGAAAATAATATTGTTGGATAATGGCAAACACTGCTAGAGAAAATATTCTGAGCAAAATCAAACAGGCACTGGGCAAACCAGTGCCTGTTCCTTTTCCTGCCGCTGTTGCAGGCGGGTCTGTTTTTCTGCCACAGCAACAGGAACTGGAAATAGAGTTTGCCGAAAACTTCAGTAAACTGGAGGGTCGCTTTTCTTTTTGTGCAGATGAAAAGGAACTGGTAAGTCAGCTGCATACATTGCTGGATCGCCGTAAATGGACAAAAGTCTACTCGCGTGAACCCCAACTCAAAGAAATGCTGGCTAACGCAGGCTGGGATCTTCCCTATACAGACGATCTGCCTGCCTGCGATGTTTCCATCACAGGCTGCGAAGCGCTGATTGCCCGTACAGGTAGTATAGTAATGAGCAGTGCTCAGGCCAGTGGCCGTACCGTAAGTGTATATGCACCGGTACATATCTGTATTGCCTATACCAAACAATTGGTATACGATATCAGCGATGGTTTACAGCAACTGCGCGAAGGGTATGGCCAGCAGTTCCCATCCATGGTAACGCTTGCTACCGGCCCCAGCAGAACGGCAGATATTGAAAAAACACTGGTAGTGGGCGTACATGGCCCCAAAGAAGTATTTTGTTTTTTAGTAGATAGTTAATTTATTTCCATGGAAGGCTATAACGGTCAGTTATTTGTGTATGGTTCACTGCGCAGCGGATTTCATCATCCTGCCTATGCGTATATCAGCCGTTATTTTACGCTGCTGGCCGATGCCAGAGTGAAAGGGGCCCTGTTTGATATGGGCGATTATCCGGCAGCCATTCCTGTAGAAACGGATACATACATTATCGGTGAACTCTACCATATCAAAAATCCCGATGAGTTTTCCTGGGCGATGGCACAGCTGGATGATTATGAAGGACTGCACACAGAAAACAACGAACCCACTTTGTACAGAAGAGAATTGACCACCGTATTTGTTGGCGATCAGCAAACCCAGGCCTGGGTATACTGGTTTAATGGCGATGTATCAGGTAAACCGTTGGTAGATAGTGGCGATGTATTACAGTACCTGCACAACAAGTCTAAAAGCGGAACGGTATGACGGTAACGCCCGAGAAAAAAATTTATTTCCTTTCCGATTTTCATTTGGGCGCACCCGATGCGGCAGGCAGTCTGATACGGGAGAAAAAAGTAGTGGCTTTTCTCGAGAGCATCCGTCATCATGCATCCGCCATTTTTATTGTGGGTGATATTTTTGACTTCTGGTACGAATACAAAAAAGTAGTTCCGAAAGGATATACCCGTTTATTGGGTAAACTGGCCGAGATCACCGATAGCGGTGTACCCGTTCATGTGTTTGTAGGTAACCACGATATGTGGATGAGTGGCTATTTTGAACAGGAGCTGAATATTCCGGTGTACCACCATCCCAAAGTGTTTGAATGGAACGGCAAACAGTTTTTCATTGGTCATGGCGATGGTTTGGGTCCGGGCGATCATGGGTATAAATTCATCAAGAAAGTATTCCGTAACCCTTTGTGCCAGTGGTTATTCGGGCAACTACATCCCAGCTGGGGCATTGGGCTGGCCAATTATTTCAGCCGCAAAAGCCGGGAGAAAACCGGCAGTTCAGACGAACATTTTTTGGGCGAAGAAAATGAATGGCTGGTAGTGTATTGCAAAGAAGTGCTGCAGCAACAGCAGTACGATTATTTCATTTTCGGTCACCGCCACTTGCCCTTACAGATTGCTTTGCCCAAAAACAGCCGCTACATCAACCTCGGCGACTGGATCCGTCATTTTACCTATGCCAGTTTTGATGGCACCGATGTGCAACTGCACAAATGGGAAGCCTGATACCCATCAGGAAAAGTAAGCCTATAAAAAATATTGATTCGGATATTCTCTTCACTTCAACATTCGAAATTCCTTATTCGATATTCGATATTCCCTCTCCCTCCCTCTATTATATCCCGATCCATTGTACCTTGCAGGTATGGAAAAATTCTTGCAACAGAAGGTGCTGGATAATACGATCGAAAGCTACCTCTATGTACTGGGAACTATCTTATTGATCCTGCTGATCAAACGGCTGATCTCGAAATATCTTGCAAAACTTTTGTACAAACTGGTTGCCAAGGCTGCCAAAAATATAGCCCGTCAGTCTTTTTTAGACCTGGTGGTACAACCCCTGGATGTTTTTCTGGTACTGATCATCTCTATTATCACACTGGATAAACTTACTTTTCCTGCAGCACTCAATTTTACCATTTACCATGTAACCTTCCGTCAGCTGATTGATTCCATTACTGCGGGCACGCTTGTCATAGTATTTATCTGGCTCTGTCTGCGGGTGATTGAGTTTATTGCCATGATCCTGGAAGAGAAAGCCAATCTCACAAAAGACCAGACCGATAACCAGCTGATTGTTTTTTTCAAAGATTTTTTCAAAGTGATCATGGTCATCATCGGCATCCTGCTGATCCTGCGTTTTTCGTTCAATAAAAATATCGGTAATCTGCTTACGGGGTTGAGTATTGTGGGTGCTGCTATTGCATTGGCTACCAGAGAAAGTATGGAGAACCTGATTGCCTCGTTTATCATTTTCTTTGATAAACCATTTATTACAGGTGATCTGGTGAAAGTGAATAATTTCACAGGCACTATCGAAAAGATCGGTCTGCGAAGCACGCGTATCCGTACCACAGATAAAACCTATATCTCGGTGCCCAATAAACAGATGGTGGATACGATCGTAGATAATATTACCCTTCGTACCCAGCGCAAGGGAGAATTACGGTTAGAGATCAGCTTGTCGGCTACTGCAGAACAACTCACCACACTTATTCCCGCTATCAAAGCCTCCTTGCAGAAACCCGGCATTGAAAATACGGTGGTGTACCTGATGGATACGGGTAAAAATGCCCATATCATTGCCATCGATTATTTTACTTCTATGGATCAATCCATGGAAGAATTTAATGCACTGCGTGAATCGGTTAATCTAAGCCTCATTGCATTACTCGAAAAATCAGGCATAGAACTGGCAGCCGCCAATACAGATGTAGTGGTAAGATCGAAGTAGGAAACTTTTGTTGGAAAAATCAGGATTGCAGATTGGTCTTCATCTCCAGCAGAAAAGATTTGAAACGGGTCAGCGATTCCATTAACCGGATCTGCGTATCAGCTTCTTTTTTGTTGTTTTTGAGGTAATTCTTGGCACCGTCAATCGAAAACTTGCGTTGGCGCAGCAGGAAATAGATCAGCTGCAGGTTTTTGATGTCTTCCACCCGGAACAGGCGGTCGCCCTTGCGTGTTTTGCGGGGCTGCAGAATATCAAATTCATTTTCCCAGTAACGCAGTAAGGAGGTATTCACTTTAAACCAACCGGCCACTTCGCTGATGCTATAGTATAATTTCTGGCGTAATACTTCTTCTTCCGGAACCTCGATCAGATCGGCTTCCGTATCCATTTCCTTGAACGATTTCCGGCCGCGTTTACCTGCTATCTTGGAAACAGTCAGTTTTCTGGGAGTGACTGGCTCTTCTTCAGGCTCTGCCAACACCTGTGTTGGCGGCACTACCACCGGTTCGGGGGCAATTGTAATAGCCACAGGTTCAGCAATTGGTGCAACCGCTTCTTCTGCAGGAGCCGGTACCACTTTCACGATCTTCTCTTTTTTCCTGGTAGCTGTTACGGGTTCGATAGGGAAACCAAACAGATCCAATTGCTGCAGGGTATTTTGCATACAGTAAAAATACAACAACCACGGCGCCTATCACCCCCGCTTTCGCTTTAGTGGAAAAGATGTTAAGTAACTCGTGCAAAGCTGCTGAGAAATAGTTAGTTAGCTTTTTGTTTCCTTCCCCAAAACCAACTCCCTACACATATAACAATACTGTATTTTTACGGCAAAGAAGCGGATATGCATACGATCAACTCCATTTGTGTTTGTGGTGCCGGTACCATGGGTAGTGGTATTGCGCAGGTAACGGCCCTGGCAGGATTTACCACCATCCAGTTTGATCTGAACAGCGATATGCTGCAGAAAAGCAAAACCGCCATCGAAAAAAACCTGTTGTGGATGGTGGATAAGGGAAAGATCACTGCGGAAGCGAGCACACAGACCCTCAGCAGATTGGTGTTTACCGATCAGCTCACAGACTGTGTGGCCGATCTGGTAATCGAAGCCATTATCGAAAAAACAGCCGCCAAAACTCAATTATTCAACCAACTGGCAGCCATCAATACAGCGGATACCATTTTTGCAACCAATACCTCTTCTATAGCTGTATCAAACATTGCCGCTGAAGTACCATACCCCGGTCGTGTAGCAGGCATGCATTTTTTCAACCCTGCACCGGTAATGAAACTGGTAGAAGTAATCCGTGCCGAACAAACCCGGCCCGAAGTCATTACCACCCTTACCCAATTAGCTGCCCAACTGGGTAAAACAGCGGTGGTTTGTAAGGATGCACCTGGTTTTATCGTAAACAGGGTGGCCCGGCATTATTACCTGGAAGCGATGAAACTGGTAGCAGACGGACTGGCCACCATCGAAACCGTAGATGCCGTAATGGAAGCCACCGGGTTTAAAATGGGACCCTTTAGACTCATGGACCTGATTGGTATGGATATTAATTACGGCGTGAGCCAGATTGTATGGGAGGCGCTGGGTAAACCCGAGCGACTTACCCCCTCACCCTTACAACAACAAAAAGTAGCAGCCGGCGAACTGGGCAGAAAAACGGGGAAGGGATTTTATACTTATGAAAAATAAGGGTTAAAAAACGTTGGCGGTGTTGGTAAAGCGGCAGCTAGTGAGAGATACTTCACTTATTCCCATTTTAATGCCATAGCTTCAAAGTGATTTATATACTGAATGCTGAAGTTCGCAACCTATTTTTTTATCACTATTATCAGTCTGGCATGCAAAGGAGCAGCTGACAGTAATACGATAGACAAACCAACAGCCGTTTCCGATCATACAAATACGGTTTTGCAAACTATTTCTGACACTTCAGAAAAGACCGTAATGAAAAGTAATATCCCGCAAGCATTAGCCGATGTTACGGGCAGTCAATTGGTCGATTTTGCACAAACTTTATTGGGTGTTCCGTACAGATTTGCTTCCAGCAATCCATTGGTGGGTTTTGATTGTTCCGGTTTTATCACCTATGTTTTTAATCACTTTCATATAGAAGTGCCAAGGTCTTCGGTTGATTTTACAAATGCAGGAAAAGAAATAGCATTAAGCAATGCCCGGGCTGGAGATTTGATTCTATTTACAGGAACCATAGATACTATTCGTATTGTTGGGCATATGGGAATAGTAACCGAAAATATAGATACCTTACAATTCATTCATTCTACCTCAGGAAGGGCGTATGGAGTAACCAAAAGCGCTTTGAACAACGCATATCAGCGAAGATTTATAAAAATTATCAGGGTGTTGTCGAACTAGTTTCGTTACGGATGATTGTACTTGCCGAAGTTAAGAGAAGCTGATATTTCAATTACAAAATCCTTGCGATACAGCCAGTATCCTCACTCCCAAACACTCTCTATTCTCGTATATCCTTTCACAATAAAATTGTGACGCTTTTTGCCATTAGTCGCAAATTCACCCTTTTTGGTGTAGATGGCAATGGCACCTGCGCCACCCGAAAAACTGGACAGCAGGGCCGGTGGACGATATACTTTAATCATCGCAATTTCTGTAGGAGAGATCAGCGTATGCGATGTGGAGTCCATGCGAAACTCATCAATATAAATTTCACAGATCTCTCTCCGCCATTTGGCAATTTCCTGTCCGGCTTCATTGGTTTCTATGGTTAGACCGGGCACTTTACTTTCGAGATAGCGTAATACACTGATAGAGCGGCCGATCTGGTCAGACTCTATTCCATCAAACACCAGCGCATCGTCGCGCTGAAACAATCCTCTAGAATATTGTTCATTGTACTGCTGTACTTTGGATTTGAATTTGGCTGTAACCGTTACAGTGGGTAAGAAGCCCGGATCAAGTAACTCATCCGATGTAAACACATACCGGCCGGTATCTGTTTTTTTGGATAGCAGCATTTTCGGATCGCCTACGGTAATAAAATCTGTTTGATATAATACCGGTGTAAAAGCAGAATCCAGCGGAGTCTCTATTTTGATGGAGAGATAATTGTTACGCACTTTTTTGGGTGGCGAAAAAATAAAAAATGCAGAGTCGGCAAACAAAGTGCTCTTTAACCGGAAATTACCATCAGGTGCCACACTGGCATTGTCAAAATAACTGGCTGATTTGTTTTTGGGGATCATGACGTAATTGATACTGGTGTCGTTTTTACCATTATCAAGAATCTGTCCCATCACTTTAAAGAAACCACGCTGAACCAGAAAGTTTACGGCATAACGTCCGTCAGGAATTTTATCGCTGATGATCAGCGAAGCAGCTACTTCTCCATTGATCATGGGGTAACGGAACCGCCAGCGTTTGGTCTTTTCTACATCCTCAATCCAGACATTCAGGGTGGCATTCAGTAAACGCAGTGCCGCAAAATCGGGAACCTTGCAGCTAAACTCAAGGGTATCGCCCTTTACAAATGTTTTAGTAGTAAAATTAATCTGTAAAGAATCCGATGCATGGGCCGTGGCTGCCAATAGTATCCAACAGAGGATGAATAATTTTCTCATAAGAGTTACAATGTTCGTTAAAAACCGTCATATTTTATTTTCACTCATGTATTTTAACAGTTTTGCGGATAGGTCGCCTACTTTTGCAGAACATGCGCATCGCCGTTAACGCTATATTTTTACAAGCCAACCAGCTCGAAGGGTATGGTCATTATGCCCATGAAGTATTCAGCCGTTTGGTGAAACAACACCCTGAACATGAATTCATTTTCCTGTTCGACCGTGCTTTTGATCAAAAGTTTGTTTCTGCTGAAAATATTACGCCACTGGTGGTATCGCCCAAAGCACGTCACCCGCTGGCATTCAAATACTGGTACGATATAGCGGCTCCCCTGGCCCTGCGCAATAAAAAAGTGGATGTATGGATACAACCTTTTGGTTTTGCAAGTCTTACCTCCAGCATCCCGCAGCTATTATTGGTACATGATCTGGCTTTTCTGCACTATCCGCAGTTTATTCCCTGGTATCACCGCAGGTATTACCAACGTTATACACCCAGGTTTCTGCAGAAAGCCAAAACAGTGGTAACCGTGTCTGACTATACCCGGCAGGATATTATCGACACCTACCAACTGCCTGCCGAAAAGATCCATGTGGTGAAAGGAGCGGCCCGTCAAAGTTTTGGTCCCATCTCCTGGCAGGAAAAAGAACAGATAAAAGACGGCTATGCCGATGGCAGGGAATATTTTTTGTTCACCGGCGGCATTCATCCCCGTAAAAACCTGCTGAACCTGTTGAAAGCCTTTTCCCTTTTCAAAAAATGGCAGCACAGCAATATGAAACTGCTGGTGGCCGGACGACTGGCCTGGCAGTATGATGATGTGCTTACCAAACTGAAAACCTATAAATACCGCAACGATGTGGTTTTGCTGGATTATGTGCCTGAGGACCAACTGGCAAAATTGACCGCGGCAGCTTATGCAATGGTGTATCCATCTTATTTTGAAGGGTTTGGACTTCCCATTATCGAGGCTATGCAGAGCGAAGTGCCAGTGATTACCAGTGATACCAGCAGCATGCCCGAAACCGGCGGCGATGCGGCGCTGTATGCAGATCCAGCAGACCCCGATGCCATTGCCAAACAGATGTTGAACCTCTACCGAGATGAATCTTTGCGGGCACGGTTGATCACAGCGGGCAAAGAACAGGCCACCCGGTTCAGCTGGGATACAGCCGCAAAGCAATTATGGGATGTTATCCTTGCTACAGCGGGTAAATGATCCGGCCCCGCTTCCACAACCGATGTTTCGCTTACTTTTGCAATGCTGATTAACGAAAAAGAACCAACCATGCATAAATCAACTATTTCGATAGAAATTGAGTTAGACGAGAACAAAGTACCCCAGCAGATCCAATGGAAAGCCAGCGATAGTACGGCTGATATGATGCAGGCTGCCAAATCCATGATGGTGGCATTCTGGGATGGGGCCGATAAAAGTGCGCTGCGCATTGACCTCTGGACCAAAGAGATGATGGTGGATGAAATGGCCGATTTTTATTACCAGACACTGATGGGCATGGCCGATACCTATCTGCGTGCCACGCAAAACAAAGAACTGGTAGATGATATGAAGGCTTTTGCCAAAGAATTTTATAAAAAATTCCGCGACAGCCAGTTAAAAGAAAACAAATAAAATACTTGTTATGAGCTTAGAAGAAAAAGTAATGGCACAGATGAAAGATGCCATGAAAGCCAAAGACGAAGCCCTGCTTCGCGGACTGAGAGCGATTAAAGCAGAGATTATCAAAGCCAAAACAGATCCCGGTGCCAATGGCCAGATCAGTGAAGACGGGGAGATGAAACTATTGCAGAAACTGGTAAAATCACGCAAAGACTCTCTGGATATCTATACGCAACAAAACCGCCCCGACCTCGCTGTAAAAGAAGCTGATGAGATTGCCGTGATCGAAAAATTTCTGCCACAGCAGTTGAGCGAGGCAGAGCTGAAAGAAGCGGTTACCAAAATCATTGCAGAAGTAGGCGCTGCCGGTCCGCAGGATCTTGGTAAAGTAATGGGTGTAGCTTCCAAACAGCTGGCTGGTAAAGCAGATGGGAAAGCGGTAGCAGCGGTGGTGAAGGAGTTGCTGACTAAGTAGCTGTGAGTTATTGGCTGCGAGCTATGAGCTTTGAGCCACGAGCTAAAGCCAACTTCATTTATATACGATATTTCAACAAAACAAGCTTGCCGCTCGCGGCTCACAGCTCGCAGCCCAAAGCTCAAGCCCTCATACCCATGGCAATCGATATCATCTTCCTGATCCTGCTCATACTGGCTATCGTAAAAGGCTATCGCAATGGTTTTGTAGTAGCTGTTTTTTCATTGCTGGGTATTCTGGTAGGATTGGCGGCAGCCATGAAATTTTCCACGTTGGTAGCTGCCTGGCTGCAGGATAGCACCAGTATTTCGGCTCACTGGCTTCCTTTTCTATCTTTTGTGTTGGTGATGGTGGCCGTAGTGTTATTGGTGAGGCTGGGTGCTTTGTTTATCCAGTCGGCCATGGAACTGGTTTTGCTGGGTTGGCTTAATAAGCTCAGCGGCATTGTTTTATATGCTGTTTTGTATATCACTCTGTACAGTGTGGTTATTTTTTATGCGGATAAAATGCATTGGCTGAAGCCGGAAACAGTAGCTGGTTCTGTAACGTATAGTTTTGTGCAACCCTGGGGACCCAAAGCCATCAGCTATTTTGGGATGGCGATCCCCTTTTTCAAAGGGATGTTTGAAGAACTCTCCCGTTTTTTTGCAAGCCTGCCTGCAGAGGTTAAATAATTGTTACCCGTCAGGACTTTGCCCATCCCGTTTTTGCCGTAAAATCAGTAATTTAGCAAAGGTTGCGAGCAGATTGCCTGCGTGAAGCTTTTCATTTAAGTTGTATTTGCGTGATTTTCCTTTTATTTGTAAGAATCCCAATTACGGCTGTATAAGAAACTGACTAATGAATTACGAGATCAAACAACAGGATAAGTTTAAGTTTATTGAAGTAGGAGAAGGCGAGCCATTGATTCTATTGCACGGCTTATTTGGTGCGTTAAGTAATTTCAAGGACCTGGTAGAGCATTTCAGAGGCACCCATAAAGTAATCGTTCCCCTATTGCCGCTGTTTGACCTGGATATCTTTCATACATCGGTGGGCGGACTGGAAAAACACGTACAGAAATTCATTGAGCTGAGAGATTATCATAATATTCACCTGCTCGGTAATTCGCTCGGTGGCCATGTGGCGCTGGTGCATATCCTGAAACACCCGGAAAGAATTAAATCACTGATACTGACGGGAAGCAGCGGTTTGTTTGAGAATGGGATGGGTGACAGTTATCCCAAACGTGGCGATTACGAGTATATCAAAAAGAAAACACAACTTACGTTCTACGATCCTGAAACAGCCACCAAAGAACTGGTGGATGAAGTGTTCGAGATTACCAATAACCGAATCAAAGTAATCAAGATCATTGCACTGGCCAAAAGTGCCATCCGCAATAATCTGGGCGAAGAACTGAACCAGATCAAACAACCTACCTGCCTGATCTGGGGTAATAATGATACCATCACGCCGCCTTTTGTTGGACGTGAATTCAACCGCCTGATCCCGAACAGTGAACTGCATTTTGTAGACAAGTGTGGCCATGCACCGATGATGGAAGTGCCCGACGAGTTTAACAGAATACTGGAAGGTTTTTTAACAAAGCAGAAGTCTTAACCCAACCGGGCACAGGCTTTCCGCGTATATGCAGAAAAGAACACATGCTGGCATCTCAACTGATTAATTCCGGTTTCCCCGCTATCAACCTGTTTGATAAGGTTTCGCTTGCCCTGCAGCTGATGGACGAATATGATATACAACACCTGCCCGTGTTGAGCGAAGAAAAATTTGCCGGTCTCATCAGTAAAGATGATCTGTTGGATGCCGATGAAACCAGACTGGTGGCAGCGGTAGAATCTTCTCTGCAGAAAATTTCCGTAAAAGGCGAAGAGTATTTTTTATCGGCCCTCCGCCTCATTGCCGAAAATGAACTGACTTTATTACCGGTGGTGAATGAACAGGCAGAACTGGCGGGGGTGATCTCCTCCAAAGACTTACTGCGACGACTGTCTTCTTTTGTGGGCAATGAAGATAAGGGCGGCATTATTGTGCTCGAAACAGACAAACGCAATTTCTCATTCGGGGAAGTGAACCGGCTGGTAGAAACCAACGATGCCTATATCACACAACTCAATACCCATACTGAACCCGATACCGGTCTGGTAGTGATTACCCTGAAAGTAAACAAGATCGAGATCTCTGATATCGTAGCCACTTTCCAGCGATATGATTTTGTGGTTCGTTATTATTTTGGCGAAGAAACCTATGCCAACGAGTTGAAAGAAAATTATAATCACCTGCTGTCATACCTGAATATGTAGCGGAAAGGATGAGTGTATATTTCTTCACTGCCATTCGGTTCTGCAGTTTATATTCCACATTCCTACACCCATATTCCCCAATCCCCCTATTTTTACCGCTAATTATCAATCGTTTTCCGGAGATGAGGTTACCGCGTGTTATTGTTTTACTGGTTGTGCTGTTGGGTAACCTGGGTGCTGCTGAAGCCCAGGAAGAGGTTTCTTCGGATACAGGAACTGTTATTCGCCAGGATACCCTTCCCCATAAAGACCATCCCGTGATGGTGGGTAATATCATCGTTACCGGTAATAAACGTACCAAGATCTTCATTGTACTGCGCGAACTGCCTTTTGTAAAAGGCAGCCGCTTTACCGAAGGTGAACTGGAAGAGCAGCTGGTACTGGCCAAACAGCAACTCATGAATACTAGCCTGTTTGTGGATGTAAATGTGTATGTAGCATCGCGCAAAGGCAATGTGCTGGATATCCGGGCCGATCTGAAAGAGCGCTGGTACTTTTTCCCCATGCCGTATTTCCGCCTTATAGACCGCAACTTTAACCAGTGGTGGGTAGAGCAGAAACGGAGCCTGGAAAGGGTGAATTACGGGATCAAGTTTACGCAGAACAATATCAGCGGCCGAAACGATAACCTCGATGTCTGGCTGATCAATGGTTATACACAACAGCTTACGCTGCGGTATAACCTCCCCTTTTTTGACCGAAAACTGAAACAGGGTTTTAATGTAGGCATCATTTCGGCTACACAGAAAGAGATCAATTATGGAACGGGTAATAATAAACAACTGTTCTACAAACAGGATGCGATTGCCAAAAAAACATTCCGGTTGGATATTACCTATTCTTATCGCCCCGATGTAAAACAACGCCACTATTTCAGGGTATCGTATAATAATGAAAGTGTCGCAGACACCGTTCTCAAGATCAATCCCAACTATTTCCCCGATGGCAGAAACCAGATTGGGTTTGTGGATTTTAATTACCAGTATAAATATTACAACGTAGACTATATCCCTTATCCCACCCGTGGTTTTTTGCTGGAGGGCAATTTGTATAGGCGAGGACTGGATAATACCATTGGTTTCTGGCAACTGGGTGCCAGGGCGGTGTATACCCTGCCTTTTACCAAAACCAGCTTCCTGCACCTGGAAGGATTGGGCATTGCCAAAGCGCCCTTCCGCAATTATTTTGTGAATGAGCGTTTATTCGGATATGGATTTTACCAGATGCGCGGACTGGAATACAATGTAGTAGATGGTATGCTGGGTGCTGCCCTGAAAACAACGGTGCACAAAGAAATACTCTCTTTTATCCTGCACAATCCCTTTCCCAGCAAAACGCATGATAAGATCCCCTTCCGGATTTTCCTGAAAGCCTATGGCGATCTGGGTTATGCGTACAAGCCCAATCCCAATCTCACCAACACTCTCAATAATAAGCTGCTCCGTACCTGGGGTTTTGGCATGGATATCGTTTCTATCTATGATTTTGTATTCAAAATCGAATACAGCTTTAACCAACTGGGCAAGGATGGCTTATATTTACAGACGAGAAATGATTTTTAAATCAATTTGAAACCCCGTTTATCTGAAGATGTTGTCAGTACATTTTCAAATTTTCAAATTTTCAAATTTTCAAATCCCTCCATGAAAGTAGCTATCTATAGCCGCGGTCTTGATTTTGAGCAGGAGAATCCTCTGTTGCTTTTGCTGGAAGAGCTGACCCGCTACGATATCACCATTCTCATCTACCACAATCTGCTCCAGCAGTTTACTCTGCCCGCACATTTGTACGAGAAAATGGTCCCTTTTAAAACCTCCGAGGATCTGGATGAACATATTGATTGCCTGATCAGTCTCGGCGGCGACGGAACCCTGCTGGATACGGTTACCCTCGTAAAAGACAAGAATATTCCGATTGTAGGCATCAATTTCGGCCGACTGGGATTTCTGGCCAGCATCAGCAAAGAAGAGCTGACGAGTGCGGTGGATGCCCTGGTAAACCGGACCTATCTGATTGATAAGCGGACCCTGATCCACCTGGAATCCAATGTGCCGTTGTTTGGCGAAACCCCTTTTGCCCTGAATGAGTTTGCGATACATAAGCGGGATATCTCTCCCATGGTAAAAATCCATACCTACCTGAATGGGGAGTTCCTGAACACGTACTGGGCAGACGGACTGATCGTTTCTACCCCCACGGGTTCAACGGGATATAGTATGAGCTGTAACGGCCCCATCATGTTCCCCGAATCGGCCTGTTTTGTGATTACCCCGGTGGCGCCGCATAACCTGAATGTCCGATCAATCATTATCCCGGATACCAACGTGATCTCTTTTGAGGTAGAGAGCCGGGCCGACCAGGTGATCTGCGCCCTCGATGCCCGCCGCGAAATTGTGAGCAAAACCATCCAGTTGGCCATCCGGAGGGAGAAATTCGGGGTAAACCTGATCCGTTTGAACGAAAATAGTTTCCTGTCCACGCTGCGAACCAAGCTTACATGGGGTCTTGATAAAAGAAATTAACTTTTATCGTATTAAAATTTGATGCTATTTTACAATAAATAGAGAACGAACCAATAGCTATGTTACGAAAAACCCTGATCCTGGTATGTTTTGTATTTGTCCTGGCTAAGACCCGGGCACAAACACTGGAGCCCTATGTACACCAGGGCGAGGTAGGCGTTTCTCTTGGACTGGCACATTATTTCGGAGATCTCAATCCCAATACGGGTTTGAACCGTCCCAAAACTGCAGCAGGTATCTTTTTCAGAAAACAGATCAGCAATTATATCGGCATCCGCATTGCCGGCGAATACGCCATGCTGGGTTATTCCGATGTATACAGCAGCAATCCGGTTCAGCAGGCACGTAACCTCAGCTTTAACACCAATGTGTGGGAGATCAGCCTGGCCGGCGATTTTAACTTTTTCGAGTTTCACCCCGGTTTTGAAGGATATGAGTTTACCCCTTACGTAGGCCTGGGGCTGGGCGTTTTTTCTTACGACCCCTATGCCTACCTGAACGGGGAGAAATACCTGTTACGTACCCTGGGTACCGAAGGGCAGGGCAGTTCTCTTTATCCCGAGCTGAAACCATATAACCCTATCGCTATCAGCATTCCTTTTACACTGGGTGCCAAATACGCCTTGAATACACGTACCAACGTATTTGCGGAACTTACTTACCGCATGACCAATACCGACTACCTGGATGATGTAAGCGGACTTTATGCTCCCGATGCATTTCCTACCCTGCCGGATGGATCGCCCTCACCGGCTTTTTTGCTGCAGGACAGGAGCTATGAAACCGGTACTTCCATTGGTATTAAAGGCCGGCAGCGGGGCAACAGCCTGCAAAAAGATGCTTTTGCCAGTTTTAAAGTGGGGATCTCGTTCAACCTCTCTTCCTATCGTTGTCCTACCCCTTCCCGTTAATAACACCTGTATTTGGCCGGTTTAGTCCCTTCCGGGTCATATTTTAAGGCAATTATATCTGCCTATAAGCATTGATTTTGTTAGATTTGCTCCCTAATTCAAGTTCGCTCTATGCAGGAAGGCCTGATCGATAAGATTGACAGGGAACACTTACCCCACCATATTGCCATCATAATGGATGGGAATGGGCGTTGGGCCGAAGAAAAAGGCCAGGATCGTTTGTATGGCCATTTTCACGGCGTAGAAAGCGTTCGTAACATCGTGGAGGGAAGTGCCGAACTGGGGATCCAGTACCTGACACTGTATGCTTTCAGTACAGAGAACTGGGACAGACCACAACAGGAAGTAGAAGGGTTGATGTCGTTGCTGGTAGATACCATCCGTAAGGAAGTGCCTACGCTGAACAAGAACAATATCCGCCTGCATGTAATCGGCGATCTGAATATGTTACCGGTATTTGCACAGAATGAACTGAAAGAAGCCCTGGAGATGACCAGCCATAACACCGGCCTCAATCTCATTATGGCACTCAGTTACAGCAGCCGCTGGGAGTTGGTAAATGCGGTAAAAAATATCGGTCTGGATGTAAAAGCCGGCAAGATAGACCCCGAAACCATTAACCACGAAACCCTGCAGCAATACCTTTCAACCAGTCAATTCCCCGATCCGGAACTGATGATCCGCACCAGCGGCGAATACCGGATCAGTAATTTCCTGTTGTACCAGTTAGCGTATGCCGAACTATATTTCACCAATACCCGCTGGCCCGATTTCCGCAAAGAGAACCTGTATGAAGCCATTATTGACTTCCAGGGCAGAGAAAGGAGATTTGGCAAAACAGGGCAACAAATACAGGAGGAAACCCAATTGGCATAGCTATTTAACACCACACCTTATCATATGCGGGTGATTTAACAAACAATTTTTAATTATTCCAGTTAATTTGCCCCGCCTAAAAACCTGAACTTATCGCTGTCAGCGCCCGAAAAGGCTCTTTCAGTCGGCAACATCACAAACCGAAACCGGATGCAGAAAGTGTACAAAATTTTAGTGTTGGCTTTAGTAACATCGCTCGTGAGTCTCCCGGCCCGTTCGCAGCAAACAACCGATACCACCATTACTTCTATAGATGTTGACCTCCTCAATATTTTTACCCAGAAAACACCCCGCAAATACAAAGTATCTGCTATCAGGGTGGTAGGCAACCGTTTTTTTGATGAGAACCTCCTGATCTCTATTGCCAATATCAATGTAGGCGATGAAATTACCATACCGGGTGGCGATAACTTTTCAAAAGCCATCACCAAACTCTGGGGCCAGAATTATTTTTCCAATGTAGAGATCTACCTCACCAAACTGGAAGGAAAAAATATCGAAATCGAAATCGCTGTTACTGAAAGGGTCCGTTTATCAAGGTTCTTTTTCAAAGGCGTGCGTAAAGGCGAAAGCGATGACCTCTCCGGTAAAACAGGCCTGGTGCCTAACCGGGTCATCACAGAGAACATGAAGATCTCTGCTATTGAAGCCATTAAAAAGTACTATGCCGAAAAAGGCTACCGCGATGCAAGGGTAACCATCAATGAAAAAAATGACACGACGATCAACAATACACTCTCGCTCGAATTTATTGTTGACAAAGGCCCGAAAGTAAAGATCAACAATATCAACTTCGGCGGTAATACCGTAGATGCCGGTAAGTTGAAAAAACAACTGAAAGATACCAAGGAGCGTTCGCGCATGACCCTGTTCCCCAGTTTCGACAAGGGTTACCTGGTTACACCGCAGCGGTACAAATTCCAGGAATACCTGAAAGACCATGGTTACCTTACCTACAGCAAAACCAAGAAACTGCTGGATCCTTATATCCGCTTGAAATTATCCGGTGCCAAGTTCGATGAGAAAAAATTCATCGACGATAAGGAAAGCCTGCTCGAATACTATAACTCGCTCGGTTTCCGCGATGCGATCATTGACAGAGATACAGTGTATCATGTACGCAGGGGCGGTTTGAATATCGATATCAAAGTAAACGAAGGACACCGTTACTACTTCGGTAACATTAACTGGAGAGGAAATACCAAATTCCCCGATTCAGTACTTACGGCTATCCTCGGCATCCGCAAAGGAGATATCTATAACCTGGAAGTGCTGAACAAGAAGCTCGGTAAATCTGCTTCACCCGATGGGGGCGATATCAGTGGCTTGTACCAGGATGATGGTTACCTCTTCTTCCGTACAGACCCTGTAGAAACAGCCGTGTACAATGATACTATCGATTACGAGATCCGTATTATTGAGGGGCCGCAGGCAACGATTAAAAATATCCGCATCAGCGGTAACGACCGTACCAAAGAGTACGTGATCCGCCGTGAACTGCGTACCATACCGGGTGAGAAATTCAGCCGTACCGATCTGATCCGTTCACAGCGTGAGATCGCACAGCTGAACTATTTTAACCAGGAAAAAATCAAGATTGATCCCGTTCCGAATCCGGATGATGGTACCGTAGATATCAATTACGGCGTAGAAGAAAAATCAAGCGACCAGCTGGAATTAAGTGCCGGTTGGGGTGGTTATATTGGTCTGACCGGTACACTGGGTGTATCGTTCAACAATTTCTCTATCCGCAATATCTTTAAAAAATCAGCCTGGGATCCCTTGCCTATGGGTGATGGCCAGAAACTGAGCCTGCGTGTACAGAGCAATGGTAAAGCCTTCCGCTCTTATAACTTCTCGTTCACAGAACCCTGGCTGGGCGGCAAAAAAAGGAATGCCTTAACGGTGAGTATCTATAACACCAAATACGGCCAGACCTACGACCCATATACCGGATTGTATGATCAGCGTATTGCTGACACAAGGTATATTTCAACAACCGGTGCCACAGTAAGTCTTGCCAAACAGTTGAAATGGCCGGATGACTATTTCTCCCTGTCAATGGGTCTGAACTATACCCGTTACAAACTCAGTAACTATGCCATCGACCCAACCAATCTTCCGGGATTTGAGAATGGGGTGGTAAACAATATCAACTTCCGTCTGGCCCTGCAAAGGTCATCGGTAGATGCGCCGCTGTTCCCTCGTTCGGGTTCTACTTTCCTGTTGAGCCTGCAGGTAACACCGCCTTATTCACTGATCGATAAGAATATCAATTCGGCAGCCAACCCGTACAGCTTTATTGAATACCATAAATGGAGGTTCAATGGAGAGTGGTATGTACCATTGGGTAAACCGCACGGCGAAGACAGGAACAAACAGTTTGTATTAAAAGCGTCGGCCAAATACGGTTTCCTCGGTCGGTTTAACTCCAACCTCAAGATCTCTCCTTTCGAGCGTTTCCAGGTGGGAGATGCGGGTCTGAGTAACCAGTTTGCCCTGTTGGGATATGATATCATTGCACACAGAGGATATCCGGTGTACGATAACTCGAATCCCAAGATCAACCCCGATAAACAAACGGCCAGCCAGTACTTTACCATTTTCAATAAGTATACCCTTGAAATGCGTTATCCGCTCAGCCTGAACCCAAGCAGCACCATTTATGCCCTTGGATTCTTTGAAGCGGCCAACGGATGGTATGATTTTAAAGATTACAATCCATTTAAGCTGAGACGTTCCGTAGGTCTGGGTATGCGTTTCTTCCTGCCTATGTTCGGTTTGCTTGGATTTGATTATGGCATAGGATTGGATAGGTTTACACAGGGAGGCGCGCTCAAAGATGCTACAAGGTTTACCTTTATGCTGGGCTTTGAGCCGGAATAACCCATCAAACCTAAACCGACTATTTATGAAAAAGACATTCTTACTCCTGATCGCTTTTGTGGGTCTGGCAATTACCAGCCAGGCACAGCGGTATGCTATCATCGACACCAAGTATATCCTCAGCAAGATCCCTGAATACCGGGATGCGGATAAAAAACTGCAGCTGGTGGGCGAGCAATGGCAGAAAGAGATCGACGATAAACAGGCCCAGCTGGATAAGATGTACAAGAACTATGAGGCGGAATCTTTTATGCTGACCGACGAACTGAAGAAAAAAAGAGAAGATGAACTGTTTGTCAGGGAGAAGGAAGTACGCGAGCTGCAAAAGCGCCGTTTTGGTTACGAGGGCGACCTGTTTAAGGAGCGCCAGAAGCTCGTAAAGCCGGTACAGGACAAAGTTTACAACGCTGTACAGAAAATGGCCATCTCAAAAGCCTATGATTTTGTACTCGATAAAAGTGAAGGAATTACCATTATATTTGCCGACCCCAAGCTGGATAAAAGCGAAGATGTGCTGAAAGAGCTGGGTATTAAAAACTAGTGTAAACCAAACCAATCATAAATTCACTACAATGAAGAAATTATTATTTGTGTGTGTGGCTGTTGCAGCTTGCATCCTTTTTACCAACACAACCAAAGCACAGGCAGTTAAAATAGGATATTTTGATGAGCAGCTTACCTTATCCCTGTTTCCGGGTATTGGTAAAGTAGATACTTTGCTGTCCAGCTTCCAGAACGATTCACTGCGTCTGGAATATGAAGCACGCGTTTACGAATTCAACCGTGCCGATAGTATCTACAAAAAAGATTCCGCTTCTATGCCCGCTAAAGCACGCGAACTGGCGCAGAAAGACCTGGGTCAGAAGCGTTATATGCTGATCAACTGGCAGCAGATCGGACAGCAGATGTACGAGCAGAAAATGGAGCAACTGCTGAATCCTTACAAACAGCGTATGTTTGATGCACTGAAGCAGGTGATTGCAGAACAGAAATATACACTGGTACTGAATTCAAATGCATTATCTCCTTACGCACAGCCGCCATTACTGGATAACTTATCTATCCGTACTGCCATGAAGCTGAAACTGCCTTTAACCAAAGAGATCGAAGATGCGTGGAAAGTAGCATCCGGTGCCGGTGCAGCCGCTCCTGCTAAAAAATAAGCGCAGAAATTTTCAATAATATTTTGTCAGAACCCCGTCCTTGCGATGGGGTTCTTATTTTTACAGTATGCAGGTAACAAAACCCATTGGTGTGTTTGATAGTGGTTACGGCGGATTGACGGTTTTGAAAGAGATCGTTAAAACCCTTCCCGAATACGACTATCTCTACATGGGCGATAATGCCCGTGCGCCCTATGGTCCGCGTTCATTTGATACGGTGTATCACTACACGCTGGAATGCGTGCAATGGTTTTTTTCGCAGGGCTGTGAGCTGGTGATCCTTGCCTGTAATACGGCATCGGCCAAGGCTTTGCGTACGATTCAGCAAAAAGACCTGCCCCATATCGATCCCGCCAAACGGGTATTGGGGGTGATCAGACCTACGACGGAAGTGATCGGGAACTATACTCAAACCGGAAATATAGGGATATTGGGTACCATGGGAACCGTTCAGAGCGAGAGTTACCCCATTGAGATCGCTAAGTTTTTCCCGCAAGTCAGGGTTTTTCAGGAAGCCTGCCCTATGTGGGTACCCCTGATCGAAAACAATGAATATGAACGTGCCGGGGCTGATTATTTTGTGCAGCAGCACCTGAACCAGCTGTTCAGCCAATCCGGCAAAATTGATACTTTGTTACTGGCCTGTACGCATTATCCCTTGCTGATCAATAAGATAAAACAGTTTGCGCCTGCCGGTGTGCAGGTAGTTTCGCAGGGAGAAATTGTGGCAAAAAGCCTGCAGCAATACCTGGCCAAGCACCCCGACATGGCAGAAAAATGTACCCGTAATGGCCAGCGCAGCTTTTATACTACCGATGCAACAGCCGATTTTGATGCCCATGCTACCCGGTTTTTCGGTAAACCCATTGCTTCAAAACACCTGGAACTTGACCGTAAATAGGCCAAAAAGCCCCTGAAAAGGCGGTTTTTCGCAAAAAAACGTGCTTCTTCCTTCGTACTTCTAATGGGATTCCCCTACCTTTGCCGTCCTTTCACAAGCAGCAGTATGGTGACTGCAGGCATGAAACGAAATCATATTACCGGGTTAGTAAAAAACTAGAACATGAAACGTACATTCCAACCACACAAACGCCGTCGTAAAACCGTTCACGGTTTCCGTAAGCGTATGGAAACTGCCAATGGCCGCAAAGTACTGGCCAGCCGCAGAGCGAAAGGTCGCAAGAAACTCACTGTTTCCAGCGAAAAAGGATTAAAATAATACCCTGCCCTAAGGGCTTGATGGTATAAAAAATATAGCCTCATCTTTTTGATGAGGCTTTTTTAGTTTAGCAGTACAATGCCAGCCAGTAACAGTTACGCCAAAGCAGAAAAACTCAAAAGCCGGAAAGCGCTGAACGCACTTTTTACGGGAGGGAAATCTTTTGCTGTATTTCCGGTTAAAGTATTCTGGATGCCGGCGGCACCTAACAGCGATCAGCCTATTCAGGCAGGGGTGGGCGTTAGTGCGAGAAATTTTAAAAAAGCAGTAGACAGAAACCGCATCAAACGTTTGCTGCGCGAGTGTTACCGTTTGAATAAACACAGCCTGCTGGCTACCCTGGAAGCGAAGGGAAAAAAAGTAGTGGTATTTTTTTTATACGTGGGAAAAGAATTGCCTGACTATACAACACTGAACGAAAAAATGCAACAGGTACTCACCAAATTCGAAGAACAGATTGTGCGCTGAGAATCAAATACCCAAAGAACCCCGGTCCTTGCTGCAGTGGCTTGCTGTTCTAGTAAGCTATCCTTTTATTTTACTGATCAGGATCTATCAATATGTGATCTCACCGGCACTTGGTCCCAAATGCCGCTATACGCCAACCTGTTCACAGTATGCGGTGCAGGCTTTACAAAAACATGGATTGATCAAAGGTGGCTGGCTGGCCATCAAACGCATCAGCCGTTGCCGGCCGGGTGGCGGACATGGCTACGATCCGGTACCTTAGTAATTTGAAAATGCGGGAATTTGAGAATTTGAAAATGATTTCATTTACAAATTAACACAGTTTCAAATTCTCAAATTACTCCTTCGGTGCAACGGTTAAAGCCTGCAGTTTGCCGATAATTTCCCGGATCTCTTTGATGCTGTAAAAACGATATACTTCCGGATCTTTTCCGTCTACCTTTTCGGCAGAACGCATGCGGTGATAGGGGCCTACTACCAATGCTTCTGTATTATCGGTGATCTTTACCGCATGATTGGGCAAGATGAAGAAATTGCGGTTGGCTGCCCTCACATTCTTCGCTTCTGATAATAGCTGCAGTGAATCGATCTGTTGCTTCAGTTTCTCCTGCGTAATTACCTGTTGCGAAACTTTGGGATCGCTGTAGGATTGATAACCTCCAATGATGGTATCGTTCTTTACATTCACCACATATAAACCGTTCTCCTGTAATTCCACCGTGGCTTCACCCGCAGGGGTATTCATCTTGAATGCAATCTTACCGCTACCCAGCGTTACGGCTTTTTCTTCATGTCCGCCGCCATCTTTGGCGGTGATGGTTTTGGCTTCGAGGTTGATCTCAGCTTCGCCCTTACTCATCACAATCATTTTTTTACTCTTACAGGAAGTGAACAATACCAGTGCCAGACCAAAAAACAGTATTTTTTTCATAAGTGTCGTTTCATAAAAAAGTCCCGCTGCAACAACAGCGGGACTGTAAAATAATATTATTTCCGCACAGCGCTTATTTTGCTGCGTTAAAACGTTCGGCTACTTTGGTCCAGTTAACTACGTTCCAGAAAGCGGCCAGGTAATCTGCGCGGCGGTTCTGGTATTTGAGGTAGTAAGCATGTTCCCAAACATCGGCACCCAGGATCGGGGTTCCTTTTACTTCGGCTACGTCCATCAGCGGATTGTCCTGGTTAGGCGTGGAAGAAACTTCCAGTTTGCCATCTTTTACCAGTAACCATGCCCAGCCGCTTCCGAAACGGGTCATACCGGCTGCAGCAAACTTCTCTTTAAAAGCATCAAAAGAACCAAAAGCGGCAGTAATGGCATCGGCCAATGCACCGGATGGTGCGCCACCGGCATTGGGTGCCAGGCTCTCCCAGAAAAAAGTATGGTTCCAGTGACCGCCACCGTTGTTGCGTACTGCAGGGCTGATAGAACCTGCCGCTGCTACCAGCTCGGCCAGTGATTTGCCTTCGTTGGGCGTGCCGGCAATGGCTTTGTTCAGGTTATCTACATAGGCCTGGTGGTGTTTACCATGGTGGATCTGCATGGTAGTGGTATCGATATGTGGTTCCAGCGCATCATGCGCGTAAGGTAAAGGGGCAAGTGTAAATGACATAGTCTATCAATTTTAAATGATAAATGAATAGTTAGAATGAATAACAAATTTACTGTTGTTCTATGGATAACTGGCTAATGAATATCAATTCTTTCTTAAATCGAAAAGAGAGCACGAGAGTTTATACCTAAGCCAATCTTAATCAAACGAATTGAAGATTAAAAGTAAAAGACATAGATAAACCTACTTAATTTGCAAATTTGATTCTTGCATTGTAAAAAAATCTGTTAAATTTAACGTTATATGTACAGAACAAAAGCAGAAAAAAATGATTATCAACGGATTATTTAAATACACCTACATTATTACTATCTTTACATATAGAAATTAATTCAAGTAAGTACAATTGTAAATGTCGTTAGAAACAATTATCAATCCTGCGGGGAAAAATCATTCTATTAAAGAAGCAGTGATTAGTTTGTTTTTGGCTAATCCAATTATTAAACCTGAAAGGTTTCAACAACTAATAGAATTAGATTTTAAGGATAGGTTTCAAAAATTTGAAACAATTAATCAGGTAGAGTTACAGGTTCAAAATCCAGTAGGAGGGTTGCCTACGCTCAATCAACAAATACTGTCTAATGTAGGCTTCAAGTTCCAGTCTTTTGAAAAGGGATTAAATGTAAAAGCCCTTCAAGGGATAAATGAACGAGCCAGAAATTTTATTTCTTATCATTCTTTGGATTATACTCGATGGCAATCGTTTTATTCGGATTATTTGGATGTTATTAAGATAGTTTCCAAATTTCATCCAGAACTTTTCGTTACGGCACTGAGCTTACATTATATAGATCAGTTTTCTTGGATAAGTGCAGAACCAATTGATCTAAATAAATTATTTAATAAAGGGGGCAATTATATACCTAACGATTTCTTTAGTTCAACGGTTAATAATTATAGTATTGTAACAGAGAAATACATTGATGGAGAACTTTATGTTAATCGGTTAGAAATTAAAATCGAGCATAATATCAGACCAATGATAACCATTAGTCATAATGTTACTCAGCCCTTGAAAGATGTTGTGGAGTTAAGAGAGCTTTTGGTAAGTGAAAAATTTACTACTATACTAAACACATCCCATACTCATAACAAAGAAATACTATTTGATATTTTAACGTTCGACGTAAAAGAAATGATAAAGCTTAAAATGAATACAAATGGATAACATCTTCCCTTTAGGTTCTCCAATATCTTTATCTTATACGGGAGTTGCTTTAACAGCCGTTGCTTCAGTCTGCATGCCAGTTACTGTTCAACAGATGAGAAGTCAAGAAAAGAGTATCTATCTTAAGGATTACTACCAATATATTGAGCCAATAAGAGTTGATTTTTTTTCAAACGTTGAATCAAAAATCAATTCGTTTAAACATTTGAGTAACAATTGGGATGGATTTGGTGCGGATGTTCCAGATGATAAAGTAATTAATAACTCCATTAAGTTTGCAAGTAATCTCCCGGATGCAATTCGGTCTGAGATAAATCCCGAATCAGTTGTTGCCACACCTTATGGAACAATCGTTTTTGATATTGAGCATAATGAAGACCTGATTTCTATTGAGATAGGCGAAAAAAATATTGGATTCTTCTCTGATTTCTCAGACAGCGACAATATTAGTTTAGATGGTGTTTTGTTCAACCCAAATAATTTGCCAATTGAATTGGTTTCAGCATTTAGCAAACTTTATCTGCAAAGCAATTAAGAAGGAGATTCCCTTCCAAGTAGGCAATAATGAGCTTTTGGTTAGAGGGATTTTGCATCCAATGTTTTACAGTAATTCTAACAAAACTGTAAAGAGAGAGGCATTTTTGCCCCCCTCGAATAGGCAAGATGTTTCCTTATTACGACATGGATATTCTACAGATAATTTCTGCAAAATTCATGCATCTAGTTTAGTAATTAAGGACAATCAATATTGTGGTCTTGCTACTTTCTGCGCATTTCATCCCAAAGAAGTATTTGATTCAATTATACCCGCTGAAAGAATTAAGGTTGAAATTAAAGGCACTCCAATAGATGAAAACGGAGTATACATAAGCACCCCCCCTGTATATAAGAAATCCCGTGGGTTGCCTATGCACGCTGATATGTTATATGAAACTCCACTTGTAAAAGGAGCACCACAAACAAAGCATAGACAATTTGCAAATAAGCTCGCTAAGGTTTCAAATTACTTTCATGATCCTAAGCCCAACTCGCAAAAATGGTCTGGTGAAAAACTAAAATGGGCTAAAAAAAATGACAACTCGTAATAATAAGGCTTCATTGGGTGTATTCTGGCTTTATAATAGTTTTACAAAAGGATTCGCTGCCGTTTATCGTTCTATAGCTAATTAACAATATCCTATATACAAGACTGATTTTTCATCTCTTTGCCTTGAAAAAAGACCGCATCAGTTGTGCACATTCATCTGCCATCACGCCCTTCACCAGTTCGGTTTTGGGATGAAAGGGCCAGTTTTCCCGGGTGATATGTTTAAAGCCGTTCTTTTCATCCGATGCGCCGTACACGATCCGCCCTATTTTGCTCCAGTACAGGGCGCCGCAACACATCAAACAGGGTTCTACGGTTACATATAAACAGGCTTCGGGCAGGTATTTGGCCCCAAGGTAGTTATAGGCGGATGTGAGTGCGAGGATCTCTGCATGGGCGGTAGAATCGGTCAGCAGCTCTACCTGGTTATGGCCCCGGGCAATGATCTTGTTATTGATAACCACCACGGCACCCACCGGCACTTCATCAGCCTCATAGGCAATAACTGCTTCTTTGAGCGCCTGCTGCATAAAATAGATATCATCGAACTCGATCATACAGCGAAAATAGGATTTTGATGCCGCTTTACAGCGGGGAGAAAAGCCGGGATAAATGCACTAAAAAAGCCATCTCTTGCGATGATGGCTTTTTAGTATGCTTAATGAGACTTATAATTTCTTGATCAGGATATTCCGGTACCAAACATCGTTGCCATGGTCCTGCAGGGCAAAACGGCCTTTGAAAACCGTTCCGAAATCAGGCCATTGTTTGAATTTACTTCCGGCAATCATCTGTTTCCAGTTATCATCGCCATAAGTGGTAGACAACACGGTTTCTCCGTTCAGGATAAAATCCAGTTTGCCTTTGTTACTGATGATCTCAGCGGTGTTCCATTCGCCTACGGGTTTTACAACACCTTCTTTGCCTGCAATCAGGTCGTAGAGATTGCCTGCACGGTGTTTGTTGATCTTCCCGTCGGGATGACCATCATTATCCAGTACCTGCATTTCCGGTCCGGTGTGATAGGTCTGTTTGTATTTTACCGAATCTTCCTGCACCCAGAAAATCAAACCACTGTTTCCGTTTTTGCCGATTTTCCAGTCGTATTTAAAATGAAAATTCTCATATGCTTTATCGGTTACCAGGTCATTGGAACCTTTTTGTCCGGGTACTCTTTTGGAAGGGTTGTAATAAATCGCACCGTCTTCCACTGTCCAGGTAGCACTCACGGTATTTTTACCGTACGTATGCCAGCCATTCAGTGTTTTTCCATCAAACAAAGGGGTCCAGCCTTTTTCTTTTTTCTGAACAGGGGCATGGATGGTTGTTGTTTCTGTAACCGGACCGGCCAGCAGTAAGGATACTGCTAAAACCGTGATCGCTGAAAATGATTGCATGGTTGGTTTATTTCTTGAGTAAGAGGATATATTTCACCATCTGTTTAGCATCATCTTCGCTTACAGTTGGGTGTGGTGTCATAGGAATGGCACCCCAAACGCCCTGACCACCTTTGATGATCTTATTGGCCAGCATGGTAATATTCTCTTCTGTGCTTTCATATTTGGCAGCTACATCTTTATAAGCAGGGCCGGTTAATTTCTCGTTTACTTTATGACAGGTAAGACAGTCTGATTTGGCAACCAGTGTCAATCCTTTTTCATAATCAGGGTTGCTGGCCATGTCGTTGGCTGGAGCTGGTGCAGCAGCGGCTGCTTCGGCAGGTTTTTCTTCTTTTTTCTCGGGGTTGCTGCTACAGGCTGCGGCAAATGCCAGCAGGGTGAAAGCTACTAGATACTTTTTCAAGGCTGTTAATTTTTATGGTTCAAAAAATAAAGATCTCGGTTTGTATAAACAGGGTATGAAGGTATTAATCAATTCCTAAAATGCGGCGATTAAAATTTTCATCCGAACCGGTACCGGCAAAATCGTCAAAGGCTTTTTCTGTTACTTTAATGATATGGTCTTTGATGAAAGGCGCTCCTTCTGCCGCACCGGTGGCGGCATCTTTAATGGCACATTCCCATTCCATCACGGCCCAGCCTTTGTAGTTGTAGGCAGATAGTTTGCTGAAGATGGATTTGAAATCTACCTGTCCATCTCCCAACGAACGGAAACGGCCTGCGCGATCCACCCAGTTCTGGAACCCGCCATATACCCCCTGTTTACCGGTTGGGTTGAATTCGGCATCTTTTACATGGAACATGCGGATCCGCTCATGGTAATGATCGATATAGGTGAGATAATCCAGACACTGTAATACAAAATGCGAAGGATCGTATAAGAGGCAGGCTCTTTTGTGATTATTTACTTTGGCGAGGAACATTTCATAAGTGATGCCATCGTGCAGGTCTTCTCCGGGATGTATTTCATAACAGAGATCCACGCCTGCGTCTTCAAAAGCGTTCAGGATGGGTAACCAGCGTTTACCCAGTTCGGTAAAACCGGTTTCTACCAAACCGGCCGGACGCTGTGGCCAGGGGTATACCGTATGCCATAAAAGCGCACCGCTGAAAGTAGCATGCGCATCCAATCCTAAATTACGCGAAGCTTTGGCGGCGTATTCCAGTTGCTGCACAGCCCATGCTGTTCTGGCTTTGGGGTTATTGCGCAGGTTCTCAGGGGCAAACCCATCAAACAAAGCATCATAGGCTGGGTTTACCGCTACCAGCTGGCCCTGTAAATGGGTAGACAGTTCTGTGATCTGTAAACCGGCTGCTGCTACAATGCCTTTGATCTCATCGGCATAGGTTTTACTTTCGGCAGCTTTCTGCAGGTCTATGCAGCGGCTATCCCAGGTAGGGATCTGCACCCCCGTAAAACCGAGAGAAGCGGCCCATTTACAAATAGATTCGAGTGAATTATACGGAGCGGCATCACCCATGAATTGAGCGAGAAAGATGCCGGGACCTTTAATGGTGGTCATGTTAGTAATGATTGAATGATAGAATGATAGTATGATAGAATAGGTGAGTGGTGAGTAGTCAGTAGTAAATGAAAACGGCCCTTACTCACTACTGACTACTCACCACTCACTTCTTACAGCACATATTTTGTCCACTTCACATCGCTCTGCGCAGAAGCTACTACGTTATCGATGAAAGCCATACCGCGGATGCCGTCTTCGCAGGAGGGGAAGTCGAGCATTTCGGGTGTGGGGGTTTTACCATCTATTTTGGCGCTGAGGGTTAAAGCGAAATTGCGGTAGATATTACCAAATGCTTCGAGATAACCTTCAGGGTGTCCGCCAGGCGTGCGGCAGTTGTGGGTGGCAAAGCTGGAGAGGCGGTCACCATAGTTACCGCCGGCACGCAGGATCTGTGTGGGTTGATCGAGCCATTTTACCAAAAGGGTATTGGGTTCGTGCTGGGCCCATTCAATGCCACCTTTTTCGCCGTATACGCGGATCTTCAGTGCGTTCTCTTCACCGGCAGCTACCTGCGATGCCATGAGCACACCGGCTGCGCCGTTATCGAATTTGAGTAATACGTTACCATCATCATCCAAAGCCCTTCCTTCTACCATCACATTCAGGTCGGCACAGAGATGGGTGATTTTGGAGCCGGTGATATATTCAGACAGGTGTGCGGCATGGGTACCGATATCGCCCATACAGCCGCTTTTGCCCGATTTTTTGGGGTCGGTTCTCCAGGCGGCCTGGGCATTGCCTTCGCGCTCGCTCAGTTTGCTGAGCCAGCCTTGCGGGTATTCTACCCATACTTTACGGATCTTACCCAATACGCCCGCTGCTACCATGGCTTTGGCCTGTTTGACCATGGGGTAACCGGAATAGGTATGGGTAAGACAGAGGGTTAATCCTGTTTCTGCTACTTTCTGCTGGAGTTGTTTGGCTTCGTCCAGGGTAAAAGTCATTGGTTTCTCGATCACCACATGGAAACCATGATCCAGCGCCATCATAGCGGGAGCAAAGTGAGCGAAGTTGGGGGTAACGATGGTCACAAAATCCATCCGTTGATCGGCCGGTAACTGACTTTCTTTGGTAATCATCTCATCAAATGTGAGATAGGTTCTGTTGGCCGGCAGAAATAACATTTCGCCCGAGGCTTTCGCTATTTCGGGGTTGATGCTTAAAGCACCACAAACAATTTCGATAAGGCCATCCATATTGGCGGCCAGGCGGTGGATGGCACCGATAAAGGCGTCTTTGCCCCCACCTACCATTCCCATTCTGAGTTTACGATTCATGGTTTGATACTTTTTTATGAAATGCTGATATTATTTTAATCAATCAGGGTGTGAATGCCTGTTAGCTGTAAAGTTTACATAAAAAATTGATGCATGGCAGATTTTATCAATCCAGTTTTAAAAATAAAAAATTACATTTAACCACAGATTGCTTTTTCATATAACCCCTAACAATATGCAGACTACTCCCCAACGTAGCCAATTATTTGTGGCCAGCTGTCTGGCCTTATTAGTAACTTCTCTTTCTTTTGGTATCCGCGCCGGAATTTTAGGTCGCCTGGGAGTTCAGTTCGAACTCTCTGCCGGAGAGCTGGGAACCATTGCTGCCACTGCGTTCTGGGGTTTTCCGCTGGCGGTGATCATTGGTGGTTTTGTAGTAGATATCATCGGAATGAAACGTTTGCTGATAGTAGCGTTTGTATTTCACCTGGCAGGTATTGTGTTAACCATATTTGCCGGTGGTTACTGGAGTCTGTTTATTTCAACACTATGTATCGGCATAGCCAATGGTACGGTAGAAGCTGCCTGTAATCCGCTGGTGGCTACTATTTATGCAGATAATAAAACCACGAAACTGAACCACTTCCATTTATGGTTTCCGGGCGGAATTGTGATTGGTACTTTATTGGTATACTTCCTCGATAAAGCGGGTATCGGCTGGCAGATCCAGGTGGGTCTGATGGCGATTCCTACCCTGATTTATGGATATCTCTTCAGCAAACTGGATTTCCCGGTTACAGAAAGAGTGGCCAGTGGTGTATCGGCAGGAGAGATGTACAAATCATTGCTGAATCCATTGTTTATTGTGATGATTATCCTGATGTTCGGTACCGCCATTACAGAGCTGTTTACCGGACAATGGATCGATGTGTTATTAAAGAATGTATCTGATAATGCTATTCTGTTACTGACCATCGAAACCGGCATCATGGTAATCGGAAGGGGATTTGCGGGTCCGGTAGTGCATCGGTTCTCCCCAACGGGTGTATTGCTGATATCTGCGATCTTATCTGCCGTAGGCTTATATCTTCTCGGACATAGTTCGGGTAATATGCTTTTTGCAGGTGCGATTGTATTTGGTATGGGCGTTTGTTATTTCTGGCCTACGATGCTGGGTTTTGTATCGGAGAACCTGCCCAAAACAGGAGCCGTGGGTATGAACCTGATGGGTGGTGCGGGTATGTTTGCGGTATCTGTGTACACTGTATTCATGGGTGAGTATTATGATAAACTGGTAAGCGGAAAACTGCCTGCCGGCGATACCTCAGAAGCAGCCATGAATGAAGCGAAAAAGCTGGCCGGACCGGAAGTGTTAAATGCTACACTGATTATTCCGGTGATTCTGTCGGTTGCGTTTGCCATATTACTGGTGTATATGCGCGGCAGGAAAAGTTCATCAAAGTTATCTGCCGCATAGGCAATGAGTAGTTATATATAAAGTCCCATTCGTATATGCCCCCATATTCAAACAGAAGGAAAGCAATCAGGAATATCCTCGCAGGTTCTGCTGCCCTGGCAGCGGGTGCTTCGGCCATTCCTTCTTATGCTGCGGGGCCAAACAGCCGTTACATGTTAAAAGGTAATATCCAGCATTCGGTTTGCCGCTGGTGTTTTGGTAGTTTAACACTGGATGAATTATGTGTAGCCGCCAATGAGATCGGACTCAAGGGCATTGATCTGGTAGGTCCGAAAGACTGGGCCACCCTCAAAAAATACAATCTGGTATCTACCATGTGCAATGGTGCCGAGATTGGTTTAACCAAGGGCTGGAATGATAAACAGTATCATTCCACACTCATTAAGAATTATACCGAACATATCGATCTTGTAGCAGATGCCGGTTTTAAAAACCTGTTCTGTGCCAGTGGTAACCGCAATGGTATGGATGATGAGACCGGTTTACGGAATTGCCTGGAAGGACTGAAGCAGATCATTGGCCATGCAGAGAAGAGAGGGGTAGTATTAACCATGGAACTGCTGAACAGCAAGATTGATCATAAAGATTATATGTGCGACAGAACACAATGGGGCGTTGAATTGTGCAAACGGCTGAGTTCGCCGAATTTTAAATTACTATACGACATATATCATATGCAGATTGATGAAGGTGATGTGATCCGGACCATCCGCGATTACAATACCTATATCGGTCATTACCACACAGCCGGCGTACCGGGCAGACACGAGATTGATGAAACACAGGAATTATACTATCCTGCCATCATGCAAGCTATTCTGGGTACCGGATTTACAGGTTATGTGGCACAGGAATTTATTCCGCTGGCAGCAGATAAACTGGGCTCCCTGCGGAAAGCGGTTTCGATATGTGATGTGTAGATGTGAATGGTGAATGGACAATTGTGAATATACGATTGCCCATTCATGATTGCTAATTGACAACAAGTAAACCATAAACCAATAAACAAACAGAATCATGTCCGATCAAACATTTGATGCGATTGTTGTCGGCTCCGGGATCAGCGGTGGCTGGGCGGCAAAAGAGTTAACCGAAAAAGGACTCAAAGTGCTGCTGCTGGAACGTGGGCGAAACATTGAGCATATCAAAGACTATGTGAATGCCAACAAAGAAGCATGGGATTTTCCGCACCGCGGAAGAAGAACCCAACAGATGATCAAGGATTATCCGGTGCTGAAGCGCGATTACCCGCTGAATGAAACCAACCTGGATTACTGGGTGAACGAAAAGGAGAGCCCGTATACAGAGGTAAAACGGTACGATTGGTTCCGTGGTTACCATGTGGGTGGACGATCCCTGATGTGGGGTCGCCAGAGTTATCGCTGGAGTGATCTGGATTTTGAAGCCAATGCCAAAGACGGGATCGCGGTTGACTGGCCGGTACGTTATAAAGACATTGCACCCTGGTATGATTATGTAGAAAAATTTGCGGGCATCAGCGGTAACCGTGATGGATTGGCACAGTTACCCGACGGACAGTTTCTGCCTCCGATGGATATGAACTGCGTGGAGAAAGATGTGGCTGCCCGCATGAAGGAATATTACAAAGGTGCCCGTGCCATGATCATTGGCCGTACCGCTAACTTAACTGTTGCACACGAAGGAAGAACCAATTGCCAGTTCCGTAACAAATGCTGGTTGGGTTGTCCGTTCGGCGCTTATTTCAGTACGCAATCATCTACCCTGCCTGCGGCCATGAAAACGGGTAACCTTACCCTGCGTCCATGGTCTATCGTAACCAAAGTGTTGTACGATAAAGACAAAAAACGCGCAACCGGTGTAGAAGTGCTGGATGCAGAAACCAATAAAACCTATACGTTCAATTCAAAAATCGTATTCCTGAACGCTTCTACCTTTAACACTGCATGGATCCTGATGAATTCGGCTACCGATGTTTGGCCCGAAGGTTTGGGCAGCAGCAGCGGCGAGCTGGGACATAATATCATGGACCACCACCTTGGTGTGGGTGCCAGCGGAAGAGTGGAAGGATACGAAGACAAATACTATTTCGGCCGTCGTGCCAACGGTATTTATATTCCGCGTTACCAGAATTTTGCCGGTGACAAGCGCGACTACCTGCGTGGCTTTGGTTACCAGGGTGGTGCCAGCAGATCGGGCTGGGGCCGCGATGTGGCTGAACTGAGCATCGGCGGCGAATTCAAAGATGCGTTAACAGAACCTGGTAGCTGGAGTATGGGTATGGGTGGTTTTGGGGAAATTCTGCCTGATCATTCCAATAAGGTTACGCTGGATAAAAATGTAAAAGATAAATGGGGACTGAATGTATTGTCGTTCGACGCAGAGCTGAAAGAAAATGAACTGAAGATGCGTAAAGACATGCAGAAAGACGCCATTGAAATGCTGGAAGCTGTAGGCGTAAAAGATGTAAGAGGCTGGGATGCCAATGGTTACCAGGGAAGAGGTATTCATGAAATGGGCGCCGCCCGCATGGGTGCCGATCCGAAAACTTCTGTGGTAAATAAATTTAACCAGGTGTGGGATGCGCCGAATGTATACGTTACCGATGGAGCATTCATGACTTCCGCTGCCTGTGTAAATCCATCACTCACTTATATGGCCTTTACTGCGAGAGCGGTGGATCATGCGGTGACTGAATTAAAAAAACAAAATTTATAAAGTGAATAGTGAGTGGTGAGTGGGCAGTAAAACCACACTTACTACTCACTACTGACAACTCACCATTAAAAATCAATCTCATGAATAGAAGAGAAGCCTTATCCAGTGTAGCCCTGCTCCTGGGAGGAACTATTTTGGGTGCCGAAGCATTCCTGTCGGGATGTAAAACCAAAACAGATGTGGGCGTTAGTTTTTCTGCATCTGATATTTCTTTCCTTGATGAAGTAGCGGAAACTATTTTACCTGCCACCAGCACACCCGGCGCCAAAGCGGCCAAAGTGGGCGAGTTTATGACGGTGATGGTGAGAGACTGTTACGAAGAAAAAGACCAGAAGATCTTCATGGAAGGGATGGCCAAGCTGGACGAAGCCAGTAAAACAAAAAATGGCAAGTCGTTCATGGAAAGTACTGCCGAGCAGCGTCATGGTTTGCTGGTAGAGCTGGACAAAGAGCAGAAAGAATACCAGAAAAACAAAAAAGACGACCAGCCCAACCATTATTTCCGTATGATGAAAGAACTGACCCTTACAGGCTTCTTTACTTCAGAAGTAGGTGCTACCAAAGCGTTGCGTTATGTAGCGGTTCCGGGTAAATACGAAGGTTGTATCGACTATAAGAAGGGCGATAAGGCATGGGCTACTTAGTAATTAACAATTAACAATTAATAATTGGGGCATGCGGTTTGTATGTACCTGTCAGGTTATTATCACTCACGACTCACGATTCACGACTCACGTGTGATGCGAGGCGGTTTTATCATCATGTAAAGCTTAGAATATGTCTACTAACAGGCGTGATTTTTTACGCAACAGTACTTTTGCCGCTTTGGGTTTATCGCTGCCTTTGGCAGGAAAATCTTCTTTGCTGAACGGTTTGGCACCGTATAAGAAACTGTCTTCTTTCGGGATCCAGTTATGGACGGTGAAAGAAGATATGGGTGCGAATGCCAAAGAAACCCTGAAAAAAATCTCTGACTATGGTTATAAGATGATAGAGAGTTTTGAAGGACAGAAAGGTATTTTCTGGGGTATGAAAAACACCGAGTTCAAAAAGTATATGGATGATCTGAACCTGAACATCGTTTCAGCTCACTGTAATAACACGGTAGACTTTGAACGCAAAGCCGCCGAAGCTGCAGCTATCGGGATGAAATACCTGATCTGCCCGTACAAAGGGCCGCAAAAATCGATAGACGACTACAAGAAGTTTGCCGATGAGTTTAATAAATCAGGTGAGATCTGCCGGAAAAACGGGATCCGTTTTGCGTATCATAACCATGATTATTCTTTCAAACCTGTGAATGGGGAAGTGCCGCAGGAAGTGATGATGAACCTGACAGATAAAAACCTGGTAGATTTTGAAATGGATATTTACTGGGTAGTTGCTGCGGGTGAAGATCCCAAAGCCTGGTTCAGCAAACACCCCGGTCGGTTCAGACTCTGCCATGTTAAAGACCTGGCCAAAACGAATGGTAGAGAAGGTCATGAGTCTGTGCAGATTGGAAAGGGTACGATCGATTTTGCTTCTATCCTGAAAGTGGGAGAAAGCAAGGGTCTGAAATACCATATCGTAGAGCAGGAAGCTTTTACCGGCAGTAACCCGCTGGCCAGTGCAGAAGCGGATGCGAAGTATATGAAAGACTTTTCATATTAGGTGATAGTTGCTTTGTAAGTATTTTGAATAGAAACTGCGGTTCGTTAAGGGCCGCAGTTTTTTTATGGCTCTATTCACCGCAGAGCTGCAGAGAGGCAGAGGTTGCGCAGAGATTTTCTCTGCGAAAACGCCCCGCTCTCCCCGTCTCTGCGGTGAATAGAGAACAGGGAATATTGAATGATGAAGAGAATGAGCGTTTTGTTGCAAAAAAGAAATAACTCTGTGAAACTCCTTGTCTCTGTATCTCTGTGTTGAAGACACAAACGTATATACTCTTTCAATTTTCAAGCATATTTTTTAATACAGAGATACAGAGTTACAGAGGGACACAGAAATAAGTTGTTTTTTGTGAGTTGGAATTTATTTCGATTAATGAATATACATGTAAACCCTCCTTCGACATTCGATATTCCCTGTTCGGTGTTCGATATTCAAAAAAAGCGGCTCATATTATATGAGCCGCTTTCCTTATTAAGATTGTCATCCATGAATAATTACACGCCTAAACTCCATCCTTCTCTATACGTTCTCTTCACAAACTGGTTGGCTTCGTCGAAGTTGGTGATGCGCATATTCGGGCCATCCCACATGAGTTTGATGTTGCGGCCAGGGTATACGGTGGTATCTCTGCCTCTGGCATCTTTGCCTGCCCTGCTGATATTATAACTGCGGATAGCCAGGTTACCCATTA